>DATJWQ010000015.1:0-3623 GCA_035501175.1 Verrucomicrobiia bacterium | reverse complement strand
GGCATCGTAGCTCTGGCGCACGACGGTGTTCGTCTGGCTGTCGGTGATGGCGACGACCGAGCCCAGATGATCGAGCACGAAGTAGTTGAGCGTGACAGTGCTTCCCCGCGTGACCCGCTGGGCGACGATGCGCCCGTCGGCGACGATGTAGTTCTTCCAGGTGGGGGTGCCGGTGGTGGGCACGAAGCGCTCGTTCGCCACCCCGTTGCCGGCGTTGAGGTAGAAGGTCGAGCCGGCGGAGGTGGTCTGCGCGACCCGGGCATGGTCCGGGCCATAGGCGAGCATCACGGCGCTGGCTTGCCCGGCGTGGCGGAAGATTCACGTGAAGACGCGGAGAGCGATGCGGCGAGAGATGCGACGCATGATTGTGTTCTGGTCGCGGTTGAGACTGCTGCTGCGAACTACTGACGAAGCCGCAGTGTTTTCAGCATACGCAGAGCAATCTCATAAGCGGCTTTACTCGGAGGATCATCTTTCCAGTCAGCGAAAGTACGAACAGACGATCCCTGATTTTGCAGTACATATGATGCTCAAGATAATAAGTATGCGGACCTATCTCATCTTCCGACTCGACAATATGAACGTCAGAGCAGCCGTTGAGGGAGGTGCCCATATGGCGTACAGAGGAGCCCAGAACCTGCTCCGCAGGATCCGTAGATTGGAGCTCCTGCGAATAATCGTCATCGGAGATAGGTGTCGTTTCGTAGACAGTAATCATCTGAGCGCCAGTTGAGATGACAACTCCTTCAAGCCTATGTGATGAGCTCGTGATATCCAAGACTTTCGATGAGTCGTTAATCCTGAACCAGCTTGCCGGATAAGAAACCTGGAACCCTGACGAACTCACAAACTCGCGCCATGATGCGGCGACCGCTTGGCCATCAGCCGGAACGATTCCGCAAAACAAAATAGATAAGCTGACGTCCAACGCCCGCCGCATTTTGCCGTGCCCAATAGCGAACATCATTCGTGGTGCCTGCTAGTGCTTTTATCGTGCTGTTCACGTTCGGCAGCCAATGCGCGGTATCAAGCTCAGCGTGGGGACTCGAGCGTAACGACAAGTGATATACCCTCTCTTCGAATCTTTTTTGAGAGTTCGAAGACCGAATCGGGATTGTCAACCTGCTGTAATACGTATTCCCAATTTCGGTAATTATTTGGCGCAACCGAACTTTCTTCACTGCTGAAATTCACCATGAATACCTCGCGTGTTGCATCGATATAAATCCACGTCGCAGGATAATCGATATTAAAGTTCCCAATGATGACTTTTAGTTGGCGCGGGTAATGTGTGCCGGAGTTCTCGTTAAAGTCGCCGAATTGATGTCGAATAGAACTAACGACCGCACTCATCATCTGTGACTTGGCATTAGTTTTTGGATCAAACATTGGTTCGCAATTTGATGGGATCTTAAATGGTATAGAGCGGGCCTTATCATTGAATACTTTTGCTCTCTTTTCGAGGTAGTTGGCGGTCTTTCCGACCGCGTCAACATCAAAGCCTTCTTCAGACACAACAATCTCGCGGCCCGAAAATGGCTTCAGTGCGAAATAATTCGCCCATTTTGAAATGTGCGGCCTTCTTTCCAAACTCGTTGTCCAACCGTATGAAAAATCACTTCCGATGCGAATTTCGAGAGGGATTGTCGCGCCGAGCCTGACGCTTGTTCTGTCTTCCCAATAGACGTCGAAACAAACTCGTCGTGCCAGCGCATCAGAGATTGCGCCTGTTGTTGTCTCGCCGCTCATTGCCGCCTGGGAAGCTATGGTGGCCACGAAGGTGAGCGCCATTATCCGGCCGCTAATTCCGGTCTTGAATGTCATTTGTATTTTGTGTCCTTGTCGAACGTGAATGCCCCGACGGTAAGTGTCGTTGCCAATCGGCCTGAACTTTCGGCACGAGCATAAAATCCACTCGGTCTCGGACCATTATAGAAGTACTGGGCACCGGCCGTTGGATCGTGGCTTGCTCCTATCATCGCGTAATAGGATGCAGTCCACGCTTTGCCATATGCAACTGCGTTTGGACCGCTCAATGCTGACGGGTCTGCAGCCAAATTCCAAAGCTTCCCGCCGACACTGTTGTATTCATACCGTCCGTTTCCGTCACGCATGTATACTACACCTTCGAGAGAATCTGGAAAGCCGCGAGCGCCAATTCGATTGAGGATGCTGTGCGCGATGGCCGACATGGCATCCGACTCGCCCGCACCCTCGCCGAAGACCACGCGGGCAAGCAGGGATACGTCATTAATAAATTTCAAATTGGGGTCATCGTCGAAGAACGCACGATAGCTGCTAGCGATGTGGCCCATCGAGTTAAACAAATACCCGAACGCCCCTGTCACCGCCCCATTTGCGAACTTGCCTCCACCGAGCATCGCGCCAACTCCGCCGGCGAGGGCGTGCTCGACGGTGTTGACGGCGATGGCTTGCGGATCGTCGCCGGGCATCTCGGCGCTGTCGGCGGCGGCGCTGAAGCCGGCGGCGAGGAAGCCCGAGACGAAGCCGCCGCGCTGACCGGCGCTGAACAGCCCGCCCACGATGCCATGGCCGAGGATCTCCGCGACGGTGTGCATGCTGTAGAACGGCGCTCCCGGATCGTCCCCGATGGCCGTGCCGACCATGTTGAAGGCGAGCGCCTCCGCCGCGCCCATCGCGGCGCCTTGCAAACTGCCGCTTGTCACGCCGCCCGAGACGCCGCCCGAGATGCCGGCGTTCATGGCCAGCTGGCTGGCGCTGAGCGCGGACAGGCCGTTCTCGGAGAATATCGTCACCCCCGCTTCGAGCTCCGGCAGTGCCACGAGGCTGAGGAAGGCGGCGATGGCGATGCCGATGACGGATTTGCCCGTCGGGCTCTTCCAGAAGCAGCCGAGGAAGCAGAGGCCGGTGGGATCGTTGAGGGAGAGCGGGTTGTCGCCGACGTACCAGTATCTGTTGAGGCCGGAGCCGTCGCTTGGATCGGCGGCGAGGAAGCGGCCGAGTTGGGGGTCGTAGAGGCGGGCGTTGTAGTTGTCGAGGCAGACGGCGGGGATCTGCTCCTGGTTGGTGTAGCCCCTTGTGCTGGGCGAGGCGGCGGGCAGAGAGCAGGACGTGTCAGGGGTGCCGTCGCTGTAATTGCGCATGCGGCCCCAGGCATCGTAGCTCTGGCGCACGACGGTGTCCGTCTGGCTGTCGGTGACGGCGACGACCGAGCCCAGATGATCGAGCACGAAGTAGTTGAGCGTGACGCTTGAGCCGCGCGTCACCCGCTGGGCCACGATCCTGCCGTCGGCCAGGATGTAGTTCTTCCAGGTGGGCGTGCCGGTGGGCGGCACGAAGCGCTCGTTCGCCACCCCGAAACCGGCGTTGAGGTAGAAGGTCGAGCCGGCGGAGGTGGTCTGCGCGACCCGGTCATGGTCCATGCCGTAGGCCAGCATCACCGCATTGGACTGGCCGGCGTTGACCGAGGCCGTCATGTTGAAGGCGGTGTAGGTGACCGTGCGGCCTGCGCCCGACAGGAGGTTGCCGTCGGCGTCGTAGGCGTATGTGGGGTTCGCCACGCCGTTGACGGTGCAGCCGGAACACGTCGCCACCGAGGCCAGTTGATGTGTCCCGGCCGTGTAGCTGTAGGTTCCGACGTC
>DATJWQ010000014.1:0-32206 GCA_035501175.1 Verrucomicrobiia bacterium | reverse complement strand
CGGCACGCAGGGGGTCGACTCCCCGCACACCAAGTGAACACCGTTTAGGGCCAGGACTACCGGGGTATCTAATCCCGTTTGCTCCCCTGGCTTTCGTGCCTGAGCGTCAGGAACTGTCCAGAGACCCGCCTTCGCCACCGGTGTTCTGGTCGATCTCTACGCATTTCACCGCTACACCGACCATTCCAGTCTCCTCTCCAGTCCTCAAGCCCGCCAGTTTCGAATGACCTATCACAGTTAGGCTGTGAGATTTCACATCCGACTTAACAGACCGCCTGCGCACCCTTTACGCCCAATGAATCCGAACAACGCTTGCCGTCTCTGTATTACCGCGGCTGCTGGCACAGAGTTAGCCACGGCTTCCTCTTCCGGTACTATCAATAATCCACGTGTTGGGTAGATCACATTGTTCCCAGATGACAGGGGTTTACAATCCGAAGACCTTCATCCCCCACGCGGCGTCGCTCCTTCAGGGTTTCCCCCATTGAGAAAAATCCTCGACTGCTGCCACCCGTAGGTGTCTGGACCGTGTCTCAGTTCCAGTGTGGCTGGTCGTCCTCTCAGACCAGCTACCCGTCCAAGCCTTGGTGGGCCGTTACCCCGCCAACTAGCTGATAGGCCGCAGCCCCATCTCGATGCGCCAGGTCTTACGATCCCCAGCTTTGACCTTACAGTCACATGCGGTATTAATCCGGCTTTCGCCGGGCTATCCCCCACATCGAGGTAGGTAAGCTACGTGTTACGCACCCTTTCGCCACTGAAGTTCACTCATATTGCTATAAATGAACTCCCGTCCGACTTGCATGTCTTATCCACGCCGCCAGCGTTCGTTCTGAGCCAGAATCAAACTCTCCGTAAAAAAATCAACCAGACCTGCCCCGGATTACTCCGAGACGCGCCACAGCCCCTTTCGAGGGCCATGACTGATCCAACCGATTCCACGTTGAGTACATCGTCAGGGCTCCCCGACAGATGTTTTGTTACTTCACTCAAAGTTCATCCCGATGGGTATCAGGATAAACGTGGGCTCTCACGTATCGCACATTTCAATTTTCAAAGAACGCGCCGCCCCAATCATTCTCGGGACGGGCAAATCTGCTTTCAGATTATCAATCCTCAGCCGTCGGGCTGAAGACTGATGTCTAACCGCTGATCGCCATGTTCAGACGACAGAAAACCCGTCGCCAGAAACCCAATTTTTCAAACTCCTAAAGAGCTTCCCTTCCATCCCTCGCAAGCGTCCATATGTAACCGCTTCGGCTACGTCTGTCAAGCCCCTCGCCTAAAAAACCGCACAACGTACTCCAATCGGTCTTCTGCGAAAGGGCGGCCAACTTACCGAGTCGCCCAGCATCATGCAAGAACTTTCTTACAAATTCCTACAATAAAGTTCCGTAGCCGCCAATGAAAGCAAATCATTGCCTCTCAGGCCAATCCACCCACCCAGAAACACCGACGATCGAACATTTCTGAGCCACCAACTGCCCACGGACAGCCAAAACCCTTCCCGGCCCAAGGCCTCATCAGAGCATAAAACGCACCGTTCCACCCCAAAAGCCGTCCCAGATTATGGCTTCCAAGCCTGTTCGGAGAGCCCACTATGACCCGGATCGTATGCAGTAGAACTGATTCGTTGTGCTGGTATCCGTATAGTTCGTCACAGTGTCGCCCTCAGGCACAATGATCAACGGACCGCTAATGTCAGTGAAATTGGTGCTGCCGCTGCTATTCGCCGTTGTATCTGACGGCCCACGCTCATAGAAGGCGGCTCCATCGCCCGTCGTCAACAATGCCCCAGAGAGTGTGACTAGCCAATGTGGGAAGGTTCGGCGGAGCAGATCGATTGAGTCTTCGGCCGGGCCAGCCCCGGCTTTGGTAGGCGAAATAGAAAACCAAGGTGCTTTCGATCAACTGCGGCGGCGACTAGAGATAGACCCATCGCCGCGGTCAGCCCGACACCACAGTGCCAAAGGAAATTGCGGCACCCAAAATGGAGCAACGCTGCTCTTGCCGTAGACGCGAAAATGACATGCGCGCAATAGAGTTGCAGTGAGTTGAAGCCCACTATCGCCAGCCAATTCATCGAGCTGCTTACCGGAAGCATCGCGCATAGGGAGAGGCACCCAGTGATTCCCCCCAGCGTAGAACACAATTGAAGCGGGGTGTTGAATCCGGCTCCGGAAGAGCAGCAAATGAAAAGAACCGAAAAACCCCCAATACATCCCGCGACTAGCTGAGGTGCGGAGGGTCTCCTCAAACGAAGGTGACCGGCGATACAGCCGATGGTGAAAAACAGGTAGGTCCCTGAGAACTCGTTCAACCATCGGTATCGCAACGGCCCCGTGTACCATCCTATCAGAAAGACGCAACAGCTTAAAATAAAGCGAATGAATGCAGATATGCGGCATGCTTGAAGCACCATGTCCATGATGTAGATGATTATCAGCGCATGAAGAAACCAAAACTGCATGGAGCCGTTAAGCAGGCAGCCGGGGAAATCACTCCACGCAAAAACGTTGTTCCCGCCCTTAAAAAC
Source organism: Verrucomicrobiia bacterium (assembly GCA_035501175.1). Taxonomy (GTDB): domain Bacteria; phylum Verrucomicrobiota; class Verrucomicrobiia; order Palsa-1439; family Palsa-1439; genus Palsa-1439. The sequence goes on along the minus strand of DATJWQ010000014.1, from coordinate 29,670 downwards.
GATCGCCAGTGATGTTTGAATGGTCGTCCAAAGAAGGTACGGGTAAAGCAAGCCAGTTGTGACAGAATGCAAGCCGTGCCTCCACCCAGATTTGGTCATCGACTGCTGCGCAAAATAGCCGGAGAGGACGAAGAAAACATTTACCATGAATGCATAACCGAGATCGTGGATCATGTTCCATAACGGCGTTGGCGTGCCGACTCCCGCCCTGAAAACTCCGTCAATGGTATGAATCGCAACGATTAGGATAATGCACAGCCCCTTGGCGTAATCAGGCCAGACCGCCCTCTGGCTTGCGGGGTGATTCATAAAACTCTTTCTACCGCTCCGGCCTTCATTGCGGGTTCCCTGTCCTCACCGGCTCGCGGACTGGGGGAAAAGAGACAGAGGGGCCAAACGTTGTAGCCCCTAGACAACCCTCTCCGACCCGAACCGTAGTCGAGCCGCGACCACACTGGCGCAACGGGGTGGGAACGCCGGTGCTGAATCGCTCAAGTCTTGCTTCTCAGTCGAGAAGATGCGCCAGCGGGGGCAGTAATTCAAGTCTAAATGAGCGACGTCGAGGCAAGCTTGAATCCCGAGTGAAGATTTGGACCACTTATTGCCTGCGCATAAATGCCTGCCGAACTGAAACCGCAGTCACGAGGGAGATGACCGGTCAAAGCAACTTCATGCATGCTTTCTGGACGGGTCCTCTGCATCAACGATATACAAAATCCGCTAATGTTTCAGGGGGACATGTTCATTCATGATGCAATTCGTCGTCTGCTCCCTCCTGGCGACCGGCCAGCATTCGATCCCGTGGGCGACGCACGTCCGCTCGTCGCACCGCTGGCCACGTCAAGGCAGTCGATTCTTCCAACGTAGACAGACATCTCCCGCAGCCGAGTTGGAACGTTCGGGTCATCTGTGATGTCTGGCTGGTTCTCGAGCCTGCGCGCCTACATGAAACGCTGCCCGGCGGCGCAACCGCGCAAAGCTAGGAACAACTCGCCGATACCCAAAAACCCCTCCCGACCCAAGGCCTCATCAGAGCATAAAACGCACCGTTCCACCCCAAAAGCCGTCCCAGATTATGGCTTCCAAGCCTGTTCGGAGAGCCCACTATGACCCGGATCGTATGCGGTAGAACTGATTCGTTGTGCTGGTATCCGTATAGTTCGTCACAGTGTCGCCCTCAGGCACAATGATCAACGGACCGCTAATGTCAGTGAAATTGGTGCCGTAGCCGCCCGTCCCCGTCCCCACCGAGCCTTGAACGATGTTGGTAATCACGGTCGGCCCCCCAAACGACGAGGCATTCGCATCGCCCCCGGATGTCTTCCACGTCACGGTGTTCGTTCCGCCCGCCCGGTTGATTCCGGTTATGCGGAACGTTGATGCGGCGTTTGTCGGGTTCAATCCCAGAAGAAACTGGTTGGTATTACTAATGCCCTTGCCGTACGGGTCCGCGCTGGCCCCAGCCGATGGACAGCCGCTGCACTGGAAATACTGCCACTGCCATGCCTGGAAACCGCCGAGAACGGTGATCACGACATTGCCCGCCGTCTGCGCCTGGCCATCGTTGGCGGTCAACTGGAGCACGTACGTCCCCGGCGTGTCAAAGCTCGCCGTGGTCGTCACCGAATTCGAGTTGCCGAAAGTGACATTGCCCGGCCCACTGACCACACTCCACCCAACGGTGAGCATCCCCGGCGGATTTGGTAGTCCGTCGTCGGTCGCGGTGCCGGTCAACGCAACGGGCACGCCCGCGATGGTCGTCTGATTGGTGCCGGCGATGACCTGCGGGGCGCGGTCGCCTGTCGGCAGCGTTGCCAGACCAAAAACCTCGGCGGCGCTGAGCGCGCGGCTGTAAATCCGCACATCATCGATCCGACCGCCGAACGGTCGCGCGGCATCCGCCCGGTTGCCGATGTACAGGTTCTGCGCCGAATCATTTGCGGGAGTTTCGCTCAAGCCTCCGGGTCCGGTGCTCACGTCGGTAATGGCTTGAGCAACGCCATTAACATAAATACCCGGTACATTGGATTGCGAACCGCTGTTATACGACACCGCCACGTGCGTCCATGTATTGGTCGTAATCACGTGCCCCGTCTGCCATTTGTTGGTTCGGTTGTTGCTGAACGTCTGCTCGAACTGAATCTGAAACTGCCCGCTGATGAACGAGTTCTGGTTGTAGAAAATCCAGCCCGTCCCGCTCTTGTCCATGATTCGCCCGAGGCTGCCGCCGCCGAGGGTGCTGGTGTTGATATAGGCGGACACGGTGGCCCCGGTGCTGAAGAGAGTGTTGATCTGCAGCGGATGTCCGGCGTTCACATTATTCGCCGAACTACCATTGATGTTGACGCACCCGTTGAGGTATCCGTTGGTCGCCCACAAGGACGCGCTGGATGCCGTGGCGCTCAGACCATTGCTGGACGAATCGAAGGCCGTGGTCCCGTTGGTTTCATCGAGTTTCCAATACGCAATAAGCCCGGACGCATACACGGTGCCGGGATTGACGGTGACATACACATTTTGGACCGACTGCAACGAGCCGGCCGTGGCGGTAAGCTGTAGAATGTAGGCCCCCGTTTGTGGAAAACTCGCTGTCGTCACCGGCGCGTTGGACGAGCTGAACACTACGCCCGACGGACCGCCGATCTCCGTCCACGCTACCGTTACCGGCGGCGCCACCGGAAATCCAACGTCCGTCACGGTGGCATTGAGTACCAGCCCCGAATTTGTGTCGTTCAGCGTGGCCGACCCGCCGACAGGCGTGTTCAGCGTAATGCTCGGAGGACGGTTGGAAACAACACCATTGGGAATCAGCTCGATCCCGTTCACTTGCGAATTGTTGATGACAGTCGAAAATGCGACCGTCACCTGCCCGCTGTTGTCTGGGATGGCATAATACTGCTGAATATTGGCTCGATTCGCCGCGCCTGCCGTGGCCAGAATGTCGAAGTTCGACAGCACTTGCGTACCATTGATCGACACATTGAATGTGCGCTGCCCGGGCGCGGTCCAGTAATACTCCGCAAAATGCAGCCTCACGAGGTAGTTCGACGACAGCACCAGCCCGGGGAATACGTACGAGAAATTGCCGTAGCGCGACGTTTGATAGACCGTCTGCGGGGCCGGATCGGTCACAAAACCGGTGTCGATCGAGTTGGTGGTGCTCGATGAGACGGTGCCTCCCGTGAAATAGGAATCGCCTGCGAATGCACCCACCGGATTGCCTCCGCAGTTGATCGCGTTGGCCACGACCCAGATGACCGTGTCGGTATACGTCTGGCTGCTTTGTGTGCCAATGGCAACGAGCGTGTTGGTGCCGCTACCCAATGTCTGGCCTGTCCATTTGTAGATGTGATTGGTGCTGGTGAGCGCTCCCTGCGAGTCCCCATTGATGAGCAGTTGGACGTTGTCACAATTGGAGTAGACTTTGACTTCCACGGTCGTTGTCACACGCGGCGTGAACCGCCGGCTGCTAATGTAAACAAAACCATTGGTGGTCCAATTTGCCTTGTAATAGTAAAACGCATCCTTGCGGATTTGCCGATCGTACGTCACCAGTCCCTTGTCATTGCGACCCGGCGTATCGCCTTCGTTGCGCCCATCCGATGCGAAATCGAACATATTCCAGACCGACTTGAGCCAGAGATAGGGTCGGACCTGCATCTGTTGCCATGTCGATTCGTGCAGGAGGTTCTCATACTCCTCATAATGCGGCACACCGGGGCTGCTCGGATTGACCGGTTCTGGTGGATTCTCCATATGTTGGTAAATGCTACCGCCGGCGCCGTACTCGCTGATCCCCATCGGCTTCGAGACGGTGGTGACCTTTGTGTCCATGGCCCCGCCGAAGTCGGTGTACGCACCGGTGTACCAACCGTAGTATTCATTGAAGCCGATGACATCCGTGTAGAAGTTGATCGGATCATAGTTGTCCGCGCAACAGGACGCCGCGGTCGTCAGCCGCGTTGGGTCTTCCGTGTGCGCGAGTTGATTCAACGCCTGCACCAGCGGACGCGGGTCGGGTCCACTGTCCAGCAGGATTTCATTGTACACCCCCCAGAAGCATACACTCGGGTGATTGTAGTTCTGGCGGATCGTTTCGATGAGCTGCTGGCTCACGTTGTTGGAAAACACCGCGTCGGCCGTGATGTAATCGATCATCGGGACTTCGCTCCACGCGACGATCCCGTCCTGGTCCAACAGGTTGTACTCGGTCTGCGGATGTTGGTAATGGCTCAGCCGCACAGCGGTACAACCCATTTCCTCGACGAAACCGATGTCCTGCGTCATGTCCGATTCGCTGATCGCCCAGCCTTCATTGAGCCGGTCCTGATGAAAATCGACTCCATGCAGATCCAGATACTGGCCGTTGAGGAAAAAGCCGTTATTAATGTCCACACTGAAATAGCGCAAGCCGAGCGGCTGCTGCACAAGATCGTTGGTACTCGTTCCGTCGCTGACCTGCACGTAGACCTGATACAAGTATGGGTCGGCCCGGCCATTCCACAGGTGCGGATTGGCGAGGGTGGTCGTTTGGGCGATGGCGATATCGCCGCCGGCGGTCAGGGTCTGATTGGTCGTAAGCGTGGCGACAATGCTATTCGTGGCATCCACGATCACGGCGCTGAGGGTGATGTTCGAATCGCTTCCGGTGTCATTACGCACTTTCGCCGTGACCCGGAGCGTGGCCGATGTGGCGCTGACGCCCGTTTGCATCAGATACACGCCGGGCGAGCCGTAGTCCAACGGCGTGACGTGAAGCTTGTCCAGCGCCAACAAGTGTACGGTCCGATAAATGCCACCAAAGAATGTGAAGTCGGCATCCAACGGAGGGATATCGGCGTTGAAGGCGTTGTTCACCTTGACGGCGATGACATTGTCCGCGCCGACGTTGAGGTACGGGGTCACATCGTAGACAAATGCGGAGAACCCTCCTTGATGCTCTCCGACGAAATTGCCGTTCACATACACATCCGCAACGATGTTGGCGCCATCGAACTTCAGAAATATCTCGCGGTTGGTTAGTGCCGCGTCCGGTGTACAATGGACACGGTACCAGCCGATGCCGCGGTAATAGTTATTCCCACCATCCTGCCCATCAAGGTTGTTCCACGTGTGCGGAATGCTGATGGATGTCCAGGCGGAATCGTCGAATACGACGTTCGTCGCCGCCTCCACATCCGACAGAATGAACTTCCAATTATTGGTGTTCAGCGCGATGTCTTTCCGGTTGTTCAGCGGAGGAACGTACTGGGCATTTACAATCTGCCTTTCGCCAAGAAGCCACCACGACAGGGCGATCAAGCAAGTGGTAACGAGTCGTCGAGGCGTTGTTGATTTCATTGGGCTATTCCTTTCAGGATGGGCCGATTGCGCATCGTTCCGGTGTCTCGCAAGACACAACATGGGCGCGGTCTTTCTCCCCTTGTTCATACAGGTCGCGCGGCGATGCGGGCCGTGCCTTACGTCCCAACCTTGGAAGCACTCAAGCCTTCCGACGGCGACGAACGCCCATGACCAGACCAGCCAGCCCCATGCATCCGAGCGCGATTGTCGATGGCTCGGGAACAATCACCAGGCTAAAGTCATCGATCCAGGCGCTGGTACCGATGGGGCCCGCATTGTTGTTGAACGGAAACACCTGGATGTACGATATCGGCATTGTCGAAGGCGCCGTGAACACGCCCGTATCCAGAGCAATCCACGTGTTCAGCACGCTGTTCGAGTCAATGTGGTTCGAGATGATATCTTTGCCAGGCCCTGATTCCACAGTGCCCAGGTTCTGAGTACTTGTACCCGTGACATTGTAGAACGTGGCCTCGATGCCGACATAGCCGGTGGTCATGGTGTTCGTGAGAAAACCCCACGCCGTCAGATCAAACTGCACGCCGGCCGTGAAATCTGCGTTGCTAATGGTTTCATACGCGCCGGCGCTGATCGTCCCTTCGGCCGGCAGTCTTATAGACTTTGTCCCTGTACGGGGATGCGGCGTCGAATTCAGAACGGCATTATTGTAGGCCGTCCACCCGCCGTTGGCTTTCGACGTACCAAGTTCAAAACTCGGATCGGTAATGAAATTGGTTTGCGCCGATGCTGAAACCGCCAGGCAAAGTGCCGTCAAAACGCTCCATACCTTACTACTTCTCCAAAAGACAGTTGCTTCCATGGTCCCTCTCCTTCTTAAGCCTTTCTTCTCCCATCGTCCTAATACAAACTAGGTATATACTAGAAGATATTACGCCTAAAAAGCAAGGTTTTTCGACTGGATGTGATAATTATAATCATGGAGGCGTGCCGCCACTCGCCCCATTGGCCCACCGATGCCCCTCAGAATTCCTCGCGTGCCACTCCCTAACCACGCAGGGACTTCCCCCCCTCGCGAGATGGTCGCCTTACGCTTGTTGGTAAAGCTCCAGCCGACGTCACGACAACAACGGCGCGCGCGACGATAAGCGCCCCGCATACCCAATTCTCAGGAAAGAAACACCCCGGCCGCGCGTAACTTGGGCTGCTCCTGAGTTTATCTCTCTTCCCGATACGCACCCCTCACGGTGCGCCTGTGGTCGCCTACACCCGGGTCACGTTCTGGGCTTTTGCGCCCTTCGCGTCCTGGATGATCTCGAACTCCACTTCTTGTCCCTCTGCCAGCGTCTTGAATCCATCGCCCTTGATTGCCGAGAAATGCACGAACACGTCCGGCCCTCCTTCCTGTTGGATAAAGCCGAATCCCTTCTTCTCGTTGAACCATTTTACTGTTCCGCGTGCCATGTTGGTTTCACCTCCAGTCGTGTTGTAAAGTGAGATCGATCAGTTTGGTAGAGACACCTATGTTAGGCAGGAGAAATAAAAAGACCGCGCCTACCCTTCTCGGGCATGCACGGTCACATCCGACTGCTCTCCTCCAGATTCTGTCACAACAGCACACAAAAGACACAGTCTCAACGTCGTACGCTCACACTTATATCAAGCCACTCACTCCACTGTCAAGCCCTCTGTGCCGCTCGTCCGTCCCATGGTCCCAACGGCGCATGGAGGCGGTTACCACTTCTCCATCAGCCAGCCATTGCTCCAGCCCGGCAGAGACGACCGATCATTGTCAGATCAACGATCAATATGAGACGCGATCCGCACACACTGGTGCCAATACGCCATCTCGCCAAGCCATCTCTACCAAGAAGGAAGCGGCCCGAATATTACACTTCCATTCTCATTGAATCTTGTCGTATTTGTTCCGTGATTCCACTGGGTTAAGCAACAATTACCGTCAGATGATTTGCGTGAGAGCCAGGTCCTGTCTGTCATGCCTCGCCATCGCGGCGTGCTTCCATGGCGCTTTCGCTGCCAATCCAGCCGCTGCTCCAAACACCACGAGCATTCTCCCGCAACATTCTCTGGCCACCCGCTACTACGGCAATGACGCGCCGTGGTTTGAAAAGAAAATCCCCTTTTTCGATTGCTCCGATCCGCACATCGCACGGATCTATTACTACCGCTGGCAGCTCTACAAATCGCACCTGAAAGATCTCGGCGACCGGGGATACATCATCACTGAATTCCTTGATGACGTGCCCTGGGCGCTCAAGCCCTTCCAAAGTCTCAATGACGCCACCGCGTTCCACATCAACGAAGGCCGCTGGCTCCGCGACAACCGTTACCTAGATGATTACATCAATTTCATGTACGACGGCGGCAATGACCGCCATTTCAGCGAGGCCATCGCTGCGGCCGTGTACGGCCGTTACCTCGCAAATGGAGACCGCGCATTCGCCATCAGAAACCTCGATGCAATGAAGCGCATTTTTCGGGCTTGGACCGATCGTTACGACCCGGCCAAAGGCCTGTATTTCATCGCGCCGATCGCCGACGCGACCGAGTATTCCGTGGCCTCCATCGATGCCAGCGGAGGCACAAACGGATTCCTCCATGGCGATGCGTTTCGCCCGACCATCAACAGTTTCATGTTCGCCAATGCCGTTGCCGTCAGCAAACTCGCAGCGCTGGCGGGTGACACGAATGCGGAAGCCACGTTCGCCTCGAACGCCGCCGCCCTCCGTAGCGCCGTCGAGACGAACCTGTGGAATGATCACTTGCAACATTTCACGGACCGCTTCAAGGCCGACAACCAGTTCGTACATTACTGGGATCTTATTCGAGCCCGCGAACTCGCCGGCTATGTGCCGTGGACCTTTGAGCTTCCCGACAATGATCCAAAGTACAACGCGTCCTGGAAGCACCTGTTGTCCCCGGATGGCTTCGCGGGCCCGTATGGATTACGCACGGTCGAGCCCGGCTACGAGTATTACATGAAGCAGTACCGTTACGTCGACGTGAACGGAAGCCAATCACCTGAGTGCCAATGGAATGGTCCGACCTGGCCGTTCGATACCACCCTCGTCCTCACCGGCATGGCCAATCTCCTCAATGATTACACCCAGAACGTCGTTCGCGCCGAGGATTATGTCGGCTTGCTCAAACAGTACACGCGCCAGCACTTCCTGAATGGCCAACCCGATTTGCAGGAGGACTACAATCCTGATTCGGGCAGGGTGATTGTCGGCCTTCCTCGAAGCCATCATTACAACCATTCATCCTACAACGATTTGATCATCACTGGCCTCGTCGGCTTGCGCCCCCGTGCCGACAACACGCTCGAGATCAATCCTCTGATTCCGACCGACCCACACGCCACAAACTCCATCGATTACTTCTGTTTGGAGAGCGTTCCATACCACGGACAGTCTGTCACGATTCTATATGACCGCGACGGCCGCCATTATCACAGAGGCACCGGCTTGTCGGTCTACGTGAACGGACGGCAGGTCCTCGCGCCCGCGCCGTTGGGACGAAAGCTTATCGCCATCGCCGAGCCGACTGTCCGCGCAACGTTCCAGCCGATTGATCTGGCCGTGAACTATGCCCGGAAAGGTTTTCCCGCACCATCCGCCTCCATCAACAACTCCGCGAACGACCTGTTCAAGGCCGTGGATGGGCGCGTCTACTTTTATCCCAACGTCGGAAACTACTGGTCGAACACGGGTTCAGACGCCGCCTCAGACTGGTTCAGCGTGGATTTCGGCGCCGAGAAACAGCTCGGTTCGGTCCAACTCTACTTCTACGCCGATAAGACAGAATTCAAAGCGCCGGTCAAATGCGTCGTTCAATACTGGACGGGTCAGACATGGTCCAACGTCTCTGAAGCCCGGGCGACACCACGGAGACCCTTGGCAAATGGCGAAAACACCCTTACGTTCCGCCCGGTCAACTCTCCAAAACTCCGCATCCTTTTCACCAATCCTCCCCGCGCCGCCATCGCCCTCGTCGAGCTGAAAGCATTCACTCCCCCTCCGTCACAAATGTGACAAACCCGCTCTCGCTTGTGCCGAGGAAGTATCCATCGATCACGCCGGTGTTCTGCAAGAGCAGCCCGGTGAACTTGACCGACTTGCCGATGATCGGATGAACGAAACTACCGCTGACCTGTCCCGTGGTCGGGTTTACCTTTAACTTCAATCCATCAATCGCCAACGGAAACAGCGCTGTCCCGTTTCCCTTCGCATCGATGCTCACACCATTCGTGACATTGCTGGTCAGATTGCCCCCACCCAACGCCAGGTTCCCTGTCGCTTCGACCGATGGCCCGCCGTTCTTTGGCGAAGTGTACTGATCGCCGATCAACGACACCGTCGTGGTGAACCCGTTCGGATAAAACACGCTGCTCGACGCCTGCTTGAACCAATTCACCGTCCCGCTCATCGTATTGTCCTCATTCAGCGTCACCCAGCCGATGCACGCGCCACCGTTCTTATAGAGCGCGTCGTACAACGGCCATGTTCCATAGCCCGATACCGGGAACGTGCCGCTGATCTTCGTCCCGTCGCCCAGCACGCCCTTCAGCGACCCGCTGCCGAGACTCGTCACGGTCAACGTCCCATACCCATACCCTTGCGGTACAGTCGCATCTGCGTTGTCGGCAGGCACCAGCGCAAACGTGAATGGACCCTCCCACGGACTCGGATTTACCGAGCTGAATACCGCCAGATCGGCCACCGCCTCCGCCGTAAACGTGCCGTCGGACACCGTACCCAGAACCTGATCCGTCGCATTACTCACCGCCGTCGCTGCGAGAATGACTGTCAACGAACTCAGATTCTTGCGCGTCACGGTATTCGTCGAGTTGCCCGAACTATCAAACACTCCCTTGAACGAAGACTTCACGCCACCCACCACCAGGTTCGCCGAGAACGATCCCGTCTTGCCGAGCGACAGACTGATCACCCCCGAGCTCGCCTGCGCCGGCGTATTCGTGTCCATGACCAGCCCATTGTAGCTGCCGGGCAAAAACGCCCCGAAGACTTCTCCCTGCTGTGTGATCGTGAAATTCTTGTTGCCGACCGTGATGGTTCCCGTGCGTGAATTGCTGTTGCTGTTGACCGTCGTGGTGTAGGTCACCGTTCCCGGACCGACGCTGCTGTTGCTGGAAGTCACGTTGATCCAATCCGCGTTGCTCTGCGCGATCCACACGCAACCCGTCCCGCTGCTCGCCACCGAAAACGTGCCGTTGTTGGCCAGCCCATTCAACGTCACGTGCGATGGCAAAAGCGAGAACGTGCAGGGCTGTATCAGGTTGAAGATGGTCCCAACCGAATCCTTCCCCGCTGCGGACGTTGTCCCGAGGAAATTGGTCGAGTTGGCCTGCAATAATCCCGCCAACGGCACGGCCCCATCATTGCCGCCACCGAAGTTGTACAATGTCGTTAACGCGCCGTTCCGCGTAAGCCGAAATATGGTGCCCGCGCCATTACTCCCGCCGGTCGACGTCGTCCCGTAATAATTTCCGTCGTCAGCCTGGATCAATCCGGCTGCGGGATTCCCGCCGTCCGATCCGTCCCCGAAAATCCACAGCACATCCAATCGACCCATCATATTGATTCGAAACACCGTTCCAAAACCCGCGCCACCATTGAACGTCGTCCCGTAAAAATTGCTGTCGCTTCCCTGCACCAACGCCGCCTCCGGATTCGCGCCATCCAGTCCGCCGGTGAAGCTGTACCAGGTCGTCAACCCGTTGGCCAAACTGTAGTAAAAGATCGTGCCGACGTTGCTAGCTCCGCCGCCGTAGGTTGTGCCGAACAGAAATCCGTCGTTGCCTTCCGTCATTGTAGCCTTCGGTTGTCCGCCGTTCGTACCGCCGGTGAAATCATAAGACGAAATGAAGCCGGATCCCGGAGTGTAGACGAAGATCGTCCCCTGCCCGCTCGTGCCGCCGCTCGCGGTCGTACCGTAATAATTACTGTCGCTGCCCTGAACGAGCCCGGCCAGAGGAGTCCCGCCATCCGACCCTCCCGAAAACGAGTGCAGTATTGTCGGACTACCATTCGTGCCGACCTTGAAGACGGTGCCCGCGCCGCCGCTTCCTCCGCTCGACGTCGTTCCATACAGAAGCCCGTCGCTACCCTGAATCACCCCGGCCTTCGGGTTCGCCCCATCGCTAAGTCCCCCGCCGAAATTGTAGACCGTGGTGAGCGTGCCCGCCGGCGTGATCGAGAACACCGTGCCGAATCCGCTTCCGCCCTCCGACTCCGTCGTCCCGTAATAATTCCCGTCGCTACCCAGTATCAGTCCGCCGTACGGCTGTGCTCCGTCAGCGCTACCGGTAAACCCGTGCAATGTTTTAAGCGTATCCGCGTTCGCCCGGTTTGTACTCCCGACGCACATCACTACAAGTACCCCCAGCAAAAAGCGTGAAATCCTCATATCCCAATCTGCCTCCATACTGATCATCTTGCTCGCTTCAAATTCTTAACGGGTGATTCTAGCACGATATGGTGCAAACACAATTTCCTGTCCCCTTGGTATATCGCACTGGATACAATCAATGACGCTTGATCCTGTCCCGCGGTTACAGCCATTCCCACCATTGCCCCCAAGCCTTTCTATTGACTGGCCTGTAGCCGAGCAAGCGCATTTCGAGCAGGCACCAAATCCGGCCTCAACCTCAAGGCGATCTGGTAATGCTGCGCCGCTTCCGCCGCGCGTCCCATCCGCTCCAAAACCACCCCCAGATCATACTGCGCTTCGGGCGAGCCCGGCGTGATCTTTACCGCCTCTTCGTAATGCTGCATTGCCTCGTCCACTTTCCCTTCATGCAACAGGGCATTGCCCAGGTTATTGTGCGCGTCGGCGTAGTCCGGCTGTAGCCGCAAGGCCTCCTGGAATTCCGCAATGGCTTCGTCAAATCGGCCCAATGTGGCCAGCACCGATCCGAGATTATTGTGGGACTCGCATTGCTTCGGAAAAATCGCCGCATACCGCCGCGCATAGTCCAGCGCCTTCAATGGCCGACGTTGGGCCAGGTATATCATCGAGAGAACCCGATTGGGAACGGCTGCGTCCGGGTACCTCGCGATCGCCGTCTGCCACAACGTCTCGTTGTCATGCCAGGTCGGAATCAACATGCGCGTCTGCAGTCCAAAAACGCACAGCTCGCACACCAGCAACCCCGACAACCCGGCGTGCCCGATCGTCGCCGATCTCCGCCACAACCACACCACCCCCGCGGCCATCGCCAGCAGCAGGGGCAACATCGCCACATACGCATATCGCAACGCCACACCGGCCATCCCTGTTTGCGTCAACCCCGAGACCGGCAGCACCAGCATTACATAGGCCGCCCACGACGCCGCAAGGACTGGTATCCGCAGCCGATACCATACCGCCACGCCTGTGACCACCGCGACGCTCAACATCGGGACCACCACTGTCCACCAACCTGCCTGCAATCCCGGACTCAACGGATAAAACGGCGAGAACCCAACCGGACAAATCAGCCTCCATGGGTAAAATGTCAGGCTTTGAAACAGAAGAAACACCCGTTGCACCGGCGAAACGGCTTCCAGTGACACCATTAATCCGCCCGGCCTCAACTCAGTGACTACCGTGGCCGCTGCCGCCACGATGACCAGACCAATCAGGACCGCCTTTTCCTGCAGCAGACGTAGCCAACCCACTTTCTGATTTCGCCGCAGCGGAAAATAATCGATGGCCAGCATTACAAATGGAAATGCCACGGCCATCGGCTTGCACAACAGCGCCCCGACGTACAACCCCCACACAACCCACCGTCGCGCGCCGGCCACATAGACCCACATGCACCCGACCCCCAATGTCGTGCACATGAGTTGCGTCCGTCCCGACATCCACGCCACCGATTCGGTTTGGAATGGATGAATGGCGAACACCGCCGCCACTCCACACGCCACCAGGAATCGTTCTCTGTCCGTCAGTTCGGCGTGTCCCAGCAGTGTCCACAGAAATCCGAACACCAGCGCCGCATTCAGCGCATGCAACACCACGCTCGTGGCGTGATGTCCCGTCGCGTCCCGGCCCCAGATCTGGTAATCCAACACGTGCGACAATCGCGGCAGCGGGTGGTAATAAGGTTCGGTTGCTGTGAACGCCCATTTCACCGCGCCCCACGTCAACCCGTTCCAGCGGATCGACTGACGCAGATACTCATCATCGTCCATCCGAGTCAGAAACCCGCCCCGCACGCTCGGCCAATACAACCACGCCGTCGCCACGAAAATTGCCACTGCCGTCCCCAGTAACGTTGTGCGGCCAATCTTCACGCGGATTAGTTAATCAGATGGGTGGCTGGTTCGCAATCGCAACAGCGCAGCTCTCGCTGGCATGAAATCTGGTTGCTCTTTCAATACCAGCTCGTACTGCTCGATCGCTTCCGGGACCCGGCCCAGTCGCGACAGCACAACTCCCAAATTGTAGCGCGCCTGAATCAGATCCGGCTCGATCCGCAACGCCTCTTCGTAATGCGCCCGCGCCTCCTCGAGCTTCCCGGCCTGCTCGAGCGCGACACCCAGATTGGTGTGCGCTTCGGCGGAATCAGGCTGCAGACGCAATGCCTCCTCCCATTCCGCCATCGCCTCCGCCACGCGGCCCACGCGAACCAGCGTCACGCCCAAATTGTAGTGCGCCTCGGCGTAGTCGGGCCGTATGTGCAGCGCCTGCTCGAAACGCCCGGCGGCCTCGTCGAACCGCCCCGACTTCTCCAACACGATCCCCAGATGGCACAGCGCCTCGGCATAATCGGGCTTCAATTTCACTGCTTGCTCCCAATGCGCCGTCGCTTCCGGCACTCGTCCCTGCTGCAAAAGCGCCAGCGCCAAATTATGGTGCGCGGCCGCCAGGTCCGGCTTGATCTCCAGCGCCCGATCCAACTCTTCGATGGCCTCGGGGATCCGATTCGCCCGGGTCAGGGCGATCCCGAGATTCATGTGGGTCTCCGCCATCTCAGGTGCGAAATCGACCGCGCGCCTCGCGTAGTCGATTCCCTCGACCACGCGGCCCTCATTCAACATCGTCTGCGCCAGCATCTCGCTGGCTTGAACCGAATTCGGATACTGCGCTTGCACACTCCGCCACAAGGTTTCGTCATTGCGCCACACCAACGTCCGCGCGCGCGTGCAGGTTCCGAGAAAAGCAAGCTCACCCGTTAATACACAGACCAGCACCGCTCTTCCCTTTATCGCCGCACGCCGCCACAACCAGATGATCGCCCCGCCGGCAAGCAGGAGAAGCGGCAGTGCGGCGGCATACGCATAACGGTCCGCCGCCGCCTGCCATCCTCGTTGCACCAGTCCCGAAACAGGCAACACCATCATCACGTAAGCGCCCCAACCTGCGACCACGGCTGGCGCGCGTTTCCGGTACCAGATACTCGCGATCGTCACGCCTGCCACGGCGAGCGCCGACACCGTCACCCACATCGGCTGCAATGAGAACCCCACTCCCAACGGATAATACGGGGACAGCCCGGTCGGCCACACCAGCTTCCACGGGTAGAATGTCAGACTCTGCACCGTGAGATACACGCGTTGCAGCGAATGGACAGCCTGGAGCGGCTCGATCATTCCGCCGGTGCTCGATTCGGTGAGAATGGTCACTGTCGATATCGCGGCTGCTATCGCGATCATGACGACCTTCTCTCCCAGCACTCGCTTCCAGCCAATCCGCTCGAGCCGCCGCAGCGGGAAATAGTCAATCGCCAGAATCACGAACAGAAATGACACAGCTGTCGGCTTGCTGAGTATCGCCGCCGCGAACAACGCCCATACCGTCCACCGGCTTCGCCTCGCGCAGTATGCCCACGCGCATCCAATCCCGAACGCCGTCGAAAGCAACTGCGACCGCGCCGAAATCCATGAAACCGTCTCCACCTGCAACGGATGCGCGGCAAACACCAACGAGACTCCCAGAGCCAGCGCCAGTCGTTCGCCATCGCCCAGGCGCGTCGCCCCGAGCAGGGTCCATAAGAACCCGAACACCAGCGCTGCATTGAGCGCGTGCAGAACAACACTCGTCGCGTGATGTCCCGCCGCGTTCCGGCCCCAAATCTGGTAGTCCACTACGTGCGACAATCGCGGCAGCGGATGGTAATAGGGCTCCGTGGTCGTGAACGCCCACTTCACCGCGCCCCACGTCAGCCCGTTCCACCGAATCGACTGATGCAGGTACTCATCGTCGTCCATCCGACTCAGGAAGCCGCCCCGCACACTGGGCCAATGCAGCCACATTGTGCCGGCAAAGACCGCCAGCGCCACCCACGCCAAAGTTTTCTGGTTAACCTTCAAGCGGATCGGGAATAAAGACGCACATCGAATCTGGCAGAGCAGGCTGGCGGACTCGTCCGCCGAATGGCGGAGAGGGAGGGATTCGAACCCCCGAGACGCTAACGCGCCTAACGGTTTTCAAGACCGCCGCATTCGACCACTCTGCCACCTCTCCCCAGCAATGCTCATGAAAGTGCGGATCCGGATGTTTCCCGCTCGTTTCCCGAGGCTCATTATGACAGCCGTACCATCCCTTAGCAAGTCGCCCGCCAGCCCGGAAGCCACCCGCTAGTATTTGCCGTACAACGCGCCAAAGTTCCGGCATGCGGCAAAATCGGCGGCTTCGAGCCCACCGGTGCCGAACTCCGTCCACACGCTCGGCCGAAAGATCCGCGCCTCGTCGACATTGTGCATATACACCGGAATCCGCAGCATTGTGGCCACCGTCAGGCTCGCGCGCGCGAACTGCAGCAACTTCTGCTCGACGTCCTCGGGAATCGCCGGATCGTTGCTGTCGCGCACGTCGCGCCCGTAAATGTTGAAGACGGGATACCCCTTCTGATTGTGACCCGCGCCAACTGCTGCCAGGTACGCCGCGCCGGCACGTTCCGTGCCGTTGAATCCCCAGACTGCTTTTGGGATCAGCGGATTCATCTCCATCGTCTCCGAGCCATAACATCAACAGGGTGTCACAGTGATTGACGCGCCCACGCCGTTGCGCGAGGATTTCCCGGCGCACATCGCCGCCTCGGCGATCCCTCCGATACAACGGTCCGCGATCACGCATTCCACCTTCGTGCCATCCGCGTGCCGCAATCTCTCCGATATCAGTTTGGCCACACTCTTGGCCATCCCCATGGTTTGCTCTTCCAGCGACTCACGCACCCCCCCGAGCCGTCCGTCAATCGTCGGGCGAATCCCAATTCTCGGGTTCTCGCCAATCAGTCGGTTACGCGGTCGATTCACTTTCAGGTTTGTGCTTGGCATCGCAATCCTTTCCTCAATTTGTGGATTTCCATCGAAGATGACGCAGGCGATCCAGCGCAACCGCAATAATGATGATCGCGCCGATGACCATTTCCTGCACCCATTTCGACCAGCCCATCTGCTGGCCGCCGGCGTACAGCACCGTGATGGTCAGCGCACCGATCAACGTCCCAAATGCCGATCCTTCGCCGCCATTGAAGCTCGCGCCGCCGATGATCACCGCGGCAATCGCAAATAACTCGTATTTGTCTCCTGTCGTGGGCTGGCCGATGCCGATGTACGAGAATTGCATCAGTCCGGCCAATCCACAGAAGAACCCGCACAACGAATACACGATTAATTTGACCCGTCCCACCTTCACGCCGCACAGCCATGCCGTCTCCTCATTCGAGCCAACGGCGTAGATGTGCCGCCCGAGGCGTGTATAGCCCAACAGGAACGATGTCACCACCACGCCGGCGATCAGAATCCAAACACCCGTTGGCAACAGCATCCAGCTCCCCGTCTTCGCCGTTAGTACCGGATCCATGATCCGCCCGACCCAACCCGCGTCCGGTGGATAAATGTCGCGCTCATGAGCGATGCCTTTCGCCAGCCCGCGAAACACGCCCATTGTTCCCAACGTCACGATGAACGGTACGAGCCTCATCCATACAATCAGTGAGCCGTTGACCAGTCCCGCCAGTGTGGCGATGAGAATCGCCGCCGCGCACGCCGCGATCGGCGCGAGGACCGGATGCTGCGTAATAAAATACGCTGCCTCATTGCCGCCCACCGTCGCCGCCTCGGCGCCCGCGCCAATGTTCAGCACCCACGCCACCGTGACCACCGATAACGCGATCATGGAACCCACGGACAGATCGATCCCCGCGGTGATAATCACCAGCGTCATGCCGAGGCCGGCCGTCCCGTACACCGCGCTTTGCCGGAGGAGATTCTCCAGGTTGCGCAGTCCGTAAAATCTGCCATCGGGAATCATGGAAGCGAAAAACACGAACACCACCAGCAGCGCGATCAGTCGCCCGCCAATGTCGATCCAGCCCTTCGGAAGGCGGAAGCTCCGCGTGTTGGACGACTCTGCGTTCATCGATTCTCCTGGCCCGTCGCCGTTGCCATCAATTGATGTTCGTCCCAATCGGTTCGCGCGCGCGTCTCGCTCAGCCGTCCGCGGGACATCACGGCGATGCGATCGCACACGCCCAGCAACTCGGGCAGATAACTGCTGACCATGAGGATCGCCCTGCCCCGGCGGGCCAATTCGTCGATCAACTGGTAAATCTGCGCTTTGGATCCCACGTCGATTCCGCGGGTCGGCTCGTCCAACAGCAGCACATCGACGTCGGCATGCAACAATCGCGCGATGGCAACCTTCTGCTGGTTCCCGCCCGAGAGCGTCACCACGCGTTGCGATGCCCCGGCGCATTTGATCGGGATTTTCTCAATCCACGGCCTGCAGGCTTGTCGCTGCCGCGAAGGAAATACGATAGGCCACGGCCCGAATCCTTCCAGCCGCGGCAGGGTGATATTGTCCGCAATGCTCAACCCCAACGCCAGACCCTGGGTCTTGCGGTCCTCACTGACCATACCGACCCGTTGCGCCCACCGGCGGTTCGGCGTCGCGGGACCGGAATACTGCGCCACGCGAATCTCGCCGTTGCGGACCGGATCGAGGCCGAAGATCGCCCGCAGCAATTCCGTCCTCCCCGCCCCGACCAATCCGGCAATCCCCAAAACTTCACCACGCCGCAATTGCAGCGATGCCTGCAAGGGTTTGCCGATACCGGCCAGATCCTTGATCTCCAGAAGGATCTCACCCGGCGAACGCGCTGAGCGCGGATATAATTCTCCGACATCGCGCCCGACCATCAGCGCGATGATACGTTCCACCGGAGTCCCTTCCGTCCCACCCGATCCAACCGATTCGCCGTCCCGCAGCACGACAAAGCGCGTGGAGATTTCCTGCACTTCTTCCAAAACGTGAGAGATGTACACGACGGAAATGCCGCGCGTCACAAGCCGCCGGATCAGCGCGAACAGTTTCTCAATGTCGTGTTGCGTCAGTGAACTGGTCGGCTCGTCCAGGACCAACACCCGGCACTCGCAAGCGACCGCCCGCGCGATTTCCACCAACTGCTGCTGTGCGATCGACAACGACCGCACCGGCACGGCCACATCGACATCGTCCATTCCCACCTGCGCCAGCGCCTGTCCGGCTCGCGTCCGCATTTCGGGCCAGTTCATCAACGGTCCACGATGAGGCTCGATACCGAGCAGGATGTTCTCCATCACCGACAGATGCGGGGCGAGCGCCAACTCCTGATAAATCATCGCCACACCCAAGGCCCGCGCGTGCAAGGGATCGCGGGGCGCGTACTCTGTGCCGTCGAGGAACATTTGGCCCTCATCCGGCACATGCGCGCCGGACAACACCTTCATCAGCGTGCTCTTGCCGGCGCCGTTTTCGCCGACCAACGCCACAACTTCGCCCGGTGCGACGGAAAGGCTGACGCCCTTCAGGGCATGGGTCGCGCCAAAGCTCTTGCGAATCCCCCGCATCTCGAGGCGGGCGACGCCGGGCTTCACGGCGGCCTGTGCCACGTCGCTCATTCCAAACCGACGAGCTTGCGGATGGCCGGATCGCTCTCGAGGCCCTTCCGCGTCACGAGTTTCGCGCCCGTGTCGGTGACGGCGGGAACCTTCTCACCTTTCACGACCTTGACCAGCGTCTCGACAGTGAGATACCCCATGCGATACGGATCCTGCGCAACCAACGCGTCGATGCTGCCCGATTGCACGTCTTCGACGAGCTTCTTCGAGGTGTCAAACCCGACGACCTTGACGGACGTCTTCACCCCGCTCTTGCGCAGATCTTCCAACGCCGATTCGACTCCGACCGATGCATACAGGTTCGCCGCAAAAACACCGTCGAGCTCGAGCTGGCCGTTCTTCACAAATTTCTCCAACGTGTTTGCCGCTGCGGTCTTGCACCCTTCCACGGTGCCCGTGTCCGGATACGGGTCCGCCACCACGGTGTATCCGGCGGCCTTCACCGTATCGATGAAACCGGCGGCGCGCGCCTCGGTGCTGCCCGTTCCCTGCACAAACCGCATACACATCACGCGGGCCGGTTTGTTCCCGAGCAGCTCGACCATGTATTTCCCACCCAGCGCGCCCGCGGCACGGCTATCGGTCGCCACGAAGCTCGATTGCGCCGTGCCATCCACTGCCGAGTCAAACACGACAACGGGTATGCCGGCCTTTACGGCATTCTCCACCTCCTTGCGCATCGCGGTCTTGTTCAACGGCGCCAGTGCGATCCCGTTCACACCGAGATTGACCATGTTCTCAATGATCTTGTTCTGTTCGGCGATTTCCGTTTCGGTGACCGTGCCCTCCCAGCGAATGTTCACGCCCTGGTCCTTGGCGGCCTGTCGCGCTCCCCTCTCGACCGTCTCCCAAAACTCGCCTCCGGTGCTCTTCGGAATGACTCCCAGATTGATGTCGGCGGCCAACGATAAACTTGCCAGAACCAATGCGGTCAGCAGGATTGCGATGCGTTTCACAGAAGCAGCCTCCTGATTGAGTTGGTTGTTAATCGAATATGATTCACACGTTGCCGGTCTACCCCTTGTCCGCAAGGTTGCAGGCCAATGCGGGCGATTGCCTGCAACCACTCGTCGGCCAACGGCTGATCGACAGTGCATCAAAGAGTAGCAAGATAGTGCGTGCGATGCACCGAAAAAGGAATCGGCACTCCCTCCGTGTTCATCGCATGGGCGTTTGGAACCTCAATCCGTGTGAAACACTTCTTCCATGCTCGCCCACCATTCGCCCGGCAAGCGATCGCTCAACGGTTGCTGACAGGGTTCGCACAGCGACCACCACCGCTGCGTCACGGGGTCGGCAGCCATCCGCGCCATATCTGCCGCGAAATCCTGACCCGTGTATTCGAAATAGCTGAACAAATAGAATCCGCCGTCGTCGAGTTGCCGCAGGTAAATCGAGTAATTTTGAATGTGACACTGCAGAATCATCTCCAGCACATCCGGCCACACGGCCGCATGCAATGCCTTGTATTCCTCGATCTTTTCCCGCCTGACGCCGATCACGGTTCCGTAGCGTTTCATCCTCCAATGTTCACGCTCTGTCCCCGTTTCGCCAACACAATTCCCGCATCGGTACAGAACTGATTCGCCGGCGACGCGAGAGGCGATGACTTTTAAATGAAGCCTTCAGCACCGGAACTCAAGTGGACGGGGGGTGAGAAGATCCACGCCTCACAGGGCGATCAACATGCTGTTGCCGGAGCTTCCTACTTGAAGGTCTGCGTGAAGACCAAACCGCTCCTCAGGGCGTCAACCACCTCAGGAATGCGGCACGAACCCCACCTGCTGGACAACTTCCTGACCCTTCGGCGATTCCACAAACTCAATGAAATCATGGGCTGGGACAGCCTCGTCGCCCTTGGTGGTGTACAAGTGGATGGTGCGGGCGTAAGGGTATTCGTGCTTGTTCACGGTGTCCACGCCTGGTTGGACCCCGCCGATGGACACGGGTTTGACCCCGCCGCTCTTGTCCAACCCCAAACTGGAATAGCCGATCCCGTCCGGATCTCCACCGACCGCCTGCACGATCCCGTCGTAGTTGGTAAACAACTTCTCTGGCTGGCCGTAGGGCTTGTTCTCCATGGCCAATTCGCGAAAGCCCAAGTATGTACCCGAAACCGGGTCGCGAACATACAAATGGATCGGCGCATCGGCCCCACCCACGTCCTTCCAGTTCAGGATCACACCGGTAAAAATGTCTCGCACCTGATTCGTCGTCAGCGTCCCGACCGGATTGTTGCCGTTCACTACCACGGCTACGCCGTACGCGCCGACCACATAATCATTCAACTCGACCTGCTTCATCTTGGCGACTTCCAACTCATCTACGCTGGGCATCCGGGAGGCTCCGGCAATGTCACACTGCCCGGCAATCAGCGCCGCCATGCCATACCCCGTCGCTTTCGGCATCAGGTCAAAATCGGTGGCGGGATGATCCTTCCTGTATTCGGCAATCAGACGCGGCCCCAGTTCTTCCCCGAACGTGTTGGACCCGCGAATCACAACCTTGCTCCCGGGTCCCGGTTTCTGACGCTCCAACGCGGTATCGGCCTCGGGCTTGCTTTCCGAGCAGCCCGCCATCAGCACAATCACAGTCGCCACACCGACGCTCTTCAGCAGTCTCATCGCATTCAATTGAAAGCCTCCGCGTTGGAAACCCGACCTAGCACTTGCTCTTCCGCCGTCGGAAGAATTATCTTGACCAAATTCTCCTCTGAGGACCCTGATTCATCAAGCAAAATCTTCCAATCCGGTCGATTCCGTCCGCGACGCTCGACCAGATGCACGGTGTATGGTAGCCTGCCAGCACACGAAAGGGATAATGAAGACTGCCGACCCCGATCTTCACGCTCGAGATGTCCTCGCTCAAGCTGCGGCGAACGCCAAACTCAACGTTCGCGGCGGTCTGATTCGTCGAACATCGTCGCGGTTCTGCCTCGGGGTCGAGCACGGCGATTACAATGGCACCGACCTGTTTGGCGTCGGCACGGACCGGTTCCTCTGGCTCGCCGCCAAACCAAACGGCACTGACCGCGTCCGCCTCTTCAGCGCCAACTTTCCGGACGATGGGTTCATCGAGTTTCAGCTCGGTCATGTGCCCTCGCCAAAATCACCGACGATCGCTGATACCTGGGCCCGTTTCCCTTATGGAGTTGACTACATCCTGCGCCGCGAAGGCTTCCGTCCCATCCACGGATTCGACGCCGTGCTCCATAGCAATATCCCCGGCGGCGGCATGTCCCGCTCCGCATCGCTCTCGATCAACCTGCTGCTCACATTCCTCGATGCAAATGACATCGCGCTCCCTGCCGGGATGAAAATCGTCGACATGGCTCAGGCCGTCGAGAATGACTATGTCGGCTCGCCGTGCGGGAAGCTCGACCAGATCATGATCTATTTTGCCCGCGCCGGGATGGGCACGCATTACAGCCCGAAGAATGGAAGCGTTCGTCATGTGTCCCTCGGTCATCACACCATCGACTTCCGCTTCGTCAGCCTCGATACCGGCACGGTGCGGCCCGGGCTCGAGAAATCCACCTACAAGATTCGCCGTGCGGAATGTGATGAGCTCGTTGCCCTGGCCGGCAAAGATTTCGGGTTCGCCCATCTCGCCGATATTCGGGACCAAAAGTTGTACGATCGCGTCATGGCGAAGTACGGCGACTCTCATCCGCACTTGTGTGCCCGCCTTAACTACATCTTCCACGCCCAGCAACGTTTCGATCAGATGCTCGACGCATGGAAAGCGGGGGACGTGGAAACCGTGGGCGCGATCTTTCGCCAGGATGGTTTCGGACTCCGTGACGATTACCAAATCTCCGGTCCCGAACTCGAAGCCATGTGTGACATTGCCCGCACCGTTCCCGGTGTGCTCGGCGAACGTATGCTCGGCGGTGGCGACAAGGGCGCGGCCGGCGCGATCGTGCGCGCCGACAGTGTCGACGCACTCACGACCGCTGTGGACAATGCCTATCCACGCCGTTATCCTGAACTCGCCGGCAAGTATGCCGTCCATGTTTGCAACGTCGTGGACGGCGTGGCTGTTTCCAAGGGATTATGAGCCTGTACACAACAACTTTCGGTAGATTGTCGGATGGTTCCGCAGTGACCCTTTTTTCGCTCCGCAATGAGAACGGTGTCACTGCCTCCGTGATGAACTACGGCGCTACTCTCGTCGCGCTCGAAACCCACGACCGGCACGGCCACCTTGGTGATATCACGTTGGGATTCGACAACCTCGACGCCTATATCAGTCGAAACAGTCCCTACTTCGGCTGCACCGTCGGGCGCTGCGCCAACCGCATCGCTCATGGCCGATTTCATCTCGATGGCCGGGAATATCACCTTGTCACCAACAATGGCCCGCATCATCTGCATGGCGGACTCAAAGGCTTTGACAAAGCCTGGTGGCGGGCGGAAGCGGACGACACCAAGAGTCCGTCCGTCAGGTTCGGCTATCAGAGTGCCGATGGCGAAGAGGGGTATCCCGGCAAGTTGGATGTGGCAATCGTCTACACACTGACCCACGACAATAAACTGGTCATCGATTACACAGCCACCACCGACAAGCCTACGCCGGTCAACCTGACAAATCACACCTACTTCAACCTCGCCGGCTCAGGAAACATCCTCGATCACGAGATCATGATCGCCGCTGCGAAGTTCGTGCCCGTGGACGACACGCTAATCCCCACAGGCGAGATCAAAACCGTGACAGGCACTCCGATGGATTTCACCAGGCCCGCACGTATCGGACAACGAATTGGCCAGATCAAAGGTGACCCGGTCGGCTACGATCACGCCTATGTGTTGGACGGCAACGCCGAGAAACTCAAACTCGCCGCGCACGTGCGCGATCCGCAATCGGGCCGCGTCCTCGAAGTCCACACAACCGAACCCAGCGTGCAGTTCTACACGGGGAATTTCCTCAATGGCTCCATCGCGGGCAAGCGCGGCGCGGCCTATCCCCAATACGGCGGATTCTGTCTCGAGGCCCAACACTTTCCCGACACGGTCAACCAGCCCTCTTTCCCGTCCGTCATTCTCCGCCCCGGAGAGACCTACAAACAGAAAACCATCTTCCACGTCGATACGGAGAAGTAGCGCGAACGGGCCAGGCCGCTCATTCCGGCTTCACGCCGTAATTGATGGCCATCGACCCGAGACAAAACTCCTCAAAGCCGCACTCGCGATAGCCAATCGATTCCATCAGTTCCTTGATCCCCCGTTGCGCCGGGTAATTGTGCAACGAGGCGAGGATATAACCGTATGTGTCCGGGTCGTCGCAGAAAAGGTGCCCCAGAACCGGTAACACGGTTCGCAGGTAGCCGAAGTATATTCCGCGAAACAGCTTCGATTCCGGCTTCCCAAAATCGAGCGACAGGAATCTGCCGCCCGGCTTCAGCACGCGCAGGATTTCACGCAGTCCTCGCTCGATGTCCGCCAGGTTCCGCAGGCCATATCCCACGCTGACCACGTCGAACGACCTGTCGGGAAACGGCAATTGCAGCGCATCCGCCCGCACCCAGCCCACCCTCTGCGTCCGCCCTCCCAGCGCCCGCGCCACTCGCAACATCTCTTCCGTAAAATCCGCGCCGATAACTTCCGCACTGTCGATCGCGAACCGCCGTGCAATGTCCCCGGTCCCGCAGCACAAATCGAGCACTTCCCTCCGCTCTTTGCTCTCCGGTTCTGTTCGTGCCAATTCTACCAGCCGCTGTTTCCACCGCCGATGCAACCCCGCGCTCATGATGTCGTTGAGCAGGTCGTACCGGCGCGCAATCGTCGCAAACAACTCGTGCACCTTCTCCGCGCGATGCTCGTCGGCCTGGTAGAATTTGCTTTCCACGCCGCGCCAGCCTAGCTAGAAGAGCTGCGATGAGCAACGACCGAATCGCCAGAGCGCTCGAACTTTGGCAGCGATTCCCCAACAACGACCTGTCCCGTTTCAATCTCGCCCAGGCATATTGCGATGCCGGCGAGTTCGCGAATGCCATCGAACATCTCCACGCGCTCTGCGGCGCGAAGCCGGATTGGATGGTCGCGCATATCCAACTCGGCAAATGCCTCGTGGCCCTCGATCGCTCCTCCGAAGCCAAACCCGTCTTCGAACACGCGCTCCAACTCGCCATCACCCAGCATCACGACGGCCCCCGCGACGAACTCACCGACCTCCTCAAAACTTTGTAGCGTCGAGAATTTTTTCCCGCTGCCCGGCCCCACCTCCATCGACCGCCCTTCCCACGCTCCTCCCAGCCTCCCCCAACCCCACCCGCACCGCCAGTCCGGAGGGCCTGCGGAAGCCTGCCTGCCGCCGCGAGCTCGCCGAACCGAGCCTGACGAAAAGAAGCCCGTTGAGGGGTGGTGAAAACCCCTCATCGTGGGCACAGAAAGGTCTCCAAAGGAAAACTCGGGGAGGAACTCCCTCCCCAGGTTGTCCTTTGGTTGCCGTCCGAATCTCTTCGCAACCTTACACCGCCGCCTCTGCTCCTGTTCGCGCCATTCGCGTCGGACGCTTGCGCTCGCGATGTCGTCCATCGGAGTTCGCGTCATTCGTGTTGTCGTGTCCGATCATATCCCGGTTCGCCGCGCCGGGCGGCACCATCGGGTACACCTTCTCCTCCGCATCGATCAGCGCATGGATCAAGCACGGACCGCGCTCGCCCAACGCCGTCGACAGCGTCCCCCGCGGGTCCTCATCATCCGCCAGATCATACGCCTTCACGCCCAGGCTTCTCGCCAACCCAACAAAATCAACACGCGCGCGGTAATCCGACGCAAACAATCGTTTCCCATAAAACAAATCCTGCTGCTGATGCACCAGTCCCAGCGAATTGTTGTTGAACAACACAATCTTCACATTGACGTTTTCTTCAGCCGCCGTTGCCAACTCCTGGCAGTTCATCAACAAACTGCCGTCACCGCTGAAGCACACGACCGTGCGCTCCGGCCTCGCCAACGCCGCCCCAATCGCCGCCGGCAACCCAAACCCCATCGTCCCCAACCCGCCCGACGTGAGCCATTGACGCGACCGCCGAAACGGATAGGCCTGCGCCGTCCACATCTGATGCTGGCCGACATCCGTCGAAATGATCGCGTCTCCACCGGCCAACTCGGCGACCTGCGCAATCAACCCGTACGGCGTCCGCGGATCATCGATGCCCGTCGTCTGTAACGGAAATCTCTGTCTCAGCTCTGCCACGCATCCCAACCATGTCGGCCGCGCGTTCTGCTCGACCAATGGCAACAATGCCGCCAATGCCGCGCCGACGTCGCCATGGATCGCCACGTGCGGCGTCTTGATCTTGCCCAGTTCGCTCGCGTCAATATCAATGTGAATGATTCCCGCGTGCGGACAGAATTGCGCGACCTTGCCCGTGGCGCGGTCATCAAATCTCGCGCCCGCCGCGATGAGCAGATCACATTCCTCCAGCACCATGTTCGTGTACCGCGCCGCGTGCATGCCGAGCATCCCGAGCGACAACGGATGATCCGTCGCCATCGCTCCCAATGCCATCAATGTCATCGTCGTCGGCAACCCCGCCTTCTCCGCCAGTTCCGTCGCCCACCGCCCCGCATCAGCATGAATCACTCCGCCGCCGAGATACAACACCGGCTTCCGCGCCGCGTTGATCATCGCCGCTGCCCGTTGGATGTCAGCCTCACACAAATGCGGAGGCTCATCGCGCCGACCCGGTTCCGGCCACGATTCAAATTCCGCCGTCCCGGTCTGCGCGTCCTTCGTGACATCAACCAGCACCGGCCCGGGCCGACCCGACGCCGCAATCCGAAACGCCTCGGGAATCACGTCGAGCAGCGCAGCCGCCGATTTGACGAGGAAATTATGCTTCGTCACGGGCATGCTCATGCCGTACGTATCAACCTCCTGAAACGCATCCGTCCCGATCAATGTGCTCGGGACCTGTCCCGTGATGCACACCATCGGAATCGAATCGAGCTTGGCGTCCGCCACTGCCGTCAGGACGTTCGTGGCGCCCGGCCCCGATGTCGCAAAACAGACCTGTGGCGTGCCCGTGACCCGCGCCATGCCCTGCGCGATGAATCCCGCCCCCTGTTCGTGCCGCGCCAGCACGTGCCGAATCGCCCGACTCCGCGACAAGGCGTCGTACATCGGCAAATTCGCGCCGCCGGGGATTCCGCTGATGATGCGGATCCCCTGACGTTCCAACAAGCGGATGATGATTTCTGCGCCGGTTCTTCTGATCATGGTCGTTTGTCCCTCTGGTTGTTTCCCCGGGACGACCGGCGAGAGCTGGGAGCCTGGAAAAGCGCAACCCCCGCCGGCTCGCGCCGACGGGGGTTGAAATTCTCGTTTCGTTCCCGCTACGGCGCGCCGACACGCACCAGCACGACCACCACGACGCCAACCAGCGTCGCGCGGGAAACGTTCAATGTGCTGTGCCTTGCGCTATCCATAGCAGTATCTATATCGTCAACCAGCATGCCCCCTTTAGCCCCATTTGTCAAGGTTCCAAACCCTGGTGCAGCCGCGCCCGGTGTAGCCACGCCTCTATGAGGCGTGCCAGGTGCAGCCGCGCCTCTGTGAGGCGCGCCCCCTCAAGCCGTTCATCCGCAGACGCCCCCGCAGCTACGCACGGTCAACCGGAACGATTTCGCCTTGATAGGGCCAATCCGCCGGCGTGGTACTCAGACCGGCCGTCAAAGGATTCCGGCAGAGATACTCCCAGACGTCCGCGAGCTTTTCGTCGCGTCGTATCAGACGATCAAAGAAACCTTCCTGCCACAGACGTTCGCGGGGTGTAGCCACGCCTCTGTGAGGCGTGCCCTTTCGAGACGCGCAAATCGCTTTGCCGAGACACTGCTTCAGCAGTTTGACCCATTCGCCCAAGGCGAAGTCCGCGCCGCCACACACCAGCAGATGGATGTGCTCGGGCATCAACACATACCGACCCACCCCTATCTGCCGTTCGCGCCAGCCGCGGTGCGCGAATTGACAGAACGCTTCGTGGAGTTCGGGGCGCGCCAACCAGGGACGGCGGCGGTACGTGCAGAAGCTCACGAAGTAAACGGGAGCGTCCTTGTGGGCATCGAAGACGACCGCCAAGCGCGGCGGTCGACGCGGATAGCGATCCGACATGCCGGGCAGTGTAGAGTAGAACCCCGCGGATGGCAACCCCGGCGTCGCCCCGCCGGTGTAGCTCCGCCGGTGTAGCCACGGCTCTATGAGCCGTGCTCGAAACGCGCCTCGTAGAGGCGCCCCCCCTACTCCACGATCCACACCCGGCCCGTCTCCAAATCGTAGCACCCGCCCACGACCCGCAGTTTGCCCGATTTCACCAGCGCCGCCAGAATCGGCCCGGCCCCGCGCAGTTGATTGACCGCATTCAACACGTTGGCGCGCACACTGCCGGGTGGTCTCTCAAAATTGAAATCCGCGGGACGAGCTGCTATCCTTGGCGGCGCACAGAAACAGGAGAATCGTGAAAACCTCGGTGAACTTGAGAGTCCACGTTGCTGTGATCGGCGTGCTAATGGTCCTGTGGTTCGCCGTCATTCTTGCGGTCGTGTTATTCGGCAATGAAGGGATGTCCGGCTTGGGGCTCGCGATCGTGTATATTCCGCCATTCCAAGCCATTGAGGTTGTACTTCCGGTGGTACTTCTGGTTCTTGGCATCGACCTTACAGCGAATCAAAGTTATCAACGCACTCAACATCCGCTTCTCTTTTATAGCGGCGTGACGGCATCCGCGCTACCATTCGCTGTGCTGATAACATGGATCGCCTGGCTGGGGTGCAGCTCGCACTAACACACTCCAACGACAACACGAATGGAAATAAGCGCTTCTGCGCCTTACTCGCCCCGCCCCGCCCTCACGGCGCGCTGCAGCCCACCCGGTAAAACCGGCCCGGTACATTCGTCGCGCCGCCGGAATCGGTGAACGTCAAGATCCCGCCCGTCCCGGATTGCGACACGCCCTCGTTCACCCAGTTCGTCGGCGTCATCGTCGGACTCGCCTGCAACTGATACGTGTGCCCACCGTACGACTGGATTTGAACGAGCACGTCATTCCCGGACACGCTGGCGCTGGAAACCTGGACGCTGGCAGGCGTCAGGACCGTGCCGTGATTGATGAACGCCCCGTGGAAATTCGTGACCCCGCCATTGATGATGTCGATGATCCCGTTGTTGACGAGCGTGCCGTACGTCTCCAGCGCGTCGCCATCGATCGCCCGCATCGTGCCGTTGTTGGTGACGATGCCGGTAAACGTCAACGTTCCGCAATCGGACAGGATCGTTCCGCCTGAATCAACTCGGACCGGCCCGGTCACGGTGCCACAACCCGAGAGCACCGCCGCGTTGCTGATTTCCAAGCTGTTGAACGAATGCACCCCACCCTGCAGGATAAAGTTCGCCTCGTCCACGCCATCGCCTACGACAAACGGCACACCGTTGGTCGCCTGCGTGTTCGCGG
>DATJWQ010000013.1:0-59917 GCA_035501175.1 Verrucomicrobiia bacterium | reverse complement strand
GCGTTTCGCTTGAGTTCCCGAACGCTGTCCCCGCCGAATTTGTCGAGCACCGCCTTCGCCAGCTCGAACGCGACAACCGCTTCTCCAATGACCGCCGCCGCCGGGGTGGCGCACACATCCGACCGTTCCACCGTGGCTTTTACTTCCTCCCCGCTCTGAATGTCCACCGACCGCATCGGCTTCATCAGGGTCGATAACGGTTTCATGGCCACGCGAACCACGACGGGCTGGCCGTTGGTCATTCCACCTTCAAATCCGCCTGCGTTGTTCCCCGACCGCGTCAAAACGCCATTCTGGGCCGGCAGGATTTCATCGTGCACCTGCGAACCGAATCGTCGTGCCGCTTCAAAGCCCAGTCCCACTTCAACGCCCTTCATTGCCTGAATGCTCATCAATCCGCGCGCCAAATTTGCGTCAAGTTTCCGATCCCACTGAACATGACTGCCAAGGCCAACGGGAACTCCAATGGCAATGACCTCAAACACCCCACCCAGCGTATCACC
The DNA here is from genome assembly GCA_035501175.1 of Verrucomicrobiia bacterium. Taxonomy (GTDB): domain Bacteria; phylum Verrucomicrobiota; class Verrucomicrobiia; order Palsa-1439; family Palsa-1439; genus Palsa-1439. The sequence goes on along the minus strand of DATJWQ010000013.1, from coordinate 59,414 downwards.
CTGCGCTTTGGCCGCATCGACCGCCTCGATCATCTGCTTCTCGGCGGTCGCGTCCGCGCAACGCACCTCGCTGGCCTCGCTCCGCTCGCGGATTTGCGCGAACGTCAGGCCATCCGTTTTCGCCTGCACCGTTCCAAGACTGACAATGTGGCCCACGATATCCACGCCGATCTCCGCCAGCAGAAGTTTGCACGCTCCGCCAATCGCCACGCGCATGGTTGTCTCCCGTGCGCTGGATCGCTCCAGAATGTCGCGCGCGTCCTGTCGGTCGTACTTGATCACGCCCGCAAGATCGGCATGGCCGGGCCGCGGTTTGGTCACGGCTGGCAATACGTCGATCTTGAAATCACGATTCTTGACCATGAACGCAACCGGCGAACCGATCGTCTCGCCATGACGAATCCCCGAGAGCACTTCGGCCTGGTCGGTCTCCAGTTTCATCCGGCCTCCGCGCCCATACCCCTGCTGACGGCGCGCCAGGTCGCGGTTGATCGCCGCGAGATCGAGTTTGAGCCCGGCCGGCAGCCCCTCCACGACGCCGATCAAGCACGGGCCGTGCGATTCGCCTGCCGTGAAGTAACGCAATTCTGGCATGTCATCCTCGGATAAAGCCTAGGTACCAATTGATCAGTCCGTGACCGCAAAACATCCATAACAGCGCGCCGAACGCAATGTACGGGCCATACGGAATGCGGCTTTGCCACCCCTTCCGGGTCCCGATGACCAGTATCAATCCCACAACTCCGCCTACCAACGATGAAACCAGAATCGTAAACAGAGTCGACTCCCACCCGAAAAACGCGCCGATGGCCGCCATTAGTTTCACGTCGCCCATGCCCATCGCTTCCTTGCGAAAGATCAGCTCCCCAACGATCGCTACCGTCAGCAACGTCACCCCACCCACCACAGCGCCAAGAAGCGATCGCATCACGGATATCTTGATCGAATCCGCGCCCATGAGGGGCGGATACGCGGCGCTCAACACCAGCCCCACAATCAGCCCGCCAAACGTGATCTCATTGGGGATGATATAGTGCTCAAAGTCGATGAAGGTTGCAACGATTAAACCCGCGATGACCATCCAGTAGATCGGCGCCTTCAGGAACTCCGCGCCCTGCAGCGATGGGTGGTCCCACTGTGTCAATTTCAGCCACATCAGCAAAAACAACACCGCCGTTAGTAATTCAATCAGGAAATAGCGCGGGCTGATCCGTGCGCCGCAATGCCGGCATTTTCCCCGCAACAGCAGGTAGCTAACGAGCGGGATGTTGTCCGCCCACTGGATACGCTGATTGCAGTGCGGACAATGGGATGGCGGCGTGACGATGGATTGATCGAGCGGCATGCGATGGACGCATACATTCAAAAAACTGCCAATCACAGCCCCAAACGCAAACACGACAAAATCCAGATAGAGCTGCAGCCAGGTCACGATTTGTCACCGTAAACCGCGGCCCGCAAGGCGCGCCGCATCACCGCCAGCGGCGCTTTCCGCTTCGTCCAAATCTCAAACGCCTTGGCACCCTGATGCAGCAACATGCTCAGCCCGTTCGCCACCTTCGCGCCCGCACTTTCGGCGATCTGCAGCAATGGCGTTTCCGCGGGGCGATAGATCGTGTCGTACACATGCTGACGCGGGGAGAAAAGCGCCGCGCCCAGCCCGAGCGAGCCGCTTTCTTTCAGTCCGACCGTCGTGGCGTTCACGATCAGATCCACTTCCGCCATTACCTTCCCAATCGCTTCCGACGAAAGTGGCAGTGCCAAAAACTCACTCTTGGTCCCCGCCACCTCGCGCGCAATGGGTTCGATCTTGGCAACTGTGCGATTCGCTACGATCACTTTCGCCGCGCCATCCAGTGCGCATTTCACGGCGATCCCCCGCCCTGCCCCACCGGCGCCAAGCACCAACACGCGTTTGCCCTTGATCGACAGATTGAAATCCTCCTTCACTGCCTTGAGAAAACCGGAGCCATCCGTGTTGAACCCGCGGGTCTTATCCTTGTCGAAGACGATGGTGTTGACCGCTCCAATCTTGCGGGCCTCGGGATCAACCTCATCGACGCAGTCCAGCGCGAGGATCTTGTGGGGAACGGTCAGATTAATGCCTGTCAGCCCCATCTCTCTCGCTCCGTGGAGTGCGGACCGCAAATTGCGTGGGTCGACGTGAAATGCGAGGTATACCCAATTCATCCCGAGCGCTTCAAACGCGGCATTGTGCATCGCCGGCGACGCCGTATGCGCGATCGGCGCCCCGAAGACTCCAACTATCGTTGTCGAACCGTCAATATGCATGGACCGCAGATCCGGACCGCCGTGTGCCGACAGCCGTCAGTGCACCCATCCGGCCATGATAGAGTAACTGAAGCCGTTAAGAAGCTCAAGAATCGGCTTGGGATAGACGCCGAGCATGATGACTGCCAAAGCCACCAGGCCGAGCGCCACATTCAGATACGTCGGAGTCACTATCGGACTCTGGTCCGTTCCCTCGATGACGTAAACGTGCTTCAGGAGGATCAGATAGTAGTAAAGAGACACGGCGCTCATGAAAATCCCGAGCACCACCAGCCACAACAGACCGAAGTGCTGCGCGTCTCGCTGAACCGCCGAGGCAAATAGATAGAATTTCCCGAAGAATCCCCCAAGCGGCGGGATTCCCGCCAGCGATAGCACGAAGATGAGCATCAGAAGCGAAAGAAACGGCGCCCGTTTGGCCATACCATCGAAGTTCCGCATCTCGTCGCCGCCAGCGCGGCTGGACAGCGCAGCGACGACCCCGAACGCGCCCAGATTCGTCAGCGCGTACACGATGATATAAAACAGCACGGACGTTGCGCCCATCTGCGTGGCTGCGACCAGCCCGATGCAAATGTAACCCGCGTGGGCGATGCTGGAATACGCCAGCAGCCGTTTCACATTGTGTTGAACGATCGCGGCGCAATTGCCCAGCACCATGCTCAGCGCTGCCATCACCGCCAACAGCATCGTCCAGCCCGAGGTGAAATCTCCCCAATAGGCCGTGCCTTCGAGCCCCGCGAACCCCACGAACAACACCTTCAGAAGGACAAAGAAGCTTGCGACCTTCGATCCCGTGGCAATGTAGGCCGTTACGGGCGTCGGTGCGCCTTCGTATGCGTCCGGTGCCCAAAGATGAAATGGCACCACGGCAACCTTGAACCCAAGCCCCACAAGCGTAAACAGCAGTCCCACCGCCAGCACCGGGCTCATCCTCAGCCCGCCCGTGGCTTTCACGGCTTCCTGGATGGCCTGCAAACTCGTTGTGCCCGTCACGCCAAACACGTAACTCAATCCAAACAGCAGAAACGCCGACGACATCGCCCCGAACATGAAGTACTTCACCGCCGCTTCCTGGGACCGCAACTCGCCCTTGTGGAAGGCCGTCAGGATGTACAGGGAAATGCTTGTCAACTCGAGAGCCACAAAAATCGTGATCAACTCCTCGGCGCTGATCAGCAACATCATCCCCACCGCGCCGAACAACAACACCGCGTAATACTCACCAACATGCCGCCCAACGTCGTAATCCATCGAGATCAACACCGTGATGACTGCCAGCCCAATAATCACGAGTTTGAAGAACACGATCAGATTGTCGATCGCCAGGGTCCCCCCCAGCAGTACGGTGCGCGGCGCGCCGAGTTGTTGCCACAGCGGAAGGATCGCCGCCAGCAGACCCACAACGGCCGCCGTCCCAACCGTCCGCGAGCGCACGGTCACTTCTTCACGTCGCGCGGACACGAGATCGAGTGTCAATGCAACCAGCGCCGCCAGCGTCAGAATCAGTTCCGCGCCAAGCCCTCTCAGCACGTCGAAATACGGCACCGGCGTCATGGCGCGCCTTTCAGGAACAGTTGTACGTTTGCTTTGATCATGTTCAGCATGATGGATGGATACACACCAATGATCACCAACAACGCCATCAAAATGACCGCCGCGGTTTTTTCGGGCAACGTGATCGGTGGCAACGGCGCGTGTGAGCCGCCGCCATCCGCGTGGCCATGCCCGTGCCCTCCGCCAGCGGGTTGGTCCCTCTCCATGAACACCTTGTCGTTGGCGTTCAAAATATAGGCAACCGTCAACGGAATGCTCAGGGCCGCCGCGAACGCCAGCAACGGATGCATTTCGAACGCTCCGACAAAGATCTGATACTCCGCCACAAATCCGCTGAAGCCCGGCATCCCCATCGATGCCGCGCCCGCGATCATGAACGTCACGCACGCGAACGGGATAACCTTGGCCAACCCGCCCAGCTCATCCAACTGCCGCGTGTGGGTCCGATCGTAAACCATGCGGCCGACGACGGCGAACAACAGGCTCGCCACAATCCCGTGCGAGAACATCTGCAGCACCGCGCCCGACATGCCAAACAGATTGAGCGTGGCCAGGCCGAGCAGCACGAATCCCATGTGACTGACGCTCGAATAGCCGATGATGAACTTGAAGTCTTTTTGGACCAGCGCCACACCCGCGCCGTACACAATCCCGATCACCCCCATCCAGGCAATCCACCACCGCCAATGTTCGAGCCCCTGCGGGAACAGCAGCATCGCGCCGCGGAAGCAACCGTAGGAACCAAGCTTCATGACCACGCCGGCCAGGAGCATCGACGCGGCAGTTGGGGCGGCCACGTGGCCCGTTGGCGCCCACGTGTGGAACGGCCACATGCCGGCCAGCACGGCGAAGCCCACAAAAATCAGCGGAAACACCCACACTTGCACCGCGGGCGCGATCGGATGCTTCGCGAGATCGAGAATGTCGAATGTCTGGGCTCCTGCCGCGAAATAGGTTGCCAACACACCGATGAACACGAGTGCGCTGCCCACGAACGAGTACAGCACCAACTTCATTGCCCCGTACTCTTTGCGCGTCGAGCCCCAGATCGCGATGATGAAGTACTTCGGGATGATCGCCAGCTCGTAAAACACGAACAGCAGAAACAAATCCATCGCCATGAACACGCCGTACACGCCACCGATCAGAGTCAGAAAAAACGCAAAGAACTCTTTCACCCGGTTCTCGACATTCCAACTGAACAGAATCCCCGTCACGCACACGAAACCGTTCAGCACGATCAACGGAAAACTGATGCCGTCAACCGCCAGGTGATATTTCACATTGAGCGTGGGGATCCACGAAACGTTCACGAGCTGCCGGAACCCATCTTGCAGCGCGCCATGGGCGCTGATCTGGGCGTTGACCCAATCGTTGTAGTTAAAGTAGTTCTTCAGCGCTACCACGAGCGCCGCCACCCCCGTCAACAGTGCCACCCAACGGATCAGGCTCTTCGATTCGCGTGGCAGCAACAAAATCAAGCCCACGCCGAGGAACGTCAGATAAATTGTCCAATCAACTTGCATGGTTCCGTTAGAATCTCGCGACCATCATCGTTTGGAACAAATCGACCAGTTGCTTCACCGCCGCGTTCGTGGCGTTGATCATCGGCCCCGGGTAAATCCCGATCCAAAACATGAAGAACATCAGCACTGCTCCGATGAAAATCTCTCGCGCCGTCATGTCGGGCAGGCCGGCCCATCTCGTGTTCAACGGACCGAAACAGACCTTCTGCATCATGCCGAGCAGGAACACGCCCGTAATGACCAGGCCAATCGTGGACAGCGACGTGACCAGCGTGACGATCGGGAATGCCCCTTTGAACACCAGGAATTCACCTACAAACCCGTTGAGCCCCGGCAGCCCGAGTGACGAAAACATCGAGATGCCCAAAATACCGGCATAAATCGGCATGATCTTGCGCAGGCCGCCGTATTCTTCCAGCTTGCGCGTGTGCGTACGCTCGTAGATGACGCCCACGAGGAAGAACAGCGCCGCCGAGCTGATGCCGTGATTGAACATCTGCAACATCGCGCCACTCAATGCTGCAGCCTTTTCATTCGCCACATCCGCCACATTGTTTGCCGAAGCAACCGTGGCAAAGATGCCGAGCATCGCGTAGCCCATGTGATTCACCGATGAATACGCCACCAGCCGCTTGAAGTCCGTCTGCGCGAGCGCCGCATACGCGCCAAACACAATGCTCGCCCACGCGAGAAACAGCAGCACGTGTACATGCGCGTGCACTTGCTCGGGGAAAATCGGCAGGATCACCCGCAGGAAACCGTACACGCCCATCTTCAACAGCACGGCCGCCAGCAGCATCGAACCTCCCGTCGGCGCTTGGGTGTGCGCATCCGGCAACCACGTGTGAAACGGCCAGATGGGCACCTTGATGGCAAACCCCAAAAACGTGCCCCAGAATAGCAGCGATGTGAAGCACGAGGCACTGATGTGAAAGCCGGTCTGCTCCTGGAGGCTGGCGACGAATGTCGCAATGACGCGGGCCAGTTCCCCCGAAGCGGCCTTTTGCCGCAGATCGAGAAAATCAAATGTGTTCGTCGCAAGATAGATAAATGCAAACGCCAGCAGCATCCCCACGCTCCCCGCGAGCGTGTACACGAAAAACTTGAAGGACGCGTAGGTGCGATCCTCCGCCCCCCAGATCTTGATCAGGAAGTACATCGGGATTAATCCGAGTTCCCAGAAGATGAACCAGTGGAAGAAATTCAGCGCGGTAAAGACCCCGAACATGCCGGTCTGCAGAAGCAGGAACAGGATGAAGAACAATTTCACGTTGCGGTCCTGCTTCCAGTGCGCCAACAACGCCAGCGGGGTAACGATCGCCGTCAGCAGGACCATTGTTACGCTCAGACCATCGACGCCAAGGCGATACTCCGCCCCCAGCGCGGGAATCCACATCCATCGCTCCTCAAATGCCAGTCCGGCATTCGGATCGAACCGGCTCCACACGCACAGCGTCGACAGCAGGGAGATGATGCTGGCGCCGAGTGCAACCAACTTGATTTCGCGGTCGCTCTTCTGCGGCAGCAGCAGGATCAACACCGCGCCGATCAGCGGCATGAACGTGATCAACGACAGCAGCGGGATCGAGGAATGGTTCATGTGAAGAAGTAGATCAGCAGGAGAATCGCTGCTCCCAGGCTCAACACACGAAAGTAGTTTTGTATCCGGCCATTCTGCAGCTTCGACAGCTCCTCGCCTCCCAGTTGCACGGTTTCACAACCGGTATCGAAACCGCCATTAATGAAAAACTCATCGCCGACCCATCGAAACGCTTGCGAAATCGCCCACGCCGTCCAAGCGATCGCGTGCAGGATGCCGTCGACCACCAGCTTGTCCACAAGCCGGAAGAAGATGCCGCATGTTGCCGTGAACCGATACACCGTCGCCGCGTACAGCTCGTCGATGTACCATTTGTTGTTCAGGAAAATGAATACACCGCGCAACGCGCCCAATAACGGATCGGGATCGGTGGCTTTCTCCATCTTCTTTCGCCCGTAGATGGCCCACCCAAGCAACAAACCAAGCGCCACGACAGCCAACGAGGCGCCCATGACGACCGCCTTCCCCTCCTCCGATCCGCCCGCCTCGGCTCCAAGATACTCGCCGTAGTTGTGCCCGAAGAAACCCAGTCCGATCGAGAATAGACTCAGCACGGCGATCGGCAGCCACATGTTCCAGGAAACCTCGTGGGGTTCCCCGCCGTGATCTTCGTGCGCTTCCGTCGCCTGCCCGTGCGCTTCGGCGTGTTTGCTGTGGGGATAATCTTCGGGACGACCACCGCGCCACGTGCCGGCGAAGACCATGAACATCTGGCGCGTCATATAAAACGCCGTCAGAAATGCCGCGAACGTTGCCGCGCCCCACGCGTATTTGTTGCGATGGAACGTCGCCAACAGGATTTCGTCCTTGGAAAAGAAACCCGCGAAGGGCGGTACCCCGGACAATGCCAGCATTCCAATGAGGTAACACCAAAACGTGATGGGCATATATTTCCTGAGGCCGCCCATCTTCCGCATGTCCTGTTCGTGGTGCGTGCCGATAATCACGCAGCCCGATCCCAGGAACAGCAGCGCCTTGAAAAACGCATGCGTCAGCAAATGAAATTGTCCGCCCACCAGACTTCCCGCCCCGAGCGCCATGACCATGTAGCCCAGTTGCGAGCACGTGGAGTATGCCAGCACGCGTTTGATGTCGAATTGCGCCACCGCGATCGTCGCGGCAAACACCGCCGTGATGCAGCCAACCCACATGACAAAATCCATCACCCACGAACCGCGGTCCGCCGTGAACAGCGGATACATGCGTCCGACCATGAACACGCCGGCCGCTACCATTGTGGCCGCGTGGATGAGCGCGCTCACGGGTGTCGGGCCTTCCATCGCGTCCGGCAACCACACGTGCAGCGGGAACTGTGCGCTCTTGCCCATCGCGCCGATGAACACGAGAAGCGCAATCGTGCTCGCCGCCGACAGTCCCCACCAACCGGATCGCAACGCCAGTGCGCTCACCTGTTCCAGCGCGCCGGGATGCAACGCGTCGTGTGTGTACAGATTCAACGTGCCTGTTTTCCAATACAACATTACGATGCCGAGAAGGAAACCAACATCCCCAATGCGCGTCGTGATAAATGCCTTCTTCATCGCCGCCGCCGCCGAGGGCTTGAAGTACCAGAAGCCGATCAATAGGTAGCTGCAGAGGCCAACGAGTTCCCAGCACATGAACAACAATAACAGGTTGTTCGCAATCACCAGACCGAGCATCGACGCGGCAAACAATGACAGGAAACAGAAGAACCTCGTGAAGTTCTCATCATCCGCCATGTAACCCGTGGCGTTCACGAAAATCCAGAATCCAACGAACGCCACCATCGCGGCCATCCCCGCCGTCAGCGGGTCGAGGATGAATCCGATATCGAGGCTCGTGGTTCCAAACCTGAACCATGTGAAGTTGAAGACGGCGCGCTCCACGTCATGATGTTCGCCACCGCCAATGGTCGCGAAAAATGCCCGCAACGCGAACAGGCACGAGAGACCCATGGCGACGATCGTCAGCGCCGCCGACGGCTTGCGCGCCGGCCGTTTCAGCAACGATTGAATCGCTGCCGCGACGAGGGGAAAGAACGGGATCAGCCATTGTTGCCGGACGAGTTGCTGAAGGTATTCGCTGTGGTCCATTTATCCCTTCAGATCCGTCATCTCGTCGAGCGTGACCGACTTGTAGAAGCGATACACGGCGATCACCAGCGCGAGGGCGATGGCCGATTCCGCCGCGGCAATCGCGATGGCAAAAATCGCGAACATATAGGCCGTCGGCATGGTGATATACTTGTAGTGCCAGAACGCCATGAGATTCAAAATCCCCGCGTTGAACATGATCTCAATGCCGATCAGCACGATGATCGCGTTCTTGCGCGATAACGCGCCGCACAGTCCGATGGCGAACAGAAATGCCGACAGCATCAAGTAACTGGAAAGTGGGATGCTCATCGCTTGCGGATGACCTCCTCCAATGCGATGACCACCGCACCGATCAGCGCTGCGGTCAGCAATACTGCCATCGCTTCGAACGGCACAACCCAATCGGTCACCAGCGCCTTGCCGATTTCAGCGACCGACGTGGTTGCCCCGCCGGCTGGCAACACGGCAGTCAGTTGATCTTTTCGAATGACCGCCCACAGCAGACCGGCGACGATCACCGCCGTACCCATCCCGGCCCACCATTTGCCGCCCAAAACCTCCCGCTCTTCTTCGTCGCCCGTCACGTGTCGCGTCAGCATGATCGCAAACAGCATCAGCACGGCGACGGCTCCGATGTAGATCAGGATTTGCACCGCGCCGAGGAAATCCGCGCGCAGTAGGAAATAATGCCCCGCGATACCGAGGAAGAACAGGATCAGCGACAGTACGCAGTGCACCAGATTGCGCAACGTGACCGCAAACAGCGCGCCGAGTACCGTGATGATCGACAGAATCCAGAAGGCTGCGTTCATGGGGTCAGGAGGCGTACCGATAGGTTCGTGGCGCGACCCCTTCCGTGGCCGCCAGTCTCGACAGAACGCCGAACCAAACAACAAGCCACAGGGTGGTGATGATCCACGCCAGCGGGCGGATGGTGATGTAATGCCAGAAGCCGACCGCGATAATATTGACGATCGACATCGGCAGCAACAGCTTCCAGGCAAACCCCATCAACTGGTCGACCCGCACCCGCGGCCAGGTGCCGCGGATCCAGATGTTGAGTGCAATCATGAAACCGAGCTTGATGAAGAACCAGAACATCGAAATCAATCCACCGATCCAGCCAGGACCGCTGCCCGGACCGTTGTACGCCCCCAGAAACATCGTGACCGTGATCCCCGCCATCGCAATCGATGCCAGGTACTCGCCCATCTGGAACAGCGCGAACTTGAACCCGCTGTACTCCGTGTGGTAACCCGCAATGATCTCCGATTCGGCTTCGGGAATGTCGAACGGTGTGCGGGCCGATTCCGCCATCGCGCCGATGGTGAACAGGACAAACCCAACGAATCCCCACGGACGGAACACAAACCAGTTGGTGACGTTGAGGATCCCCCCACTCTGCGCGTGGGCAATCCGCAACGTTGAAAGCGAACCCACAACCATGACGACCGCTACCGCCGCGAGCACCATCGGAACTTCGTAGGAAACAACCTGGGCCACGGCGCGCATCGCGCCGAGAAGCGAAAACTTGTTCCTCGATGCCCAGCCACCCATGAATAACGCCAGCACGCTCGCCGTGCTCACGGCGAAGGCGAACAGAATCCCAATGTTCAGATTCACCGGAACGAGCCCGGCCCCGACCGGCACGACCGAGAACAGCAGGATCGCGGGAACAACCGCAATTACGGGTGCAAGGAAATGCACAATGTGATCAGCCCGCCGCGGTACGATGTCTTCCTTCGTGAGAAGCTTGAGGCCGTCAGCAATCGGTTGGAGTATCCCCCATCGCCCAACCCGGTTGGGCCCAATCCGATTCTGGATTCGCCCCAGCGCTTTGCGCTCGACAAGAGTGGTATAGGCGAAGATCCCGGGGTATACCGCGAGGACGAATAGAATGGGAATAATCACGGACAGCCAGAACAGTACGGCATCCGGCGCGTTCGCGAACCAGGTACGCAATTGTTGGTAGACTGTCTCCAAACAGTAATCCCCCTCAAAAGCCCGTTCGTTATAAGGAAACCACGAACGGCTGTCAAACCTCACACCACGCTACGCTTTGCCCGCTTCCTCCATCAGTTTCTTCAGCATATTGGCTGTTTCAGCTTCTCCGGGCAGGCAAAGTGATAAATCGCTCTCGGCACCACCGGCAATCGCATCCGCATACCCGCGGCAATCATACCCGCAGGCATGACAATCTGTCTGGGCCATCGCTGCCATCAGCTTGTCGGCCAGGAGCGCGCTCTTCGCCAGGTCGAGGCGCTGCTGCATGCCCAGGCCAGGATCGTGCCATGGCCAGTTGCCGGCAGGCGCTGCCGCGGTGGGAGCCGGTTCGGCCGCAGGAGCTGCGGCGGATGTCGTTGGCGGTGTCACCGCCTGTGCCGGCGTTGACGGCGCCGCCCCTGTTGCAGGCGCGGCTCCAACCGAAACCGCACTGAGAAATCCACTGAGCCACTGACGTTGTTCGGGCGAAAACGGCGCGTCGTCGGGAATCACTAGCTTCGCCGCCGGTGCCGATGCTGCTGCCGTCGCAGGTGTTGGTGCCGGCGCGACCGCCTTCGGAGCGACAGCAGCCGCCGGTTTGGCTGCCGCGGCTGGGGCCGCTTTCTTTGCCTTCTTTTCCTTCTCGGCCTTCAGCTTGGCATCAACGGCCGACGCTTCGGTTGGCTTGATCTTACTGTAATACTCGTTCGACTTGAGCAGGTCGGGCAGGTGTTCCACGAGCTCATCGAAACGACCGTACTGCGACTTCTCATAGTCGTTGTCCATCTTGATCGCTTCGAATGGACAGACTTCCACGCAAATCTGGCACTGCATGCACACGCTGGTGTCGATGTCGAACACCTTGGGGCGTTGCCGCGGTTTGCCCTTTTCGTCGCGGTCCATGACGATGTAAATGCACTGTGGCGGGCACTCCGTCTCGCAAATCTTGCAGGCGACGCACCGCATCGTCGCAACAGGATCCTTGTCGTCGTCATACACGAGGAATGGAAACGTCCGCGAATTCTCCGGCGTCTGGACCCGCTCCTCGGGGTACTGCACCGTGACCAGCCGTTCCTTGTCGAAGTAGCTGCCGACGAAGTTGCGGGCGGTGACAACCATGCCCTCGAACAAACCTTTGCCGATGAATCCCATTAGCGGTCCACCTCCCCCAACACGATATCGATACTGCCCAGAATGATGACCACATCCGCGACCTTGTGGCCGAGGCACATGTCTTCAAGCGTCGTCAGGTTGATGAAGCTCGGCGGACGCACATGATACCGGTACGGCTGCTTGCCACCCTCGTCCGAAACGAGATAGAAACCGAGTTCGCCCTTGGGAGCTTCGACTCGTCCGTAACCGTCCCCCGGCGGAATCTTGAAATTGCGGAGCTTGACCTCCGGCGCGACGTGCGGACCCGCTGGAATGTCGCGCAACGCCTGCTGCAGGATCTTGATGCTCTCCCGCATTTCCAGGACGCGAATGTAATAGCGGTCGTAAACGTCGCCGATATCGCCGACCGGCACGCGAAAATCAATCCGACCGTACACGCCATACCTGTCGACCTTGCGAATGTCGTATTCCACGCCGCTGGCACGCGCCATCGGGCCGCTGATGCTGGCGTTGATGGCTAGCTCCTTTGGCAGAATGCCAACGCGTTGGGTGCGGGCGAGCAGCACCTCATTTGTGGTGAGCAGTTTCTCAAACTCGTCGAGGAAGCGCGGGAAACGGGAGATAATGTCCCTGGCGACAGCCAGGTCCTTCTCGGTCATGTCCACGCGGACGCCGCCGAAACGCATGTAATTGCACATCATCCGCGAACCGCTGACGGCCTCGAACAAATCGAGGATCTTTTCACGTTCGCGGAAGGCGTACAGCAGCGGCGTACCCCACGCACCCAAATCCTGCAGCATGAAACCGATGACGCACGAGTGATTCAGGATACGCGTCAGCTCGGCCATGATCACACGAACGTACTCCGCGTGCTCGGGCACCTTGATTCCTGCCAGCTTTTCAACCGCCAATGCGTACGCCCAGTTGTTGGTCATCGAGTTGAAATAGTCGAGGCGGTCGGTGTACGGCATCGATCCCAGCCACGCCATTCGCTCCGCCAACTGTTCGTGATTGCGATGCAGATAGCCCATCACAGGCTTGAGCGCGACGACCGTTTCGCCGTCCAGCACGCAATCCATGCGGAACACGCCGTGAGTGCTCGGGTGTTGCGGCCCAATCGAAACCTCCAGCGTCTGGGTCTCGATCAAGCCCTCCGGCCGTTGCGTGAGCGTAAACCGCTTTTCTTCTGTGAGAGGCTGAATCATTTCTTCTTGGTCTTCTCCAACTCCTCCCGAGCGGTGGGCGGCATGATGCCGCCGGCTTGCGCGGCTCGCTGCAGGGTGTCGTCGTGTGGAGTCGGTTCCCACTCGTAATCTGCCGGCGGCTCGTAGTCCTTGCGCATCGGATAGTCCGTAAACTCGTCCCACATCAGGATGCGGCGCAGATCCGGATGGCCGTCGAAGGTTACACCGTACAAATCGTACGCCTCGCGCTCCTGGAATTCAGCCCCGCGCCACAGCGGCGTCAGCGACGGTACATGGCACTGCTCGACCTCACGCGGCGCGCGCACTTTGAGGATAATGGGCCCCTGTTTGAGACTCACGGAATAGAGATGGTAAACGACTTCGATAAACCCCGGCTTGTCGCCTTTCGGAAGAAAATCAACAGCCGTCACGCACGAACAGAAATCCATCTGGAACCGGGGATCTTCTTTGAAAAACTTTCCAACCGCATACGCGTGCTCACGGTCGGCCAGAATCGCCGGCTGCTGCGCGGCAGGCGTCGATTTGACGATCTCAAGTTGTGCTCCGGCGACAGCCTGGACGACAACCTCTTTGATTGTTTCGATCGGCTCCATCAAGCTTTCTTGACCTCGTCGAGCGTCACGTCCGTATAGTCACGCGGCGGATGCCAGAGCTCGCGATTGGCCGTCGGCTCCAGGTCGCGCTCGCCGTACGCCGGAATCGGGAACTCGGTCGTGGCATTCTTGTCGTACCAGCGCAACTGTTCGCGTTCGAGATGCTGAGTGGCGATCTTTCGCTGAAGGGTCATGATTGCATGAATCAACGCCTCGGGACGTGGCGGGCAACCCGGAATATGCACGTCGACGGGGATATACCGGTCGATGCCCTTCAGCACGTTGTAGCCATCCTTGAACGGTCCTCCGGAAATGGCACAGGCGCCCATGGCAATGCAATACTTCGGTTCGGGCATTTGGTTGTACAAACGCACGACTTGCGGTGCCATCTTCTTCGTCACGGTGCCAGCAACGATCATCAAGTCCGCCTGCCTTGGCGTCGCCCGGAAAACCTCGGCGCCAAAGCGCGCCAAATCGTAGCGGGCCGCGGCGCTGGCGATCATTTCAATCGCGCAACACGCCAACCCGAATTGCAGCGGCCAGATGGAACTCTTGCGGCCCCAGTTGTAGAGTTGCTCAAACGGAAGAACGAAAATCCCCTGCTTCTGAAGCTCGCTCTTTAGACCCTCGTCGACAGCCATGTTATTTCCAATCCAATGCGCCCTTGGCCCAGGCGTAGACAAGCCCCTCCACAAGGAGAAGCACAAACACCATCATCGCCAGGAATGCGCCGAAACTCAAACCGCCGAATGCCACCGCCCACGGATACAGGAAGACCGTCTCCACGGCAAAAATCACGTACATGAGTGCATAGAGGTAGTAGCCGACGCGGAACTGAACCCAGGCATCCCCCTTGGATGTCAACCCGCATTCGTAGGTGTCATTCTTCGTGGGCGCCGGCCGTCGCGGCGCCAGAACCCACGCGATCGCCAGCGGCAGCAGTGGAAACACCACCGCCACCGCCAGGAAGATGACGACAAACAGGTACTGATGTATGTATAAATCTTTCACGCGACCGACTGCAAAACCACTTCGTACAAGCGACCCCTTGTTCCAATTTTCACAATCTACCTAACAGGATTGCCAACCCTTGTCAAGGCGGTGTCCTTGAAGCGATTAGCCATACCCGCGACACTCTCCCGGCAGCGCCTTCGTCTGTTCCTGACCGGTCACAGTATGCTCTGTTCCAATGGGTTCCCGAGTTGCGGCTGAGTCATGACCACCAGGCGCAAAACTGTGCTACATTACAGTGCTTCTGGCGAGCGGACGGGATAGGAAATTGGGATGTTCAGACTGGGCTATGTTCTGGTCGCAGTGGGATTGGCGGCATCAGGTGGTTGCGCTTCCTATGAGGTGACGGGACCGTCACACGCAGCAGTCCCCTTGCCCGCCGACATCCAACGGTACTACGACTATACATCCGGCCGGGTCACAGCGGTCGCCCGTGCCACGGAAATCCACTCCGAGTATACGGTTAGGGACATTACACTCTCCCCGGAAGGCTCAACCGAGCCGATCCACATCGAGTGGTTCGCCCCAAATACGACGGACCGTTCTCCTTTGATTCTGATCTCCCCAATCCGAGGAAGCGACACCATCGTGGTGGACGGCTGTGCACGCGTCTTCGCCAGTTGCGGTTATCACGCCGCGATCGTCAAACGTGCCCGTTTCCATTACGATCCATCCGGCCCACTCACGCAGGTGGAGGACTTGCTTCGGAACGCTGTCATCCGTCACCGGCAGGCATTGGACTGGTTGATCGAACAACCGGGCGTGGATCCGGGCCGCGTGGCCGCATTCGGTGTCAGCTACGGAGCGATAATCACATCCGTCGTGGCAGCGGTGGATCCGCGGATCAGGGCATGTGTCCTCGACCTGGCCGGCGGTCCCCTGGCCGGCGTCATGCGGACGTCCCTCGAGCCCAATCTTCGGCGGGACTGGAACCGGAGCCGTCGCTGCCATTCACTCACCGATAGACAGCTCTACCGGATGATGAACGGTATCATCCACACAGACCCGGTCAAACTGGCTCCATATCTGCCGCGCGACCACGTGCTGATGCTGATCGCCCGATTCGACAGCTCCGTTCCCACGCAGTATCAGGTCAGGCTCTGGCGGGCTCTCGGCAAGCCGCGGGCGGATTTCGTTCCGTTCGGACATTATACTTCCATGCTCGCCCTGCCGGCCCATCGACTCAGCATCATGCACTTCTTCGAGGAGAATCTCGAATGCGCTGCACCTGATGTCAGAGCCAATTCAATTCAGGCCAGGAATTGAAACAAACAGTGGCTGCAAACCCGAAGTTCTCCGGTCACTTGAGCTTCTGGAATTGCTCGATCGAGCGGAGGAATTGCCGCCCATCATTGAGTGAGACGGTCATGGCGCAGGCGCCAAAAGTATCCTTTGTGAGAATAAAGCAGCGCTCCCGGCTGACCATGATCCCGACGAGTTTGCCGTCAGAAGTCACCACGTAATCGCCCGTGTCCGCGCGGTAGGCGGGATTCTCGAACCACGCCGCAACGCCGCGCATGGATCGTTTGATGACCAGATAGCGCGGATCGGAAAGATCCGGCGCGGTATCGACGTCGAAACTGAGGCCTGTCGCCGTGCTCTTGAAGACGTACAACCTGTGCTGCGGATCGGCCTGCAGAGCCGCATCTGACCCGGCCAATTGCATGGTGCCTGCGCCGGGGACGGGTTGATTCAACTCGACCGCGATGACGTGAGGGTCACCCTGCAGGGCGCACGCGGGACCGGTCAATGCGACCGACCACGGGGTGTCCCCTGCTCTACCGATCGAGTAATTGATCTGGGTTATCTCGCCATCGCCACTGCCGAGTGCCCACCAATCGAACCCCAGAGTGTGATCGTTGACGACGATAAAGGAGCGACCATCCACATTCACTACCGGTGGGTAGGCGACAGACCGAAAGTGATGGACCATGGTCCGCTCGTTGGCATCGCTCTTCGCGAGCGCGACCTGCAGGTCGAGCCGGGCGCCTTTGAACGCCTTGTACGGGCCGGGTCCGCGAGCCTTGATCGACTCGATCTGATTGCCGAGCTTCGCTGTCTGCTGGCGCAAGGCATCCTGGCCAGCCTCGATGGCATTCAGGCTTTGTGCGATCTGATCGCTCTGGCCCGACCGCATCAGCGCATCGAGCTTGGACTGCAAGTCCTGCTGGCTTTTCGCGATGTCCTCCATCGCCTGCCCCAGACCGGTTCGTTCGTCGCCGTTCAACGAAGACCTCAGGCCCTTCACGTCTTCCGCCATCGCCGCGAGGTTCTGCTGCATTGCCTGCTGCTCATCATGGACACCGCCGACGCTCTGTTGAATCGCGGCCGGAAGTGTGCGCGCAAAATCGTTCAGTTGGGCAAGCGTCGACCCCATCTGCTCCTGCTCTTTCGCGACGTCCCCCAATTGCGTCGCGACCCTCTCTTGCGACGCGAGCACCTGCTGACTCAGCGTGCTGATTGTCGCCTGCTGACTTGCGACCGTTTGCCCCAATTGTTGCGCTTGCTGAGTCAGTTGGGACCGTTCCTGTTGAAGTCTTGCCTCCTCGTTCTCAAGCCTGGCGAGGCTCTGCTTGGCGGCTTCACCCTCTTGTTGCGCTTTCTGGCGCTCCTCCGTGACGCGAGTGAGTTGTTGCTCGATGGTGGACAGCTTCTTCTCGGTTTGCGTCTTCTCTTCCGTAATGGCTTTGAGATTCGCCTGTTGCTCTGCAAGGCTCGCCGTCGTCTCATTCAGCCGGCTGCGAAGTTGCTGATTCTCCGCTGATGCCGTGTTGAGCTGGGTAAGGAGCGATTGCTGTTCGTAATCGCGATTCCATGCCTCCTGCTGCGCCTGCATCGCCGCCGGCGTGAATTCCGCGTGGAGTTGCGGCGCTTTGGGAGCGGACGTCTCGAACTGCGTGTGCTCGCCGCCCGTGCCGATGACAAACAGCAACAGCGAGCACACCAGGAAATCGAGCATTACGATCAGGATCGACGTCTTCATGTCGTCCGAGAATTCATTTGGGCAGGATGAGCCGCTCCTTCAATGGATACAAATACCGGATGCGCAGGGACACCGCTGACAGGATGCCCACGACCGTCGACGTGTAGGCGAAATGCCGGCTCATCCCTGCATTTAGCGTGATAAGAATGAAAGCAATCACGGTCAGCGCCAGCCCCGTAAACAAGGGCAGGTCTAAAAACACATCCATATTCTCCAGGCGTTTCAGGCGCAATTCCGCGGTTGCAGCTTCGTCGTCTTCGACCTGGCGGATCTTGCCCCTGACGTAAAACCATACCACCGCATGGACCACCAACGACAACAACACGACCGTTCCCGACAAGAGCGCATTGTCGGCCCCGGCTACCGTGGTCGGTCCGCCACCCGTTTCCCCGGTTGCCGTCGCGTTTACGGGCAACTCCATCGCGGGACGCATCGCCAGTGATAGAAAGTACAGGAGCAAACTCAAGACAACGCCCACGGCCAACGCTGTGAGCAGGAAATGGGCGGGAGTCGGAGCGGCCACGGCGTTTCCGGGCCGCGCGATGAGTTTTTCAAGGTAACGGCCCGGAACAACGACCAGAATCAAGAAGCTGCACAGTACCGCGATCAGCACGTATTTAATCGCCGACACGCCCGTCCCGTATTGATACCGCAGCGATTGATACGCTTGCTGGATCGATTCAAGAGCGGACGACTGTTTCCTGGCCGTTGCCGCCAAACGTTGTGGCGCCAATCCCGGGTGATCGACTACAAATGTCATTCCGTCCATACCCTTGGGAATGGCCGCGTGTAACGCTTCCAAACCTTGCGGACCTTGTCGCATGATGAAATCGATGCACGCGGACGCGGCCGCCCGGCCGTCCGCCCCCGCAACGGCGAGGACCTGCGCCAGTTCCTTCGGCGCATCGGGGGTGAGCGACGCCATCTTCGTCAGCACCGCCAATTGGTCGGGACTGTCCGCCTGACGCAAGATGGTTTCAAACTCGCCCCATGTCCGACAGCGCCGGGCCAATTCGAACATCGGCATGAAATTGTCTTTGAATTTCTCCACGGCAATCCCGGACTTGGGGTCGGACTGCATGAGGTTGAGCATCTGCGTCAACTGCACCATCAGGGATTCGTTGATGGCACCGGTCAACCGGGCCGCCTTGGTAAGGATAATGGCGCCTTGGGCTGGCGGGAATACGGTTTCGATGCTGGTGATGCCGTTGAGCGCGGTGATGAACCCATCCTGATTGCCTTCCAGCCCGCCCTGCCTGGCCATGTCGGCAATGTCACCGTACAACGCCGCATCCGCGACCGTGGAGCCGGCCAAGGTCTCAAAGGAATTCCCGCCGAGTGCGGCCGCCCAGCCTGTGGCCTTCAGACGACTCGCTGGTGTGTTCTGACTTGCGAGCTGAGCAAACACCTTCTGGCGGTCAGCGAGCGCCTGCTGCTTCTCCGACGAATCATGCTGAATCACGTAATCCAGCAGGAGCAACGCAGAGCTGCTTCGCCCGGCAGCCATTTCCGCGGACGCCATGTGCGGCAGGCTGATGCCCGGCAATCGCTCGTATTTCGCCGACGGTGTGTCGAGAGGAGAATCGGCAAGCTGAACGACCACGATCAGCGCTCCGAATAGCAACACCCCCAAAATGAACCGTAGGACTTTCATGCGTTACCTCAATTCCGTCTTTCCTGGCTGCCAGCCACCCGACCCACGGGGGATCTGGACCACCTCGGATCATAACTCAATATTCTTTTGGAGCCTAGAGAATCAATCGTAATTTCCGGGGTTTTTTCGGGGCGGTTACCGGGCAGGGGGCAGTCGGTTACTCGATTGTTTGCCGCAGCCGACCCCATTTGCTAGTCTTCCATCCGTATGAAAACCGTCCGACTTGGCATCATCGGCTGCGGCAGCATGAGCCGCCACCACGCCAGAGTGTATACCACACAGGTCAAAAACGCAGAGATCATCGCCTTATGTGACACCAGCCAGGCAAATCTGGATCAATACCAACGCGAGATTTTCGGGCCGCTCAAGAAGCGCCCCTCGCAGTTCGGTGACTACCGCGATATGCTGGACAAGGCGAAGATGGATGCCGTGTTTATCGTCACGCCACATGCCGATCACTTCCAGCAGGTCATGGATTCACTCGATGCCGGATTGCACGTGTTGGTCGAGAAGCCGATGGTGACGACATCGGAAGACGCGCGCCGTATCATTGGCTGCGCGGCCAAGAAGAAGCGGATCGTCAGTGTAGCCTTTCCCGGAACGTTTTCAGCGGAGTTCCAATACATCCGTGGCTTGATGGATAGGGGCGAGCTTGGCGAAATCGTCGCCGCCGAAGCGTTTGTCGGGCAGGCGTGGAAACAAGGAACCAAAGGAACGTGGCGTCAGAAGCCCAAGGTGGCAGGTGGCGGCATGGCATTTGACACCGGCGCGCATCTGTTCAACGCGTTGCTGTTCCTTTCGAACTCACCTCCTGTCGAGGTCTTCGCGTGGATGGACAATCGTGGCGCACCCGTGGACATCGTCTGCACCGCGTCAATTCGGTATCAGAACGGCGCACTTGGCGCGGCCATGGTCAACGGCGATTCGCTGGTGGGCTGGCAGGAGGGCATGCGCGTATCTTTTGACAAGGGCGAATTCCAAACAGGCATCCACGGTGGACGGCTGCAGCAGTGGGGTGCGGACACTAAGCCCTTCAAATACCCGCTTGTGCCTGCTGTGCGCCCCTTGCAGCAATGGTTCATCGATTGCGTGCTCGGTAAAGCCCAGGACCCCGCCCCGGCCATCTGGGGCCTACGCCAGGCGCTCCTCTACGAAGCCCTTTACGAATCGGCGAGGACGAGGAAAGTCGTAAAAATGGAGAAGGAGTAATAGCCCACAGCGATGGCTGGGGTAAAGTCCGGCACAAGCAAGGGCGCTTGCGCCACTGCGACTGGTTGCGAGCTTCGCAAATTGACGGAAGCGCGGTAGTTTGATACCTTCAATTCGTGGCCGATACGCTTGTTATCAACGAGATTTTTCAGAGCATACAGGGCGAGAGCTCGTATGCGGGACTGACCTGTGTGTTTGTGCGGTTGACAGCGTGCAATCTGCGGTGCACGTGGTGCGACACGACGTATTCGTTTCACAAAGGCGCGCCGATGAAGCTCAGCGACGTGATCGTGAAGGTGCTGGAGTACAACTGCCCGCTGGTCGAGATCACGGGGGGCGAACCACTCCTCCAGCCAAATGTGTTTCCGTTGATGACGCGATTATGCGACCTCGGCAAGCATGTCTTGCTGGAGACGAGCGGGTCGGTGGACGTCTCGACGGTCGATCCGCGCGCGGTCAAGATCATGGATTTGAAATGTCCCGGCAGCGGCGAGTGCGGGAAGAACCTCTACGACAACGTTCATCATCTCGACAAAAAGGATGAAGTAAAGTTCGTCATCGCCGACCGCGCGGATTACGACTGGGCGCGCGGTGCGATGACCGAGCATCAGCTCGCCAGCACTTGCAAGGTGTTGTTTTCACCCGTGTGGGGCAAGCTGCCGCTCAAAACGCTTGCGGAATGGATTCTGGCCGATAAACTGCCCGTCCGCATGCAGACTCAGTGGCACAAATACGTTTGGGGGCCGGAAGCCCGAGGAGTCTAACATGTCGCTGCGCATTATCATCAAACCCGACCAAATTCGAACCTGGATCGAAGAGCGCCGCGGCACCCCGGCGCGACGACGACACACCGATGCCAACCTGGCTGTGCTCTTTGGCGGCGACAGGCCGGATTATGAATCAATCAGTGTCGGCGAGTTTCTCGAAACCATGAAGTTCAACCGCCTCGTTTTACTTGTCGATCAGGAGACGGGCAAGAACTTCCACCGCTTCATCCAGCACGGCTAAAGTGGCGCCGTCGTTGTGAACGATCTGCTGCCACTTCTTAAAACGCGAGTCCCCGGCCCGAAGTCGCGAGGCCTCGCCCGCCAGATGTGCCATTACGAATCGCGCAATATCACCTGCATCTCCGATCGTTGGCCGGTTTTCTGGCAACGCGCTGCGGGCGCGAACGTGTGGGACGTCGATGGCAATCGCTATATCGACCTTACGGCCGCCTTCGGCGTCGCGAGCGTGGGACACAACAACCCGCGTGTCGTTGCCGCGCTGAAGACTCAGGCAGGGAAGCTAATCCACGCAATGGGCGATGTGCATCCGAATGAACTGAAGCTGAAACTCGCGCGGGAGTTGGTCGAGCTGACGTTTGAACGTTGGTGTAACTGCGCTTCTGTGAAGCGCGGTTCGGTGGCCGGGGCCGCGAGCGCCTCTCCATCATCTCCTGCTCGCGTCATCTTTGCCAATTCGGGCGCGGAAGCGGTGGAAGCCGCATTGAAAACGGCTGTAATGCACACCAAGCGGCCCGGGGTCGTTGCGTTTGAGGGCGCATACCACGGCTTGACGTATGGTGCCCTCGATACAACCTGGCGGGCGTACTTTCGTTCACCATTCTCGAAACAACTGGGCCATTTCACGGCGCATGTCCCATTTGGTCGCATGCCCGATGTCGCAAACCTCGAGAACTTCGGCGCGGTCATCGTCGAACCGATCCAGGGGCGCGGAGGCATCATCGTTCCGCCGGACGATTTTCTCCCGAAGCTGCGCAGGTTCTGCGACGACCACAGCCTCCTGCTGATCTTCGACGAAATCTATTCCGGCTTCTGTCGCACGGGACGGTGGTTTGCGTGCGAACACTGGGGCGTGACACCCGACGTGGTTTGCGTTGGCAAAGCGATGACGAGCGGGTTTCCGATGTCGGCGTGTATTGGCCGCGCAGAAGTGATGGATAGTTGGCCCGAGTCGAATGGCGAAGCGATTCACACGAGCACGTTTCTTGGCAACCCGCTCGGCTGTGCGGCGGCGCTCGCATCGATCAGCGAGATGAAGCGGATGAAGCTGGACAAACGAAGCCAGGAGCTCGGCAAGTGGCTTGTGGCGCGCCTGGAGAAACTCGGCAAGGTTCGCGGCAAAGGTCTAATGCTGGGTTTAGAGGCGGGCAATGCAGCTCCACTCGTTGAGAAGCTCTTGCAGCGCGGTGTCCTTGCCCTGCCCGAAGGCGACCACAACGACATCCTCGGCCTCACCCCTCCCCTCGTGATCACGAAGCGGCAATTGGAGTATTGCGTGGGGGAGTTGGTGGCGCTAGTCCACAGGTCGTGAACTTTCCGCGACGTTCAGGCGACGCGGATCTGAGTGCGCTCACCTTCTACGGAAACTGTCCCAAAGCTTTAGAAGCGCGCTGGCCAGTATGGAAATTGCGAGCAGCCAGCCTGCGTTCTTTTTAAGCCACAGTCCGGCTGACGAATTTGTGCGGATCGCCTTGTCTTCCCAGCTGAGGAGCACTGCCATTCCAACGATGAATCCTCCACCCAAGATAAGGGATAGCCAGAACAGGAGTTGGTGCTCCTCGTAGGGAACGAAGCAGGCAACAACGGTCATGGCGACGGCCGCCCAGAATGCTAGCCGCCACTTTGGAATGGGTCCGCGTTTCAGCAATTGGCTCATCTCTGCACTTGCTATCCGATATTATCATATCGGTCGTGTGCACCGCTATTGGGATTCCGGTGCGTTGACAATATGTGGGAGGCGTCACATTCTTAGGACCAGCGCATTCGCAAATCACCATGGACAAGACCGCTTTGGAACTTGAGCAACGCATCCTCGTCCTGATTGCGTGTGGTGTCACGACGCCGACCACGGATGAGGAATTCAACCGGCTCGCGCGCGAGGTGTTCGCGTTCCAATACGAGCGATGCGCTCCGTACCGGGCGTACTGCGACCGGGTGAAGTGGACGCCACAAAACGTTTCACACTGGAAGCAGATTCCTGCCGTGCCCACAAGCGCGTTCAAGGACTTTGCGCTGACGTGTTTTCCCGTTGCGGGAGCTGTGGCGGAATTTCACACGAGCGGGACAACGCGGGAGAAAGCCGGGAAACATTACCTGCGGACGCTGGAATTGTACGAGTCGGCGATCGGGCCGAATTTTGCGGTGCATCTTCTGCCCGATGGTGCACGGTTGCGCATGATGGTTCTAATGCCCTCGCCAACGGAGGCGCCGCATTCCTCGTTGTCGCACATGATGGGCGTGGTGGTGCGAGAGTCTGGGATGCTAGATAGCGAGTATTATGTCGAAGACGGAACGTTGCTCGTCGAGCGGGTGGTGGAGGATTTGACCGGGGCGCAAGCGGCGCGTCAACCCGTGTTTCTGCTCGGAACGGCGTTCGCGTTTGTGCATCTCCTCGATCATCTGACCCGGCAGGGCATACCATTCAAGCTGGCGGACGGCAGCCGCGTAATGGAGACCGGTGGGTTCAAAGGCCGGTCTCGCGAAATGACCAAGGCGGAATTATATCAGGGGATCGAACATCTTATCGGCATTCCCAAAACGCGCATCGTCAACGAGTACGGCATGACGGAATTGAGCACGCAATTCTATGACGTGACGATGCAGACTGGCCGGCAGACCGACATCAAAATGGTTCCCCCGTGGGCGCGCGTGCTCATCATTGATCCCAACACTGGCAGGGAGGCTGCTAAGAATGAGCATGGACTTATCCGTGTCTATGATTTGGCGAACTTCTGGAGTATCATGTGTGTCCAGACAGAAGATTTGGGGGTAGCGCGAGCGGAGACGACTGCAGGCGACAGATTTGAAGTTCTCGGACGGGCTCCCGGGGCGGAGGTCCGCGGGTGCTCGTTGAATGCGGAAGATTTGAAGACGACATGAGCCCAACGGCAGAACAGATTCGCGAAGCGATCGCGCGAACGCGCGAAGCACGCGAGCGCGTCTGGCGTCATTGCACCACGGACGCTGTGATCACCGTGCTGGCACAGGCCGCAAGAAACTGGCTCGATCCGCAGAGCGTGTGGCGAAAGCGGGCGGTTGAGCAGGCACCGGCACCCACGGGCTTCTCCGAAGCGATGGTGAACGAGGCCATCGATCTGATCTTTGGCGCGATCACCTTCGAGTCGCTGGGGGAGTTGCTCGACCGCGAATTGGGTAACCGCCGTGTGCTCGATGAATTTAGTCTGCGCGGGCGGGCGCAAACGCGCGCCATGGCGCCGCGACTGATTGTGCATTTCCTGGCCGGAAATGTGCCCGCGCCGGGCATCGTGAGCATCTGCTGCGGGTTGCTCCTGCGCTCGGCAAATCTGGTGCGAATGTCCACGCGTGACCCGGTGTTCCCTGCCCTGTTTCTGGAATCGGTGCGCGAAATCGATGGGGAACTGGCCCAGTGCGTCATGACGCTGGACTGGCCGCGGGCCGATCTCGCGCTGACGCAGATGGCCGTGGCCGACGCCAACGCGGTCATTGCTTACGGGAGCGATTCGACGGTCTCGGCGTTGCGGCAAGTCGCGCCGCCATCCGCGAAGTTTCTCGGCTACGGCCATAAGATCAGCTTCGCGGTGGTGGCGAAGGAAGCGATGACGGAGGAGAATCTCCCCCAACTGGCGCAGGCCGCGGCATTCGACGCGTCCGTCTACGACCAACAGGGGTGTCTTTCGCCGCATGTCTTCTACGTGGAAGAACGTGGACAGCTCGGGCCGCGCAAATTCGCCGCGGCGCTGGCGGACGCAATGGCGGCCTACCAAACACGCGTGCCTCGGGGGCAGCTTTCGCTCGAGGAAGCGGCCGAATTTGCGAGATTTAGGACCGGCTACGAATTCGCGGCGGCATCGGACCGACGGATCAACGTCTGGGCGAGTGCGAGCGCTAGCGATTGGGCCGTCATTTATGACGATAGTCCCGCGTTCGTGGCATCGTGTCTGAACCGGGTCGTCTTCGTGAAGCCCACGGATGGATACAAGCGCGTGCTCGACGCTGTCCAAAAGTTCGCCTCGCAAATCTCGACGGTTGGCGTCGCGCCGATGAACGAGCGCGCGGCAGCATTTGCCGGAGATTTGGCGCGAATGGGTGTTCACCGAGTCTGCCCCATCGGGCAAATGCAACGCCCTCCGCTCCCGTGCCATCACGACGGTCGCCCGAATTTGGCCGACCTGGTTGATTGGACCGATCTCGGCTAACGGCTCGCGGTCTCGACCCCGCGATCCCCAGATGGACCATTTTCAGGTTCGTGTCTCCACGCCGTTTGACAAGCCTCCTTCGAGTGCTAGGTTACTGGTGTCTCGGGGTGTTCAGGGAAACGATTTCATCGAGGAGGTGCGTGATGAACGTGAGTTGCCCGGTAGCCAGGTGGTTTTATGGCGGTATAGCCTATGGATCATGGAGGCCCCGAAGTGCAGTTTCCAGAGCGGTGACAGCGTTGGCGATTCTCGTAGCCCTGTCTGTAGCCTGTCAGGCAGTCGAGTTGGCATCGTGGTACGGTGAAGAAAATCGCGGCCGGCTTATGGCCAACGGCCAACCTTTCGATCCCGATAAGCTCACCGCGGCCTCTTGGGATTACGATCTGGGGACAAAGGTCGTGGTGACTCGCGGGGACCGAAGCGTCGTTGTGGAAATCACCGACCGCGGTCCGGCGCGGCGGCTATTTCGAGAGGGGCGGAAGATTGATCTGAGCGAGGCAGCATTCGCGAAGCTGGCAGACACAGACGAAGGGCTCATTGAGGTAACGATCCATCAGCAGTGACGAGCATGGGCGCGACCATGCCCGGCCTCGTAAGCAAGGACAAGAAGTTCTTACGATACCCTATTGCTGCGCCATGCTGGCGTTCGCAAACGGCCACCAATGGTATTGAACGGTTGCTTTCCAGTCTCCGGCGACGGTCGAGTCGTCCCACTGGAATGGGTGAGCGGCACAGTTCCGGCAGAAGTTCGTGTAGGTGAGCCAGCCCGCATGACCGTCCCAGAAAACGAAGTTGCTTCCGCCAAAATGTCTCGTCACAGTGTCCGCATCGCCACGGGTTTCGCCGAAGCTGTCTTCTGACTCTTCGCAGAAGAGGATGGTTGTAGACGGGCTCGTCGCCTCGTTGCGTCGAAATGAGCTGCGTGCAGACGTTCGCCTATGATAGCACACGGTCATCGAATACGTGAAGTACGGGACTGAGAGCGTGGGCTGCACGGTAACATTGGTCGCGCTGGGGCAGATCCATATGCTTTTGGTGAGGGGCGTTGGTGGTGTGCCGGCCGCGTAGAGATTGCACAAGGATTTTTGACCGATGTATGGAGGAACAACGTCAAACCACGTGCCGACACCGCAAATTAGACCGGCCGTGTAGTTCCCATCGTAGGGGTAAGAATCGTTGTAGTCGTTGGCGTAGAGCATGAAGCCGAGACCCCATTGACGCATGTTGTTGAGGCAGGCGGCGGCTTGGAGCTGCTGTTTCGCGTCGTTAGACACGGCGAGCAGCATTGTTCCCAGCAGCATGGCGACCGGGGCGGCAACCAGCATCTCGGTAAGCGTGAAGGCACGTTTGGATAAATGGTTCATGATGCTTCAACTCCTCTTCTTGGGATGACGAATATCACTCATGGCGACACCACCCATCGGACGCGGTAAAAGCGTTGGGTTTGCAGGAGCGCATTGAAGTCCGTGACGGTCACGTTGCCCCCCGGACCGGTGATGCCGAGCAGCGGAATCCAGCTTCCCGCGGGGAAGCTGCCCGAGTACTCCAACACGCAGGTCAGATTCGAGGACGTGGTGAATTGAATGTGAATATCAGACCCGACGGCGGTAATGGAAAGGATCTGCGGGACATTGTTGGTGGTCAGGATCGTGCCGTTGTTGACGAAACCAGAATGGAAATTGGTGGAGCCGTTGATGATGTCGAACACGCCATCGTTGACGACCAGACCGTAGGATTCGATTGTGGTGCCGTTGGCGGCAACGATATCGCCGTTGTTGGTGACAATCCCTGTGAACGTGAGAACGCCGCCGCAATCGGCCTCAATCAACCCGCCGGAGTCGACGACGACCGAGCCGTTGATTGTGCCACAGCCGCTCAGCACCGCATTGCTACGCACCTCGATGCCGTTGGCAAATGTGTGCACGCCGCCAAGGAGATGGTAGGTGGCGGAGTCAATGCCGTCTCCCACATAGAATGTTTCCGAATTGCTGACCGTCGCGGATCTCGCGTTAAACACCCCGGAGTTGAGACTGAAGGTGCTGTAGGTATCGTTGGTGACCGGAGACCAGAGAGGCTGGACAATTTGCGGGGCGTAAACATCGTAAGTCGCATTTGTCGCCAACAACTGATCCACTGTGACAACACCGCCATTCTGGCTGAATGCTCCTAGACCTGCCGCCCCGATGACGAGCTGCGCTATTCCGGATTGATTCGTCACATACAGGCTACCACCGAGGACCTGAACCAGACCGGTCGAGCTGGCAAGGACGCCCACGGTCATGTTCGAAAACACCTGAAACTGTCCATTGGCGACGATCAAGCCACCCTGGCAATTGGTCTTGACGCCGACCGACACATTGCCCGCGGTGAACAGACCGTTTGAAATCACCGCGAGGCCAGTGCCACCCCAAACCATATTCGTGAGGGGGTATCCCGGTATGCTCCCGAGGTTGGAACTGCACGCGGCGGCAATCGCCAACTGATCGACCTGCACCTGTCCTCCATTCTGGATGAAGAGTCCATTACCAATCTGGCCAACGGATAGCAGGCCGGTCGCTGGTTGATTGGTGACCGTGAGGGTGCCGCCGGTCATTTGAATTGCGCCGCTGGCGTTTGTATTCGCTACCGTTATTTGAGCGTTTGATGCCCCCATATAGAAGAAGGCTCCGAGAGTCAGATTGGATACTATACTCACTGTTCCCCCGGCGATCGTGAGCGTGCCCTGCGAGTTTTCGCAATCGCCGATGATGAGGCTTTGCGCGAGCAGCGAGCCGTTGGAGATCACCATCTGGCCAATTCCGAAACCGGCGATGGTGACTGGCAGATTGCCGGTCTCGAAACCGTTCACGGACACGCCCTGGTTTGTGGCCTGCAATTGACCACCGGTAATGAAGACCGATCCGGTCGAACCCTGGCCCTGGGCGATCACCATTGAGCCGGACAGACTCAGCGTGCCGCCGGCGATTATCAGCGTTCCCACGGCACTCGGTGAATCTCCGACGACCACGTAGGCGGCGGATAAGGCACCGTTGGAAACAACGACCTGCCCCACCCCGCTACCGCCGATGGAGATGAGGAAATTGTTCGTGGTGACAAGCTGCCCGCCAGTGAGGGATAAGTGGCCAGTTGCGCCGGCGTCTTCGCCGAGGCTGAGATGCTCGGGGGCCAGCAGCGTTCCTCCCGGAATGGAGAGAGCGCCCTGGGAGGCGGGTCCAAGGCCGATGAAGACGCCGTTTGGCGTGGAGACATTGTCCTCGGTCTGGAGGGTTCCGCTCAACAAAGTGAACCGGGCCGAACCGTAGAATCCGATGGCCACATAGTCGTTGGTAAAGATCGTTTGGCCGTCGATCACGGAGAACGAAGCGCTCGAATTCGTGGCAAAGCCGTCGTACAGACCGCCACCGATGACGTTGACGCCTGAAAGAGCCATGGCTCCTTCGACATCAACTGCTGCCCCGTCATCATTATCCACGGTGAGCGCAGAACCAGTTGTCACCAAAGTGCCGCCGGGATTGACGATCAGCGAATTGAGGATGTGAAGGGGAGGATTGGCGCCGATATTGTCTACGAAGAGCGTATTGGTGGCACCGGTTTGGCCGGCAAGGATCACATCACCTACGGTCAAGGTATTCGAGTAGCCGGTGGTGGTAGAGATATCGATGAGAACGGTCTTGGCACCGGCGTTGGTGATGAGCACGGACTGGGTTGGACCTGGCGGTAAGGTCAATGCCCAATTCGTGGCGTCCTGCCAAAAGCCGTTTGAAGGATTGATCCAGCTATTGCTTTGGGCACGGGCATCAGAAATCGCCAGGCCTAGAGTAACCAGTGCCAGTGATTGGCGAGCTACCAACAGCACGACGCGCAGCTTCATAAGTTCCCTCCGGTGCGTTCTCCTGCTGATAACGCGATTCTACGGCGGCCCTTGAGATCTGTTAAGTAAAAGGTGTGTAAAATTCCGGGGGCGCTGCTAACGAGAGTGACAGCAGATGGAAGCCCATGCCGGGCCGCTACTTGGCCTGGCCTGTCTGGTGAGTTGCGGCGGTATAATTGAGGGAGTGGTCGGCGGCAAAGCCTTGCTGGCCAAGAAGCACAACGATAGGCACCGTGACCGTCACGCCGGGAGTTACAATTGCGGCATCGGTCAGGCCGTACGCCGCCCAGTAAGAACGCCAATTGCCGCGATGCAGTCTTACATTGAGTATCCACGCGCCCGTGCGCTTGTTGAA
Organism: Verrucomicrobiia bacterium; assembly: GCA_035501175.1. Classification (GTDB taxonomy): domain Bacteria; phylum Verrucomicrobiota; class Verrucomicrobiia; order Palsa-1439; family Palsa-1439; genus Palsa-1439. The sequence goes on along the minus strand of DATJWQ010000013.1, from coordinate 29,202 downwards.
ATGCAATCGCGCTGTGTTGGGCGCGTTGACACCAAATCCGTCTTTGTTCAGGGTGAACGGTATCATCGCGTCACCCACGTCTACGACGAGCAGTTGTCCCCGTGGCTCGAAGCCCACGTCCAGATCCGGCACAGCGCTCAGAGTGGCGCTGTCATTGTTGGCTTTGGCGAAATTGGATTTCAACTGCAGTCTCTGGACCGGCAATTCGCAGACTACCGCGATACCGAGGTTCGTGGCTGTGGACGCGTAGCCGTTACTGACGGTGACACTGGTGGTGTACGGACCGCAGTTGGTGCCGTAGATGTGAACGGCTGAGGGCGAAGGAGAAAAGTCGTTTGTCACGTTGTCGCCGAACTGCCATTGATAGCCGAGCGGCAGGCTTTGCGGGTCGGTCGCCGTGACAGCGAAGAAATTGGTCGCGTCGACCAGAATGGCCGCGTGATTTCCGTATTGCAGGAGGGCGTTTGTGATGGCTGGCGCTGAGGTAATGATCGGCGGTAGGGCTTGGACGGCCGTGATGTAGCCCGTTCGTGTGAGAGAGTTGGTGCCCGCCGGACTCTGAGCCGTCAAGGTGACAGAGAACGTTGCCGCGTTCGTGTAGGTATGGGTCGGGCTCGTGGCGGAGCTGGTCGCCCCGTCTCCAAAGACCCAAAGCACGCTGGTGATCAGACCGGTGGAGCTGTTGTCAAACGTGACGACCAGAGGCGCGAGACCCGACCTCGGGGAGGCCGTGAATTGTGCGAACGGCGGCGGCGCCTGAACGGTGAAGGTTGTAGTGCACGACGAGGAATTGCCGGAGACGTCGGTGACGGTGATCAGAACACGCGTAACGCCGACACTAACAACCGTGCCTGCCGGGGGCGATTGCGTCCGCATCAGCGCGGTGCTGGTCGTGCAATTATCAGTTGCCTGCACGCTCGTGGTGAAGTCCGGCACCGTCGCTTGGCCGACCGCATTGGCCGAAGCGGCTCGGGAAGGAGCGCAGGTCGTGATGACCGGAGGCGTCGTATCGGCCACGGTGATCAACGAGGTTTGGGTGGATGTGTTGGACCCACCAGTGCCGCGCACGGTGAGGCTCACGGTGTAGGGACCCCCACAGGTGTAGGTATGCAGCAACGTCGTCGCCGTAGTCGTAATCACGGTGCCATCGCCGAGGTTCCAGACACGGTTGGTGATTGTGCCGGTGGATGTATCAGTGAACGTCACGACTAGTGGCGACGAACCGCTTGTTGGCGTGGCGCTAAAGTGGGCAGCGGGTCCCGTCACGCCTGTTCCAGAGACGGCATTGGTGGAACTACCACCATTGGATGTGAAGATCATATTGCCCGAGAAACTCTTGGCGGACGTCGGCGTGAAGTTGATCACGACGTTGGAGGAGGATGAGGGGGAAATGGTGAATGTCGAGCCGGAAGCGACGCTGAAACCGGCGGCGCTGATTGTTGCGCTGCCGGTCAGAGTCACTCCACCGGAGTTCGTGATCACGAAGCCTGCTTGCACCGTCGATCCAACAGTGATCAGGCCAAAAGCCTGAGAGGACGGGGTGATGCCGATCTTGGCTGGCGCGAGGGCGGAGCCGATCACTGGGTTCGTCACGGCGCCATCATTTGTGGCGAAGACGAGCGAGTTGCTGAAGATGCCCGCGACGACCGGGCTGAAACTCGCAAGGACAATACCGGTTGTTCCCGCCGAAATGTTGAGCGAATTTCCGCCTGCGATACCAAACGAAGTCCCGCCTGAAGCGAATACGAATGACCCCGTCAAAGTCGACGCGCTGGTATTGATGACCGAAATGCTCTGGGTGGCGGTTTGGCTGGTCAGTAATGTTCCGAAATCAATACTAGCGGGACGAACGATGAACGGCGGTGGGTTTTGGATAGTGGTGACGATCACCGACGTATTGTTGGCTGTACCAGCGTCACGGATCAATCCGCTTACCACGGCGGTGTTTGTCACCAGGCCGGGCACGTTGGGAATGACGTTGATCGCAACCGTCGCGGTCGCGTTGCTGGCGATCGCACCGAGGCTGCATGTGACGACACCCGCGACGTTCGTACAGGTTCCCTGACTCGCCGTGGCAGAAGTGAATGTGACCGTGGCGGGCAACGCGTCGGTGATGACCACGCCGACTTCGGCTGCGGGCCCGTGATTTGTCACGGTGAGGGTGTAGGTAAGGTCTAGACCGGCGGGAACAGGATTCGGTGAGCCCGCCCCGGCCAACACAAGATCGGCGGTAGGATTGATTAGGGCGTTGATCAGACCTTGCCCGGTTGGTGTGCCCCAGCCGGTGCACAAGTCGTAACCTGCGGCGGCGAAGAATCCCGCGGGGCTGGAGCTGTTGGTGTTGTTGCCGGTGACGACATCGTGGAAACTCTTCGCGTAATTGGAGCTGTTGCCAATTGAATAGACGGCGGGATTGACGAACCCGACTGCAGGAAACCCATTGGACGCGGCTTGCTGGTTGACGAGCGCAACGAACGCAGCCCATAACGGTGCCGCACAACTGGTGCCGCCGAAATCGCCCGTTTGCCCATTGTTGTACGTGACGTAGATGTTGTCGGCTGTCAGCGCCACATCGGGAATGTTGCGCATGGTTGTCGAACCGCGGTTGGCCGACATGCTCGTGCCCTGTTGCCAACCGGGGATCGGATAGGACGTGCTGATCCCGCCGCTACTGGCGTAAGCCTGGCTGGGCATCCAGTTCCATACGGTTTCCGAGACCCATGATCCGCCGGGTTTGGTCGTCGTCAATGTGGTTCCGCCGACCACCGTGATGTAGGGGTCATCGGCCGGATAGTCGACTGCCGAGATGGAGCCGGAATAGGCGCCCGAGTCACCCGAGGATTGGAAGAACGATTGGCCCTGGGCGGCCATTTCTTGAAAGAGCTGGTCCGTGGTGCCGCTCACGCCCCCGCTCCACGTCCAGGAGGAACTGAGTTGCTGTGCGAGGTTGTCCGTGACCATGCGGCTGAGAATGTCGTTGGGGATTCCGTGGGAGCCGGCCTCATAAACGATGACTTTGGAAAGATCCGGAGCCATGGCGACCGCCATTTCGATATCCAGCGACACTTCGCCGTCATTTGAACCGGGGTGGCCCCGCGTGCCATCGAGCAGCACATTGGTTAATGTCACACTGGGGAGATTGGCCTGCGTCTCGTAGGAGGTGATGTCGGACGCGTAATAGCCGTCAAACTCAAGGAGGCCCACAGTCTGGCCGCTACCTGTAAGCGAGACGCCAGGAATATATGCCGCTCGAAAATCGGAACCGAGGAATGTGCCGCCGGGACCGGAGCCTGCGGTCGGCAGAGCTTTCGCCCGTTGCGGAACCGGGCACGAATGGAGGCTTGTTGGATGAGGCAGGACGTAGTTATCCAGTCCGCTAATGTCCAGCACGGGAACGGCGAGCGCCAGGGACGGTTCGGCATCCGGAGCGTAAAATGTCCGGGCCTCGGTCGGGTGCCGGTAGACATGGAGGGTCACGTGAAGTGCGGTTTCGATCGTTGAAACCGGCGCGTTCACATCCAGCAGTATCCGATTCGGGTGGGTGGCGGTCACGCGGAATCCGGACGACTTCGCAAATGCAATGAGGGCCTGATAATCGTGACGGCTTGGGCCGAATCTTTCGGTGAATTGTTCGGGCGTGAGGTAGTGATGGTAATTGGGACTGGACGGGTCGTAGATCTGCGCAAGCAGTTCGTTGAGGGCTTTTGGGTTGCGTAGCGGCAAACCAATGGCCAGGTCCAGTCGGTTCGTATCAGGAAGACGGCTAACCGCCTGCAGTTTCAGGTCGACGACTGCTCGCGGAACGTGGTGGCGAAGGACCTGAAGTTCCGCGGCGTAAGCACCAGATCCGAACGTGAGTAGAGGGATGCCCATGGCAAATGAGAGGGGGAGAATTTGAGCAGGAACAACGCGAGCCGTGGCAGCGAAAAGTTGATAGAACCACAGCAACACGAAGGCACAATCCTGCACCCCCCTGTTGTTCTGATGTGGAATCTGAAACATGACCCGGGTTTTGGATCAAAAACAGCACCAGCCATGCCACCAGCTAGTTTGTAAGAGCCACCGGAACAAGCAATTGTCGTGAAGCCCAGGAAACCGAGCTATCGTCCGAAGACAGCCCTAAAGCTTGAGCCTGCCAGCGGCAAGCAACTCCACGATCTCTCTGTGTCCTTGCTCGGCGTCGGATTGCTCAGCATACTCCCGTTCGTAGAGAGGACTGCGCAGGGAGTTTAGCCCGGCGGTGTAGCCGTTCAGAACGCCACGGCAACGGAAAACCTGAGTCAGAAAGTTCGGTGGAGTCCCCTTCCCTTCCGACATGCGAATCATCTTCTCACGCCATTGGAGGTCGGTTTGGACGGTGGACACGCGCAGGAATCTGCCCGGCCACCAACTCGCAATCACCGTGGCGTAAAGAACTGGCGGAGAACAAACACGTTCGGAAACCCAGCGAGCTCGCATGGCAGAGACGTAGTCTACCAGCCGTTGCTCTTGCGGGCAAGGCCGGTCCCAAACATTCGATACAGCGCGACAATACTCCCAGTCTCCCAAAGGAGCTTCATACCCGAACCCGATGCGCCCATGCCCAGGCGTCAACTCAGGGTCTGAGGCAAATGCGGTAGAAGCGCGCTGAAGCGTTGGTAGCGGCGCCTTCGTCCGTGTAGTTTGTGACGCCGAACGCGGAAGTGACGATCTTCATCAAATCGACGAAGTTGGTCGAGTAACTGCCGCTGGCGACCTGGACCACGTTGGTTCCCGGTTGCCCGTTCCATATGAGGTTCACACTCTGATTGGTGAGCGTGATGGAAATGATCGCGAAGGGCTGTGCGTTCGTCGGCAGAGAAATGGCGACCCGGTAGAATTCATTCGGCTCCGCTGCCCCGAGGTCCGTGATCGTCGCCTGGTTCCCATTCGTCACTGGGCCGGCATAATTCGTCAGCGACAGCCAGATACCACTCGCCAAATTCGTACAAACTTGCGGAGTGTACAAACGCCCTGGGACGATTGGGCCGAACTGGAATGTGAACTGTCCAAAGCCATTCTGAAGGCTGGCAGGATTGACAGCGAACACCGAGGTGGGATTGGTTGGATCCAGGCCAGCGGTATACTTGAAGAGATTGTTCTGCCCGGTGCCATCGGCATCGGCGAACATCAGGGGCTGTACACAGTTCGTGCAATTGAAGTACTGGGTGAGCCAGGCCTGAAACTGCGACGCTTCCGTCGGAGACAAAACCGTAATGTAATCGATACGGGAACTCGTGCTCGATCCACCGGGGCCACTGACGGTTTCTGTGACTGTATAGTCGCCCGCCGTGGAGTAGGCGTGAGAGACGTTTGATGTCGTGACAATCGCACTGGCGTTATCGCCGAAGTCCCAGGACCAGACAGTAATCGGACCGCCCACGGATTCGTCTGTGAATACTACAGTGAGCGGTGCCACGCCACCGGTTGGCGCTGCGGTGAAGCGAGCTGATGGAGGCGGCTGGGCTGCCGTGATGTAGCTGGGCCTTGTGTTGGTCAGCGATCCGTCCGGCCCGCTGACGATTTCGGTTACAGTATATGCACCGGCCGTGGAGTACGTATGCGAGACGCTTGTGCTTGTAAGGTTGGTCGAGTTTCCGTCCCCGAAACTCCAGAACCAGTTGGTAATGTAGTCGATGGACATATCAGTGAATTTCACGGTCAACGGAATTACGCCATTGGTCGGGGCTGCGGTGAAGTTGACGACGGGCGTTAACGCCGTGATGTAGTTCGCGTATGTATTGGTGGCCGAGCCGCCCGGCCCGCTCGCGATCTCAGTAACAGTATACGTGCCCACTGTGGCATAAGTGTGCAAGATGCTCTTCGCAATCGTATTGGTAGTAGTACCGTCCCCGAAATTCCAGAACCAGTTGGTCGTACTGCCATTTGAAAGATCGGCAAAAGTCACGGCCATGGGGATCGCGGCGTTGGTTGGGGAGGCAGTGAACTCGCCTTCATAACCCGAGGACGGCGGCAGCCCGGTCCCCAAGGCGTAGAAGACTTCGTTCCACATGAAGCCCGCCAGATATTGTCCGCCATTGTAGGTGTAGTGAACCGAGTCCGACATGAATCCAAGGGAGTTCATCCACGGCCAGCTGACGCTCGGGGTCATCAAATCAACGTAGGCGCGGTTGAATTGGAGGGCCATGTAGCGGACCAAGGTGTTTTGTTCGACCGTAATGGGTGTTGCGGGGTTTGTGTCGACCGCGGTGTAAGGAGTACCAATATAGATCACATCACAGGACGGAGCTGCGTTCGACCACCATTGTTCGCAGTACATCAAGCCGTTGCTGGTGACCGTGGAGCCGTCTTCCTTCATATGCCAGATCAGAAGATCGGGCGACAAGGCGGCGAAAATGGGCGTGCGAATCGCGGAAGGGACGTTCGTGACGTCACTGATCGCGATGCCCCCCTTGTACATATACGCCACGTGCACGCCCCCTGTGGTCTGCAGCAGCAGTTGTGGTCCGAGAACGACATTGGTGCCAGACAAGCCATCCACGCGAATCTGGTGCCAATCGGGCACGAGAACTACATTCGTAAACTGGCCGATGGGTGCCGCGGCATACCCATTCAACGCAACCAGCGGCGTCCACGGACCCGCTTTTGTGGAGAGAGATAGCGTCATTTGGCCGCCTTGTGGTTGGGCGATCCAAAACAACCCGACCCTGTCGGAATAGGTTCCCTCCGGCGAATTCAGGGTCTGCCACCACAGCCCGCCTCCGGTGGGCAATTGGTAGTAATCCGAGAACCAGAGTGACGTCGGTCCTGTGACTTGCTGCGTGCCATTGGTAAGGTAGATGAGTACCAGATAATCGTTGAAGGAATATCCCGCCCCGCCGATGGCGTCGACCAGCATGCCCATGATGGAGGCCGAAGGTGAAAAATCTGAATTTGCCACCGAATCCCCGAAGGAGACAACTGTCACAGGCCGGTTCGTCGCTTGGGCGGCGGCCCAGAAATGGGTCAGCGTGGTGAGATTGGTCGTGGAAAGGTCTTGCGCCGCGCCAGGGGCAAGGAACACCGTAGCGAGCAAGAACGCCATCGTGGTGGATCGCATCTCGTTTCCCTTGAACCCTGAGTTGGACGAATCGAACAATGCTAGTATCCCTCATAATCATGCGGATGGCAACTGGGGTTTGCGGCCATGCCATCGAACTGGTCAAATCTTTCAGTGGCAATTGCCAAGGCGAGCGACCTGTCGCCATTCACTGGACCGGTCACGGTACAGCCGTCGGCACGAGTATCTCGATGACAACGACCGTCGGGGTCATGGATGTGACCGTCCTCACGCTCGAAGTGTTGGGGTAGCAGCTGACAACGCAATGGTCCGGCAGTCCACTGAGTCCCGCGGCAGGTGGCGGGTATCAACCGCCGATCACCCGCTGCCGCCGTACGGCCCAATCGTGGAACGGAAGCGCCGCCTCCACTACTGCCACACGTAAAGCTTGATGCCATCCGTTTCCCCGGCCTCCCGATTGCCCTTTAACGAAAAGCAAGCGGAGCTCTCCTCACGAAGTCCAAAGATATTGGCGACAGGCGGTGATCCGGAAGCGGGCGGCGGACCACCTGTTGTGTAGGTTACTCCAAAGCCACCTCCCGGTATTCGCACGGCACCCCTTCCTCCATAGAGAAGGATTGCTCCGGGTTGCGCTGCCACTTGAAGCTGTTGGCCAGCGGAATTCTGCTGGGCTTGCCAGTCGGCATACCTCCGGGCTACGTCCGCAAGGAATCGTTTGCCGCCTTCGTCAAAGTGCGCACAGACCGTCGTTTGATTGCTAAGTACCACCTGCGCAGCATATCCCCCTGTATCGAGCGTGGTAATCGCCCCTGCCACCGTGAGAACGGGTATGAGCTCGACACCGGCGCTGGCCTTCTGGGCAGCTGCCAGCTGTACCCTTGCCTGTTCATCGCGGGCCGTTTGCTCCCTGGCTTCTTCCTCCTTGCGGGCGGCTTCTTCTGCCTCAGCCTCGCGTTGTCGGCGAAGTTGCTGCCGCGCTCGCTCATCTGCCAGACGCTGCTGCGTCGCTGCCAACTCTTCCGCTCGATAGGCCGCCGCCGTCTTCGGGTCATACCCAAACCGGTGCTGCAGTTCCGTTGGCAGTTGTTCCAACGGGAGGGACGCCACCCCCGTTTGATGGAAAATAGAGACCGTTGACGGCGTGACGGTGCGCCATGTGACATTGGAATAAATCACCCCGTCCACGGTGATCACGGTCGGCAACGTGTTCGTCTCCCCGGCGAAGGTGACGGCAATGACAAAAAGGAGAAGCACGACTTCAACACGAACAGCGTTCATCACGGTGTATTCTTTCGGGTACGCCAAGCTCACAGTAACACGGGTCCGCACGGGCGGCAACGTCGCCGAGCCAACCCCATGAACGTGGACGCATCAGCCGCCTGAGTCACGAGTGACGCGTCTCAGAATTATCGCCGAACAACGCCTCGGCAAACTGCTTTGGGTCGAACGGTTGCAGGTCGTCCACCCGTTCGCCGAGGCCAATGAATTTCACCGGGATGTTCAGTTCACGGGCGATGGCAACGACAATGCCGCCTTTGGCCGTTCCATCCAGCTTGGTGACGATCAGTCCGGTAACACCGAGCACCTGATGAAATTCGCGCGCTTGATTCAATGCATTGGTGCCCGTCGTGGAATCGAGTACAAGCAACACCTCGTGTGGCGCCGTCGGTACCTTCTTCTGGAGTGAGCGGTGCATCTTTTTCATCTCCTCCATCAGATTCTTCTTCGTATGCAACCGCCCGGCCGTGTCGATGAGCAGATAATCGACCTTGCGCTTCATCGCCGCCTCCAACGCGTCATAGGCAATTGCCGCAGAGTCCGCTCCGTATTGTCCGGCAATTACCTCGCACCCCACGCGCTGCCCCCAAATCTTCAACTGTTCGATCGCTGCCGCACGAAACGTGTCGCAGGCAGCCAGCAGCACCTCATTCCCCTGCTCTTTCAACAAGTGTGCGAGCTTGGCCGTGGATGTGGTCTTGCCCGTGCCATTGACACCCGCCAGCAATACAACTGTTGGGGCTTGCGCAGCTTTCACCAATCCGGGAGACGCGACGCCCAATTCGCGTTCAATCTCCGCGCGGGCAATCGGGAACACGTCGACCTGCCCCGACTGTTTTGCCGCTTCCTTCGTCAGCTCGACGATCCGAATTGCCGTGTCCACGCCAATATCCGTGGAGATCAGCGTGGCTTCGAGTTCTTCGAGAGAGTCGGCGTCCAGTTTCGGGGCCCGCGTGACGATTCGTTTGATCTCGCCCGCCAGCCTCTCCTGGGTCTTGCGAAGTCCGTCTCGAAATTTTTGGAAAAGGCTCATTACCGTTACGCCCTGGTGAGTGCTCGTAGAGCCTCGACACGGTCGTATGGCAGTTTGATCCGGCCAAGCAGCATCCCATCGCGGCCAGAGCCGTGACAATCGCTGCCACCCGTCGCACACACGCCCAGTTGCTTCGCGAGACGCGAATAGCGCTCCGTTTGCGCAGCCGTATGCCGCGAGTGCCACACTTCGATGCCCGCCATTCCTTGAGCAACCATGTCACCGAGATGATCGTCCAATGTATTCAGGCCAGGGTGAGCGATCACGGCGACACCACCGGCGCTCTTGATGTGACCGATAATTTCGGCGGCTTCCATTCGAAAGCGTTCGACGTACGCTGGTTTGCCTCGCTTGAGGAAGCGCGCGAACGCCTCATCCGTGCTGGTCACGTGTCCGCGTTTGACCAATGCCATCGCAATGTGCGGACGGCCGATCGTCCCCGACTTTGCGCAGGCGCGTACGTCCTCCAAGGTCAGCGAAACACCAATCGCGTTGAGTTTCTTGACGAACTCCCCGGCTCGCTCCTCGCGGATCTGCGTGGCCTGGTGCAGCACGGCTCGCAACCCCGGGTCGCACCAGGAGTCGCCGAACAGATAGGCGAGCATGTGAAGCTCCTGAGGGCCGTAACGACTGGTGATCTCGACTCCGGGGATGATCTCGACGCCCAACTCCTTACCCGCCGCGAGTGCATCGGGAATTCCATCCAGCGTGTCGTGGTCGGTGATCGCGATGGCCGAAAAACCGAGCCGCGCGGCGTGTTGGAGCAATTCACGAGGCGTGAACGAGCCGTCGGAAAAGCGCGTGTGCAGATGCAAATCCGCAAAGCGCGGCGAGTGCGATGCGGAACTCATTGGGCGGATGTGGCGGTGCGCGACGGTCGTGTCAAGTCGGCCTTCAGTCGGTCGAGGATACCATTAACAAACGCCCCGGACTCGCGCGTCGAGAATTTCTTGGCGATATCAACTGCTTCATTGATGCTGACCACTGGCGGGATATCGTCGCGAAATAGCATTTCGTAAATAGCGAGGCGAAGAATATTACGGTCGACCGCGGCAATACGTGGTAAGTCCCAGTGTTCCGTATATTTGGCGATCTTTCCATCGATCTCGGCGCGCCTCTCAATGACACCATTCACAAGATCTTGGGCAAATTTGCGCTCCATCTCCCCGGCGTCAGTTTGCGTCTGCCAGAAAAGGGGCCACGCTTCGTTGGGCGTGCCGCCGCTCAGGTCAAACTGATACAAGAACTGCACCGCCAGCTCGCGAGCCAGACGGCGTTTGCCGGGCGGTTTCAATGATCTTTCCATACCCGTGCCATCTCGATAGCGGTCAACGCTGCTTCGCGACCGCGGTTGTGCTTCTTACCGACGCACCTCACTCGCGCTTGCTTTACCGTCTGGGCTGTGACAATGCCGAACACCGTCGGGATTCCAAGGAGAATAGCAATGTTCGTGAGGCCGTGGGCGACAGCATCGCCGATATGTTGCGCGTGCCGCGTTTCGCCCTGAAGCAAAACGCCCAAGGCGATGACGCAATCACATTTGCCGCTCCGCGCGAGCTTCGCCGCAGCGGCGCTGACCTCAAAGCTGCCCGGAACCCGTAAGACTCGTATGCCGCGCATATCCGCACCCGCTTTGGCGAGGGTGTCGAGGCAGTTTGCCAGCAGCGCGTCAGCAAGATCGGCATTGTAACGAGCCGAGGCAATGCCGAACCGCAGGCCTGCGGCAGACTGTGCTCTTTGGATCTTGCGCGCCCGCAGCATTACAGTACGTGCCCCATTTTGGATTTCTTGGTTTCCAAATACTTGGCATTGTAGGCCGTTGGGGCCGCACGAATTGGGACCTGCTCAACAACCTTGAGGTTGAACCCTTCCAAGCCGACAATTTTCTTCGGATTGTTCGTCAGCAGACGAATGCTATGCAGGCCAAGATCGACGAGGATCTGCGCCCCGAGGCCGTATTCGCGCAAGTCCGGCTTGAACCCGAGTCGCTCATTTGCCTCGACGGTATCGAGACCCTTCTCCTGGAGAGCGTACGCATGGATTTTGTTGGCGAACCCGATCCCTCGTCCCTCCTGCCGCATGTAGACGAGCACGCCCTCGCCTTCCTCGGCGATGCGCTTCAATGCATCGTGCAGTTGTGGTCCGCAGTCGCAGCGCAGCGAGCCGAACACGTCGCCCGTGAGGCACTCGCTATGCACGCGGACGAGCACGTTTTCCTTTCCGCGCACCTCGCCCATCACCAAGGCCGCATGATGTTGTCCATCCACGAGCGAGCGATACAGATGCAGCTTGAATTCGCCATGCTCGGTCGGCAGGGAAATCTCCTGTTCCTTTGCAACCAGCTTCTCGCGCATCCGGCGATATTGGATGAAGTCGCGGATCGTGCACATCTTCAACCCAAACTGCTCTTTGAACTTCATCAAGTCAGGCAGTCGCGCCATGGTGCCGTCTTCGTTGAGGATCTCGCAGAGCACGGCCACGGGGAATAATCCAGCCATCTTCACGAGATCGACGGACGCTTCGGTATGGCCGGCACGCCGCAGCACACCGCCTTCGCGCGCTTGAAGCGGGAAGATGTGTCCCGGCGAGACGAGGTGTTCCGGCGTGGCATTGGGATCGGCCAGGACGCGGATGCTTCGAGCACGATCGTGGGCGCTGATGCCGGTCGTCACCCCGTCGCGCGCGTCCACGCTGACCATGAAGTCGGTCTTGAAGCTCTCGCGGTTCTCGGCGACCATGCGACCGATGCCAAGGACCTTGAGTCGCGATTCGGTCGTCGGCACGCAAATCAGGCCGCGACCGTGTTTGGTCATGAAATTGACCGCTTCAGGCGTGACTTTTTCGGCGGCCATGATGAGGTCGCCTTCGTTTTCACGGTCCTCATCGTCGGTGACGATGAGGATTCGTCCCTGACGAATGTCCTCAAGGCATTCCTCAATGGAATTGAATTGAACCGACGTTGTTTGGGCCCGATCAGTCATGACAACTGCTGCAAGAATACCAGTAACGACGGCGGAAGGCAAACATCGCCCGCTCAGTCGCGGGCGGGCACGAAACGGATCCCCTTGACGTGCAGGAGCACCACCCAGAAGCGGTAGAGGTCGAGGCGGTCGCCCAAGCTGGCATAGTTCTTCGCGATCAGATCACGGATGATGCTGTCCATCTCCGAATACTGCATGGCCGTTTTGATGGCGATATCCTGAAGATCAACGCGCGCTTTGAGCGCCCGCTTGCCGTTGAGCGCTGCCAGCAGGAATTTTATGGACCGCTCGTTGAGCCCCATTTTCTCGACGTGCTCGTACAAATCTTCAGGAAAACGCACGAGGTCAAAGAATTGTTCCGGCACGGACGCGGGGAAGCTCACCTTGCCTACAAATGTCTTATCGACAACGACTGCATCGACCGGGATTTGCTCACTCATGCGCTGACGATATAGGCTGTTCGACGGGCAGACTCAACCAAAAACCATCATTGCGCCTCCTCCCATCGACCCAGTAGGGATGTCAATCCCGCCTCCCCTCCTCGCTGTCGCATTCCTAAATTGACACACCATGACCCCGCCAGTAACGTACCCCGGCCATGGAGAGCACCGAGTTACTTCGGCGAACGCCGCTGTACGCTGCCCATCTCGAATGCGGCGCGAAGATGGTGCCATTCGGTGGATGGGAAATGCCGGTGCAGTACTCGGGGATTCTCGAGGAACACGCCGCCGTGCGGGAACGTGTTGGCCTGTTCGACATTTCCCACATGGGCGAGCTTCTGGTTGCCGGACCGAACGCGGAACGTGCGCTGAACGAGTTGTTCACCAACGACGTGAGCAAGCTGGCAGTTGGCCAGGCCCAGTACACTCTGATGTGCAATCAACAGGGCGGCATCGTCGACGATCTGATCTTTTATCGCCTTGAGCCGAGCGTCTATCTGGTCATCGTGAACGCCGCCAACATCGAGACGGATTTTGTGTGGATGAACACGAACGCGACGGTGTCGGCAGTGATTGAAAACCTGAGTGATCGATACGCAGGCCTTGCTCTCCAAGGGCCAGCCGCCAGCCAGCTTTTTGAGTTCTCGGCTTCGCTCCCACACTTCCACATTCAACGCCAGGATGTTTTTGGCACGGAGTGCTGGGTGGCGCGGACCGGTTATACGGGCGAGGATGGGTTTGAGTTGTTTTGTGAGGCGGTTGACAGCCCGCGCCTCTGGAAAATGCTGCTCGACCGCGGTCGGCGATTGGGCATCAAACCTTGCGGCCTGGGTGCGCGTGACACTCTGCGGTTGGAAATGTGCTATCCTCTGCATGGAAACGACATTACGGATGAGACAACGCCATTGGAGGCAGGGCTGGGCAGATTTGTTTCGTTCGAGAAGAAACTGTTCGTCGGGCAAGACGTCCTGGTGAATCAAAAGGAACACGGCGTTGATCGCAAACTCGTCGCCTTTCGAATGACCAAGAAGTCGCCGCCGCCGCGGCCCCACTATCCAATTCTGGCCGACGGGCGGAAAATTGGCGAGATCACCAGTGGTACGCAATCACCCACGCTGGGAGTGGGCATCGGCATGGGCTACATCGAATCAGCCGAGGTCGCCGTGGGGAAAGCGATCGAGATCGAGGTTCGTCAGCGGAGGTATCCCGCCGTACTTGAGAAAAAACCAATCCTGAAAAGGGGCCAATGAACATTCCGAAAAACCTGAAGTACACCAAGTCCCATGAATGGGTGCGGGTCGAAGGCAATACCGCGGTGGTTGGCATTACCGATCATGCTCAGAATGAGCTAACCGATGTCGTGTATGTGGAAGTGCCGACGGTGGGCGCGCGCATTGAGGCGGGCAAGGAATGCGCCGTCGTTGAAAGCGTAAAGGCGGCCAGCGATATTTATGCTCCCGTATCGGGTGATGTCGCTGCCGTGAACGAGGAATTGTCCAACACGCCGGAGTTGCTCAATCAGGATCCCTACGGAAAAGGATGGATGTTCACGATCACGATGAGCGACCCGGGCGAACTCGGCGAATTGCTTAGCCCGGATGACTACGCTCATCACATCGGTGCCTGATTATGCCTGAGACTGATCGGTTCGCCGGCCGTCACATCGGCAGCAGTCCGGAACAGATCCAGGAGATGCTGCACGTCGTTGGGTTTCCCACACTCGACGCGATGGTGGATGCGTCGGTGCCGGCGCAGATTCGATTGGCCGGGGCACTTTCGCTGCCGCCTCCAGCCGATGAAACGCGGGCGTTGGCTGAGCTGAAGGGTATCATGTCGAAGAACGAGATGCTCCGGTCATTCATCGGCATGGGGTATTACGATTGCGTCACTCCGCCGGTCATCCGTCGCAACATTTTGGAAAACCCCGGCTGGTACACGGCCTACACGCCGTATCAGGCGGAAATCTCCCAGGGACGGCTCGAAGCGCTGTTGAATTTCCAAACCATGGTGGCCGATCTCACCGGACTCGAAGTCGCCAACGCGTCTCTGCTGGACGAAGCGACGGCTGCCGCTGAGGCGATGAACATGTGCCACGGACTGCGAGGAGGGGAAGGCCGAAACGTCTTTTTCGTCTCGGAGACGTGTCATCCGCAAACCATCGCTGTAGTGAAGACGCGTGCAACGCCATTGGGAATCGAGATCGTTGTTGGTGATCACACCCAATACTCTGTAACGGAAAAGGTGTTTGGCGTCTTGCTGCAGTACCCGGCGACGGACGGGCCGATACACGATTACGCGGGATTCATTGCCGAGGTCCACCGCGATAACGCATTGGCAGTTGTCGCAACCGATTTGCTGGCCCTCGCTCTGCTAAGGTCCCCCGGCGCGTTCGGGGCCGACGTGGCTGTCGGCAGCACCCAACGGTTCGGTGTGCCGATGGGTTATGGCGGGCCGCACGCCGCGTTCTTTGCAACGAGAGACGCATTCAGGCGACATATGCCCGGGCGGCTGGTCGGCGTCTCGAAGGATGCCCAGGGCCGGCCAGCCTTGCGGTTGGCGCTTCAAACGAGGGAACAACATATCCGGCGCGATAAAGCGACCAGCAACATTTGCACCGCACAAGTTCTGCCTGCGGTCATGGCATCGATGTACGCCGTCTATCACGGACCGGAAGGATTGCGACGAATCGCCAAACGTATTCATATGATGGCCACGACCCTGTGCTCCGCATTTGACGAACCGCAGCCGGGCCCCTTCTTCGACACACTGAGATTTCGCACGACAGCGAGGCCGAAAGGAGCAAACCTCCGCGAGTATTCCGATGGATCGTGGGGTGTGTCCATCGACGAGGTAACCGAAATGGACGACTTGTGCCGACTCGTTGGCCGGCACATCGAATCTGTCCCGGAGATGGAATTTGGAGCATTCGCTCGTACGACGACATTCCTCACCCATCCGGTCTTCAATTTGTATCATGCCGAGCACGAGATGCTGCGATACATCAAGAGGCTCGAGGCGAAGGATCTCTCGCTCACTACGTCGATGATTCCGCTTGGGTCGTGCACGATGAAGTTGAATGCGACGTCCGAAATGCTGCCTGTCACCTGGCCCGAAGTAAGCCAGTTGCACCCTTTTGCGCCTCTCGAACAGATGCAAGGCTATCAGTGTCTCTTTCATGAACTCGAAACGTGGCTGGCGGAGATCACTGGCCTCGGCAGTGTTTCACTTCAGCCAAATGCCGGTTCCCAAGGCGAGTATGCCGGATTGCTGGCGATTCGAGAGTATCACCAGAGTGGTGGTCAGGATCAACGTGATGTGTGCCTGATACCGGTGTCCGCGCACGGCACCAACCCGGCGAGTGCGGTAATGGCTGGCTTCCGTGTTATCCCCGTGGCGTGCGAAGAACGGGGCGACATTGATATTGCTGATCTTCGCGCCAAGGCCGTGGAGCATCGTGACAATCTCGGTGCTCTCATGGTCACCTACCCATCCACGCACGGCGTTTTCGAAGAGACGATTCGCGAGATTTGCCAGATCGTTCACGAGAACGGCGGCCAGGTCTATATGGATGGCGCGAACATGAACGCGCAGGTCGGATTGTGCCGGCCGGGAGACATCGGAGCGGATGTTTGCCATCTCAATTTACACAAGACGTTCTGCATCCCGCACGGCGGCGGCGGCCCCGGTATGGGACCAATCGCGGTCGCGCCTCATCTTGCCTCCTTTTTGCCGGGCCACCCCATCGCTTCCAAGGGAATAGGCCCTGTCTCTGCGGCGCCGTGGGGAAGCGCCAGCATTTTGGTCATACCATGGATGTACATCAGGCTGATGGGCGCGGATGGACTACTTGAGGCCAGCAAGGTCGCAATTCTCAATGCGAACTATATCGCTCGCCGCCTCGAACCGTATTTCCCCACACTCTACAAAGGGCACACTGGTCTGGTTGCTCACGAGTGCATTGTGGACTGTCGACAGTTCAAAAGCATCGCGAGCGTCGAGATCGAAGACATCGCCAAGCGTCTGATGGATTATGGGTTTCACGCCCCAACGATGTCGTGGCCTGTCCCCGGCGCCTTGATGATTGAGCCGACCGAGAGTGAATCGAAGGCGGAACTCGACCGCTTTTGCGACGCCATGATTGCCATCCACTCGGAAATTAAAGCCATCGAATCTGGCGTGATGGACAAGACGGACAATCCCCTGAAGAATGCGCCGCATACGGCGTTCGTAATTGCGGGAGAGAAGTGGGATCATCCTTACAGTCGCGAACTGGCTGCTTTCCCTGCGCCGTGGACTCGCGAAAATAAATTCTGGCCCGCTGTGGGACGCGTGGACAACGTGTACGGCGACCGCAACATCGTGTGCTCCTGCCTTCCCGTGAAGTCCTACCCGTAGGCGGTCGCAGACGCCAAGTAAGTCAAGGCTTGCGGGAGTTTCTCTCGTAAACAGTTGCCGTGCAAAGCACTTTGTTTGCACAATCTTGAAACCGGCGTATAATACGGCGAGGCGCTTTTGTGGCGAAGGCACGCAAAGAGGTCGAAATCGCGGTCCGGGTCGGGAACACACCTGCAGCAATCCAGGATGTGTTGTCCGTCCTGAAAACACACGGTCTGGAAGTCCTGGCTTACTGTACGTACACCGAACAGAATGATCTGATGATCCTTCTCGTTACCAACGACGCGTTGAGGACGAAGAACGCGCTGCAAAGCTCCGGACTTTCCTGTAGAGCGAACTCTGTCGTGGTCGTCGGCGCTCCGCGCGAGTTGGGGTCGGCCGCAATCATCGGCGCACATCTCGGATCCGCCGGAGTGGAGATTCTTTATTCCTATGCTTCCCGGCTCGGTGGCGGTCAGTCCATCGCGGTGTTCAAAACCAGCGACGACGAGCGCGCCATTCAAGCTCTGGAAATCTGTCCACAGGCACAGGCCGCCGCGTAAGCCGTCCTCTGCTCTGTTCGCCCATGATCAACTATGCGGTCCGATGTTCGTCGTTGGAACATCGTTTGTCGCAGTTGTCGCCACGTCGTTATTGTTGGTGGTTGCCGGCTGCGTCGTCTTGGGACCAAATGGCCACCACCAGTGCTTCTGTTTCTTGGGCTTCGATATGACCGGTTGTGGTGGACGGAAATCCGCATCGGTCATCACCCGTTCGACATGCGGATAAACTTGTTCTCCCCCTTGGACGGCAACCGCGCCGTCATTCTGCGCCACCAATTGCGGCGTCGACAGGATGTCCGAATAGATCATGCGCCGTAGGATCTTTCCACTGGGATCGATCTCGTCGTAATTGATGGCTCGCGGTCCGCTACGGTAGAGCACGTGAAGATGGCCGACGGCATCCACTTTCTCCGTCGGCTCCCCCATCTCGATCACAGTACCCAGGGGAACCATCCCATACACCAAATCATGGGGTTCATCCTGAATCCCCGCGTACAGCACCTCCTCGTAGGAACTCCGCCGAAGCAATAATGAATAGGTGCGGTACTGCTGATTGGTTTCGCCCTCGCCCAGCGGCAGCCCCACCGTCTCCCGCCAAATCTCCCGGCCATTGATGATCGTGAACTCGGCCGGCGCCGACACGTTGTGAACTCCATCCGCATCCACCACCGCACGCACCCGGAAAACACCACGCTGGCGCAGATCGAAATGCGGCAACAGGTTGATCGTGATGCTTCCCGATTGACCGGGCTTGATGGTGAGCGGCTCCATTGCAAATGCTTCCCCCACGGGCGGGACGGTGGCGCCCGCATCATCCGTAATCAAGAAACTCAGCCAGGGCGTATTCCCCTGATTGTCCAGTTCGATCGTACGACCCGAGAAGTTGCGGATGGAGACGACAGCCGGAATCGATTCAAACAAAATCAGCGTGTCGCGATCCATTTTGATCTGCACCGTGATCTGCCCGCGTACAACTGGAGGCAACACCATCACGGCCATCAGAAACCCACATACGATCCATCGTCGCATGCGATCACGCTAGCACGCGGGCAGGGAACGGAACAAGAAAAATGGCAACCTCAGTTCGCAATGGCCAGCGCCGCCAATGCCGTGCGCAGCGCCGTGTTGTGTGCGGCGGCCCGTTGCGAAAGCGGAAGATGGACAGGGGTTTCACTGCCGAGAATATGACCCGTGCCATTGAGAAACAAATGATACGCCATCGGCCAGCGGAGTCGCCGCCGCAGCCCAGCCGTGCCGGAATCCCGACGGATCAGTCCAACACCGGTGATCTCGTGCCCATCAATAACTCTGTCGCGGTTGATCGGAATCACTTTCCCCACCGCCGCGACAACCCGTTCGCCAATGAACGGCGGTCCGGATCGAAGTTCGTACAGGTAGTACCCGCGAGCGTCCACGTCCTCGTGATGATCGAAGGCAAAGATAAATCGCCGCCCTCTCACGAACCGTGTCACCAGACGCGCCTCCGGGCAAACGGCCGGATTGCGGAACTGCCGATTGATATCGCGCCGCTGAGCGTTGCGACGTTGATTACGCTCCCAACCGTACGGATTGATGCAGGGCAGCACGAACCAGTTCACGCGCCACCTGGCCCACTCCCCGCCCTCCAGCCAGCGCAGCACGCCTTCCACACTGCCGGGTTCCTCTCCATGGATTCCCGCCGTGAGGCAAATCGTCCCCACGCGCCGGCTGATGTCACGCCGCGCGCAGAAGAAGGGATACCCCCACACCCGGCCCACCGACTCCACCCGCCAATCGCGCCGGGGCAACGAATGGAGTCGTTCTGCGATCTCGCGATAATCACGCACGCGGCCCATGACGGGACTCATCGCACACGGTGCGCGCCGTCGCAACCGCAGCGTGATCGCCTCACGCCATCGCCTTGAGGAATTCCTTGTTGGTCTTGAATTTCGACAGGCCTGTCAGAAGCCGCTGAATGGCTTCCAACGGCGGCGCGCCGCTGAGCGCCCGACGCAGTCGCGTGATCGCTTCCAGGTCCTTCGGCGCCAGCAATAGCTCCTCGCGCCGCGTGCCGGAAGCATTGAGGTCCACCGCCGGCCAGTACCGTTGCTCGGCGATCTTGCGATCGAGCACCAACTCCGAATTGCCCGTGCCCTTGAACTCTTGGAAGATCAATTCATCCATCCGCGATCCCGTATCCACCAGCGCCGTCGCGACGATCGTCAGCGACCCACCCTCCTCCGCCTTCCGCGCGGACGCGAAAATGCGCCGGGGCTGCTCCATCGCCCGCGCATCGAGTCCGCCGGTCATCGTCCGTCCAGTCGAACCAATATAATTGTTGAACGCCCGCGCCAGACGCGTAATCGAATCGAGCACAATGAAAACGTCCCGGCCAAATTCCACCATCCGCTTCGCGCGTTCAATCGCCATCTTGGCCGTGCGCACGTGCTCTTCGATGGTCTGGTCATTGGTCGAAGCGATCACCTCGCCGCCCTTGATCGACCGACGGAAATCCGTCGTCTCCTCGGGACGCTCATCCACGAGCAACACCATCGTGTGCACGTCGGGATGGTTCGTCAGAATGGCGTCCGCCATGTGATGCAGCAACGTCGTCTTGCCGGTGCGCGGCGCCGCCACGATCAGCCCGCGCGTGCCCTTGCCCACGGGCGCGACCAGATCCACCACCCGCGTCGTGTATCGATCCGGCACCGTCTCGAGCACGAACCGCTCATTCGGGTTCAGGCTCGTCAGATCGTCAAATTTCTTCAGGCTCATCCACTTGTCCGGCGGCTGGCCGTTCATCCGGTAAATCTCGGCCAACTGCGGACTGCCCTTCTTCGGCGGCACCGCCCGCCCGTCGATCTCCAGCCCGGCCCGCAGCTTGAATTTGCGGATGATGTCCGGCGACACGTAAATGTCGTTCGGGCTGATCTGGAAGCTCTTCGCGGGGTTGCGGAGAAAACCGAACCCCTTCTCGCCCACTTCAAGGACGCCATGAACTTCGCTGCCGGTTGGTTGCGATGTCGGCGGGTGTGCCTGTGTTTGCGGCTGTTCTGTCTCGTTCACAATTCCTGCTCTGCCCGCGTCGCACGCGGGCGTATGGTTTTCCTTGCCAGATCGTGCACCGATTCCGCGCTACCGGCCGGTGCCTGTCTCGATGCGCTCCAAATCTTGAATCGACTTACGATCCAATCTCGCCATTGAATGGGTATAGCTCGCTAACCAAACCTATCGGGCAATTCCGCGTTCAGACTTGCGACAGAAGTCGATGAAATGTTCGAGCTCCGGGCTCGGCGGAAGTTCCGACTGTATCCTATCCAAAGCATTGCCAACTGTCAACCCTGCTCGACACATTATCTTAAACGCCTCCCGCAGGCTCCGATGGACCTCCTCCGATACCCCATTCCGCTCCAACCCCACCTTGTTCACCCCCCGCGTCTCCGCAGGGTTCCCATCCCCGATCATATACGGGGGTATATCCTGCACCACCTTGGCGCACCCCCCAATGATCGCCATCCTCCCAATCCGACAAAATTGATGGATCGCCGCCAGCCCCCCAACAATCGCAAAGTCTTCCACCACAACATGTCCCGCAAGAGTCCCGTTGTTGCTGAACACCACATGGCTACCCACCACACAGTCGTGCGCCACATGCGAATACGCCAGGAAATTGTTGTGCGACCCGATCACCGTCTTCAGACCGTCCCCCGTCGCCGTATGCACCGTGACATGCTCCCGAAACACGTTGTCCGACCCGATCTCCAGGTAGGTTTTCCCCCCCGAATATTTCAGGTCCTGCGTCTTGAGCCCGATACACGCAAACGGAAAAAACTCGCACCGCGCCCCAATCGTCGTCAGCCCATCCACCACCACATGCGAATGCAGCCGACACCCCTCCCCCAGACGCACGTTCGCCCCAACCACGCAATACGGCCCAATCTCGCACCCGGCACCCACCTGCGCGCGCGGGTCAACAATCGCGGTAGAATGAATATTCGAAGAAGCCATCAGAAACGCCCCACCTACCCCACACCCTCCTTTGTACACGATCTCTCGTCGCAGGTCAACCAACCCTTTGCTCCTTTGTTGTAGCGACGGCTCTATGAGCCGTCGGCCGTTTTCCAGCCGTGGAGCGCCCACGCTTGTCAGCCTCAGGCGCGGCTCCGTCGTGGCCGCCGCCCATCGGCGCCCCGTCCCCGGATTGTCGGGCAACCGGCCCCGGCTTCATTCGCCTCTGGCGAATTGCCGCCGGTGTAGCTGCGGCGCTCTGTCGCCGCGCCTTTCTCCTTGGAGGACAATGCTGCCGTCAACGCACAGGACGCTCCGAACCTCCGACCCGGAGTTCGGAGCAAAGGGCTTGCCCGCCTCAGGCGGGTCAGGGTGAGGGTTTCTCTGCCTGTCCCGCATGCGGTCCTTTGGCCGTACCCCTCGCCCTTTAAAAGGGAGAGGGTCAGGGTGAGGGTTGATCCTCGGGTTCGTTTCCGCCATCCTCGGGTTCGTTCTGGAAATTCTCAGGTTCGTTTCGCGTTTTCTCGGGTTCGTTTTCCCCGTTCTCGGGTTCGTTTTTCGATCAAAAGTGTAAAGAATTCCGACACGCGCTTTCTCTAACACGTTCACCCCGTAACAATTACCAATTTCACCCCCCTCCCATTTCTCGGGTTCGTTTTGCGATTTTTTGTTTTTTCCATTGCCGCCTCCTTGCCCCCCTCTACCCGCCCGATACCACCACCGCCACAGGCGGCTTAACCTCTTCCCCCCGTCGCGCCCGCTGCAAACGCTCCAACTGATTCATCGCCCGATAAAACTGCCTCTCCAACATCGCCTCGTACCGCAGTATCTTTTGCAGCGCCTCCGGCGTCGGCAAGACCGCCGCGTCCAGCCGCGCCTGTTCCTCCTGCCGCTCTTCCTCCTGCAGCGCCGGCAAATCTCGCTCGCACCGCCTCAATTCCCGTTCCAATATCGCCAATACCCGCGCCTTGCGCTCCGCTTTCCCCGCCTCGCCGTCGACCGCCGGATTCGCGGCCGGCGACTCTCCGGCCATCCCCTCGGACTCATCCTCGGAGGCCTGGGAACTGTCTTTCGCTGCCTCGTTCAGCTCCGTGATCAGCCACTGCATCGGCTCGCCCAAACACGCCGACGCATACGTCAACGCCTCGTTCGTCAGCTCGCCTTCCGTTTCCACCCGGCCCCGCGCCCGCCGCAGCACCTCCGCCACGTACATCATCCCGTCCCCGCTTGACTTCAGGTCCCCCCGGTCCCGGGCCAACGAGAGTCTGAGCCAATCAGGTTTTCCCAGTTGCTCCGCATCCAGCAGATGGCCGGTAATCTCCCCGCGCTCGCCCACCAGCACCCGATGCAGCCGCCAGTACGCCGTCACCATCCGCTCCACGAGAATCGACTCGACCGGACCCTCCGGCTCCAGGTGCTCCCGAAATTGCCGATGCAACGCCCGAAACTCACCCTCCCGCTCCCGGTCCCACGACTCCCGATCCGCCAGCACCACTTCCCGCGCCAGGATCCCGCCCTTCCACGCGTTCAGCCGCGACCGCGCCTTGCCCGCCGCCGTCTTCGGCCCCCGCGACTTCCGCCCGTTGACCCGACTCGCCGCCGCCTGTTCCGCCGATAGCAACCTTTTCATAAATCCGATAATATCGTATACCAGTAGTCTTGTCAATATGAAAAACGATAAGCCATTCCCCGACCCCGTGCCCCGCCCGCCCATGGCGGGCTCTGTCGCCGTACTGTAGCGGCACTCGGAGCCTGCACTGAGCGCAGTCGAAGTGACCGCCGGTCGTTTCCCCGGTTGTCCGCCGGTACCCCCGTAAGGGTGCGTTGCCCCAACGGGGCTCACGCTCCGACCGCGCACATCCACCGACCGAAGGTCTCCACCCGCATTCGGCTTCCGTGGGTTCCTCTCTTGCCGTGCCGCCATTTCGGGCTGTAGCGCAAGCGTCCCGCTTGCCTACAGCCAGCGGGATTCCTGGGACAAGCTCAACGCGACCGATGCACAGCTCTTAGCGAAGTTCGCGGCAGAAGAACTGCCGAAACTGCGCGCAGTCGGAGCCGTGGGGCGCCGGTTCACCCTGTCGATTACCAGCGTCGATCTGCCGTTTGTCGGCGTGATCGACCTGGTCGCGAAAGTCGAAGGCGACGATACCGTCACGGACTTCAAGACGATGGGGTCGGCCCCTGACGGTCACGAAGCCCACATGTCGGACCGGCCCACCCCCTTCAAACTGGCAGAACCGCAAGTCGCGAAATCGGCGCTATGCGTCCTGGGCAAAACCAAGGAACCGCAACTGTGGCAGCCAACGAATTGTACCGGCGACCAGCTTGGCGAGTACCTCGCCAAGGTTGGATACGTTGCCCGTGAGATCACTGGGAAAAACTTCTACAAATAGCCCGGCATGTGGTGCGCGTGGTGCGACTACCTGCCCGTCTGTCTCGGCGACAAGCAGAAGGCGGAAGAATCCTTGGTGACAGTTCCGTAGTTACTCAGAGCCAGCGGCTATCACAGCGCTGGCTCTTTTTGTTCGCACTCGCGCGAGGCGGCAAAAGGTTTGGCGAAAACAGTGAGAAGCTACTGCTTCTATCAGTTTGCTTCAGCAGTGGCCGACATTGCGGTTGTTCTCGGCTGGTCGTCATCTCAGGGCATACGGCTCAGATCCATTCTTTGCGCACATTCTTTGGAAAGCGGTATTTCCTAATCTCAACCACATCCTTCTCTGTTTTCCTTCGAACCATTTCGCTAACGCTACTCCAGTCGGTACCTTGCCCACGCAGATACGGCTCAGCATATTTCGCTGCCGCCACAGCCAAAAGCCTTGCCCGATCGAGGAAACTCTCATCGCTGGAAACTTCAATAAGCGTATCCTGCGGATTCTCTCCGTGGAACTGGATAAAATTCCCAATTCCAAGCTGGATATTAGGCTGATTTTCGTCGAATTCGCGAAATGATGATGGACGGAGAATTACGTTGAGCCCTCGACGATGACCTGTATCAAGCCGGACGCGCATAATAAAATACTGAGACGGAATGTCATAGACTCCATCTCGCACTTTACATAGTGGCAGACCCAGTTTTCGAGCAATTGGCTCGAAGTAAGCCTCGACTGCTTTGACGAACAATTGTGAGTCGCGCATAGAATTAGCGGGCCCCCGCCATCGGCAACGGCGATGCAAGTTCAATCTGTGGTGACCCAAACGCCGAAACGACGGTCACATCATTGTATTCAGCCAGCCTCGGCAATTCAAGCAATCCCCTCCCATGGGAAGGTGTTGAAGCCTGGTACTCGCACACGTCCTTGCCGTCCTGGGTTAGCACTCGGTTAGCATACGCCCGGCCGGATGTTTTGGGGCCAGAGTTGTTCATCGTGCATCTGCCTCCGGTACGGCTCACCCCTCTCTGCCACCGCAATCCCGCCCGTAGTTATGGATAGCGCTATCCATAAACCAAACCTCAATCACCCTTGCCCGACCGAATCGTCAGGCTGGATCAGTGAATGTCTCGTCGGGTTTTCCTTCAGCCCAGGTGTCTTCTACAGGTCTGGCTCTCCAAAAGTTTCTGTACCGCTCAAGTACGGCTTCGCAGCCAACAACCAACGCTGCATCGCTCCAGTCCCAAATGAACAGTCTCATGCCCGCTGATGGATGCAGTACCGCGAGTTGCTCACGGTGGAGCGCATAATAGCAATTGTCCCCGGGTTCGCCACTCAATCCACACGCGTTGAAGTCGCACCAAACTCGCGGGAGAGAAACATCTGGCAATGTCGATTTCATAGCGCGTTCGATTGTAGCCGACCATCGGCGAGGGAGCAATTGAGGCCGGAGCAATTGGGGCCTGGTCTCAACATTGCAACATTTGGCCACCGTCACTCTTTGGCCATCGCCCGCTCTCCCTTTCCCCCCAAAAACCTCCTCTTCCTCTCCACCGCACCCCCATCCCACGCGGCGGTTCCGTCCTGGGTTAGCACTCGGTTAGCATGCGCCTTGCCCGAACCTGAATCGTTACATCTTCTGAAGGCCGGCCAAGGTCGTCCCCGCATCCTCCCGTGTAGGGCCAGCAGCGTCATGCTTGGGTCAGGTCGACACGAAAGCAATTGGGGCCTGGTCTCAACATTGCAACATTTGGCCACCGTAAGCCTTCGCCCCCATTCCTCCTCAACCCCATCGGCCCTCCCCACCGCAACTCTGTCGCACACGTCCTTGCCGTGCTGGGTTAGCACTCGGTTAGCATGCGCCCCTGCGCCAGCTCCATCTACTACGATCTTCCTCGCGCTCGCACACTGCCTCTTCGCCCGTATCGCTATTAACGCAATTGCGGTCTGGTCCCAACACTACCGCATTTGATTGCCGCAAATCTCTACGCCCGTCCCCTTCCCCAAAGCCTCCTCGCCATCCCTACCGCACCTCTGTCCCCCGCGGCGGTTCCGTCCTGGGTTAGCACTCGGTTAGCATGCGCCCCGGCGCTAGCTCCATCCGCTACGATCCGACTCGCTCTCGTGGTTCGCCTCTTCTCCCATGCCCTAAATGTAATTGGCCATGCCGTTTCGCATCGATGGGAATGAGTTCAAATTCTACTTCCCACGGTAGTACGGAAAGTCACATTCGCGACCAACAACGGTGCCATGGCAATAATTCCCGCCCTCGTGAGCTGAGTAATGACATGCCTCACACAATATGACGCAGTTCTCCAAAACAGCTTTGCCGCCGAGCCTCACGGGAGTCATATGATGGGCGTGCGCTGCCTCACCAAAGCGATGAGTGTCGCGCCCGCCCGAGCCGAGGGCCGAAATTGCCTCCCCACAGCTTGCGCATACATACCTCTGGCGAGCTAGTGCAAGAGTCTGCACTCTACGACTGAACCCTTCGGGTCGCGCCATGGTCTCCACCTAATGCACATCGGTAGGAAAGAGTACCACCCGGAATACCTTGAGCTAAGCGTTAAATTGCCCGTTGCTTGCAACATTTCAAGCGGAGATCGGTGTTTCTGTATCAAGTAGCCTTTCCCCCTCAACCCTCCCCACCGCAACCTTGTCTCACGCGGACATGCCGTGCTGGGTTAGCACTCGGTTAGCATGCGCCTCGCCCGAACCTGAATCGTCACATCTTCTGAAGGCCCGCCAAGGTCGTCCGCACATCCTCCCGCGAACCGACCGCCACGAAGACATGGTAATTGAAATCGCCCGATAAGCCATCCGGGTTCTGCAAACGGAAAACGCAGTTCCATTTCACCACCCGAAAGTCTTTCATCCTCCAACGGCCATAAGTGGGCCCCCGCCCATCGCGTGGCGCTTCCGGCCCCCGAGAAAAAACGCCCATCGCGTACTTTCCATCGGCAGTGGAAAAAACCAGCGGCAGCGCTTGCTCGCCGGGTCCATCATCGACGGGGCCAAGCTTCCCGGTGTTCGGATCAAATACTTGAAATTGATCGAACTCCGGCGGCATGTAACCCGTCACGGCTTCGATCACGCAGCGCGTGTGGCGGTCCTCCGCGGCGAGCGACACCGTGACCGCATAATCGATGGCGTGCGGCAGGTTCTTGCAGCCGATCACCACCCGTTTGCGCAGACGATCGTTGGAAAGAATGGTTTTGTTGCGCGCCGGTTTTCCGCCGGAAGTTTCGCCCGGATTCAACCAGAAAGCAGGCTGGCTGAAGGTCTCCAGCTGATTTCCACGAGCCTGGATTTCCAGCAATCGACTCGACGAGGTGGCTCCGCGGCCGTCATCCAGCGACCCGGCCTCCGTCGGGTTGAACGTCTCGTCCGCGATAGGCTCGGACCCCGCGTTGCCATTCCAACATGTCTGCAACTCCCGGCCGTGGTCACTGGCATCGATGAACTCCTTGCCACCCCACCGCAAAGACTCAATCGCCCCAGCCATCCGCGAGGTGGCCTTGATCACAATCTCCGAGCCCCCCGCCGGCGCCCGAATGACCGCGTCGCCCCTGGCCACCGGAGCCCCCGCCAGCGCGATCAGCAGCCCGCCAAAAAACAAACGAATCATCGTGATTGATTCTCCTCGGGATCTCCCATCTGACCTGTTGTTCATGCCGGTAAATCGACTGTTGTTGGCTGTTCTGGCGATTGTCCTCTCCCAACGGTCCACTTGGCAAGCCTCTCCCCAACCAAAACCCCGGTTTTTCGGCGGTCCGCCATAGGAGAATTGCAGTCACATCAGGAGCACCCATTTGGGTAACACGCCCGAATCATTCTAGCAACCCGGAACGGCTCTCAGCCCGGTCCCCGGAATCAAAGACATTGCTGTCCAAGATAATCGACGTTCGTATGCGGGGCCTTCGAATTCTGGCCAGAACACGCGGGTTTTACCTGGAAAACCATCCAGAGCAATTGGAGCCTGGTCTCAACATTGCAACATTTGACGGCCATGGATCTTGCACACATCCCCCCTCCCCCAAAAACCATCCTCGCCCTCCCCACCACCACTCTGTCACCCGCGGAGCTGCCGTGCTGGGTTAGCATCCCAGCCGCGCAGGTCTCCCGACGCCATACATCAACCGACCAAAGGTCTTCAGACATGTGCCAGGCAGACTGATCCGCCAGTCTCTTGCTATATGCCTCATCCTCGCCCGGTACCATGCGCCTGACCCCCCGTCGTTTCCGCTTGCAATCGGAGCTGTGCTGGGTTAGCACTCGGTTAGCATACCATGGGACGGAGCAGGGAATTAACAGTCAAGGAGCGCGGTTACGTCAAGTGGCGGACCCGCGGCCTCAACCCACACGCCGCAGCGTTGAAGGCCGGATACGCGCCGTCGACCGCCCACGTCAAGAGTCACCGGATCGAACAACGACTACCGGTACGGATGTCTCTCGCGAAGCGGCGCAATCTGAAAGCGACCCGGATGGAAGAAATCATGGCAACCATCAAGCCGTATGTCCATCCCTCCAAATTGCCAGAAGTGGCAAGACTACTCGCGAAGTTGTCGACCCGCAGAGGATAGCGGGACGGATGTCCGCGTGCACACGTTGACAACTTCTCCGAGAGCACTGTTGTCCCCCATGCAGAACACCCCGACGTTGTTCCGTGTCATCCTGCCCGTCCCCAACATCGTGCAGGCCGCCGCGTTTTATGGCGACGCCTTGGGCATTCACGGAGAACGCGTCTCGCCCGGTCGACACTCCTTCCAGTATCTGTATTTCGCCGTCTCCAACCTCGAAGCAACACGGGCCCGTGTCCCGACCGCCGGAGGAACAATCGACGCCGATATCGAGACAATGCCCGGGGGAGAGCGCCTCTTCTACGCTCGCGACCCGTTCGGCAGCCGTATCAGCTTCGTGGACGAGCGAACATGCTTCACAGGCCGACAGGCGTGACGTCCCTTCCCACTGCCCCTGGCAGAAAAAAACAGAACGAACCCCGACGCTGTAGCGTCGGGGCTCATTCACGATCGTCAATACCTAAGGACGGCTAGGAGCAGGGGGACTCGCCGCGCAGCACGTTGCCGGTGGTCGGCGTATCGTTGGTGCCGCAGGTCGACGGCAGCGAGTTCTGCCAG
>DATJWQ010000012.1:0-97781 GCA_035501175.1 Verrucomicrobiia bacterium | reverse complement strand
CTGAGTCAGGCCCAGATTGCTCGCCAGTTGGGGGTGCACCGCCAATCGGTCAGTCGTTGGCATCAGGCTTGGCAGACCAACGGCACCAAAGCGTTGAAGAAAGCGGGCCGAGCCGGACGCAAGCCACGATTGCAGCCGCCGTCTTGTCGACGGGGTCAGACCTGTATTCTTGACAAATGAGCGAATGCACCAACAGTGTTGTGGAGGATGCCTCGTACAACAATGTGAACGAATTGGTCAGCCGCAGTGGCACAAACGGACTGATTCGGTTCCGTGGCAGCGTCAACGAACCGATCAGCAATGCGACCGTCGCCGGGAAGCAGGCCATTGTCGATTCCGGCACGAACTTCACCGGCTATGCCAATATCGGCTCCGGCATCAGTACTGTGCAGGTACAGGTGTCGGACTTTACATGTGGGTTACTGAGAACATACTCCAACCACCAAAACCAACAACATCGCCTGACGCCGAAGGCACCGTTAGCGCTAACCCGGTCACTTATATACCGCCCCCGGGGTGTTCCTGCCCACCATGACCATCAAAGATGGAGTTACAATTGGATAAGCAAACAGTGAAGATCGTTTTTGACCTGTGCGTCTCGATCGGCTTGGTGTTCTTCATAGTAAGATCGCTCGTTTGTGCAAAGGAGCGACCCGCTTGGGCGCGTATCTCTATATTGGTTGCCCTGTGCTTATGGCTAGCAGTTGGCGTGATGCGGGTAACGCAAGGGTTGCTAGGTTCTCGTGCGTCGTGGAAAACAGTTCTCTACTTGGGGCACTACCGTACCGCCGCTGCAGCGATGGCGTTCGGGGTGCTTTTCGTTTTGGCAATATCGGGAGAACTGTTGAGGGTGCTTGGACTGAATTCATTAATGAAGGAACTGAGAAAAGAACTTCAGCAGCGGCGAATAAGGTCGAAGGGGGCAAAAGGGGCCGGCTCTTGAGGGCTTCTGGAGTCAACCAAGAAATCTCCGGGGTCGACTCTTTGACACCTCAAGCGGGAATCAAGGTCAGGTCTCAACATTGATACATTTGCAGACAAGCCTCCCCTTCGCCACCTCTTCCAAAGAACCCTGACCCCGCGCAGTTCTTCCCGTGCGCGCCAGCCTCGTGCACGGCATCCCGCTATCCACAATTCCCAATCGCTCCCGGAGCCTGCCCTGAGCGAAGTCGAACGGGTGCCATGCTAAAAATTTAGCACCCCTGGGTCAACTCCGATACGGAGGCACCCTCGTGTCGCATCGTCCTCCCCTGTCCGTCATCTCGTCCGGCGTAGCTTTAGCGAAGGCGGAAGCTTCAGGGACAGCGGATCGGCGATGCGGCATACACATCCCAACCTCTGCGCGCTCTGCGGGCTTCTACCCCGAATTCTTGCGCAGCACTCACGAACCCGTTCGGAGTTCAGGGCCGCGTGAGCCAGCCGTTGACCCATCCCTCCCCACTCCATTCACCCGGCGCCAAATCCCAAAACCCCATCGGCGATCTCCCTCCTCTTTCCCCATCACTCCGCTACTCCAACACTCCATCTGCTTCCTCCTCCCTGGCAAAACTCCTCCAACACCTCCACCCCACCGATCTAAAAAACCCTGACGCCTCCCTTGGCCCTCGTAGCCGAAGCAGCACCGCCCCCCATCTCTCCCCCACTCTGTCTTGCCAACGGGCTCCATTCCCGCGTAGACTCCCGCAATGGACCCCATTGACGAACTGAAGGAAAGCATCAAAGAAACCGCCAAACAACTCGGCGTCGCCCAACGCGCCCTCCAAACCGCGCGCATCGGCGAGGCCGAGAAAGAGTGGATCAAACAGCAACTGGACACGGCGACCAAACAGATCACCTCCCTGAATAACGCGATCACCCACTTCTCCGCCAAACGCTAATTCCACATCACGATGCCGACGCGCCCACCCGCCAGGCGGATGCGGGCGGTAACGGTGGCTGCGCGCGTCTCGCCGCGATTCGTCGACGTAATTCCCCCGCTCACGGCTTCACCGGCGCCAGCACCGGCCAGCCATCGCTCCCCCATTCCACCCGTCCGATGCCGAGCGTCGAAATCCCCCCGCGATTCGCATCGTAAAAATGGCAGCTGAACCATTCCCTCTTTCCGTCCGACACGATTCCCGCGTGCCCCGGACCGATGAACGACCCCTCCGACCCCAGAAACAGGCTGCCGCCGCCCCGCAGCATGTCCTTCCCGTCCCTATCAACGTACGGCCCCGTGATGGTCTCGCTGCGCCCGATCCGAATGTTGTACGTGCTGTTCGTCCCGCGGCAGCATTGGCCCCAATCCACAAACAGATAGTAGTATTTCCCGCGACGATAAATGTACGACGCCTCGATCGATCCCGAATGCGCCAGCGAATACATCGTGTCATCGCGCGTCGACCGCTTGCCCGTCTCCGGATCGAGCCGCACCAGCTTAATGCCGCTCCAGTACGACCCGAACGCCAGCCAGAACCCGCCCCGCGCATCCTGCGTGATCGCCGGATCGATCGCATTGAAGTTGTCACCCTCGCCTGACTGAACGACGACTCCCTGATCGGTCCAGTGAAACCGCGGATCGCTCGGGTCCAACGTCGGATTCGTCGCCAACGCGATGGCCGACGTGTTCTTGCCCCAGATCGAGACGGCGTAATACAGCCGATACTGTTTGCCGATGCGCATCACGTCCGGCGCCCAGGCCCGATTCCCCCTGTGCGCGGGCACTGCCGCCGCCACTTCGGCCGGCAGATTCGCGAACACCGACGGGCCATCCTCCCACGTGGCCAAATCCTTCGAGTGCGCCGACGTAATCCCGTCCCCCGTGCCGAACATCCAGTACTCGTCCTTGCACTTCACGATCGTCGATGGATCGCGAACCGGTATCGCCCGATTGCTCAAATGCGTGACCGGCGCTTCCGCCGCCGGCCCATCTCGACCGCCCGCCAAATCCCCGAGCGCGTTCACCACCGGTAATACATTCCCGCCCCGATCAAAAAACGACCTCGTGTCCAGGCGACCGGCCGTCGCGTTCGTCTGGTACTCGGATCCCCACCAGAAAATCCCCGCGCCATTGCCTCCCGGCAATCCCTCAACAATGTGCCCCACCGCTTTGATGTATTCCGCTTGCCCCGCTGGCGACGGTGTGAAGCCGACGATCGTTCTGTCCGAGAATGAATTGGCCCAAGGGAACGATGTCTCGGCCACAAACACCGGCTTGTCGTAACGCAACACGGCATTGCTCAGGCACGTCTGCAGGTCCTCCAACGAACCGTGCAACGACGGATAGTAACTCTGCCCGATGATGTCGAAGGGCACGTCTTGCTTGATCAGGTTGTCGAAATACCATTCCGTGGCCGCCCAGTCTCCGCCCCGATCGATATGCACCACAATCTTCGGCATCCGCGCGCCCGCCGCGTCGTGAATTCCCCGTATCGCCGCATTCATCAACCGCGCGAGTTTCGCCCATTGCGCCGGCGTGTCATACGCGCCGCCAACTTTCCCCTCCGGCCACAACATCCCGCCGATGATCTCGTTGCCGACCTGGACGTAATCGGGCATCGCGTCCGCCGCCATGAACGCCGCGATGCAGTTGCTGTTGTACTCCCGCATCTCTTGCACCAGCGCCTCGAACGCCAGGTTCGTCCACGCCGACGGCATGGCCTGTTTGCCGGGGTCCGCCCACGTGTCGGAATAATGGAAATCGAGCATGAATTGCAGGCCGGCCTTCTTGACCCGCACAGCCAGCGGCACGGTGTACTCGAGATTATTGATGTAATTGCACGGGTCGGTCCGGGCCTGCGCGGCGCTGCTGGTGAACAGCCTCAGGCGCACGCAGGTCAGCCCATGCTTCTTGAGTATCGCCAGCGCGTCCTGCGCCTGGCCCCCGTCTCGATACACCGCCCCGAGCGATTCCATGTAGGCCAGATCCGAGAAGTCGGCCCCGGCAACGATCCCTTCCGCCGCGCACATCTGGCAGATCATGACCCCGCAGATCGTCGCCATCACACTCTGGAAGGTCCGGTTCATCTCCGTGGTGCTTGCCGTGAAGCACGACGATAATCCAGTCGCCACGTCACCTCAAGCCCCGGCACCGATCCGCATCACCCTTCAAACCGATACCCGATCTCCCGAATTGTCTGAATGAAACTCGGGTGATGCGGGTCAGGCTCGATCTTCGCGCGCAGCGTCGTCACGCACCGATCCACGCTCCGCGCCGTGACCATCACGCTGTTGCCCCAGACCGCGGTCATGATGCTGTCCCGCGTGAACGCGCGTCCGGGATGCTGCAAGAAGTATTCAAGCAGTCGAAACTCCTTATTGGTCAACGCCACTTCCTTGCCGTCTTTCAGCAGCCGATGCGACACGGTATCGAGTTCGCACTTCCCAAACTTGTAACACGGCGCCGCGCCCGCCTGGCTCCGACGCAAAAACGCCTGCGCCCGCGCCAGCAGCTCGCGCACGCTGAACGGTTTCGTAATGTAATCGTCCGCGCCGAGTTCCAGCCCGCGCACGATGTCTTCCTCCTGCCCCTTCGCCGTCAACATCAGGATCGGCATCTCCAGTTTCTCCGCCCGCACCGCCCGGCAAATCTCAAACCCGTTCACCTTCGGCAACATGATATCCAGGACAATGAGATCGGGGCTGCCATTCAACGCCGCCTCCAGGCCTTCTTCGCCGTTGCGCGCCGTTCGCACCCGATAACCCCGCGCCACAAAGTTGTCCTTCACCACCCGCAAAATCGTCGGGTCGTCTTCAATGATCAGAACATTCGCCGGCGTCATGATGCGCTCTCCGCAACCGCGGGAATCTCCATGATAAACGTGCTGCCGCGTCCAACCTCGCTCTCGACGCGCACGGCGCCATGATGCGCCTCGACGATCGATTGGACAATGCTCAAGCCCAGCCCGCACCCGCCCACCGTCCGCGCCAGGCGCTGATCGCTCTGGTAAAACCGCCGGAACACCCGCCGTTGCTCCGGCGACGACAGTCCGATCCCGTTATCCTCGACGGCGAATTCGACATGCCCGTCCCGCGCCTCGGCCCGCACCACGATGCGCTTGTCATCTCCCGAATATTTCCATGCGTTATCCAGCAGGTTCAGCAACGCCGTGGTCAGCGCATCGGCATCGCCCTCGATCTCGGGAATCCCGGCCGCGACGCGCGTTTCCACGCGGCAACCCGGCGCGTGCGCGCGCTCGCCCATCGCCGCCACCGCGCCCTCAACAATCCGCTGCGGACTCACCCGCGCAAACGCGAACTTGAATTTGTTCCGCTCCAGCCGCGAGAACGTGAGGAAATTGTCAATCAACCGGCTCAACCGCGCGTTCTCTGTCGCCAGCAATTTCAAGTACTCCCGCGTCGTCTTCTCGTCGAACCGCTCGGTATCGAGCAGTGTATCCACCAGCGCCCGCATCGCCGTCAGCGGCGTCTTGAGTTCGTGCGACACATTCGCCACCAGATCGTTCTTCAACCGCGCCAGTTGCACCTGCCGCCCAAAACCCCGCGCCATGAAGATCGCCAGCACCAACGTCGCGGCAATCACCACGCTGCCGATGGCGAAATACTGCCCGACCCGGCGCTCCGCCTCGGTGTCAAACTGCGCGCGATTGTCCAGGGAGAGTGACAGCCGCCAACCGGGCAACGTCGGGCTGAGCGACATCGTGGCGATCGTCGAATCGCTCATCGCCTCCTCGCCCGGAGAGAGGACGGCAATGCTCACGCCCTTTGGCAACGCGGATTCGCGAATGGCTCCGCCCAGTCTTGTCTTCAGGCCGGCGGTGGTGAACAACGCCCGCATCCGCCCATTCGGCGAGGCCACCGTCCACACGTCGCTCAATGGCGTCGGGCGCAAGACGGTGCCGTTCGGCATGGCCGGATTCGTTTCCACATATCGCGCCGCGAGTTCTTCGGCGGCAAGCGTCGGAAACTGCAGTGACGGATCCATCCGGCGCAACTCGTGCATGAGAAACCGACGTTGCGCGGACGGCAACGTGTCCGCACCGTAGTCGTTGAGCCGGTCCTGCAACCGGGCGAAAGCGTCGCTGCTCCGGTTTGTCGATGACTCGAGCGCAAGCAACTCGGTATTTGCTTCAACGCTCCGCTTCAGCGCATCGGATGGATAGATGGCGCGCCCTTCCCTGTCGATGATGATGACGCTGTCGGCCAGCCCTTCGCGGACGCCACGCGCGAATCCGGACGCGTTGGATTCCACCCCGTCGAGACGCGCGAGCCGCTGATCCCACTCCTTCAACAACTGGGCTTGAACAAGCGCCAGGTGACTGCGGTACGCCTCGGCCAGTTCCTCGCGCACGGCCATCCGCTCGTTCTGCACCGCCTCGCGCATGAACCACAACACGCAGCCGATGGCCACCGCCACGACAATCACCAATAACGCCAGCATGGGCCAGGCGCGTACGTCCTGGCCCACGCGGCGGTGGAACAAACTGAACCGTCTCACATTCACTTCGTCCGATAACTGGCAACGATGGTGTCGAACTGCGCCTTCACAGTGTCGAATTTGTCGGGCGCGGTTGTCACCACGAAAAGCTCGGAGTTCGTCTTTCCCAGCACGCGCAACAAGTACTGGACGCGCGGCGTGCCGCTTTCGGTGTAGTCGCCAATGCAACTGACCGCGGGTCGACCGTCAATGGTAAGGTCCTTCCAGCTATCGGGACGGATCTTCCTTGTATTGTTCTTCTGCACGTCCTCGTCCATCCAGGCGCGGGCGGATTTCCTGGCGGCGTCCGACAGCGAGTCGGTCGCAAACAGGCGCATCCCGCCATCGTACGTGTCCGCATCCGGATCGAGCGTGCGAATCAGCACCTGTCCATCCGGCTGGCCGTGTTGGGCGCGCCAGACGACCCAGTCCGCAGGCGCGGTGAACGACACGCCCGTCTGGGCGTCATGAAACGAGACGGATTCTCCCGGCTGACGTTGGGTGACGGAGGTCAATTCCGCAAGGACCGGACCGGCCTCGAACTTCGCGAGATACCGATGCGCATCGTCGGAGAACCAGAAGGTCTGGTTCACCGGCATGAGCTTCACCTGGAAACAATCGAACTTCCCGGCCGGCACGTCGATGGTTTCTTTCGCCAACACTTCGAGGCCTATGGGAATAACAGTGGACCCGCCGATCGGGCTGTAGATGGGGATCGTCGTCTTGTAGCCAACGGTCAGGGGGAGACGACGGATGAGGTGCATGGCCTCCTCATTGTCGTAGACCGCTCCGTCGACGCCGACCGTTTCGGGTTGCCCTTTGCCAACACGCTGGATTTGCACTTCGCCGGACTTGTAACTCGCCGTGACTTCACCAAACAGCGAATGCTTCCAATGGCTCGATATCGGGCGGAATGTTTCGGGGTCTGCGTCGACGCTGCTGACCGATTGCGCTCCCCCCGCCATCATCCGGCAGCCGACGCGCCACACGTTGCTCCCGTTGACTTCATGCACAAGATCAGCGCGGTATTCCGCCACGCCAATATCCGAACCGGTCGACAACGAGACCGTGAGCTGTAGCCGCTCGCCATCCACCCATGGCACGGGCCCCAGCGGCAGGCCATTGGGCAACAAGGCGCGCGCCTGAGCCACCAGGTTCGTCTCGTTCGGATAATCATGGATCAGTTTCCGAAAGGCGGCTGTCGCGTCCGCCGTCTGATTCTTCTTCAGGTAGCATTGCCCGAGACGGAACTGCGCCTGGGCCGCCAGTGATTGATTCACGTCCTGTTCCGCGACCAACTGCTGATAGATTGCGATGGCCGAATCAACATCGCCCTTGGTTTCCTCGGCGTAAATGCCCTTCTCGAGCAACTCGGAGGGCGACTCCGTCGCCGCGCGGGCGACCGCCGGGTACACGACGGCGGTGGCGGCGACGAGGAGCGTTCGAAGCACGGTCCACAAAGTAGATTGAGTTTTCATGAGACTCAGCTTCGCACTCCCGTGTTACCGGTTTGTTACCTGCGTGTCCGTTGTTTGTCCCGTCGGATCACTTCCGCGGGGTCAACGGCGTGTAGTAGTAAATGACCGTATAGGTCGCGGGCACCGTCCCCGGATTGCGCAGCATCGTCGTCGCATGCGAGGCGAAGAAAATCACCGACCCCGGCCCGACGGTTTCGGAATGGCCGTCGTACGTCGCCTCGACCGTGCCTTCCTTGACGACAATGACCTCCTCCTGCATGTGAAGCCGCGGCGGGCCGCTCCTCTCGCCGGGGTTCAGCGTCGTGATATGGCAATCGATCTTGTCGAGTGTCGCCGTCGGGCCATCGAACACGGTCCGGCGCACACCGTTCGATACCGTCATCGGCTGCATCTTCTCCCAATCGTAGATGGCGGAAGAGAGTTTGGCCGGAGCCGGCGGTGTGGCGGGCACGGTCACCTTGGTCTGGGCTGACAGAGTGGAACAAAGAGCAAGGAACACGACAGAACAAAGAACTGTTTTCATGATCTCCTCGGATTGCGTGTGGCATTCATCGCGTCGGGCCAGCAGATTACACCCCCCGTTCCTCAACCGCAGCCAGAATCTGGACGGTCAATTCCGCCAGACGGCAACGCCCGCTTTTGTCGGCCTCACGGCATGTGGTAGTCGCGTTCGACGCGACAGACCTGGACGTGAAATTCGGAGTAAAACTTCTCGCGGCCCAGCCGTTGCGCTTCGCGGTGCTGTGGATGATTGCGCCACGCTTCGAGGGTCTCAGGGGATTCGAATATTTCAATCGACACCCGCTCGCCATCCGCCGCCGTGAACGTCTTCGCTGAGACAAAGCCCGGCATGGATTCCGCCAGCGCCCGCATCCGCGGCGCCCACTGTTGATACTCCTCAACATGTTCCGGCCGCAGCCGGGAACGAAACACCGTGACGATCATAGGTCGCCTCGTCTTGTTATCAGACTATGCTCGCCGCTCTTTGATCGACTGAAGAATCTCGGCAATGGCCTCCGCCTTGGGCTTGGCGCCGACGTTGCCTTTGCCATGGAGGCGAACGCTGACCGCCCCCGCCTGCATATCTCGCGGGCCGATGACGAGCATGGTGTGGACCTTGGCTTTCTCGGCGTCCTGCACCTTGCCGTTGATCTTGTCAGGACCGTAATCCCCCTCAACACGGACCATGTTGGCGCGGAGTTCGGTAACGATGCCTTTGGCGTAATCCACGAGCGCGGCATCTTCACCGATGGTCAGCACGCGGACCTGTTCGGGCGCGAGCCAGAGCGGGAAATTGCCGGCGTAATGTTCAATGAGGAACCCGATGAACCGCTCGTGTGTGCCGAGCGGCGCGCGGTGAATACACAGCGGGGTCTTGTCGGTATTGTCCTTGTCGCGATAGGTCAGCCCGAACCGTTTCGGCACGGCGAAATCGACCTGGTTGGTCGCGAGAGTGAACTCGCGTCCGATCACGCTCCACACCTGCACGTCGATCTTCGGGCCGTAGAACGCGGCTTCGTTGGCCACCTCGACGTAATTGATTCCGCTGGATTTCAGGACATCGCGCACCATGTCTTCGGTCTGTTTCCACAATGCGGGCTCATCGACGTATTTCTTGCCCATCCCCTCGGGCGCACTGGTGCTGAATCGCATCTGGTATTTGTCGACGCCGAAGATCTTGAAATACTTCATGTACATGTCGTTGACCGCGTTGAACTCGGCGGCGAACTGCTCGGGAGTACAATAGATGTGCGCGTCGTTCATGTTGAGCGAACGCACGCGCATCAGACCGAAGAGCTCACCCGATTGCTCGTAGCGGTAGCAAGTGCCGTATTCCGCCAATCGCAATGGCAAATCGCGATAACTGCGGGGCTCTGCCGCAAAAATCCGATGATGATGCGGACAATTCATCGCTTTGAGGTAATAGCGTTCCGCGACCTCCGCATCTTTCGACTCGCGGAGTTCCATTGGCGGGAACATTGAATCCGCATAGAGAAGCGGCAGATGACCGCTGGTCAAGTAGGTCTTCTCCTTTGCGATATGCGGGGTCTTGACCCGGACGTAGCCGGCGGCGAACTCGGTTTCCTTCGCGAGCTTTTCCAGTTCCTCGACGATCACAGTGCCTTTGGGCAGCCAGAGCGGCAGACCCGGGCCAATGAATTCGGTGTCGATCACGTACAGACCCATCTCCGCGCCGAGTTTGCGGTGGTCGCGTTTCTTCGCCTCTTCGAGCATCTTGAAATACTCGTCGAGCTGGGTCCTGTTCTTGAACGCGGTCCCGTAAATGCGCTGGAGCTGCGGGTTCTTCTCGTCGCCCTGATAATACGCGCTGGCAACACTGGTCAGCTTGAACGCGCCGACGTTCCCCGTCCGCATCACATGCGGCCCGGCGCACAGATCAATGAAATCGCCGTTGCGGAAATAAGTAATCTCTTCGCCTTCGGGGATCTTTTCGAGATTGCCGATCTTGAACTTGCTCGGATTGCCCGGGCGCTCGCTCAATCCGCCCAGCCGACCGCTCTCGGCGTCCTTCATCGCCTGCTCGCGGCTCACCACGACCTTCTCGAACACATGGTTCGCCTTGATCTCCTTCTTCATCTCCTCTTCGATCTTCGGGAAATCCTCCGGCGAAATGCGGTGCGGCATGTCGAGATCGTAGTAGAAGCCGTCTTCGACTGGCGGCCCGGCGGCAAACTGCGCCTCCGGCCAGATGCGGAGAATCGCGGTGGCCATCACGTGGGCCGCCGAGTGCCGCAACCGTTCGAGGTCGGTCATTTGCGCGCGTTGATCGAGGGTTTTGCGTTCCATAGGGAGAATGAGCCTTTCATCCTATAGCCGTAGAATCACCCGGAGAGCCTTCGTGGCTCTACCGAGTGCGGCGATAGGCTGACGTCGTCGTTTGCACGGCCCGGAAGCTTAAGAGGATCGGATGCCAAAGTCAATCCCGACCCGGTGGCGGGTTCCGTGTCCGCCTGCCTCTGTTGGCCCCTTGAAACAGGCGGGAACTCTTCCCGGTATCCAGAGCGCCGAGTGCGACGGGGAGTTGTTCCCCGCAAGTCCGCTGTGATAGGGTTGGCTTCCAGCAGCTATTGATCTGGTCAGAATTCGATGAGAGACAGTCCATCGCAAGCCCATCCGACCTCAGTATCAGTTCGAGCACGAAGCACCGGCGCGCGCCCCTGGGCGACACCGGTGGCCTTGCTGGCGATGGTATTCGCGATCAATTTCGCCACGATGCCGGGGATGTGGTGGGCGGGAGATCCGTCCGCATGGCGCGAGGAGGCCCGCAGCATCCTCCGCAGCGGCACGCTCCACGTCAATACGGAGTACGCCGAGCATGTTGGCGATCCCGGCCAGTATTTCGTCGTCAATCCGCGTAACGGACTCTGGTACTCGAAATACGGCCTGATGAACTCGCTGATGGCGGTGCCCCCGACCGCGCTGGAGGCGGCGGTGAACGGGCGGATCCCTCGCGTTGGCCAACAGTCTGATCTCCTGATTTTCAATCTGTACAACATTCTGCTGAGCATGGCGGTGTGCGCGTTGTTGTATCGGATCACCGGCTGGTACGCGGGCCGAACCTGGGTGCGAGCGGCGTATGTCCTGTGCACATTCTATGCGACGTTCTTCTGGTATTACCAACGGGCACAAGGCGCCGAGATCTATCAGGTCCTGTTTTTCCTGGGGGCGTTTTATTCTCTCATGGTGTTCCTACGTGGATTGGCGGGCTCGGGGGGTAACCCGGGGCCGCGCAACCATCTCGCACTGGTTCTGGCGTGGGTATTTGTCGCGGCGTTGGCAATGACGCGTCTGGCATTCGGATTGTTGATTCCCACGGTCTGGCTGTCGGTCGTGTACGCCGTGTGGAGCATGGACAACGGCGAGCGCGGAAGCGTACTGCGCCGACAAATCGGCTGGCTGCTTGTGCCGTCCCTGATGATCGTCGGCGCCATGGCGTGGATCAACTGGGTCAAGTTTGGCGAGCCATGGCTGACGGGCTATCATCAATGGCGGCCCCGGGACAACTGGCCCATCGGCCGATGGCAGGATGGTATCTGGGGAGTGCTATTCGATCCGCAGGCCAGCATGTTGCTGCACTTCCCCATTCTCCTTTTTGGTCTGCTGGCCCTCCGAGCGTTCTGGCGCCGTTACAAACTCGATACGGTAGTGATATTCCTCTTGCCGTCGGCCGTATTCCTGTTCCTGACCAAGACGCCGATCTGGCGCGGCGAATGGGCTTATGGACCGCGATACCTGATTTTCATGTTGCCGGTTGTGGCGCTGCCGTTTGTCGTGTATCTCGAATGGCTCGCGGCACGACCGCGGCGATGGCGTCGACTCACGATGCTCGCCGTGACCGTGATCGCTCTCGGGTATTCCACGTGGCTGCAGTATCAGACGAACCGGCTGGATTTTTGGACGATGTACCGCGTCTGGTTCACGTTCGACGGCGACTGGAGCCAGGACTCGGCTCGGTACTTCTTCGACCATCAAATGGGAACGTTCAACGCCGACCTGATTCGCCACAAGAACGACCTCGATGACCTGCCATACGTTGCCGAACTGGAGAAACGCGGCCTGCTGTCAGCGCAGCAGTTGCCGGAGTACAAGAAAATGCTGCGGGGACTCATCGACGATGAGAATTTCTACTGGATACACGGACGGCGTGAACGTGAGCGCGCCAACTAAATCTCGTTCCACATGAAATAGTGCGGGCCGGCTTCCGGGATGATGAATTCCTCGCCACGAATCTGGAAGCCGTGGACTTGATAAAACGGGATGGCTGGCGTACGGGCATTGAACCAGATCATTGTCGCGCCGCGCTGTTTCGCATAATCGATGGATTCGCGAAGCAGCAACGTACCGACTCCTTTCCGGTGCAACTGTGGCACGACCGCCATCCCGCGCAGCCGCCACGCTCCGTTGTTTGTCTCTCCGTGCGGCGGCTCACGGTAGGCCGACACGATACCAATGAGCTTGCCATCAAGAAACGCACCGAAGTGTGCCGTCTCGGGCTGGTCGTCGCCCGGGTATACCAATTCTTCGACGCGCTGATGGGGACGCAAAATCGCCTGACGCAACGGTCGCGTCTCGGCGGCGGAAATCTGACGGATGGTGGGTGATGCGCTCACGGCACCGGCCAGAGAAACCATTTGTGGGCGAGAAAATGCTCGATTTGTTCCACCGTCTGCTTCGCTTTACGGTCGACCGCCTCGGCGGTGTTGAACGCGTTGTGCGGTGTCAGGATTACATTCGGCCGACCCAGCAACGGGAACTCGGCTTTGCCGGCGCGGAGTGCCACACCCAGAGAGCTTTCATTCTCGTAAACATCCAGGGCCAGACCGCCAAGATGACCTTCATCGAGCAACAGGGCCATGTCTTCCGTCGGCGTGAACTCGCCGCGGGCAACGTTGACAAAGAGCACGCCCTTCTTCGCGCGCTTGAGGGTTTCATAGCAGAAGT
Organism: Verrucomicrobiia bacterium; assembly: GCA_035501175.1. Classification (GTDB taxonomy): domain Bacteria; phylum Verrucomicrobiota; class Verrucomicrobiia; order Palsa-1439; family Palsa-1439; genus Palsa-1439. The sequence goes on along the minus strand of DATJWQ010000012.1, from coordinate 84,425 downwards.
AGCACGCGTTTTCCTTTGTCAGGTTCATCGAGCAGACAATGATGTCCGCCCAAGCCAGTCCTTCATCGGGCTTCATATACGAGACGGATGCGTGCTTCTCGACAATATCGACGCCGCGGACCTGCATGCCGAGGGCCTGGCCGAGTTTGACGACCTCGCCACCGATGTTTCCGACCCCAACAACGAGGAGCTTTTTCCCGGCGCACTCGCCGCCGGTCAATCCGTCGCGGTCGAACGCGGGAAACTGCGCGATTTGAGCGGGAAGTTTCCGCAGCAGGGCCATGGCGAGCAGCATCGCCTGCTCGGCGACGGCGCGCGTGCAATAGAGCGGCAGATAGCCGCACGGAATCTTTTGTCCGATTAGATGATCGTACCCCGTTGTCCGCGCAACGACTCCCCTCACCTTCCCCGCCCACGACGGCGGGATGACGGATTGGGTGCGAATGCTGATGATCTCGGCCGGGGGCTCGGTGTCGCCGGCTTCCTGGATGGTTTTGAAGGTAAATCGCGCGGGCAGATGCGCGGGCAGGTGTTGGCGGAGCGCCACAACTTCTTCCTCGAAGGCCTCGTAGAATTGGACGTTCATGGCGGCGCGGATGATAGCAGAGCCGGGCCCAATCCCGAAGCGGTTTTGGGGTCGGCCGCAAAAGGAATTCGGGTAGTGTCCTAATTTGAAAACTGCGGCGGATGTGATGGTATCCGGGAGTGGATCAGTATAGTGCCAACCGTGAGAAGAAAACCCAACAGAACAATAAGGAACACCAAAAGACCGATTCTCCGCCACCCGCAGAAAGTAGCTGTGATGGCGGCTACCACAGCCGAGAGAGCTGATATATCCTGAACGCATACCGCATTCCAGGCTCTTTCCTCCTGAGGTTCTGTTATGCGGTACGGAAAGGAATGAGCGTATAAGAATGCAAGGAGCGCCAGCGTAGTGAAGGCGATGGTGCCTGCCTTAAGCAACTTCAATAGGTTTGACCTTGTCACACTATTTCTGCGCCTTGCTGACAACGGCAGCCCGCACAGCCGTTTGGGGTGAATCGACGGGTGGAAGAGTGACATAGCGCGTTTCTGGGCCATCCTTGAACGACCACGCATAGCACCGCTTGGCCTTCGGGTGCCCAGTGATCGCAAACGACTCAACAACGCCCTCCCATGCCGTCTTGTCACCGAACATCTCCAAGACAGGGGCGGACTTCTCATGTTGCGCTTTGACCTTGTGCATCACTTCCACGGCTTCGCGCAACTGCTCAATGCGTGGACTCATGCCTCAATCATATCCACACCACCCCAAGCAGGCCGATAATCGCCGCGATGATCGTACCATTTCTCTGGAGTTTTGCGCCTCGGATTGTTACCGGCGTGTTCGGCATGGGCGGAGTTTACTAAATCCTCCGTTCAAACTCAAGAAACCGGAGCGGCGGTCAGCGAAAAGCGAAACGGCTGGACTACCCCCGACAGATAGCCCAGCCGTCCGCGTCAGCGGCGCGTATGAGACGAGCGACAGACACCGCGCCGCCTAAGTTTTACTCACGTGGACGCGCGGCAGCGTGTCCCTACCGCACGTCACGGCTTGTTGACACCTTTTCGGCGGGCTTGTAGTATGCGGGCGGTGGCGAGGGACGATTAGCTCAGTTGGCTAGAGCGCTTCCTTGACATGGAAGAGGCCACAGGTTCAAGTCCTGTATCGTCCACCATCCTTCGCTCGAAGAGCAGCGAGAGCGAAGGATGCCCTCCATAGCCTTCTTGGCGACGGAGGGCCTGTCACCACTCTGGGTCTGTTTGCGCTTCGAGCTACGGATGGCAAGCCATCGACGTACGGACAATTGCGAGAGTCAATATGGGACCGATATGCACCAGGTTTATCTTCTTCGCAGCCTAAATGATCGCACTCAGCACTACGTCGGTTACACCGACAACGTTCGCGAGCGGCTCGCCTACCACAACGCAGGCAGGTCCCCGCACACGAGCAAGTTCCGACCTTGGGAACTGCGCGTAGTAGTGTCCTTCGCCAACCGCGATAGGGCGATCTCGTTCGAGCAGTACTTGAAGACCGGCTCCGGCCATGCGTTTGCCACTCGACATTTCCGCTGAGCCTCTGGCATAGTGTGTTTGCGCGCAGGCGTGTCGCGCAGGCAACTCATAAACTCGGAGGAATTCAACATGGCACTGAAAGTTGGCGACAAGGCACCGGATTTTGAACTGACGACGAAATCGGCGGAGGGGCCGAAGAAGATCAAGCTGAGCGCGAATTTTGGCAAGAAGAACACGGTGCTGCTGTTTTTCCCGATGGCGTTCACGGGCGTGTGCACGAAGGAAATGTGCGAAGTGAGCCAGGGCATCGGCGCGTATACCGGGCTCAATGCCGACGTGCTCGGCATCAGCGGGGATAATCCGTTCGCGCAGGGCGCCTGGGCGGACAAGGAGAAGATCACCGTGCCGTTGCTGTCCGATTACGAGCACAAGGTCGCGCACGCCTACGGCATTGCCTACGACAGTTTCCTGCCGCAGAAGAATCTCGGCATGGGCGGCGTGCCCAAACGCTCGGCGTTCGTCATCGACAAGCAGGGCGTCGTCCGCTACGCCGAATCCAGCGACGACCCCGGCCAGTTGCCCAACTTCGAGAAGATCAAGGGCGCGCTGGCGCAACTGGGGTAGCGCAGGGAGGGCTGGGGAGTGGTCGGCCCTTGCGCGGCAGGTACGGCGCCGTGAAATTGAATTGGCATGGCGGCGGCAAATGATCCATTTGGTTCACTGCAGACATTCGCCCGGAGGAAAATGGCTCCGACCAGATCCAGTTTGAAATGGCTCGCTGTCCCGGCGCTGTTCGTGGCGGTCGTTCCGTCCTCGAGCTTTGGGCTGGCGGAACTCAATGACTCGTTCAGCCTGCCGAGTGGATTGGCCAACGATGTCGTGCGCGTCGGGGAGGTGGCGGGCCAGACGGCGCAAAAAGGCAGCGGCATCATCCTCAGTGTCGTGCCGGATGGAAGCGGCGGGGATTGGTACAACGTGCTGACCGCCGATCATGTCGTATACGACGCGGTCAAGGTGGCCACGACTCAGCAGTTGGTCCAAACGCCCTGGTCCATCACCATGGGGTTCCGATTCGACCAGACTTTCCCGTTAAGTGTCGCCAACGTGAAGAATGTCGCGCTGGATGGAGCGGGAACAGATGGCATGGGAGACGGGCCCGATCTCGCGTTGTTCTCGATCCATTTGACCGCAAGCCTGATTGCCAATCCTCCTGCCAATGTTTTGGCTCCGCCATCGTTGTTGCAGCCGGTCAACATCACGGCACCCGATAACAGCGCGGGCAACCAAATTGTCCAGGCTGGTTTTGGGAGCCAGGCGACGGCGGGCAGCGGCGCGCCCTACCCCGCGGGAACGTCGTGGTATAAAGCCCTGGGGAATTTCGGCACCTACGAGTCCGCCGCCAATACGATTTCCACCACCGGGCTTGTCGCGAACTTCGTGGGAGCGAAGAACCCAAGGGTCAACGGAGGTAGTTACACCTTCAACGCCATCCAAGGGAGTTACGCCTTCACGCTCGACGGGAGCAGCAATATCACGGCCGGCACCTCGTACGTGCTGCAGGGGGACTCCGGTGGACCGACCTTCGAGTCCAACGGTCAAGGGGGCTTCTCGCTCATCGGAGTGCATTCCAGCGATGTGCAGGACACCGCCACCAATGGGGATGTATATGTACCGGCGGGTCAAGGCTACCTGTGGAGTGACGTGCAGCTTTCTTCCTACACGACCTGGATCAATCAGACGATCCCGCTAATTGACGTAGACGTGCCGGAACCGTCGGCTCGGGACCTTGTGGCTCTGGGTGGACTGGTATTTCTGGTTGGCGCGTGGCGGCGCACGGCACGTCGGCGGGCGTGACGGGCAGCCTGGTGACGTTACCCCCGGGATTCGCCCTCAAGCGTCATGCACCGCGCGAGATTGCGGGCGCGGCTTGCCTAACGCGCGGCGCGCCGTATAATAAGTCGGCATGGCATCGGCACATAATCTTTTCAGTTCACTACAACCATTTGACGCAGGGGGCGGACGCAAGGGCAGGTTTTATTCCCTCCCCGCCCTGGAGAAGTCGGGCATCGGCAGGATCTCGCGGCTGCCGATCAGCATTCGGATCGTGCTCGAATCGGTCTTGCGCAATGTCGATGGCAAAAAGGTGACCGAGCGCGACGTACGCGCGCTCGCGAATTGGAACGCCAAATCGCCGGCGCAGGAAGAAATCCCGTTCATCGTCGCCCGCATCGTCCTGCAGGATTTTACGGGTGTGCCGCTGCTGGTCGATCTCGCGGCAATGCGGTCGGTTGTCGCGCGTCTGAAGAAGGATCCGAAGATCGTCGAGCCACTCGTGCCGGTCGATCTCGTGGTGGATCACTCGGTGCAGGTTGATTTCTTCGGGACCGCCGAGGCGCTGAAGCTGAACCTTGAAATGGAGTTCAAGCGCAACCGCGAGCGTTACGAGCTTCTCAAATGGGGCCAGCAGGCGTTCAAGACATTCAAGGTCGTCCCGCCCGGTATCGGCATCGTGCACCAGGTGAACCTCGAATACCTCGCCAAGGGCGTGCTGTCCACAGGCGATGTCTATTACCCCGACACATTGGTGGGGACCGACTCGCACACGACGATGATCAATGGACTCGGCATCGTCGGCTGGGGCGTCGGCGGCATTGAGGCCGAGGCAGGAATGCTTGGCCAACCTGTTTACTTTCTCACACCCGAAGTCGTTGGCGTCCACATGACCGGCACACTCCGCGAAGGCGTGACCGCGACCGATCTGGCGCTTCACGTCACGCAAATGCTCCGCAAAGCCAAGGTCGTCGGCAAGTTCGTCGAGTTCTTCGGAGACGGCGCCGCGTCGTTGCCCGTGGCCGACCGCGCCACCATCGCCAACATGGCGCCCGAATACGGGGCGACGATGGGCTTTTTCCCCGTGGACGACGAGTCGCTCAATTATCTGCGCGCGACGGGTCGCACCGATGAACAGGTCGTCGCGTTCGGCAATTATTTCAAGGCGCAGGAGATGTTCCATATCCCCCGCAAGGGCGAGGTCGATTACACCATCGAAATCGAACTCAATCTCGGGGACGTGCAACCGAGCGTGGCCGGCCCGAAACGTCCGCAGGATCGCATCGAGTTGCCCAGACTGAAGAACACGTTCACGGAACTCTTTTCCAAACCGCTCACCGAGAACGGCTACAATAAACCCCGGGCCGAGCTGGAGAAGCGCATCCCCGTCCACCTTGATTCCCTCACACCGGTCGAACAATCGCTTCGGGGTGATGGCGGCAACGACCGCGAATCGGCCAGCGAATCGGAGATGCGCGAAGACCATCCCACGCCCGATACGGTGAACAACTCCGTGCCGACGCACGACGGCGATTGTCAGATCGGCCACGGCTCCGTGGTCATTGCGGCCATCACCAGTTGCACCAACACATCGAATCCAAGCGTCATGCTGGCCGCCGGCTTGCTCGCCCGGAAGGCTGTCGAGCGCGGACTGCAGGTTCCCGCATACGTGAAAAGCTCTCTCGCTCCGGGTTCACGAGTGGTCAGCGATTACCTGGCGAAGACCGGCCTCCAGCGCTATCTCGACATCCTCGGCTTCAATCTCGTCGGCTACGGATGTACCACCTGCATCGGCAATTCGGGCCCGCTTCCCGCGCCCATCGAAGAGGCCGTCGTGAAAAATGACCTCGTCGCGGCCAGCGTGCTCAGCGGCAACCGCAATTTCGAGGCGCGGGTCCATTCCAGCGTAAAAGCCAATTTCCTCATGTCGCCGCCGCTGGTGGTCGCGTTCGCGCTAGCGGGCCGAATCGACATCGACCTGACGACCGAACCCATCGGCAAGGACAAGTCTGGCAGGGATGTGTTCTTGCGTGACTTGTGGCCGACATTACGGGAAGTCCGCGAGGCCATGAAGAGCGCCCTCAGACCGGACGTATTTCGCGCCCTGTACAAGGATTTCGCGGCGCAAAACCCTGCATGGAACGAGATCCCATCGTCCGTCGGCGATGTCTATCGCTGGGACCAGAAGAGCACCTATATTCAGGAGCCGCCGTTCTTCGAGGATTTCTCGATGAAGCCCGGCTCAATCATGGAAATCCGCGGCGCGGCGGCGCTGGCAATCTTCGGTGACTCCGTTACGACCGACCATATTTCCCCCGCCGGCAGCATCAAGAAAGATTCGCCCGCCGGCAAATACCTGATCAGCCATGGCGTTGAGCCTCCCGACTTCAACAGCTACGGCGCCCGACGCGGCAATGATCGCGTCATGACCCGCGGCACGTTCGCCAACGTGCGGATCAAGAACCTGATGTTGCCCGGGGTCGAGGGTGGCGTGAGCAAGTACAACGGCCAGCCGACCACCATTTACGACGCGGCGATGAAGTACCATGAGACCGCCGTTCCGCTCGTCGTGTTTGCGGGACAGGAATACGGCACGGGCAGCTCCCGCGATTGGGCGGCCAAAGGTACGCGTCTGCTTGGGGTGCGCGCGGTGGTGGCCCAAAGTTTCGAACGGATCCATCGCTCCAATCTGGTCGGTATGGGAGTGCTCCCCTGTCAATTCAAGGATGGCACCACCGCCCAGACCCTGAGGCTCGACGGCTCCGAGACCTACGATATTCTCGGGCTCTCGGAAAACCTCCAGCCCCGCCAGGAATTGACGCTGGTAATCCATCGGGCCAACGGCACCGAGCAAAAGGTTCCGATCACTGTCCGCATCGACACGCCCATCGAGGTCGAATACTACCGCCACGGGGGCATCCTCCCGTTCGTCCTGCGCCAGTTGTTGCAGTAGCTCGGGAACTCCGCAAAGAATCCGCGAAACTATTCCGGCATCGGGGTGTTTGTCTCTTCATCCGCCGCGGTATGCAGTGGGGACGGCGGACAGCAGCATCAACCAGAAACGCAGTGTTCGGAGCAGACAAGGAGACAGATCGGTATGCGAAAGTTCATGGGGCTTCTTTTGGCAGCGGTGGTATTTGGCATGTTCACAACAGGCGCGTTTGCGGCAACCAGCACGCACCGTCACCACGCCAAGCGTCATCATCACCTGCGCCACCACCAAGCCAAGTAAGTCGTCCGCTTCTACCCGTTGCCCGTCAAGCTCATGCGTGGCTTGACGGGCAACGGTCTTCCCTCCAGTCGGAACGCCATTCTCTGGCGGCAGGCGCGTTATACGTTGCGCGCTTGACACTTCCCGTAGTAGCGATATAGTGCAATTGGAATCGGACAAAATTTGTCGTGTTTACGTGAGGCTCGTCCGACCTCAGTTTGAGAAAGTCGATCATCATGACTGATACATTCGAGATTCAGGACTTACATGTCAGTATCGAGGAACGCGAGATTCTCAAGGGCGTCGATCTCGTCGTCCGCAAGGGCGAGGTCCATGCGCTCATGGGGCCGAACGGCTCTGGAAAAAGCACGCTCGCGAACGCGCTGTTGGGCCATCCGAAGTATACGGTCACCGGCGGCAAGGTCCTCATGAAAGGCGAGGACATCCTCGAAATGGAGACCGACGAGCGCGCCCGTAAAGGATTGTTCCTCGCGTTTCAATATCCGTGCGAGGTCCCGGGCGTCCGCCAGTCCAATTTCCTTCGGCTCGCCTGTAATGCGCGTACGGGACGCGAGATGGAGGTCACGGAGTTTTACAGCAAGCTCGAGGAGAAAATGAAGGTCCTCGACATCGACGAGAAGTTCTTGAAACGGTATCTGAACGAGGGCTTTTCGGGCGGCGAAAAGAAGCGCAACGAGATTTTGCAAATGATGATGCTCGAACCTGAGTTCGCGGTCATGGACGAGACGGACTCGGGCCTCGACATCGATGCGCTGAAGATTGTCTCGCGTGGCGTGAACGAGTTGCGCGGGCCGGGGCTGGGCATTCTGATCATCACCCACTACGAACGCATTCTGCGTTACATCAATCCGGATTTCGTTCACATCCTGGTCGACGGCAAGATCGTGAAGTCAGGCGGACCGGATCTGGCCGCTCACCTGGAAGAGCACGGCTACGATTGGATCATCAAGGATGAGGATGCGGCGGCTCCCGCCGTGGCGAAAGGTCAGGGCACATGAGCACTCCCGCGGAACCCATTTTGGGTGGCGCCTACAAGGAAGGCTTCCACGACAATCTGAAGGCCGTTCACAGGGTCCCGAAAGGACTCTCGCACGATGTTGTGGATTACATGTGCGATATCAAGGGCGAACCGGATTGGATGCGCCAGTTTCGCCATCGCAGCCTCGATTTGTTCATCAGCCAGGGCTTGCCGGAATGGCTGCCCGGGTTGCGGGACGAGCTCAATTACGAAGAAATTACCTATTACGTCAGTCCCGTCGAGAAATCGGCGCGCCGCTGGGAGGACGTGCCCGAGGAAATCCGCCGCACGTACGACAAGCTCGGGATCGCCAAGGAAGAACAGAAGCTCCTTGGCGGTCTCGGCGCACAGATCGACAGCGAGATGGCGTATCACAACATCCAGGAGTCGCTCGCCAAGAAGGGCGTCATCTTCCTCAGTTGCGATGATGGCTTGAAGCAGTACCCCGACATCTTCCAGGAACACTTCGCCAAGTCGATTCCGCCCGAGGACAACAAGTTCGCGGCGCTCAACTCGGCGTTCTGGAGCGGCGGTTCGTTCGTGTACATTCCGAAGGGCGTAAAATGCGACATTCCCCTCTCGGTCTACTTCCGTATCAATGCCGAGCAGTTCGGCCAGTTCGAGCGCACGCTCATCATTTGTGAAGATGACAGCTTCTGCCATTACGTCGAGGGCTGCAGTGCGCCGGTGTACACCACCAACTCACTCCACTCGGCTGTCGTTGAAATCTTCGTGAAAGACCGGGCCCGGTGCCGTTACACGACGATCCAGAATTGGTCAACCGACGTTTACAACCTCGTGACCAAGCGGGCGTATCTGTACAAGAACGCCGTCATGGAATGGGTCGATGGCAACCTCGGCTCGAAACGCACGGTCAAATATCCGTCGTGCTACATGGTCGGCGAAGGGGCTCACGGCGAAATCCTCAGCCTCGCCAGCGCCGACAAAGGCATGTGGCAGGATGCCGGCGCGAAGCTGGTGTTCCACGCGCCGAATTGCACCGGCCGGATCAATTCCAAGTCGATCAGTGGCCACGGCGGACGGTCCTCGTACCGCGGTCTGGTTCAGGTGAACGAGGCGGCCAAGAATTGCCGCGTGCAGGTCAATTGCGACGCGTTGATCCTCGATCCGATCAGCCGTTCCGACACGTATCCCGTGATGGAGATCGACGGCGACCTCGCGACGGTGGAACACGAGGCAAGCGTTTCGAATGTCTCGGAGGAACAGCTCTTCTATCTCATGAGCCGCGGTATCAAGAAAGAAGACGCGGTATCGATGATCGTGAACGGTTTCATTGAGCCGATCGTGAAGGAATTGCCCATGGAATTCGCGGTTGAAATCAATCGACTCATCAACTTGCAGATGGAAGGATCAGTCGGGTAGATGGGCAACGGCTGATCGAGAACCCGTGGGGGACGGTGTGGCCCCGTCCCCCACCCCAATTTACGATGACAACTGGATTTACACAGCAGACACTCGAAGCCGTCGGCTCCGGCGAGCCGGCATGGTTGAGGTCCCGGCGTCTCAACGCGTGGAACACATTCGAAAAGCTTCCCCTGCCGACCAGGCGGGATTTGGAATGGCAGCGATTCGATATCCGCGCACTCAAACTGGACAAGGTGTCGTTGCCCGACGGCAAGCCGGCCATTCACGAGCGTCTTTCTGCGCTCTCTGCTGAATTGGACAGGAAGGGTGTGATCTTCTGCGACATGGTCACGGCGGTTGCCAGGCACGGCGATGTTCTGAAGGAGTATCTGGGCAAGAGCATCGGGGCGGACGAGCCGGCGAAGTTCGCCGCGTTGCATACCGCGCTGTGGAAAAGTGGCGCGTTCCTGTATGTGCCCGCGGATGTTCGCATCGACCAGCCGCTGGAAGTGACCTACGAACTCGCGGGGCAGAACATTGCGGGCTTCTCCCACACGTTGGTCGTTGTCGAGCCGGGCGCGGAGGCGACGCTCGTGCAGAAGTTCGTGGGCGGACCACCGGTCGGCACGAATGGCGCGCCGAGCATTCACGCCAGCGGCACCGAGGTGTTCCTCAAAGACAGCGGGCATCTCCATTACATCAGCGAGCAGAATTTCTCGCCCAACGTGTACGATTTCACGCTCAAACGCGCGCACGTCGCTCATGACGCGGAGATCGACTGGGTGCTCGGCATGTTCGGCGCCTCGTTCCAGCGGTACGACGTGCAGTGCATCATGGAAGGCGAAGGCGGCACGAGCTTCATGTATGCGGTCGGGGTGCTCGATCACAACCAGCAATTTGGCCAGTTTACCAAGCAGCACCACAAAACGGGCAACACGACCAGCGATCTGTTGTTCAAGAACGTGTTGCGCGATTCTGCCGTCAGTAATTACGCCGGCGTGATCAAAGTCGAGAAGAACGCCAACGGCACAAATGCCTACCAGGCCAACCGCAACCTCGTGCTCAACAAGGAAGTACGTTGCGATACCCGACCGATTCTGGAGATCGAATCGAACCAGCTTCGTTGCACGCACGGAGCGACCGTCGGGCAATTGGAAGAGGAGCAGCTCTTCTACCTGCGGAGTCGCGGCCTGACGCCCGAACTGGCGCGGGACGTGTTGATCGAGGCGTTTCTGGAGCCGGTGCTGTCACGCATCCAGGTCGAGAGCGTGCAAAAGGAGTTTGCCAGGCTGGTTCACGATAAGGTAGTACGCAAGGGATGATTGAGGTCCTCGATGCGGTGGAGTTGGAGGAAATCCGCGACGACTTTCCGGTCCTGCGTCAGAAAGTCCACGGCAAACCCCTGATCTATTTCGATAATGCGGCGACCTCGCAGAAGCCGCGGGTCGTGATCGAGGCGCTCAACGATTATTATCAGCGCTACAATGCCAACGTTCATCGCGGCATCCACGCCTTGGCCGAACGCGCGACGCGGGAGTATGAGCGCGCGAGAGAGAAGATTGCGAAATTCATTAATGCACCGTCGACGGAACTGGCTATTTATACCCGTGGCACAACCGAGTCGATCAATCTCGTGGCCTATTCCTGGGCGCTGACCAACCTGAAGAAGGGCGATGAGATTCTCACGACATTCATGGAGCACCACAGCGATACCGTGCCGTGGTATCAGGTCTGCGAGCGCACGGGCGCAGTCATCAAACGGATCGAACTGAATGCAGACGGCACGTTGCGCCTTGATGATCTGGACAGGCTGCTCACCGACCGCACGAAACTCGTGGCGGTCACGCAACAGTCCAATGTCCTGGGCACGATCAATCCCGTCCGGCAAATCGCCGACGCCGCCCACAAGAGCGGGGCTGTCGTGCTCGTGGACGGCGCGCAGAGTGTTCCTCACATGGCAGTCGATGTGCAGGCAATGGATTGTGATTTCTTCGCGTTCAGCGGACACAAGATGTGCGGGCCGACCGCCAGCGGGGTGCTCTACGGCAAACGCCCGCTTCTCGAGGCAATGCCGCCATTCATGGGCGGCGGCGAGATGATCAAGGAAGTGTGGTTTGATCACGCGAAATACAACGATCTGCCCTACAAATTCGAGGCCGGCACGCCAAACATCGCGGAATCCATCGGACTCGGCGTTGCAGTCGATTACCTCACGCACATCGGCATGGAGAAAATTCGCCAGCACGAGAAGGAAATCACGCAGTACGCACTGGATTGCCTGAAGGAGTTTCCCGAAATCACCGTGTACGGCCCAAAGGACATCGAGAAACGCGGCGGCTTGATCGCGTTCACTCTTGGCGATGTCCACCCGCATGACATCGCGACGTTTGCCGACCAGGATGGCGTCGCCATCCGCGCCGGGCATCATTGCGCCATGCCGTTGCACAAGAAGCTCGGGCTCGCCGCCACCGCGCGCGCCAGCTTTTACTTGTACAACACGCGCGACGAAGTCGATGCCTTCATCGAAATGCTGCACAAGGCCAAGAAGTTCTTTGGCGCCTGTCCGACCGGCCGCGCGATGGGGTATTGACCTGCTGCGGCAGGCGCACTAGTCTTTGCGTCAAACCGCCATGCAACCACTATCTGTCGCGCAGCTTATCCCGGTTCTGCAAACTGCCATCGGTCCAACCATCCTGATCTCAGGGGTCGGCCTGCTGTTGCTGACGATGACGAATCGCCTGGCGCGCACGATCGATCGCACACGAGCCTCGGCACGGGAGTTGACGGAGGAGACTGGGGAGGACGCCACCCGGCGCAAAGAGCAGCTGCGCGTCCTGTGGAGACGGGCGCGGTTGATTCGCCTGTCGATTGCCCTGGCCTCGACGAGTGCCCTGTTCGCCGCGATACTGATTATCGTGCTGTTCCTGACCGCTCTTCTGCACCTCGACAGCGCCTGGTTGATCTCGGCACTGTTCATTGTCTGCCTGGCAAGCCTGATTTGGTCGTTATTCGTGTTCATTCATGACATCAATCAGGCCCTGGCTGCCTTGAAACTCGAACTTCCGGGCGAGATTGTTGACCGCTAACAACGAGCCGAGTGGCCGTTTTCACTGCTCGAGAACTTTTTTGAAACGAAATGGGCACCTCGTGCGTCTAACTGGGTAGAGGTGGCCAACTATGAAGAATCGGGTCAGGAAGCACTTGATGAGGTTGCAGGATGTCATTGATGTTGTATCGCGATTCGCGCGTAATGATCACGAGACGAGCCTGGTTGTCGCCGACCTGATCAATCGCGGTTTCGTACAGGTATACACCCAGGGGCACGGACGTCGCACTGTCGTGCGATAAGTGGTGGGTCCTGCCTTTGTTCGACTGGCGCGGTCAATGGGGCACCGCGTCAGTCACCGTGTCGTCGATTTTTTCCTTCCCGCACCAGCGTGATGTGGTAACTTTCCGGTACAATGCTCGAAGAATTCTATGGGGAAATCATCATGGACCACTACCGCCGCCCGCGCAACAAGGGCAAGGTGGATCCGTCGGACATTACTGCCCATGATTCCAATCCCCTGTGCGGCGATGAGATCGACGTCACCGCACGAGTCTCCAACGGCAAAATTGCCGAATTGAAATTCGACGGTCGTGGCTGCGCGATCTGCACCGCCTCGGCTTCGATCATGACGCAGAAGCTTCTCGGCAAAACGTTGCCAGAGGCGAATCAGTTCATCGACGGCTTCCTGAACATGATGCGGGGGGAAACTCCGTTCGGCGGCAAGGAAATGGGCGATTTGAAAGCCCTCGAAGGCGTCCTGAAGTTCCCCGTCCGCGTCAAGTGCGCAACCCTGGCGTGGAACACAGCCCGCCAGGGTCTTCAGCAGCGCAACGGCAAGTGAGCTGGCCGATTGATGCCCTATGGATTACCTCTTCCATAAGCATTTCAGCCTCGAAGAAGCCCGGGCTTTACTTCCGGAGCTTCGCCGCGCCTTTCGGGATGCACACCGCCGACGGGACGTGGTGCAGCAAACGGACAAAGAACTGGGCGAGACGGTACGAGACACGGGCTCCGACGTCGGCGGGGAGAAGGTTTCCGGTCTGCTGATGGATATGCTCCAGCTCAATGCCCAACTGCGCCGCATTCAGGAGATGGGTGTTCAGATCAAGGATTTCGACCGGGGCCTGGTCGATTTCCCCCACGTGCGTGATGGGCGTGAGGTGTTCCTCTGTTGGGAACTCGAAGAGGACGATATCGAGTTCTGGCACGACATCGATGCCGGTTACGCCGGCCGCGAGCGCCTCTAGTTGTTCAGCCCCTTATCGGCTTCCTTCGTCGAGAAGGTTTCCCGGACCCATTCCCCGTTCACGTCGCGATGATATACGTCGCGTTGTTGCACGATCGTGCCATCGGGATTGTGAAGGTCATGCTCCACGATTTTTGTTTGCGGCGTAAGCGGGGCCAGTGACTCGTTGCCCGTCTTCGTCGAATAGGCCGGGAGACTGCTGACGGTTGTCTCCCGAACGACGGTGCCGTCCGGGGCCTTTGTTTCGGTCGTGGTCGTACGAGATGTCGCCTCCCAACCAAACTGTCCGTGTGTGCTGACAACACTGTCACTTTGCTTGGTGTTGCCCTGGGTCGCAGTGGATGTCGTTTCCTGCGCCGTGATCGCGGGTTGTCCGTTCATGTGATCGACACTCCTGGTGTCGGCGGTCGTAACCTGCTCGTTCGGCCCGTGGCTGACAGAGGTGGAATCGACCTGCTGCACCTGGATCAGATTGCCGTTCACATCCAGGACCCGGTCGTCGCTGGTGGTGTCAGTCACGCTCCCACTCTTCTTGACCGAATCGACGCTCGCCACATGATCGAGCACCAGGTTCCCGCTGCTGTCGCGCTTATAGACGCGGGCCTGCTCGCTCTCCCCGAGGACCGACTTGCTCACGCTCGTATCCGTGCGCTGGGTTACGTGACTCTGGCCCTCGCGATCCGTCTCCACCAGCGTGGAGGAACTCACCGACTGCCCCGGCGCAACCTCCTTCGTGACCGTGGTGCGAGTGCGCCAGTCATAATAGCTGCCGTCGCCCAGACGCGCCTTTGTCACGGAATCAGATTCCTCGGTGGTCGCATTGATCTTTGTGTTTTGGACATCCTTGATGAGGGGCACAATATCGCGGTCGCCGGTGTTGATATTGACGGCGGAGGCGCTCGTCGAGTTGCCGGTTGCTGGCTGGGAGACTTCCGTGCCGCGGATGATGACCTGGCCATAGCCGGTGACGGCTGTCACCCCGATGATTCCGAAGGCAAGAACGATACGTTTGTTCATGTTGATTTCCCCTCTGCCGACAACTTACGCCGCGTTTCCTGCAATTCGCAAGTGCCAAACCCGAATAAAAAGCAAGGCACATGCCGTGCGCAAGGGGCGCGCGGAACAAAAATGTTCACCGCTGGCAACGTGGACAAAAGTATGTGCTCCGTTGAGATTGGACAAATCGGCGGATCGTCGTGCCGCACCGGGGGCATTCCTTTCCCTGCCGACCGTAGACGGCAAATCCTTGGACCTCAAAAATGCGAGGGCCATACGCAATGGCGCGACGCAATGATGCGACAATGCCCCGACGTAATCGCCCCAACTCGTCAGGGCGCAGTCGGTCGGATCGACGGCGCGGATTGATCCGCGCCCGCCAAAGCGATTCGCTTGCGTAGATATTGCCAACGCCGGAAATCAACCGTTGGTCCAGCAGCGCAACCTTGACGGGCCGCGAGGTCCCGCGCAACCGTGAAAGATCGCAGTCGTCGCCCAGAGGATCGGGGCCGAGTTGCTGCCGACGGTGTTCGAGCAGCGCGGTTGTCACCAGCTCCATGGTGCCGAGCCGTCGCGGGTCTTCAAAATAGGCCGTTCCCCGGCTTGTGTGAAGGGCGACGCGGTAGCGCGGCGGCTTCTCGAATTCGAACCAGCCGGTCATGCGCAGGTGAATGACCAAATGCAGGCCGCCAGAGAGATCAACCACGATGTTCTTGCCCAGACGGCGGACCTCCTGGATTCTTTGTCCAGCCAGATGGCCGGCAAGTCTGATCTTGGGATCACGGACTTCGGTGCTCCGTATCCGCGCGCCTGTCAGCCGCAGCGCGAGCACGTTCACCAGGATCTGGACTTCGGGAAGCTCTGGCATAGTGACCTGGTCGTCTGATGTTGGCGCCGACGCGGGTGCCCGGGGAGGGATTCGAACCCTCACGGTGATGTAACTCACCTTCGGATTTTAAGTCCGATGCGTCTGCCGTTCCGCCACCCGGGCCCGGCAACAGTCAAATAACTGTGATGAATGGGGAGTTTTCGCCGCCCGTTCATGAGTTGACCTATACCAGCGCCGACGCCGGCTGGCAAGTCGCCTATCCACACGAGGAATCACTGAATTGGCCCTCGGCAACGGATACCAGTTGCAGGGGTCTCGGTCATGTCCCGGCGCTTCCGATCTGTGCCAACAGGGACGACGGTGGCGTTGGCAGGCTATCCCGGGTGGTTTTGTGAATGGGCGCAGCCAGCGGTTGCTTCACCGAGCTGTGAACGTGGCTTTGGTTGTTCGTTCATTTTTTGGCCGCATACGGCTGCGCCCATTCGAGTTGTGCGTTACGACCCGCCCTACGCGCGTGAGACGGGTATCCTTCCCATCATTGTGCGAACGGTCCCTTCCCTGCGCCGGCATTGTTGGTGACGAGACCGGGCACGTCTGCTGCGTTATCCAACGTGTACGCGTACGGCGGCACATTGGACGGGTCGGGGTCAACCACGTTCGCCGGGTTCCACGAGGACGGAGTCAACGTGTCAGTGCCCGGAATCAGCGATTGGCCGGGATACCATCCATTCACCCAGGTCACGCCGTACGAGGTGTCGAGATAACCGACGTTGTTGTATTGGGCCAGTAACTTACCGGTGGCGCCACTGGTGACCAGCAGTTCCCACGGGTTCTGGACGTTCTGGTACCAATTGGCCTCGACCAACACCTCGGCGTACAGGCGTGTGCGGGCGCAATAGTTGTTGCCTGTCGCAGTGTAATAGTTATTGAACACGTGCACGCGTCCATAACGCACCGATGGCAGGCGCTCCTGGCACAGAGCACCCCACCAATTGTGATGGAACGTCACATGGAGAGACCCCATGTCGCTGGCTGAGTCGCCGTCATCGCCGCCGATGAGGTTGACATCCTGGTGACCGGTCGGCGTTGTGTAGAACATCTTGCACCAGGACACCGTGACGAAGTCGCCGCCGCGGGTGACGTCGATGATGCCGTCCTGGGTATCATGGACCGTGCAATGATCGATCCAGATGTGGGTGGGATAGTACTTGCAGGTGATTCCATCCGCATCGCCGATGCTGCCACTGTTGGAGATGTCGAGGTTTTGCACAATGACATTGGTGCAATACATGAGGCCGATATCGCCGATGACCGCGGCATTGGTGCCCACGCCGATGATCGTCTTGTTATTGCCGAAGTACGTGTCTCCATTGGGCCGCAGAGCGACGGTGCCGTGAATCCGCAGAACCGCCGGGGTGTTGGGCGCCTTACCCGTGTCGTTGCCGTAGTAGGCGGCCATGTCGGACAACTGGTACACGTCCACCGTCGGGCCGCCCGTGCCGCCGGTCAGCGCGAAGTTGTAGTCCGCGTAACCGACTTGATTGAAGTTGGGGGCGGATGGTGGATTGACCGTAAGCGTGACGAAGTTGCTGTTGGTCGCGCCGAGGTTGTTGTTGACCGTCACCGAGTACACACCCGCGTCCGTGAACTGCACGTCGGTGAGCACCAAGGTGGAGTTCGTGGCATTATCGATGGGCGTGTTGGTGTTGACGAACCACTGGTAGGACAACGGCTGCGTACCGATGGCGACCACGCTAAAGGAAGCGTTGTTACTCACCGTGACGGTCTGATCCTGCGGCTGCGTAATGATGATCGGAGCCGAGAACACGTTGGTCACGAGCAACTGCGCCACGACGCTGGTGACGGAGCCGGCCGTGTTGGACACGATCACTGAATAGCCGCCCGAGTCGGTTGTCTGCACGTTGTTGAGCGTCAAGGTCGAGTTCGTGCCGCTCCCCAACGGTGTGACACTGTTCAGATACCATTGATAGCCAAACGGCGGAGAGCCGCTGACGCCGATTGTGAAAGTTGCGGTCGTTCCGGCGCTGTTGGTGGTGTCCTGCGGCTGTGTCAGGATAATGGGCACACTCAACGGGATGGAATTCGTGCCGCCCACATTGATCGTGAAGAAACGAATCGGAGTGCCTGGTGTGACGGGACTGGTGACGCCAAAATTGCCCAGGGAATCGAACCTGAAATTTCCCGAGGGCAGCCAATTGGTGAACGGGATGGTCATGTCCGCGGAAGTTTCGACTTCGAAGTTGCTGCCCGGCGTGCCGCCTGTGCCTTGCAAGAACATATCCCCGCCGGATGTGAACGACAGTGACGTGATCACCACGCCATTCGTCGAAGGAGGCGGGGGCGGCGGTCCGCCACTGGTCGGCGTTACATCGGCCCAACTCGTGCCGAGGCGAACTTCATCGACGTACAGCGTTTGCGAGGCGGCATGATTCAAGAAGATCGTGGACAGCGACGACCCATCAGTGCCGGCAGTCGTCGAAATTGTCGACGCTGGAACATTGTTGTTATCACCGAGCGATGACGGATCGGCCCAGAGGGCGACCTGATCGGCGCCGGATTGGAAGGTATAGCTGGCCACGATCAAGTGCGTGCCCGCGCTCAAGGCCGTACTGATGGCCGGGCTGGAAACGCCCTTGCCGATGCCGATATTGCTTCCGTTCAGAAAGATCCCGAGTTCCGGCGAACTCGTCGCCGAGGTGCTGTTGTGCAAATACACAAAGGCTTTGACCGTGCTGGGCGCGGTCTGAATGTTGAGCAGGAACGAGACGTACACACTTCCGCTGGATTGGGCGGTAAACGTGGCGGCCTTCTTCTTGAAGGTGCCGCCGTTATACCGCAGCCCGCTCCCGGAAATACCGGACAGGGACGAATTGGTCAACGCGGCCGCGTTGGTGACGATCAGGGCCGTGCTGGGACTGTCGCCCGCGGTCCAAACCGTGTCCCCGATGCCGGATGCTCCCAGGCTCCCGTTATTGTAATTGAAATGCTCCACCAGCAACTGCGCCGTGGCGTTCTGCAACAACGCGACGCTGACGGCAACTGCGATCAATGCTTTCATGACGTACCTCACGGGTTGTTAGGCGTTGACGGTTTCTTTGGATTCAATTGGATTTCTTACTACGGCCCGAATGAAACGACGCCGGCACCGGCGTTATTGGTCACGATATTGGGAACATCGGCGGCGTTGTCCAAGGTGTACGAATACGGCGGCGTGAACACCGGGTCGGTGCCGGGGATCATCACGTCGATCGTGCTGTCCTTGTTGGTGTGGGTCCCGCTCCATCGCACATTGTAGGAGGTGTCGAGGAACCCAACGTTGTTATTCGTCGCGAACAACAATCCCTGCGTACCACTGGCGCCCGTGATGTATTGCTCCCACGGGTTCTGGACGTTTTGGAACCAGTTGTTCTCCACCAGCAATTGGGCGTCAATTCGCGTGCGGACGCAATAGTTGTTGGTGACGATGCCGCTGATTGAGGCGTCGTAGAAGTTGTTGAAACAATGCACATGACCGAAGCGAACGGACGGCATACGCTCGATAACGAGTTGGCCCCACCAATTGTGATGGAATGTTATGTGATACTGGCTGCCATTATCGGAGTCGCTCGCGGCGATCAAATTGCACAGGTCATGGCCGTGGTCGTACGTGTAGTAGAACTTGTTCCACGAGAGCGTGAGGTAATCCGAGGACTGCGTCATGTCGATTTGGCCATCGGATGAATCGATCAGCGTGCAGTGATCGATCCAGACATGGTCGGAGTAATGGATGCCGATGCCATCGTCGGTGGAGCCCGAGATTGTCAGGTTGCGGACAATGATATTGTGCATGCGGTAGATGTAGAGTCCACCGCCGGAGAGCACGACATTGCCCACGCCGATCACCGTCTTGTTGGAATAGATGTGCGTGTCCATGCCCGTGAGGGCAAAAGAATTCGTGACGTAGATCGTATACGCCGCATTGGCCTGCGAATAGGTTTGAAGTTCGGCTTCACTGCCAACGTAAACCGCCGGACCGCCCGCGCCACCGGTGATGGTCGTGGTGTCGTTGCAGAAGCCGACGGGGCCGAAGTTGGGGGCAGTGTTCGTATTGATGGTGAGCGAGGCATCAATGCTGTTGGTGATGCCGAAGGCGTTGGAGACGATAACGGAATAATCTCCCGCATCCAGCGACCCCACATCGGTCAGCGTCAGCAGCGCATTCGTCTGGCTGTCCAACGGCGTGACGTCATTGAAGAACCACTGATAGTACAAAGGCACCGAGCCACCCGCGACGACGCTGAAGGTCACCGTCTGGCCCTGGGCGGCAGTCTGTGGTTGCGGTTGCGTCGTGATAAACGGCGGCGTCTCGATATTCGTGACGACGAGCATGGCCACAACGCTCGTAATCGAGCCGGCGCTGTTGGAAACGATGACGGAGTACCCTCCCGCGTCGCCATACTGGATGTTCGTCAACACAAGCGTGGCGAGCGTCGCATTGGCGATCGCGTTGGTTGAATTCAAGTACCACTGGAAGTTCAGCGGAGCTGTGCCGTTGGCGCCCACTGTAAACGTGGCGGCATTGCCCAGCAGATTGGTCGTGTCATGGGGCTGCATCGAAATGGTTGGGGCCACCGCCGCGGCGGCGTTGGTGTTGATGCGAATCACGTAGAAGTTCTGCAATTCATCCGGGCTGACGCTTCCATCCGTGAACGAGAAATTGCCGCCGGCGTCGAACGGCTCAGTCGCAATCACGGGCCAGTTGCTGATCGACTGGGTCAGATCCGATGATGCCAGCACATCGTATTGTCCGTTCGTCGGGCCATTAATACCCGAGATGACAAATCCATCCGCAGTCATCGTCACGTTGGTGACGAGGAGAGTTGCTGCGACAGGGGCCGGCCCGCCGCTGGTCGGTGTGACGTCGGCCCAACTCGTGCCGAGGCGAAGTTCATCGACGTACAGCGTTTGCGCGGCGGCGTGATTCAAGAAAATGACCGACAGCGATGACCCGTCGGTGCCCGCGATTGTCGAGATGGTCGAGCCGGGGACATTGTTGTTATCACCGAGAGAAGACGGGTCCACCCACAGGGCGACCTGGTCGGCGCCGGACTGGAACGTGTAGCTGGCGACGATCAAGTGCGTGCCGGCGCTCAGAGCCGTGCTGACGGCCGGGCTGGAGACTCCCTTGCCGATCCCGATGCTATTTCCATTCAGAAAAATGCCGAGTTCCGGCGAACTCGTTGCCGAGGTACTGTTGTGCAGGTACACGAAGGCTTTCACCGTGCTCGGAGCCGTCTGGATGCCAAGCAGAAACGAGACGTAAACGGTCCCACTGGATTGCGAAGTGAACGCGGCGGCCTTTTTCTTGAAGGTGCCGCCGTTGTACTGCAGACCTCTGCCGGTGATGCCGGACAGGGAGGCATTGGTGAGTGCCGCGGCATTGGTGACGATGAGGGCGACGCTGGGGCTGTCGCCCGCGCTCCAGATCGTATCCCCGATGCCGGAGGATCCCAGACTGCCGTTGTTGTAATTGAAATGTTCGACCAACAATTGCCCCTGTGCCCCCCGGACCATCAACATGCCGACAATGACTGCAATCCAAGTCCTCATGACTTACCTCACGGGTTATTCCGCATTGACGATTTGTTCTGGCTCAATTCATGGACAATATTCGTAGGCACCCAGGTCCGGGGCGCTGCCGCAGTATGGCAGCCCGACATCGACGCCTGAGTCGATCAATTGACTCCCGGCAACAAGATGTCCAAAACTCGTCGGCAGGCTGCCATCGGGTTGGCGTGGCGCGGCCGCGTCGGCCTCGGCAATACTATTGAAATCCGCGGAGCTGGCGTTCAGCGGAATGGTCCAGGTGTTGTGGTCCTGGATGACGGTTCCTCCGCCGAACGAGACGCCCTTGACGGGGTTGCCGGAATTGCCGGCGGGCGCGAAGCTCACGCAATTCTTGAAGACGTTGCTCTTGCCGCTATTGACGTTTTGCTCGAAGAAGAAGTTGTAATTGCCGCCCCAAGCGACGCAATTGTAGAGATTTTCGCCGTCGGCATGATTGTTGTCGGTAAAGTCGTTCTTGCTGTTGCCGTAGCTATTATTAAAGGCGATGCAGTTGTAGGCGTAGTGGGTGCCTTTCGAGTCTCCGCCCGAGCCGTTGCCGCCCATCTTGAAGCCGTTGCCATTGCCGCCAAAGGAACTCGTGTTGAACTGGCTCTTGTCGCCGCTGTGCCAAGTCCAGCAATTGGTCAGGATGACGGTGGAATCCGTCTCAAAGAAGTCGAAGCCGTCATCGGAGTTGTACCAGGAACGGCAGCCGATGAAGATGTTGCCGACGCCGGGATGCATCTTGCAGCCAAAGCCGTCGGCGTTGCCGCCATGCGTCGCGTTGTCGTAATTGTGGTACGAGTCGCAGTTGAGGATCGTATTGTAAGCGGCCCGCGTACCGTCATTGACGGTGGGATGGCTAAACCCAATTTGCAGACCGCTGTCCTGATTATCGTGGAAAATGCATTGTTCGATGATGTTGTGACTTCCTTCGACCTTCATGCCGTTATCGCCACAATGCTCAACCTCGAGCCCCTTGATGTACCAGTAGTCGTTGGTCAGGTAGATTCCGCGGCTGGAATCACCGATTGGCTGAGACGAGAAATCGAGGATCGGGTGTTCGCCAGGGTACGCGAACAAATTGATCATCGCGCCGTTCGCACCCGGATGGCCCTGGAGTCGGATCGTGTTGACGTATGGGTAGGTCCCGCCACGGACATAGATCGTTTGGCCCGGCTGCGCGAGATCGGCCGCGGTTTGAATGTTGTAGAATGGATGCGCGAACGAGCCGTCGTTGGTATCGGTGCCGGTGTTCGAGACATAGTAATCGCCGTTGGTGACCGGTACGCCCAACGTGAGCTGAGCCACGGTACTGGTGGTCGAGCCAGCCATGTTCGACACAATGACGAAATAACCACCCACGTCGTTCGAGGAGACGCTGGCGATCGTATAGGTGGCATTCGTACCCGCGGACAGCACGGTGTTGCTGGTCACATACCATTGATAGAACAACGGCTGCGAGCCGTCCGCCGTCACGCCAAAGCTCACGCCTTCGCCGAGTTGGACGACCTGATCCGACGGCTCGGACGAGATGGAAGGCGGCGTAGTGGTGGCCGCGCTGGACGTGTATAAAATGAAAAACTCGTTGGCTGTACCATCCGGCACTGGATTCGTGACGTTGAAGTTGCCGTTGGCATCGAAGTTATACGTCCCGACGGTCGTCCACTGATCGGTGGTCAGGGTCATGTCCGTCGAAGCAAGAACCGAGAACACTCCGTTGGATGATCCGCCAATTCCCTGCATGACAAACCCTTGGTCGGTCATTTGCACCTGGGTGACCTGCAGCGCGCTGGCCGGCGGCGGAGGCGGAGCCGGGGGCGTGCCGACGACGACGTCGTACCAGTTGGTACCGATGCGGACTTCATCCATGTTGAGCGTCGGACCGCTGCCACTGATGGCGTAAATTCCGAAGTAGGGAATGGAAGATGGATTACTGCCACCGCTGGCCGTGCCCATGGAGGTTGGGGCATTGGTGGCGCTGTAGGTTGTATTGGTCGGGTCGACCCACAAATCGGCCTGATCGGTGGACGTGCCCGTGAACGTATAGCGGACAACGACCAAATGCGTGCCGCTGCCGACAGTGATGGAGGCCGCGGGACTGCTGGCTTTTTTCCCGATACCAATGGAGGTACTGGTCGCGAAAATCCCCAGTTGCGGACTCGACGGCTGCGAAGTGGAATTATCGAAATAGGCGAACAACTTTGTGCCGGAAACCGAGACGAGGTTCACCAGGAACGAGGCGTACAAGGTTGTCCCCGGGGTGTTACTGGAGATTGCGGTGAATTGGACCATGGCGCGGCGGGCGGTGCCGCTCGGAGTCCACTTGACGCCGTTACCGGTTGAGTTGGTGAAATTCGCGGGGGCCGTCAGCGCGGCGGTATTGGTCACCAGGATTTCAGGGCCGGCATTCCCACCGGCATCCCAGACACCGGCTCCCACGGTGTAGAGATTGCCGTTTGTGTAACTGAAATGATCCGTGAACGGGAGGCTCTGAACGGCGGCGTGCGCGGTGGAGGTGAACAACATTCCCACGACGAGGGGGACAAGAATCTTCTTCATGGAATACCTATTGCTCCTGTACCTGGTAGAACTGCTGTTGCGAGTTGGTTGCCGACGGGTCCGTGAATTGCCAGGTTCCCGTGACGGGCGGGTTGGTGAAGATCGGGGTCCAAACCATCAGGTCCGGCGATGAGTACACGATCACCGGTCCGTGGCTGGTCAATCCAACGACCTCGAGGAACAGGCCGGTTGTCGTTTGACTGACGGCATCGATAAAGATGGCTTGTTGCGGTGTTGCGACGGGAACGAACTCATACGCCCCCAGGTCGGGCGCGCTGCCGTTGTAGGGCAGACCGACATTGATGCCGGCATCGATCAGGTCGCTGCCCGCGGCCAGCCGCGCAAAGCCGTTCGTGGGCAAACTGTAATCGGGGTTGCGCGACGCAAATGCCAGCGACGAATCCAGGCTGACGAAATCCGAGCCGCTCACGGTCAGGCCATTTTGCCAACTGTTGGATACCTGGATGGAGCCGGCGATGATGTCGACGACGCCGAGGTAGGAGATGCAATTCTCGAACACATCGGTGCCGGTACTCGGCGTGACGGGGAACTCGTAATTGGGGTTAACGTTACGGAAGCTGGTGCAGTTAAGCAACGTGTGGCCGCCGACACTGAGATTATAGTCGAAGCCCTTGGAGTGGTTGTCGAAGGCCATGCACTGTTTGAGGGTGTGACGGGCGTGGGTGCCCGAGCCGCCCAACTTGAAACCATTCCCGTTCCCCTGAAACCCGGACACGTTCCACTGGTTCGAGCCGTTCATGAAGGACCAGCAGTTCGAAAGGATGACGGTATTAGCGTCATTGTCATAGAAATCCCAGCCGTCGTCGGAATTCAGATAGGAGCGGCACCCTTCGAAGACATTGTTGGGGCCGCAACCGGTCTTGGCCGAGAACCCGTCGCCGTCGTTGCCGCTGCTGCCGGGTGTATAGTTGCGGTAGGAATCACAGTTCAGGATAAGGTTGTCATGGCCCAGGGCCGACGTGCTGCCAATGGTCATCCCGTCGTTGCCGCAATCGTGGATCACGCAACCTTCCACGATGTTCGAGCCGCTGGTGATGATGATGCCGTTGTCCGGGGCGAACTCCACCTCGATTCCCTTGACGTGCCAGAAATCCTTGCCGATATAAATGCCGCGGTCGCCGGAAGGCAGGTTGGTGGCATTGAAAACAGGATGCTCTCCGGGATAGGCCCACATGTGGCAGTAATTTGTCGCCACGCCGGCCTTGGCCACTTTGACCTGGTTGGTCAGCATGTAGGTGCCGCCGCGGACATAGAGTGTATCGCCGGCGAGGATTGAGATGACTCCCCGCTCTGGTGTCCGCCAAGGTGTGTTGGTTGACGTACCCGAGGCCGAGTCATTCCCGTTGGTGGCGACGTAGTAGACGGTGGCACCCACGTTTACCGAAACGACGACCAGCGAGCCGATGACGAACATCGCGGTTCGTCGGAGTGAGTCGGTCATATATGGTATTCCTATTGTTCCTCTACCTGATAGAACTGCTGTGTCATATTCGCCGCGTTGGGGTCGACGTACGTCCAGCCTCCCGTGACGGGCGGGTTGGTGAAAATCGGCGTCCACGCCGCAAGATCGGGCGAGGCAAGCACGACAATGGGTCCGTCGCTGGTAAGTCCGGTCACGTGCAAGTTGAGGCCCGTGTCGGTCATCGAGATGGCATCGATCAGCACCATACGCGGGAATGAAAACTCGAACGGGCCAAGATCCGGTGCCGGGCCGTTGAACGGCAACCCGACGTTCACGCCTTTGTCGATCAAATCGCTGCCGGCGACCAGCCGGGCAAAGCCGTTGTTGGGCAAACTGCCGTCGGCCTGGCGCGGCGCTTTGGCGGCGTCTTCGGTGAGAACGACGTAATCCGCGATGTTGGGCGTGACCGGCAGGTTCCAACTGTTATTGATATAAATGTCACTGCTGGTGCTGTTGCTGGAAACAAGCTTGTGGTCCGGACCATACGGATCGAAGCCGACGCAATTCTCCACGGTGTGCGTGCCGCCGCTGTTGTTGAGGGCGTAATCGTAGTTATTGGAGAACGACAGGCAGTTGAGCAGCGTGATCGGGCCCTGATGATCGTTTTGGTGGAAGGCCTTGCCGGCGCCCGAGCCGCCGAAATGATTCATGAAGGCGATGCATCGCGTCACCATGCGCGGGCCGTAGAAATCCGTATCACCGCCGAGCTTGAAGCCTTCGGCGTTGCCGGCTGAATTCGTTCCGAAGCTGGCGGGGTCGCCATTGTGCCACGTCCAGCAATTATCGAGCGTGACATCGTATTGGTTTTTGTAGAGGTCCCAGCCATCATCGGAGTTTTCCCACGAACGACAGCCGCGGAACACGTTGCCCTGTCCCGGATGAAGCTTGCAGCAGAAGCCATCGGCATTTCCACCGCCATGCCGCGGATCGTAATTCAGGTAGGAATCGCAGTTGATAATCTGGTTGGAGCAGACACGGAACGGGAGATCCAGGTCGCTGTCGCCGAGGCCGATCTGCAGGCCGCTATCGTGGTTATGGTGGAACGAACAGAACTCGATGATGTTGCCACTGCCCTCGATCTTCATCCCGTTGTCGCCGGCCCGGTACACTTCCAGCCCCTTGATGTACCAATAACAACCGCCAAGTCCCGATGCCGCGTTCGTGGTGATGCGAAACCCGCGATTGGCGTCGTTGTCGGCCATCGAGGAAAAATCGATGAACGGATGTTCGTTCGGGTAGGCCCAGAGTTTGATGGGGGCGGCGGGCGTACCGGCATTTGTGAGGTTGATCGTGGTCGAGTAGGAGTACGTCCCCCCCCGGAGATAGATGGTGTCGCCGGCCCCAACAAGATTGACGGCCACGGCGATGTTGGATAATGGAGCGTCAATGGCGCCAGAGTTTGCGTCGTTGCCCGTGGGGGCGACATAGAAGGTAGCTGCGCTGACGGGCGCTGTTACAAGTACAAGGCCGATAATGGCATGACACCACTCGCGCACTTAACTCGCTTCTCCTTAAGGTCAGGGAAAACACCCTGGTCGAAAATCCCAAGGCGTGTTTTTAATACTCGGTTTGACCAAAAGTCAATGTCGTCTTGAGAGCGACCCCGATCAGTGATTGGTCCTGCTATATTGATCCGCAACACGTGATATTAGCCTCAATAATTATCACCATCCGAATCCCCTCCGTTCGTTGTTTGGCGGAATTGCGCGGAGCGCAACGGACCATCCGGGGGATTGCTCAAGCCGAAGATCCGGCGAGCAGCAGTGCGGAATGTTGCTGACTATGGCCCCAAATCGGGACCAAAAGTTCCTTTGCGTTTGATCGGACATCCTCCGCTGCCGAGACTGTATGCCAGGCAGCCGACGCCACAAATGCCGCACCCGGATTCGCGCCGCCGGCTGGCGCATCGAACCCGCGGGATTTGTGGATTTCGGATTCGAGCGCATCCCACAACGTGCCCGCGGCCGTCCGCCCCACATGGCGCACATCTGGGAACTGAGAGAACAAGTCTTCCGCAGCGGTTCGGGATTGTCTCTTATTGCGATGAGTAAACCCTTCGGCAGACGCGATGATTTGCACCGGATCATCGGGATTTGCCGCGCGTAACACCAAGGCGCCAGCACCTTCCGCGGGCACGAATCCGTTATTTCGGCGCAACCATCGCACCGTTGCGTAGGCATCCACGGCCATGGGATCCAGTTCTTCGCCGGCAACAACCAGCACGTGCTCGACCAGGCGGTTGGCGAGCCACGTCGCGGCCACATTGATCGCTGCGACCCACGCGGTGTCATCCGAGAGCACGGAGTACGCTGGCCCGGCAACCCCCAGGGCGGTCGCGAGGTGGCTGGTGGGCGCGTTGAATACGGTCTCCGGGAACACGTTCGGGCTGCCGAAGCGCTGGCCATTTTTCACGACACCCTGGAAGAATTGGCCCGTCGGGACCAGCGTGCCGGTGTGATAGGCGGCAACGATCCCAAGCGTGGAAGGCTTTACCACCGTGATCCCGCCGGCGGCATCCAGTGCGCGCTGCGCCGCCTCAATCATGAACAACGTCAGCGGACTTGCCCGACGGACGGACGGCAGCTTCTGCCAGCGCGCCAACTCAGGGCGTAGTACGTCGACGCGTCTCACCGGAAATTCGTGCCCGGCCAGACCAGCCATCCGTTTCGGTTCGCCTTCCGGCAAGACCACGCCTGTTCCGCAGATCGCCAGGGGCCGCGGAAACTTCGTGGTACCAACGCCAATCGTGGCATTCGGTTCAGCAGCCAGAAGCGTCGATCGCGACACGGACTTCATTCCCGCAGGCGGGTCAACATACCGTGCAAACACCAACGCGGCGTTGGGTCCTCCGAAACCAAGATTCACGCTCATCGTCGCGCGGATTGACGGAGCACGTTCGTGGCCGGTCACCAGTTGGGAAGCGACGGTGGGTTCTGGTTGCCGCACATGAAGATTGGGAGGCAAATCGCCTGTGGTCAGCGCCTGCAACGCGAACACGGCCTCGATGGCGCCTGCGGCACCGAGGGTGTGTCCGATGGCTCCTTTCGTGGAACTCAGGCGCAGATGGCTGTTCGCGCCGAACACCTCGCTGAACGCCACGCATTCGCTGGCGTCATTGAGCGGCGTGCCCGTGCCGTGGGCGTTGAGATAGCCGACGTCGGCGAGAGCCACGCCCGACCGGGCAAGCGCCTGACGCATCGCGGCGACCAGAGCGGCGCCGCGCGGATGCGGTTGTGTGAGATGATAGAGATCGGTCCCATGCCCGTAGCCGGCCAACACACCGAGAATCTTCGCGCCGCGTTGGCGGGCGCGCTGCTCGGATTCGAGGACGAGGAACGCCGCCGCCTCGCCGAGCATCAGACCGCTGCGCGTGGTGTCGAACGGACGGCATTGGTCGGTGCTCATCGCCTGCAGGCAGTCGAAGCCGACGAAGATGAGTTCGGTCAACGGTTCGTACCCCCCTGTGACCACCAGGTCCGCCTGCCCGGCCCGGATCAGGTCCGCCGCGTGACCGATGGCGTTGGCGCCACCGGCGCAGGTATTCGTGATGATTGTGACCGGGCCGCGAAACGCGAAGTGATCCTGCAAGTCGAGGAGTTGGTGTTGGCCCTGATAGTGCGATACGTCAAAGATGCGTCCGGGTCCGCGACGGCGCGAGAGCAGTCCCCGCAGGAAGCGCTCGCCCAGCGCCATGGCGCCGCCGGTGGTGCTGACCGACAACGTCAGTTGCCTGTGTTTGGAACGTCCGTTTCCGTCGAGCAACGCCGCCATTGCCAGCGCCTCGCGGAATGCCGGAGCCGCCAAGCGGGTTGCCCGCGACCACCGCCGCAGCCGGCGCGGGTCAACCTCGGGCAATTCCGGTATCCGCGCCTGGGCACCGTGCCGGCAACGGCAGCCGGAGACATCGAACAGCGTGATCGGAGCCCGCGCGTCGGCGCCGGCGATGAGCCGTTGCCACGTGGTGGCCACATCAGCGCCCAGCGGCGTTACGGCGCCGATGCCGGTGATCACCACGATCGCATTGGAGCCATCCATCATCTCAGTTTGTCCGGCGGAGCGCCGTGTAGTATTCCCACAACGGACCGACCACTCCTCGCTGGCGGAGCCGCTCGGCAATCGGGGCGAACGTGGCCGGCAACGGGCCGACGATCCAACTCGAGGCGAGCCTCGCGAACCCGGCCAGTTGGTCCAACAGTCGCGGCTCGGTAAGCGCGGGCGATATGTAGAAGGTGGGATCCAGCAGGTCGGCGTCCGCCCGGACGATCCCCTCGCGAACGGCCCGCGCGAACAACGGGGTACCGGGATAGATGCGCATCCCGACAAACGCGAAAATGATTGCGCCCATCAGCCTCTGTGAATTCTCGAAGGAGGTCCGCAACGTTGCCGGCGTTTCGCCCGGGCCGCCGCAGATGATGAAATGGCTGCAATGAACCCGGGCGGCGCGGGCCAATTTGGTTGAGTGAGCGATATCGTCGAAGCCGAACGTCTTGCCGTATTCGGCGAGCACGTCATCGCAGAAGCTGTCGGCGCCGAATTCGATGTGCGTCAATCCCGCTCGCGCCATCAGCGTCATCAATTCGGCCGTCAGATTCTTCGGACGCAGGAAACAGGTCCACGTCAGTTTGACGCGGCGGCGCAGGATGGCCTCGCACACGCCGACGACGTGATCGTTGGACAGGTTGAATACGGCATCGGCGATGAAGACATGCTTTGCGCCCTGCCGCTCAATGGCTGCCAGCTCGTCAGCAACTTCTTCGGGCGGGCGCTGGCGGTTCTCCCGTCCTTCGATCAGCGGGTAGGTGCAAAAGCAGCATGGCAGCGCGCAACCCCGCTGGGTGGAGATGCTCACCATCGAACTGCGTCGGACATAGAAGTCGACCAGGTCCTGGGGACGTTCAGCGGGGCCGAGGGAGGCGGAATCGCACGGGTCGCGCGGATTCATGACGACCCGGTCTCCACGGCGGTAGACCAGACCCGGGATGGCGCCCGGGTCGGTATGGTTGGCAAGGGCGTCGACAAGGTGATTGAAGGCGGCTTCACCGGGGCCGTGGATACCGTAATCGGCAGTGGTCAGATTGAGCAATTGCTCGGGGAAAATGGAAAAGGCGGTGCCGCCGAGAACGATCGGGCAGCGGCACAGACGGCGGATCGTGTGGCAAAGAGTGACCGCGTCACCGAAATAAGTTTCGCGGGTGACAGATTGGACATCGTCGACGTTGCGCAGCGAAACGCCGACGACATTGGGCTGGAAATCCACCAGGATTTTCTCGAGGGGATCCTGACTGGCCTGGGCGTCGTACACGCGGGTACGATGACCTGCGTGTCGCAAGGCGGTATCAATATGGGCCAACCCAAGCGGGAATACCGGGTACGGCTGGTCGCAACGATTGCTGCTGATCAACAGAATCCGCGAAGGCATGAACCCGATATTAGGAACCACGCTCCAGAAAGCAAACGATAATCCCGGTTGACGGGCTGGAATCTGAACCCTACTCTTCCCGCCGGGAGAATGCGATCGTGCGAGCCTTGCTGATGTCCCCGCGATTTCCGCGGAACATGTGGACCTACGAACGGGCGCTGGCGTTGATCAAACGCAAGTCGCCGCTGCCGCCGTTGAGTCTCCTGACCGTGGCCGCGCTGCTGCCCCAGGATTGGGAGTTTCGCCTGAGCGATCGGAATGCGGAGCCGACGAACGAGGCGGACTGGGACTGGGCGGATATTGTCCTGATCAGCGCGATGTCGGTGCAGAAGACCGATTGTCTGGCGCTGATTCGCGAGGCCAAACGGCGCGGCAAACGCGTCGCGGTGGGCGGGCCATATCCGACGACGTTGCCGGACGAAGTGGCGGCGGTTGGGCCGGACTACCTGGTATTGGATGAAGGCGAACTCACCATACCGTCGTTCGTCGCGGCGCTGCAACGGGGTGACGCCACGGGCCGGTTCCATGCCGGTGGGCAATTTGCGGACCTGACGCAATCGCCGATCCCACGGTTCGACCTGGTGGATTTGAGCTTGTACGACTCGCTGTCGGTGCAATTCTCCCGCGGCTGTCCGTTCCAATGCGAATTCTGCGACGTGACGGCCATTTACGGCCGGCGGGCGCGCCCGAAAACGCCGGCGCAAGTGCTGCGCGAGCTGGACCGGCTGGTCGAGTTGGGCTGGAATCGGCACGTCTTCATCGTCGATGACAATTTCGTCGGCAATCGGGCGAAGACGCGCGAGCTGTTGAAGGAATTGAAGCCGTGGATGAAGCGGCAACGGTATCCGTTTTTTCTCGAGACCGAAGCGTCCGTGGATCTCGCCAGCGACGAGGAACTGCTGGAGCTGATGGCGGACTGCAATTTCCACGGCGTTTTTCTTGGAGTCGAGACGCCCGACCAGGCGAGCCTCAACGCGGCGCACAAAATGCAGAACACGCGCCTGTCGCTTGATACGGCGGTGCAGAAGATTACCCAGGCCGGGATGCGGGTGATGGGCGGATTCATCATCGGGTTCGATGGCGAGCAGGCGGGCGCGGGCGAACGGATCCGGGAATTTGTGGAGCGCAATTCCATCCCGACGATCCTGTTTGGAATGCTGCAGGCGCTGCCGCACACGCCGCTGTGGCATCGGCTCGAGCAGGCAGGACGGCTGCGGGGTGAAGATTCGCGGCTCAATCAGGAGACGCTGATGAACTTCGTGCCGACGCGGCCGATTGAGGAGATTGCGCGCGAGTACGCGGACACGACGTGGCAGCTGTACGATCCGCGAAAGTTTCTCGACCGGACGTACCGGCACTTCCTGATGATGGGGCCGCCGCGGTGGCAGCCATCCGAGCGGATACCGATCGAACACGGGTGGACGGATATCCGCGCCCTGCTGACGATGTGCTGGCGGCAGGGAGTGATTCGTCGGACGCGGTGGAAATGGTGGCATCACCTGATCAGTCTTGGCCGGCGCAACCCGCGGCTGGTGAGTCAATACATCTGCACGGCGGCGCACATCGAACATTTTCTTTGGTATCGCAAGCAGATGCGGAAGGAGATCAACGCCCTGCTGGCGAACGCTGGGATGACGCCGCCGTCGCGCCAATTGAAGCATTCTGTGGATCCGCTGGCGGCGTGATCGCCCCGTGAGGGGTTCACCTTCAGGGATTTGGTTTGCGTTCCAACGAAATGTGGGCGTATAGAACTGCCCGTCATCCCGTTAGAGGCCTGTTGTCTACGGCCTGGCTTACGAACGTAGAAAGGATCGGTTCCAGCCATGTACAAGATCATTGGTGCAGACGGCAAGGAATACGGGCCGGCCACTGTGGATCAAATCCGCCAGTGGATGTCCAGCGGCAGCGTGAACCTCGACACGCGGACGCAAGCGGAAGGAACAACCGGATGGAAACCGCTGCGGGAATTTCCCGAGCTTGCGGCGGCGTTCGCCGCCGTTTCGCCGGCATCCGGTCCGCCGACCATACCTGCACCGGCTGGGCCGCATCAGCTGACGAAATTTCCCGTGGCAGTGGTGATCATTCTGCACTATCTCACGTGCGGTATCTTCGGTATTGTCTGGCTGAACCTGATGCACGGCAAGCTTCCACGGGTCCGGCAGGATGACCCGACGGCGGGCCGGGCGGTCGGCTTCTGTTTCATACCGTTCTTCAATCTCTACTGGATATTCTTTACCTTTCGGCGGTTGTGCGTGCGCGTCGACGAACAGCGAAGTCTCTATGGTCTACCCCCGAGCAATCTGAAAGGGTTGGCCACCACGGCGTGCATCTTCCAGGTGATTCCGTACATCAACCTACTGCTCGGGTATACCATCATGTTTCCGGTTTTCCTCGGGATGATGCAATCGAGCGTCAACCGTCTCGTGGTGACCAGCGCGACCACGCAGCCTCGGGGGACCCTACCCAGCGCGGCGGAGGCTGCGCCCGCCATGTCGGGAGTGGTAGTGGCGCTGGCGATTGGCGGTTGCGGGCTGATTTTCATCGCCATCATCGGGATCCTTGCGGCCATGCTGTTACCCGCGTTGAACCAGGCGCGAGAAAAGGCGCGGCGGGCGATGTGCATGAGCAATGAAAAGCAGATACTGATCGCGATTGCGATGTATGCGGACAACAACGGGGGGCGGTGTCCGATGGACTCGGCGAAACCGACGCTCGTGGGGAGCATGCAACTGCTGAGCAATGTTGTGCCGAGCGCGAAGATACTCTTCTGTCCCGACGATTCCCGTCCGGATGCGCGGCCGGAAGAAGATTTCCGTAAATTGACCCGATTGAACATCAGCTATTCGTATGTGCCCAATCTGCAATGGCAGGATAAGCCCGACTCCCCTATCGTTCTGGATCGGATCGACTCAACGGCGGCAGGCAGCGAGTGGGAACCCGCTGGGAACCACAGATGCATCGGCGGCAACATTGGTTTTATTGATGGGCATGTCGGTTGGTATCGCACGTTGCCCTGCGCGCTCAAAGACAAAGATGGCAACGAAGTTGTCCTGAGTCCGTGACGCGGTTCCCGCGGCATGTGTTGCGTGTGCTTGGGCGAATAATCGGGACTGATTCAAAAACAACGGAGAGGCCGCAGTGGCCCCTCCGATGCCCAGCCTTCGGAAGGCTGATGTCTCGCCTTGTGCCGGCTCAATGAATTCCGGCAGCCTCCTGGGCGTGTTCGGGCAGGCCGAACGCGTGCTCGGTGTTGACCTGGAAGTACTCGTTCCTGGCGGCGGGCGACGTCATCGGGTCGAGAAAGCGTTTCAGGTTCTCCACGGAATCCGCTTCCCACAGACAGTTGGCCTGGCGGCCGTCGGTGCTGGGCAGATAGGAGATTCCTTTGAGGCCTTTCGGCAGACGGTTTTGCATGACCATCGGGCCGATCCTGCTGGTGGCTTCCTCCCATTTTCCGGGATCGGTGATGTTGTGATGAACGGCAACGAACATGATACACACTCCTTCGGTTTGAGTTAACGGACTGCGATCCTTGAACAGTGAACCCTACCACGCAACAGGCACTGTGCAATACGGGCGAGAGATGATTCTCGCATAGGACAAAATGCGAGGCGGGCGGGGAACGGGGCGCGAGAGGATCCGGATGGCAAATATGACATGAATCAGATGAGACCCCGGAATCAGGATCGGACTTCGACAAGGTCGCCGGGAGTCGGCTTTCCCGATGAGTTGCTCAGGGGTTCCCTGATCCCTGTTTCCCTCTGTTCCGTTCCCTACCCACGAGGCACGCGGACGGGACGGCTGGTCCCACGGGCGCGTCCCCACATTTTCTTCAGCGCACCGGCGAGGAGCATCGGCGCGCAGTACACCAGGTATTTGCACACGATGCGGGGTCGGCGAGCGACCCGCGCGCGCTTGAGCCAGTACCAGGCGATGCCCCCGATGCAGGCGAACCGGGCAAACCGCCGTGACGTTCCGCCCGGATACTGTCCACGCCACTCGGCCCGAACGATCGGATAGATGCCGTCCGTCATTCTCTCGACATCCCGGACGGAGTTCGTCTGGTGAACCCGATAGGAGACGGTTGTCGGCTGCCTCACCACCACGCATGGACCATAAACGCCGAGGCGCAGAATGGTATCCAGCAGGTCCATGTGGAATGTGGTGGGCGTGCTCTGGCGCAGACCGCCGGCCCGCTCCACGACCGATTTCTTCATCACCATATTGCTTCCATTCAGGCCAACCTCCACGTCCTTTGCCAGGTAGTCGCGATACAGGAAGACCTCGATGGCGCTCGTGCCGTCGTCGTTGGGGATCACCGGGTGCTCTTGAAAATGTATCGTGGCCCCCAGAATCAATGCGGGTGAACCACAGGCTTGGATGATCCGCTCGTATGTCTCCAGCGCGCGGGGCCAGAGAAGATCGTCGCTATCCAGCAGCGCGACGTATTCACCCGCGGCCAACGCGATGCCCCGGTCGCGGGCGACTTCTGGTCCCTGGTTTGCCTGACGAACGGTCTTGATCCTTGTTCCGTAGGACCGCAGCACCTCGGGTGTGGCGTCGGTCGAACCGTCGTCGACCACGATCAACTCGTAATCCGTCAACGTCTGGGCGAGCACGGAATCAATGGTGGAACCGACGAGCTTCTCGCGGTTGAACGTGGGAACCACCACGCTGAATCGGGGTGTCATCGTGATTGGCTCTTCCCGTTGGCTAGGCGCTACGGGCGCGATCGAGACAGGCCTTCACTTTCCTGGCCAAACCCTCAACGTAGGGTGTGTCATACATGGTAAGGTTATCGCCTTCGACGTCGTGCACCTCGATTCCGCCCTGGATCAGCGGAGTCCAGCCGGATCTCGGGTCGACGGTGTACAGAGACGGGGCTTCTTCCGTGATAAAGAGGATGCTTCGTCCGGCATACGGCCCGGGCGAGTACGCCTTGGCCGCTGCGACATTGAGATCCGGAACGCTCAACATGCGCTGTGTCCATTTTTGGGCGCTGCCGAGACGGGATTTGGCGGAGATCCTGCAGATTATTGCCCGGACACTTCCCAGAAGAAGCCGACCGAGTCCTTTCGTCTTGGTGTAGAAAACCTTCAGTTTATCGCGGATTCCGAGTGCGGCGAGTTTTCGCAGTTCGTGCATGATTCTCTTCGCGAGATATCCCTGCCGCAGGGGCCAACCTTCGAGGGAACCCGGAGCGGGGGTGTTGAACATGGCGAGCACGGCCACGTTCTCGCCCTGCGCGGTCAACGACCGGGCCATCTCGTAGGTGACCATGCCGCCGAAGCAAAAGCCGCCCAAATAATACGGACCGTGCGGCTGAACGGCGCGAATCTCCTGGAGGTAATGGGCCGCCATTTCCTCGACCGTGTGGTGCGCGGTTTTCCCGCTGAGACCCTGGGAGCGCAACCCGAACAAGGGTTGGTCCGTTCCCATGCAGCGGGACAAGGTCCAACAGAAAAAGATTTCGCCGCTGTGGCCGTGAACACAGAAAAGAGGAGGAAGCGTTCCGTTGGGCTGGACCGCGACGAGGCAGGAAGTCGACGACGGGGCCGTGGGAGCGGACAGAATCTCCGCCAGTTGCGCAATCGTGGGCGATTTCTCGAGCGCAGTCAGCGGCACCTTCGTTTTGAAGGCCTTCTCGATTTGCGCGAACAACCGCGCCGCGAGGAGTGAATCTCCACCCAACTCAAAGAAATCCTGGTCGGCACGGATTGGATGCCGCCCGAATGCCGCTTCCCAGAGTTCGATCAACCGTGATTCGACGTGCTGTTTGTCCCTGGATGCCGGGCCGTTGCCGGAGCTTGCTGGTGGTGTCTGTGTCTCGACGGATTGGTTGGCGGGCATGGCAGAAATTGGACCGACCCTTTCCATATGACCTGCGGCCCGCGACCTCCGGGGCCATTCGGCTGCACCTGAGTATATTTTATCCGCCCGGACGCCGCTATCAAGCCTTTTTGCGACTTCAAGATCGGATCCGGGAGATGTCAAGAGTCATAGCGTCGCCCGCTCAAGGCAGCACAGCGGCGGGCGGAGCCATGAATGAGCACGCATGGCACGAATACGGCGGGCGATGGCGCGGCAGGCGATCGGTTGAGCGGAGGGGGCGGGAGCGGAATGGGACCGATAGGACGAATGGGACGGATGGGACGGATACGGGGCAGCGGGGGGCGATCCGGTAAGCGGAGGGGACTTGGGCGTGAGTGTCGCAATGGCGAATGTACCTTTGTTTAGATGTGACCCTGATGCTGGTGGACGGCACTGCTGTCCAAGATAATCTGATTTGGGACAGAGGGCAGTTGTTTTTCGGCCTGGTTTCATTGGTCTGAGGCTCGTCTCAGGTGGAGGTTGTCGGTTGTGCGGGCTGGATGCTGTCCAACATGAGCCAGGTTTGGACGGCCAGTTCGGAGCCCGCCGGGGTATCAAACGGCGCGTCGATCCAGCGCCACAGATCGCGGTACGTGAATAGATTCCAGCGCAGCAGGGCCACCAGATTGCTCAGCGCCCAAGCGATCTTGGCCCGCAGTTGCAGGTACTTGACCAACAGCATGGCAATCAAGGCTGTCCAAATCTGGATGTGCACGGCGTTGACGCTGGTGCCGACAAAGCTCTTGATCTTGAGGTATTGCTTCAGCGCCTTGAAGAACAGCTCGATCTGCCAGCGGTCCTTGTAGATGGCCGCGATGGTCGCGGCGCTCCACTGCAACTGGTTGGTCACCAGCACGAGCGTCTCCTGTTTGTCGGGCACCCACACTTCGATGCGACGCAACGTGGCCTGACAGACCCGACCGGCTGCCAGCGGCGTCAACTCAATGAGTTCGTCCTTGCGAATGAGAGCCTGCTTGCGCACCCGCCGTCTCTGCACCGCCCAGTAGTTGGCTTTCCGCTTGAGCCGGGTGACAAAGTAAATGCCCCGCTCTGTCCAGTTCTGAAACAAGCGGTAATCCACATACGCCCGGTCCATCGCCACCACGCTGCCACGCGGCAAACACAAGCCCCGGGCCAGCCTCATCTCGTGCTGGCGGCCCTCGCTGAGGTGGGCAAACACCGGCAGATACCCGTCATGATCGAGTAGCAGATGCAGCTTGATCGCCCCTTTGCTGCGGCGGAACCGCGCCCAGTCAAACATCGTCACGCACAACTCGATGACCGTGGCGTCCAGCAACAGCAGCTTGTTCTGGAACCGAAACTTGGTGCGGGTGGGGGCCGCCTGCCGACACTGCTCCAGCAGTTGATAGAACACCGCCTCGAACAGCTTCCACGGACGATGGGCATTGGCGTAACTGAGAGTGGAGCGCTTCGGAGCCGCACGCACGCCCAGATGCTGCAGCTTGCCTTCGCAGCAGAGCAGACCTTGGACGATCTCTCGCAGGCTCTTGGCTTGGGCCAGTTGACAAAACAACATCGCCACAAACTGGTCCCAACAACGGAACCCCTTGGCGCCCTTCTCGGCGCGAAACGTCTTGGCGGCAGCGGCAAACTGATGGCGGTTGATCAACGATAAGACTTGGCTGAACAGACTGGCGCAGCGTAGCATGGAGACGGCCTCCGTGGCTGGGTGTTGATGGTTCGATCATTTCCATCAACCGTTATCACCCGAAACGGAGGCCTTTTCTACCGCGTCTTGAAAGTCATTTTGGACAGGTCTGAGGGTCAGTGTTTTCAGGGTCAGACCTGTATTCGTGACATCTCGCTTTGGGAATGCGTTGTAGGGGGCCGGTCTGATCATTGGTACAATTGTAAACCCCGAGGGGATCCACGCCTCACAACCTGCAAATTCGCCGTCTGTCACCTGCTGCCTGGTAGTACTAGGTAGTGGATCAGTCAAAGACAGCTCTTCACAACCCGCAGAATCCCAAGTCTTCCAAATCAGCCCCGCTCCCTGACATCATCCTCTCACAAACGCATCCTCATTCGATGCCTGTCACTGACAGGTATCCCCCGCACCTACCCGCCACCTTGTCCGTCGTTCCGCTCAGAAGGGCCGAGGCACTCTTCTCGCCAGCCGCCCCGCTTCCCCTCAATGCAACTTCACTGCAAAATCCGCCACGGTCGGTTTCGCCGCGCGTATGTAATCCGCGTACCGCATCCTGATCGCGTCGGTATGTGTGCCGACGCGCGCGCCGTCCTGCGCCATGGATGGGAGCGCATTGCGGCGGAACTTGGCGGATGAAGTGATTTGTTGCGGCGAATCTCATTCGCGGCATTATTCCAAGCCTTGTTATCCCGCGAAAAAGTTTCGCGGCTACAATACCGCAGTATTCTGCCACCGCAGGCGCGGTGTTGACTCCCGGCGGGGAAATCCGCACACTGCGGGGCAGCGCCATGCCAACGCTCCGTTACGAAAAGAAAGCGTACACAAAGGGGGCGAAGATTATTGCGGGGATTGACGAGGCCGGGCGGGGGCCGTTGGCGGGGCCGGTGGTGGCGGCGGCGGCGATTTTACCTTCGGAGTTCAGACACAAGACCCTCAACGACTCGAAGCAACTTACCGAACAGCAGCGCGAGGACATCTACGCCGAGCTGACAGCCAACGAAGAGTTTCACTGGGCCGTGGGGGTGTCGGATGTCGACATTATTGACAGCTACAACATTCTGCGGGCGACCTGGCGGGCGATGCAGCTTGCGCTGGATGGATTGAAGGTGCGACCCGACCACGTGCTGGTGGATGGGTTGCGCGTGCCGCTGATGGGGGTGACGCAGACGGCGATCGTGAAGGGCGACGCGAAGAGTTATTCCATTGCCGCGGCCAGTGTGATCGCCAAGGTCACGCGGGACCGGATGATGGTGCGGATTCACGAGCAATTCCCGCAGTACAATTTCGCCCAACACAAGGGCTACGGGACGCCCGAACACCTGGCGGCGCTGGGGCGATATGGTCCGTCGCCCGTGCACCGACGGTCGTTTGCGCCCGTGCGCGAGACCATCGAACCGGTGCAAGTGGACCTGTTTGCGAGCACCAATAGCCCGGCGCAGGCTGGGGCCTCGTGACATGTTTGAGGGCTGGTTTAAACAAAGAGTTGATCACCGCACCGAGCGGCAGATCCTGGGCGACCGTGGGGAGAAAGCGGCCTCGCGGTTCCTGAGGCGGCAGGGCTACAAAGTTCTGCTTCGCAATTTCCACAGCGGCAAGGCGGAGATCGATATCATTGCGCGGCACAAGGACTGGCTGGTGTTCGTGGAGGTCAAGACACGCAAGACGGAGGACTTTGGGACGCCGAGCGAGAAGGTGGATCGTGACAAACAGCGGAACGTGAGCCGGGCGGCGCTGGATTATTTGAGGCTTCTGGGAAATCCCCGCATTCATTTTCGGTTCGACGTGGTGGAAGTCGTGCAACCTAAGGGTGCGCGTCGACCGACGGACATTCGGCTGATTCAAAACGCCTTCGATCTGGCCGAACCGTACATCTACTGAGCGAGCGGCGAAGGAACCTGTGGTGGCAAACGCATCAAGGACTCAGGGATATCCCAATCGCGACTGGCTTCTCGCCATCGTGTTGATGGCGATCACGTTTCTGGCGTATGCGCCCGTATTGCGTGGCGGGTTTATCTGGGATGATGATTCACTGATTGTTGAAAACCGGATGGTTCATGCGCGCGATGGACTTCGTCAGTTCTGGTTTACGACGGACGCGCCGGATTACTGGCCGATGACCTCGACCGCGTGGTGGCTGGAGTGGCGGCTCTGGGGCGACCATGCGACGGGATATCACGTGGCGAATGTGTTCCTTCACGCGATCAACGCGGCGATGGTGTGGCTGATTCTGCGAAGGTTGAAAATTCCCGGGGCGTGGTTGGCTGGGGCTGTGTTCGCGTTGCATCCGCTGAACTGTGCGAGCGTGGCGTGGATCAGCGAACAGAAGAACGTGCTATCGATGTTGTTCTATGCGATCGGCATTTTGTGCTACCTGCGGTTTTGCGAGGGCGGGAGGTGGAAGTGGTACGGGTTGGCGCTGGGGGCGTATGTGCTGGCGCTTCTGAGCAAGACGGCGGTGGTGATGCTGCCGGTGGTGCTGTTGGGTTGCGTGTGGTGGATGCGGGGCCGGGTGCAGGCGAAGGATATCGGTCGGACCATACCGTTCTTCGCGCTTTCGCTGGTGATGGGGTTGGTAACCATCTTGTATCAGTATCCCAAGGCGACGGAGGGGCAGGCGGTCTCCGCGGGCGGGATTCTTGCGCGCGTGGCGGTGGCGGGGGCGACGCCGTGGTTTTACTTGTGGAAGGCGTTGGCGCCGTGGAACGCGATGGTGATTTACCCGAGATGGGATGTTGGGGGTGCGGGATGGATGTGGTGTGTGCCGGGGATTCTTTTGGTGGCGTGCTTCGTGGTGCTTTGGCTGAAGCGAGGGTCATGGGGACGGCCAATGTTGTTCGGGTTGGGGTATTTCGTCGTGACACTTTTCCCGGTGTCGGGATTGTTCCATCAGAGTTTTCATCGGTACG
This sequence comes from Verrucomicrobiia bacterium, assembly GCA_035501175.1. GTDB lineage: Bacteria > Verrucomicrobiota > Verrucomicrobiia > Palsa-1439 > Palsa-1439 > Palsa-1439. The sequence continues at coordinate 43,309 of DATJWQ010000012.1, read as the reverse complement.
CGTTTGTGGCCGACCATTGGCAATATCACGCCGTGGTTGGAATCATTGCGCTTGTGGCGGCCGGAGGGGTGACGGTTTTTCGGCGCTGGGGGCAACGGGGGCGGCCCGTGGGCGCATTGGTCGCGGCGGCGATGCTGGTGGTGTTGGGAATGGCGACGTGGACACGCGCGGGGATCTATCGCGATGCGGAAACGCTTTGGCGAGACAACCTGGAGAAGAATCCGACGGCATGGCTGGCGCACCTGAATCTCGGACTTGCGCTGTGGCATAAAGGGCGAGTCGAGGAGGCGATGGCGCAGTATCGGCGGGCGTTGGAGCTGAATGCCGACTACCCGGAAGCGCGAGTCAATCTTGGCGCGGCATTCGAAAAGCTGGGCGAATTGGACGAAGCGATTCGGCAGTATGAAGAGGCGTTGCGGATCGAGCCCGATTTCGTGACGGCTCGCAAGAACCTTGCGGATGCCCTGATGCGGGCGGGAAGAATGGAGGAGGCGATTGCGCAGTACCAGCGCACCCTGCAGATTGCGCCTGATTCGTCCGAGACCCATCGCGATCTGGGAGTTGCGCTGGAGCGTGCGGGGCGAACGGCGGAGGCGATCGATCAGTATCAGCAAGCGGCGCGACTGGCGCCTGATGATCCCGGGGTTTACAACGATTGGGGGATCGCGCTGGAGGATTCGGCGCGAGCCAGGAGAGGTGAGGCGGCCGAGGCGTTATTGCAGGAGGCGACAGAGAAATACCAGCAGGCGTTGCGGATCGAGCCCGATCTTGCCGAGGCGTTGAACAATTGGGGTTCCGTGCTTTGGGAGCAGGCGAGAACGAGAACGGGGACAGAGGCGGAATCGCTTTTGACGCAGGCGCAGGAAAAGTACAAGGCGGCGGTCGGGATCAAGCCCGACTATCCAGCGGCGCAGTTTAACCTGGCAAAGGTCCTCTTGGCGCTGGGACAGAGCGGGGAGGCTGCCAAACACCTTGAAGTGGTTCTCCGACTCCAGCCGTCCTTCCCGGAGGCGCACTACCGACTGGGGGAGGCTCTGGAAGGGGCGGGGAGGCTCGAAGACGCGATCGGGCAATACGAGGAGGCATTGCGGATCAAGTCGGATTATCCCGAGGCGTTGAACAATCTCGCGTGGGTATTAGCCACGCGCGCGGCGGTGGACGCGACAAATGCCGTTCGAGCCGTCGGACTGGCCGAAGAAGCCTGCCGATTGTCGGATAATCGTGTGGCTGTGTATCTGGATACTCTTGCCGCTGCCTACGCTGCGGATGGCCGATTCACCGATGCGGTGGCGACGGCCGAGAGGGCAATCGAATTGGCGCGTGGCGACGGTCATTCTCAGCTGGCGGCAAAGATTGAGATTCGGCAGCGGTTGTATCGTGCCGGACGGGTGTACCGCCAACCCGCCGCTGGAACGCAAGTCCGGACTACCCGGTGAGGGATTGCAGGAGTGGCGACCGCGCGCTCTTTCGAGGACGAGAGGCCTTTTTTCCCCAACTTGGCGGCGTTGGACCACATTGCGATTCGTGCTTGTCTGTAGCGCGCGGCTTTGGGCATTCTCTGGCGTGACGGGGAAAGCACCTACATGGCGGTGACACGATGATGGACGGCGTGAAAGAGGGCATCAAGCGGTGCTGCGGGATGGTGGCCGGTACGAGACCATTGCGGAAGAAGGTCAGAGCCGTCATGGATCTTGCCTACCAGATGCATATTCGAAGCGTGTTCGAACAATACGGCGTTGATCTCGTGGTGGACGTGGGCGCCAATGAGGGACAATTTGCCCGGGGTGTGCGCTCGTTTTACAGGGGTGAGATCATCTCATTCGAACCTGTCGCCCGGGCGTTTGATCGTCTGAGCAAGTCTGTTGCTGGCGACCGACAATGGAAGTGCTATCCGTGGGCTTTGGGGGAACAGAATGCCACGCGAGCCATTCATGTATTTCGGGAGACCGTGCTCAGTTCATTCTTGCGCGTAAATGAATTTGCCACACGGCGGTGGGGACCGGGGGCGAGCGAGGAGGGTGAGGAGATGGTTTCGGTTCGCCCGCTGGAGCAAGTGTTGAAGGAAGTCGTTCCCAACTGCCATGCGCGGCGGATCTTTCTCAAGATGGACACCCAGGGCTGTGATCAGGAAGTGTTTCGCGGAATGGGGCGGCAAGTGGAACGTGTGGTCGCCCTCCAATCCGAGGTGTCCGTAATTCCCATTTACGATGGAATGCCTCAATGGACGGAAGGCGTGGCGGTGTACGAACGGGCGGGATTTGTCGTTGCGGGAATGTTTCCGGTCGCGATGGACGGGTGTCGGGCGATCGAATTTGATTGTTTGATGGTCCGTGGCTGACCGACAACCAGAACTGGGTACCGGGTGTTGGCTTCGTAAGAGGGGATTCCCGCTGGCAAAAGAGTGAAATATGCATCTGTCTACCCCAGAATGCTCAATTTTGTTGGTAGAGCCGGCAGGTTACCACCGATCTGACACAGACTTGTCACCGGATCGGCTACGGTTCTTCACACATATTTTGGAAAAAAAGTCTTGCAAAAATACCCCGTTTCCGTATCATGGCGCACGGATAAGGAAGGCGGCCGCCCCCCAGCGAGGGAGGGCGTGGTGAGAACCGAGCAACTAATGGTATCAAGAAAGGGTAGGGAGAAGAATGGAAATTTCTTTGGCGGGTATGAGTAAGAGTTTTGTCACCGTTGCAATCGCAGCGGCTGTAGTGTTGGGTGGCGTAAAGGCGTACGCCGATAATGCGAACGACATTGAGCAGTTTTACGGGAACAATGCAAACGTAACGTGGGACAGCTCTCCGATCGTGACAGCCATCGGTTCGCAGCCAGGGGTATTTGGCGGCCATACGTTTACTGGTTGGTCAATCTTCGCTGCGGATACAAGCCCGGGTTCAATGGATGTCTTCGTCTCAGCGTCGACCTTGGCGGCCTTGCCCGGCGCTCCCAGTTCGTTTAGCGTGGGAGATATGCTGAAGCTGAATGGGCAGTGGAGTCCGTTCCATTCGCTTCCAGAGATTGCCTTCTCCTCAGTTGCGGCTTCGAATAACTTCATCAACACTCTATCGACCGGAAACACGGTGCCGGCGGCACCTGCATTCAGCGTCAGCGCCCTCACCAGTTCGGGCATGGGCGCCAACTACCAGCCGGGCAGCTTGAGCATCGCTGGCTACTACTTGGAAATTACCAATGCGGTGATCACGTCTTCCATTGGTATGACGACTCTACCAAGCTACAACTCGAACATCAGCAGTGAGACCTTTACAATCGCTGATAGCACTGGCAGCATGACGTGCTTCGACTGGACAACCTCCTATTCTGCGTCGACGCAGTTGGCTGGAACCCCAATCGGTAACGGGTACACGTACGACGTCTTCGGATTCGTTTCCTACAACGGAACGACTGGACCGATGGAATTCACGCCATTGGCGGTTGTTCCTGAGCCTTCGACGCTTGTGCTGGCGGGCTTGGGCATGATTGGCGGACTGTTGGCATTGCGCCGCCGTCGCTCATAAACTGCGACTATAGCTGTTTCAGTCTGACGGGTCGCCCCGGGAAGTTCGGGGCGACCCGTTTGCTTTTGACGGGAACTCCAGTGGACTGGAGGAATAACGAGACAAATCTGATTGGATTCGGCGGGAGCCGCCTGCCCTGCGATTTTCTTGCCTTGTTGCATTGGACTTCCTGCGATTGGGGTCTTTGGGCTGCCGCCGAAGGTCAAACTGGGCAACCAGCCGGAGTCTCCGAGGGCGGGCCAGGACTCATGTGGCCACAATGAATACCACAGGGCTGAGGACCGCGATTGTCGAGCGGTCAGGAAGAGCCAGGCTGGTCGCGGGGGAAGGCGTTCCGTCGCCTTATTGACCTTGATCTAATCGGAGCCTGACCAACGCGTCTCTTGCCGCAGTGAGATCGGGCTGGGCCTTTAGCGCCTCCTGATAATGCTCAACAGCTTCCGAAACCCGTCCGGTCTTTTCCAATGCGATAGCCAGATTGAGTTGCGCCTTCGCATCGCTCGGTCTCAGACGGATTGCCTGCTCCCATTGCGTCATGGCTTCCTGCGTCCTGCCCGAAACGGCGAGCGCAATTGCGAGATTATTGTGTCCATCCGCATCCTCAGGGGCGAGCTGCACGCCGCGCTGGAGTTCGGCGAGCGCCTCCTGAACCCGTCCGGTCCGCAAGAAAGCTATGCCGAGGTTCTTGTGCGCCTGCGCCAGATCCGGGCTGAGCTGTATCGCCAGTTCATACTGCTGGATGGCCTCCACGGTGCGTCCGATTTGCTCGAGGAGGGTTGCCAGATTGCTATGGATCTGGGGATCGTCCGGGGTAATGAGAAGCGCTTGATGATAGTGCCGCATTGCTTCCGTCGCATTCCCTGTGCCGCCCACGAGGAGTCCCAACCGGCTGTGCGCTTGTGCATCGTGAGGGTCGGTCCGGACCGCTTGTTCATACTGCGCGATGGCTTCGGGGATTTTGCCTTCGCGTTCCAATGCCAGCCCCAGCCCTGTGTATGCGGGGCCAAAGCTGGGTTTGAGCTGTATGGCCTGACGGAAATAGCCAATGGCCTCCGGTACCTTGTCCAGATGCAGGTAAGCATTTCCCAGACTGGCGAGCGCGTCGGGCTCGTTGGGTTCGAGCCGCTGCGCCTGTTTGTAGCGTTCAATCGCCTCCGGTATTTTGTTTTTCTGAAGAAGAGCGTCGCCCAGATTGGTGTAGGCCATGTAGGCGTTGGGATTCCTGGTGATCGTATCCTCCCACAGGGTTTCCAAGTTCCAATACACCTTCGCGCGTTTCCAGGTGGATGCGCCCAGCAACAGGAGTACAACTGCCACGCTAATCGCCCCAAGGCGGGGAAGCCCTTCGCCAGCCCGTCGGCAGACCGTGGCACCAATCCCGACCGCCAGGCCGATCAAGCCGATACTGGCCAAGTATTGAAAATGATCGGCGACGTAGGAATAGCGAAACGGGAAAATATCGACAAAGCCAAGCGCGGGCAGCAACGTCCCTGCGAAAAACAGCGCCGCGACCAGCGGCCCCCTGCCAATTCGGGAGCGTAGCAACCACAACGCCGCGAGCGCCAGCATCGCCGCGATTGGAAACAGGTACTGCCATATTTTTCGAGCGTCGATTTCCCACCGCGGATAGATGAAGGTGAGGTTACGTGGCCAGAAGACTTTTCCGGCGTAAAACCACAGCGCGCGTCCTGCCAGAAGGCAGCGTTGCGCAGGGGACAACACCCATTCCGCGCCCCTAGCGCCTACGTGATGCTTCTCGATCCATGCGGTCATGAACCCGAAAGCTGCACCGGCTGCAAACAGCGGTGCCAGCGCAACAGCATCTTCCTTGGATACCCGGCCCAGCTTCCACCAGATCAGCAATGCGAGCGCAGCCGGCAACGAAGCTGTCACTGTCTTGCTGAACAAGGCGCAAAGAAAGAGCGCGCAAACGAGAGGGTAGTACCGCCAATCCCACGGACGAGCTTCCGATCCGGTCGTCAACGGTCGGAATCGAAGATATACCAGGATCGTTAAAAAATAGAACAGGCCGGAGAGAACGTTTTTCCGCTCCGTGACCCAGGCAACGGACTCGACGCATACCGGATGAAGCGCGAAGATGGCCGCCGCCACCCACGAGCCGGGAACCTTGAGCTGCCGCAGAACGAACCAGAGAAGGATTGCATTCAGAGCGTGCAGGAGAACGTTGATCAAATGATATCCGAGAGGCTGCAACTTCCATAGATGATACTCCGTCCAGAAACTGGTGAAGACCAGTGGGTAGTACTGGACGGTTGACGACGGTTCGAACCAAATCCTCTCCAACCCTCGGGTTGATCTGAGCACCGGATTATCGGTGACATAGTAGTTATCATCCCAAATGAAACCCACGCGCCACACCGGTTGGTAGGCGATAAACACGAGTAGAATAAGCGCCAGCCCGGGAAGCCACCGAATCCTCTGGAGTGTCGCCATTCCGAATGGTCTGTTCACCTCCGTCTGGCCTTCCTGGGGTCCGCTACTGGAGGAACTCGTGATCGTCATGGGCTGATTGTTGCGGAAGTTCCCATGATTCTGTCAACGTTGATTTACACGGCAGCGCAAACTTCAGCAATATTGCCAACGCGTCCGGTTCGCCCCGTAGTGGACCTGCCGACCCGTGTCACTGGTTGGCTGGTTTCGCCGGTTCTGCTCGTAGTCGGGCCAATGCCTCGCCGGCTGGGGTAAAGTCGGGCCGGATTCTCAGCACCTCTTGGTAATGCGTGACGGCTTCGGCGGATCGTCCTGCCCTTTCCAATGCCACTGCCAGATTGAATTCCGCTTCGGCAAAACCAGGGTCGATCTGTAAAGCTCGCTGATAATGCTCGATCGCCGATGAAACCTGTCCCGATGCCAGCAGGGAGTTTCCGAGATTGTTGTGCGCTTGGGCGAAGTCGGGATTAATCCGTACAGCTTCTTGATATTGAGCGATCGCTTCATGAATTCTGCCGAGTCGTTTCAACGCATTTCCGAGGTTGGCGTGGGCCTCCGGATATTCGGGCCTGATCTTGAGCGCCTGCTTGAAGTGATCGATGGCCTCGGGCATTCGCCCCTCAGCCAGAAGCGCGTCGCCGAGATTGTTGTGCGCCTGGGCCAAACGCGGGTTGATACGCAAGGCCTGTTCGTAATACCCAATCGCCGCATGCACATGGCCGGCCTGCTTCATTTCCACGCCGAGATCGATGCAGGCGCTCCAAGCGGTTGGGTTCTTTGCCAGAGTATCCTGCAGGAGCGCTTGAGAGGAGGCGTACAAAGAGCTCCGCCACCATGTCGCAGCCCCCAGCAGAATCAATGCGACAGCCATAACAGGGGTTTTCAACCGACTGGCGCGGCTGCCCAAGTGATGGGCGACTTCCGTACCGGCGGAGACTGTCAACGTGATTACTCCAATGATGGAGTAATACTGCCAGTGATCCCAGTGATCGGAGATGAACGTCAGACGATAGGGTCCTTGCTTCAGGATTCCCAGCACCGGAAACAGCATCACGACGAAGTATCCAAGGCCGAACAACAAGGGACGCCCCCAGGTTCCTCGCTTCCACAAGAAAACCAGGAAGCAGCACACGAGCAGCAGCCCGGGCACGTACGAAATCAACCGGGAGGGATCGGGCTGCCACTTCGGGTAAATCGCCATCAAATCATACGGGAGAACTGCTTTGTGCAGGTAGAACCAGGGGGCGTAACCAGCCGCGGCCAACCGTGAGGCGACGCTGCTCGTTTCTGCCCCGGGTTCGCCGAAAGGATGATGGTAGCCGTACCACAAGGTCACCAATCCCATGATCAACGACGCGACAAAGAACGGCGCACTATGGAGAACATCCTTCCATCTCAACTGGCCGCGCAACCACCACACGCATCCCAGAAGCACGATCGGCAACATGACGACCGCCGTTTTGCTGAGCAACGCCAGCAGAAACAGCACGAGCGAAAGCCGGTACCATCGCCTCGATTCCTCTTCGTAAAACCGTAAATAGAAAAGTATGGCCGCCGCGGCAAACAACATTGATAGCGTGTTCTTCTGCTCGGTAATCCATGCTACCGTGGCGGCGTTCACTGGGTGAATCCCGAATACGAGTGCGGCCAGCCAGGCTCCCGAAACGCGCAGACGCTGTAGAATTCTCCACACCAGCACGACATTGGCGGCGTGAAGCAGCAGGTTGACCACATGGTATCCCAACGGACGGATTCCCCACAGACGACGCTGCACCCACCAGAAGCTGTTGGTGATCGGGTAATAATCCGGTGCATCAGTTGTGAGCCAGATGTGATAGAGGCCATCCTGAGCCTTGATCACTCGGTTCTGGATAACGAGCGGTCCGTCATCCAGCACAAACCCACCGCTCAGGGCGGGCAGGTAGGCCAGGCACGTAAGGATCACCAGGAGCCTGGCCGAGCCCCACAAACATCTCCCTGTTCGCTCTGGCCTCGTCTGAGTTGGCTCCATCCTTCGGTGTCCTCCCCGTGAGTGTAGCGGCCAGCCTTCGGGATGACAAGCTGCGCCCCGGGGTCGCGCGCCGATTGGGTGCCGGTGCGGTTCCTACTTGTCAGAGTCGGCGTGGCGCTATAACATGCCGACCAGCCAACAACAGGAGGAGAGCCCATGCCGATGCTATCCGCCGAGCTTGTGTCTGATTCGCCGTCGTCATCACCCACCCCCTTCTTGCCACGAAAGCGGAGCCAGGCACCAAGGGCGTTCCAATGCGGAGCAGTTATCGGATCGATCCTCCTCGCGGCATCGATCGCATCCGCGCGATCCGGAGCGCTCGACCTGCGCTATCGCTTTCCGCTTGGTCAGACGAACGTGTATCACGTCGAGCTGCAGGTACGCGGGGAGACCGGCGTGGAAAGCACCTCAGGCAGCGTGTTTATTGTGGCAAGCGAAGTCGGCTCGAATGCCTTCCGTCTGACCTATCGTACGGATCTGCAGAACCGCCGGACCCAGGATGGATTCAACCGCGGCATGTTTATGCCGCCGGTGATGTCCGGGCGAATGATGGGACCGATGTCGGACCGTTGCCAAATCCGCGTGGACGACCGCGGCCGGGTGCTATTGGATGCTGAGGATCAGCCTTTGCCAATCCCGTTTGGGACTTTGATGACGGCGTTAATCGAGCCATTGCCCGAATCTCCATCCGCCAAGAAATGGGAAATATCCGGTGACTCGGCTGTGATAGATTATCCGTACGCATTCGGGCCGGCCGCAGGGTTTCTATCGTCGCAATTCGGCCCACCCTTTTATTTCAACTATGGTCCGCGTTCCGTACCGGCGGTGTTGACGGTGGTTCGACGCGCCGCGTATCAGGTTTCATCGGCGACGGCGGACGCCGTTGGCATTCGCAAAGAGCTTGCATTGCACAGTCTGCTAAGAAATGGAGACGACCCGCGTTGCAGTGCGGCTGTGGCGGGGACGCTCACGTTCGACCCGTCCGCCGGGATGTTACGCGAGATTGAATTGCAGGGAAACTCGCGAGCGTCGACCGAAATGGCGTCGCGTGACGCCAGGGTCAGTCTCAGTTGCCGATTGTTGGAGGGCGCGGACCTGGCGGCGGCATTCGTGACCGTTCCCGTCGTGAGCCAGGCGCCGGTCTCCGCGGCGGACGTCCAAAAACTGATGGGTGACCTTGCCTCGGAAGATACCAACCTCCGACGAGCCGCGGCGAATCGGTTGGGCAATGCCACAATCGAGTCGGTGCCACCGGAATTGTTAGGACTCATGGCATCGCTGGCGACCGATGCGGATTTTTCCATTCGTCAATCGGTTTCGGGTTTCCTGAAAACGTACGGAACAACGAACGAGGTGCCCCTGTTGATCAAGCTTGCGGAAAGCTCCGACTACATGATGCAACAAAACGCCATCAAGGGGCTTGCGCGCCTGAAAGACGACCGGGCCATTGAGCCGTTGGTGGACAACATCATGCGGGGTTCACAGCCCGGACAGCAGGAGGCGGCAACCGCGTTGATGGCCATGGGTCCCCCGGCGGAAGCGGCGGTGCTGCAGATGTTCCAGGAGAAGAACCTCGAGACGCGCCGGCAGGCATGTCGAATTCTCCAGCAGATTGGCAGCACCAATAGCCTGGATGTGCTGAGGGAACAGTTGACGGACCCGGACCAAATGCTGGACCAAAACGCGGGCGAGGCCATTCGCGCAATTAAGCTGCGAGAATAAGGGAGTCCGACAAAACGGATTCGACTTGACGCAGGTTCTAAGTTAGAAAGGTGGGATGCTTGCCAAAGTCCACTCTGCGGCAGTACTGGGCATCGATTCTTATCCCATTGAGATAGAAGTTAATTCGGGCTGGGGACAGCCTGCAGTTATTATTGTTGGATTACCCGACGCGGCGGTGAAGGAGTCACGGGACCGGGTCAAGACGGCCATCGAGAACAGCGGCTTCAAATACGTGTTGGGACGGACAACGATCAATTTGGCACCGGCCGACGTCAAGAAGGAAGGACCGAGCTTCGATTTGCCGATTGCCATCGGGATTTTGGCGGTGAACGAACAGATTGTGGCGCCGAACCTCAACGAATTCTCCATTGTCGGCGAACTCGCGCTCAGCGGCGAGGTACGCAGCATCAATGGCGTGCTACCGATTGCGATTTGCGCGCGCGACCAGAAGAAGCGCGGACTGATTGTGCCGTGGGACAACGCGCCTGAGGCCGCGGTGGTGCAGGGGATCGACGTGTATCCAGCGAAAAACCTGCGGGAGGTGGCGGAGTTTGTTGCGGGTAAACGCGAATTGCAGCCGTTGCGTGAAGATCCGTCGCAAATTTTCCAGCAGCAGCGCAATTACGACGTAGATTTCGTGGACGTCAAGGGCCAGGAGCACGTCAAACGGGCGCTGGAAGTTGCGGCGGCAGGCGGGCACAATATTCTGATGATCGGACCGCCGGGGAGCGGCAAGACATTGCTTGCGCGGCGTGTGCCGACGATCATCCCGCAAACGACACTCGACGAGGCTTTGGAGACAACGAAGATCCATAGCATTCTCGGGTTGTTGCCAAAGGGGCAGGCGCTGGTGGCGACGCGGCCATTCCGCGCGCCGCATCACACGACAAGCAACGCCGGGCTGCTCGGCGGCACAGCGAACCTGACACCGGGTGAGATCAGCCTCGCGCATCACGGCGTGCTGTTTCTGGATGAACTGCCAGAATTTCATCGGGACGTGCTCGAAGCTCTGCGCGAACCATTGGAGGAAGGACGTGTCGTGATTTCGCGGGCGACCGGCACGATGACGTTCCCGGCGAACTTCATGCTCGTGGCCGCAATGAATCCGTGTCCCTGCGGGTTCTATGGCGATCCCAAGCGGGAATGCCGATGTTCACCAAACATGATCACAAAATACCGGAACAAAATCTCCGGTCCATTACTCGACCGAATCGACATCCACGTCGAGGTCCCGTCGGTGAAATACAAGGAGATGGCCGGCGAAGCAACGGGCGAACCGTCCGAGAAGATTCGCGCGCGGGTCGAATCGGCGCGGGCAGTGCAGCGGAAGCGGTTCGAGAAAACCAATGCGCGGATGGCGCCGAAAGAGATCAAGGAATACTGCAAGCTGGATGAGGAATGTCAGCAGTTGCTGAAGATGGCGATGACGGAACTGAATCTCAGCGCCCGCGCCTACGACCGCATCTTGAAAGTGTCACGCACGATTGCGGATCTGGAGGGCGCGGAGTCGATTCAGTCCCAGCACATTTCGGAAGCGATTCAGTACCGGACATTGGATCGACAGTTGTGGGTTTGAGGTGCCCCAGGGATTTGAATCTGACGCCAACCGCGCGGGCTTGCGGCTTTTGTTGCCTTCACCTTAATCCTCTGCCTGTGAGGGAGAGAAAAGTAGGCGTCGTCTTGGCGGCGCTACCGCACCAGCCGGATGCGGTAGTACTTTGCGGAGGAGTTGGTAGTGGCGCCGGGATCGGTGTAATTGGTGCTGGTGTTGCCGTTGCCGGGGATGAGAAGCGGAGAAGTGATATCGAGGAAGTTTGTGTTGTAGTCGGGAGTGCCGACGGTGGCTTGCACGGCGTTGGTGGTGCCGCCGGTGGTCAACCATGTGATCCGGATGTCGGTATCTTGTGCGGTAATGGACGTGATCACCGGGGGCGACGGTGGCGCAGATGTTCCCGCGATGATTGAGCTGGTGTTGGTGCTGGAGCCAGGATACCCGCTGACGATCAAAGTCACGGTGTAGGTGCCGGCGGCGTAGGTGTGCGACGGATTGGTAGAGGCGGTGAGGTTGGTCGTGCTGCCGTCGCCAAAATTCCAGAACCAGTTGGTGATGCTGCCGGTGGATGCATCGGTGAAGGTTATGTTGAGCGGGGCGGCGCCATTGGTCGGGCTGGCAGTGAAGCTCGCGGCATTGGTGGCAAAGATCGTCATGAGCAGATCGGCGAGGCGTTTGCCGCCCGCGGCCATGCGCTGTTTGGAGGTGGCGCTTGCGCTATTCAGATAGCTTGTGGAGGGTGTGCCACCCTCGGTGATGTTGGCATAAGCGACGGTCTCGGCATAGTAGTAACTATCCGTGGCCCAAGTAATCGGATCTGGGATGGCACCGACACTTGGAGTGTACGGATAAGTGGATTCGACATCGGCTGATTTGTTGCTGATGATGGTGTAGCCAGAGGCAGACATCGGGCGCGAAACCCCCGAGTCATTCAGATATCCGCCGCCGGCATCCCAGAGGGCGTGGAGTTCACTCCACGTGCCGTGGATGGTGAAATCGTTGCCGCCGGCATCCCCACCAGGGGGCGGGTGGTTTGTGGAAATGCCGTTGGATGCATGGAGCGGCTGCTCAATATCGCCGACATAGTGGAGAACGTAGCGCAACGCGATAGCGCGGTCGGTGAGCGCCGCGTTTTGATTAAGTAGAGTGGCGGTGTACTGATTGATGGCCGTCACGACGTTGGGTACGCCGGGGGGAGCGTTGTTGGTGCACACGCCATCGTTACAAGTCCCGGTGCAAGTCCCAATATTCGACGCCGCCAAGCCATTGATACAGAGAGGCAGATCGATGTAGTGGGAAGTGCCGGTGCCGAGTTGGCTTTTGAAATCGTCGGCCCAAGACGCGGCCATGATGAAATTGCTGGTTGCGCTGCTCGAATACGTGCCCAAGTTTACCGCAATGAGAGCGTCGCAATCGGCTTTAACATCCGGGCGGAGGTGATTGTAGGCGATTTCCGCGACGACCATGTGACCTTCCTGTCCCCAACCAAATGCGCTACGTGAAAGAGACAGGCCGATTAACAAACAAGCCAGGAAACGGGTGATTCTGGTCATATCGAGCTACCGCGTTGTCGATCTGCTACGCGGAGACCGCCTTTCCGCCCGGGATTGTAAGGGTTGATTTTGTCAAGGTCAACTGAAATGGCCTGAATGCGGATCGGTGTGAGAATCAGCTCATCCGCTTGTGTATGAGGAAATTAGACGAATGGCGATTTCTGAATCCAAAATCGCTCCCCGATGCGTCACACTGGACAACAAGCGGAGGAGCGTATGAATATGAAGAAGACAATGCGATTTGCCAGATTCGTTGGCGGAACCCTGATAGTGGCGGCGGTCATGTTGGCGCCACAATCTCGGGCGGCGGTCACGGTGTATGCGGAGGACGTTCCGAGCAATAACGCCGTGACGGCATCCGCGCCGGTGGTGGAGACCAATGTTCACGCGGCGCAGACCAACCTGACCGTGAAGAGCCGGTCAGGCGGCAGAAATCCCGAGGTGCGGATCGACGATACCGGCATTCATATCGGCGGGGCGAATCCTGTGGACGTTCAGGTGCCATCGTACCTGCGACATCGGGAGGGCATGTGGAATGTATTGGGAATCGTCTCAGTCCTGAGCCCCTTCGTCATGGTCGTGACCATCGTCGCCCTAGCCGGGTATTTCGGGCATCGCCGCACCAGGCTGGCGCATGAGACGTTGCGGGCGATGATCGACAAGGGGATGCCCATCACCCCGGAATTGGTCGCGGAGGTTCGGAGCAAAAGCCTCAGCAACAGAGCATGGGGAGGACCCGGTGGTCGTCTATTGCCGGGGTTGGTGATGGCGGGAATTGGCACCGCGCTATTGTTGTCCGGCACCGGGGGAGATCGCAAAGGTGGGTGGATTGTCTTGTTCATTGGCCTGGCATTTCTCATGGTCTGGGCCGTGGAACGGAAAGACGTCAACAACACGCAACCGCCACAGCGCTAACGCCTGGCCGTGACGGATGCCGATCTCATTGCCCGGGTGTTGACGCAGGACGACCAGAATGCCTTCGCGGAACTGGTGCGGCGGTACCAATCCCCGGTACGGGCGTTTCTGGCGCGAATGACGCGTGGGGATGCGCATTTGGCGGACGACCTGGCGCAGGAAACGTTCGTGAAGGCATGGAAAAAACTGCATACGTATCGTGGGGGCTCGAAATTCTCGACTTGGTTGTTTGGGATCGCCGTCAACGAGTTTCGCAATGTGGCCCGGCAGAGGAAGGAGTTGGCACTGGAAGAGATCGATGAGGTCGCGTCAGAAGAGAACCAATCTGCCGCCGACACGCGGAGCCAGTTGCATCTGGATTTGACGGAAGCGATGAAACGGTTACATTCTGGGGAGCGGGCGGCAGTCGTGCTGTGCTGCCAAAACGGACTGACGCATGAAGAGGCGGCACAAGCGATGGATTGCCCACTCGGCACGGTGAAGACGAATGTGGCACGCGGCAAAGAGAAGTTGAAGCGATGGTTGCTTGGGTATCATGATTATGAACCAGCCTGAAACAGGGGATGCAGTGGAGAAACTTCTGCGAGAGCAGAACCAGTACGTGAACGATGACGGGTTTACGGCTCGGGTTGTGGCCGCCTTGCCGCGCCGTCGTCGGAGCTGGCTGCGCCAGATCGTGCTGCTGGGGGCTGCGGCAATCGGGTCGATCCTGGCCGTGCAGTGGCTGCCGTGGGGGAGTTTGCTGTCGCTTGATTCCTCTGCCTTATTGTCATTGAGTTTCCAGGTGTTGGTGCCGTGGATGACAATGACGGTGGTGGTCATTTCCATTGCGTGGGCCGTCGTGGCCGCGCTGCAATGGGATGAGTGATCGCGCTCCTGCACGGTGATCCCTTCAGTTGGGCTTGAGCCTTTGGCCCGGTGACCGTAGTCTCCCCTGCATGAGTTATTTCCGTAAGGTCTTTTTCGCCCTCGGGGTGTGTCTTGGAGTGGCGGCGTGCGTTTCCGCGCTCGGTCAAACGCTGCCTGTCGCGCCCGTAACGAATGTCACAGACACTTACTTTGGGGTGACGGTGGCTGATCCGTATCGTTACATGGAGAACTTGTCCGACCCGGCGGTCGCGGCCTGGATAAAAGCGCAGAGCGAGTTTACCAGCGCACAACTGGATCGCATTCCCGCGCGGATGGAGCTGCTGAAACGAATCCAGACACTGGATGGGGCAGTCCCCGCGAGGGTCAGCGGCATTCGGCGGCTGCCCCACGAGCGATATTTCTACCTGAAGCAGTTGCCAGCGGATAACACACCGAAACTGTATCGGCGTGACGGTTTGAGCGGGAAAGAGGCATTGCTGGTCGACCCTGAAGCGCTTGCCAAGACGACCGGCAAACCTCAGGCGATCAATTATTACGAGCCGTCCTGGAATGGTCGATATGTGGCATGCGGAATCGCCGCAGCCGGTTCGGAGGATACCGTCATTCGCGTGATCGACGCGGCGACAGGCAGGGAGGTCGACAAACCGATCGATCGCGCACGATTTGGCGGGATCTCTTGGCGACCGGATGGGAGATCATTCTTCTACAATCGGCTTCAGAAGCTTTTGCCGGGTATGCCAGCAACGGAGCGGGAGCAGGGAAGTTGCGTGTATCTCCACACCATCGGCGCGGACGCCGACACGGAACGACCCGTGTTTGGGTCCGGGCTGTCGCCGCTGGTCCAAATGGATCGCGTGGATATACCATTTGTCCGGACGTCGCCGGATTCGCCTTGTGCGTTTGGGGTGATCGAGCATGGGACTAGGGACGAGGAAACTCTGTACGTCGCGCCGCTGACAACGGTGGGCAAACCGAACACCGCGTGGCGAAGGGTTTTTGACGTTGATGATGATGTTACGCAGTTTTCAACGCGTGGTAATCAGGTATTCCTCATGACGCATAAGGATGCACCTCGATACAAGGTCATCGCGA
Organism: Verrucomicrobiia bacterium; assembly: GCA_035501175.1. Classification (GTDB taxonomy): domain Bacteria; phylum Verrucomicrobiota; class Verrucomicrobiia; order Palsa-1439; family Palsa-1439; genus Palsa-1439. The sequence continues at coordinate 27,625 of DATJWQ010000012.1, read as the reverse complement.
CCAGCGTGACGAAGCCTGACCTTGCCCGGGCAAAAGTCGTAATCCCCGAAGGTGAAGCAGTTGCTACCGCCACAACCAGCACGAAGGATGCACTCTACGTGCGCGAGCTGGACGGCGCGGTGAGCCGTCTGTGGCGGGTTCCCTATCGGGGAAAGGCAGAGGAAGTGTCATTGCCCCTGAAGGGGTCCGTGCAGTTCTCTGCGGCCAACATACTGTGCGATGGCATCTTGCTTGGGGTCACGACGTGGACGAGCGCGACACAGATCCATGCGTTCGATCCACGCACGAGGAAGCTTTCGAATACGGGATTGCAGCCGCTGGGTTCATTCGATGCGCCCGGCGATCTGGAATCGGAAGAGGTCGAAGTCCCCGCTTCCGATGGAGCGATGGTTCCGCTCTCTATCATCCACAAACGCGGGATCGCGTTCGACGGGATGAACCCAACACTGCTGCTTGGCTACGGTGCGTATGGGATTTCCCTCACTCCGCAATTCGACCCACGCATGCTGGGCTGGTATGAAACGGGGTGCGTCTATGCGATTGCCCACGTCCGCGGCGGTGGCGAGCGGGGAGACGATTGGTACCGAGCAGGCTGCAAGCAGACGAAACCGAACACGTGGAAGGATTTCATCGCTTGCGCACAATACCTGATTGATCGCCGGTACACGTCGCCAGGTCGACTGACCGGAATCGGTCGGAGCGCGGGCGGGATTCTGATTGGCCGGGCGATCACCGAGCGTCCCGATTTGTTTGCGGCGGCGATCTCGGAGGTCGGGTGTTCGGACATGTTGCGGCAGGAATTCACGGCCAATGGTGTGCCGAACATCCCGGAATTTGGGACGGTGAAGACCGAAGATGGCTTTCGCGCCTTGTATGAGATGAGTCCGTATCACCATGTGACGGACGGAACGCACTATCCCGCAATGATGTTGGTGACAGGCATCAACGACCCGCGAGTGGAGCCGTGGGAGCTGCTGAAGATGGCGGCGCGATTGCAGGCAGCCACGGCCAGCGGGAAACCCGTGTTGTTGCGAGTGGATTATGAGGCGGGGCATGGCATCGGGACGATGAGGCGACAAATCGAGAAGCAGACGGCAGATGAATGGACGTTTCTGTTGTGGCAGATGGGAGTGCCCGAATTTCAACCGGTACGATGAAGGAGTAGCGGGTGCAAGCCGTGCTCGTTTTCGCGCAAACGGGTTTGTGTTTGCGGTACCCCAGTATGCTACCGGTGTCCGAATTTGATTGACGGTAACGCTTGTCTATGGCAGAAAAAACCGAGACGGGCAGCGGATAGCCGCGAAGGACATTTCGTGCAACCTAGGAGGATACATGAATAAAGCGCAGTTAGTTGAAGTGGTGCAAAAGGAAATGGGGAAAGAAGTGAGCAAAGCGGCGGCAGAGCGCGCATTGGATGCCGTGCTTCGTTCGATCCAGCGCGGATGCCAATCAGGCGGGCCGGTGCAAATCGTTGGGTTTGGCACGTTCCGCGTGAGCAAGCGCTCCGCGCGCGCTGGACGCAACCCGAAGACGGGTGAGCCGATTCAGATCAAGGCGTCCAAGACAGTGCGGTTCAGCGCCGGTCAGGGTCTTAAAGAGAGTCTGTAACACCACCTCAAGTTTAGGATCGAGAGAGCCCCGCAAATCGCGGGGCTCTTTCTTTTTCCCCGATCGCGCCTACAATTCCGCGGATTCAGCGAAGTTGGGAACGCGGACATTTGCTTGAGGACGAAGGTCACGGAGTGCTTCCGCGAGAGCCATGGCCTGCGGTTCCTCCCCGTGGATCACGAAGATTCCGCGCAGAGAACCGGTGACCTGCTCCACCCAGGCGCGCAATTCATTTTTATCGGCATGACCGGAGAATGCATCGATGGTCTCGATCGTGGCCTTCACTTTGTACGTGTCGCCGAAGATGTTTACTTCTTTATGACCGGACGCGAGTTGCGCGCCGAGCGTGTGGGGTGCGCACCAGCCGGCGATGAGGATGGTGTTGCGGTCGTCTTCAATGTTGTTCTTGATGTGGTGACGGATGCGTCCCGCGTCGGCCATTCCCGAAGCGCTGATGATGATGCAAGGTTTCGTCAGATCGTTGAGGGCTTTCGATTCGTCGACGCTCTGGACGTAATGGACATTGGAGACACTGAACGGATTCTTGTCGCTCATCATCACGTCGCGGAATTTCTTGTTGAACGCCTCGAAGTGGTGTTTGAAGACCTCCGTGGCTTGCAGGGACAACGGGCTGTCGACGTAGACCGGCAACGGTGGGAGACACCCGCTTTGGGTGATCTGATAGGCCGTATAGAGCAGTTGTTGGGTGCGTCCGACGGCGAATGAGGGGATGATAATCTTGCCGTGTTTTTCCAGCGCGCGCTTGGCGATGGCGCAGACGCGGTCATTGACGTCGTCCAGGGACTCGTGGACGCGATTACCATAGGTGCTCTCGACGAGGAGATAATCGACGTCCTTGGGATGATCCGGATCGCGCAGGATATCGTTATGGCCGCGCCCGAGGTCGCCACTGAACGCAAGGCGCACTTTGCGGCCGTCCTCTTCGATGTCGATGACGATCATGGCGGAACCCAGCATGTGGCCGGCATCCAACCAGGTGGCCGTGATGCCATCCGCGACGGCGGTTGGTTGATCGTATGAACCGATGGGGGCGAATTGTCCGAGCACAGCGGTTGTATCCGCCTGGGTGTAGAGCGGGTCGATAAAGGGCAGGCCTTTCTTCGCGCGTTTCTTGTTGAGGAACGCGGCGTCCTGTTCCTGGATATGGGCGCTATCCATCAGCATCACGCGGCAGAGATCAGCGGTGGCATCAGTGCAATGGATCTTTCCGCAAAACCCGCTTTTCCCGAGCACGGGAATGATGCCCGTATGATCGATGTGGGCGTGGCTCAGAAGCATGAGATCGATGTGCGAGCCGTCAAAAGGCAGATGCACGTTGCGGTCGAGCCATTGTGTTTCGTGGCCCTGATACATGCCGCACTCGATGAGGATGTTCTTGCCATTCGCTTGCAGTAGGTACTTCGAGCCAGTCACGGTGCGCGTGGCACCAAAGAAGGTCAGTTTCATGGTCGTCTCAGTCTATCAGTTTCGGGGTGAGAAAGGGATGTCGGGCAGGTTGGTTGGGTGCGCCGCAGGTTGCATTGTCTATTGGGGAACCGGCAGAACGAGGATCCGGTCGGTCGTGCACATGATCGCGCCGCCGCGGTCGACGGCAGCGACGAAATAGGAGCCCAGAGTCTGGCCTTCGACCACGGATTGCCAGTCGATTCGGTCCGGCACGAGAATGACAGCGGCGTATTCTGCAGTCTGATCTTCGACGCGCGTCGTGCCGCTGATTCTTGGCGAGGTGACGTAGAAGGGCTCCGCAGGTAGCGACGGCAAATCATAGCGCTGGTAGGAAATTGCGGGCGTGAGCTGCATCCCCGTCGGCGTATAATGGAAGAGGCGGCCATCGGAATCGTAGATGGTTTCCATATCGACGTAGTTGAAGATGGCGAGTTTGACCAGCGATTCCGGGTATTGCCGGTAGCGCATCTTGTAGCGGTCGAGTCCCTGGCGGATCAGTTGGATGCGCAGGCGATCGACCCCGCGTCCCACGGCACCGAGAAGCGCAGTGCGAAACACGGCGGCACGCTCGGCGTTGCCCTGAAAGTACGGCGCGTTCTCCACGCGGTTACGGAGAACGTCATAATCTTGCGAGGCGACCTGCGGATTCGAAACCTCGTTAAGCTCGGCATGTTTGAGCAGGGCGATCTCCAGCCAGGGAGAGGTGGTCAGGTTGCGCCACAGCAAGTCCATGATTACGGACGCTTCCTGCCGGGCATTCTGCCGAACGAGACCGGATGCCCTCGCGTACTGGCCGAAGAAGCGCTCGGGGTCAGAGGGTTGTGCCGCGGGGTTGGGAGCGGCATTGGATATCGAGGTGGCTGAAATCATCGCCGGCCGGGTGGCGATTACAGGCGCAGGCGTGTTTGTGTCATCAGCATTTGCAGACAAAGAGATGGCGGACACAGAGCCCACCGCCACCAGGACACGCCAGATGTTTGCCCGACCGGACATGGTATCTTACACGGGCAGCATATCGGCGTGGAGCGCAAAAAGCAACGGGGAAGGACGGGCGGAAGCGCTGACTGGAGATTATGGCAACCCGAGCAGCTTCTTGCCGTCAGGTGTGACGCGAGAGAGCGACCACGGCGGGTCGGTGACGACCTCGACATTGGCTTCGCCGACGCCGGGGAGTTCGAGCAGCTTGCGTTGGACCTGGGCGGAGATCTGCCCTGCCAGCGGGCACCCCGGCGAAGTAAGAGTCATTTTCACATCCACGCGCGTGTCGGAGGTGCCGGCGACGGGTTCACGTCGAACGTCATACACGAGGCCAAGGTCCACAATATTGCACGGAATCTCAGGGTCGTAGCACTCTTTCAATTTCGCGATCAATTGTTCCTCGGTAACGGCCATGCTTATCGTGTAGTGGCGTATCGAGCGTCTGTCAATCTCCCATCTCGGTTTCCTCTCGCCGGTGAAGGGGAGTTTGGGTACTTTCGAAAGACCGGGGAGGCGAGGATGGAGACGAAACGATCGAACTCGCGATGAAAAGGGGATGGCCGTACCTGCTTGTGGTGTGCGGGTTGGTGATCGGCGCCTACGCGTATCTAAGCCAGTCGGGTCTGCTGGAACTGCTCAGCCCGAGCCGGGCGGACACCTATTACAATTTGCTCGTGCGCGGCTTTCGCGCCGGACATCTCAGTTTGGACAAAGAGGTCCCGCCCGGGCTCACGCAATTGTCGGACCCGTACGACCCGGCGGCCAACGCGACGTATCGGTTGCTGCCGTACCGATTTCACGATCTGAGCTACTACCATGGTCGGCTGTATCTGTATCACGGCGTCACGCCCGCCGTGATGTTGTTCTGGCCATTTGTAGCGCTAACGGGCCGGTACCTGTGGCATCGGGAAGCAGTGGCGATTTTCTGTGCGGTCGGTTTTCTGACGAACGCAGGGTTACTATACGCGTTGTGGCGGCGCTACTTTGGCGACGTGAGCATCTGGGTGGTGGAAACTTGTATCCTGGCACTTGGGTTGGCGACAGGCGTACCCGTGGTATTGTCACAGGCCGATGTATACCAAGTGCCCATTTGTTGCGCGTACATGCTGGCGATGGTGACCCTGGCGGCGATGTGGTCCGCGCTACATGAACCAAAGCGGTGCGGTCGATGGCTGGTGGTGGCGAGCCTGGCCTATGGGCTGGCAGTGGGGGCGCGGCCCTCCCTGGTGCTCGGCGCGGTCATCCTGCTGGTGCCGGTGGTCCGGGCGCTGGTTGAACGGCGACGAATCTGGCTGTTACTGGTGACGGCGGCAACGCCGATGTTGGTGATCGGACTTGGAGTCATGATCTACAACGCGCGGCGGTTTGGGAGTCCATTCGAATTTGGCGTGAGCTACCTGTTGTCGGGAGACCGGCCCTCGGGTTCAGTGGAGGACTTCCACGCGAGTTATCTGTTGTTCAATCTCCGCATGTATTTTCTGAAATCGGTGGGCTGGAGCGCGCGGTTTCCGTTTGTCCAGAGGATGGCGGCGCCGCTCCCACCGGCGGGGCACGGAAATGTGGAAGCGCCGTTGGGAGTACTGGCGAATATGCCGTTCGTGTGGCTGGCGCTGGCCGCACCGCTGGCGTGTCTGCATCGGACGGCGGACGCGAGCGCGGTGTTGCGCTGGTTTCTGGCGGCGGTGACACTATTCTTTGGAATCGAAGCGCTGACGATTGGGATGTTTTACTACACGTCGGTGCGATACGAAGTAGAATTCGTGCCCGCGCTCGTATTGTTGGCTGCGACGGGCGTTCTCGGTTTGGAACGCGCATTGGCCGACCGAACAGTTTTGAGGTTCGTAGTGCGCGGGGCGTGGGGCGCCCTCCTGGTTTTTTCGGTGGCCTTCAATCTGTTATCCAGCGTCGAGTATCACGCCGAAGCACACCATATTGCGGGCGTAACGTTCTTTCAGGCAGGCAACGTTTCCGAGGCGATTCAGGAGTACAAACAGGCGCTACGACTTTACCCGAACTACGCGAAGGCGCATCTGAATCTGGGTATCGCTCTGGCGCAAATGGGCCGGACGCAGGAAGCGGTCGAACAATACGAAATGGCGCTACGGATCAATCCCGATTACGCCAAGGCGCGGGATGCGCTGGCCCGATTGAAAGCGAAACAACCCTGAGGAATCACCGCTCACGTTAGTTGACGGAAAACGGATTCAGCGCAACGCAGGAAGGCCTTGGCAGGGTCGCTATCGGGCTCGGCGACAACAATGGGCACGCCTTTGTCGCCGCAAACGCGAATGTCGGAGAACAGCGGGACTTCACCAAGAAACGGGACCTCGAGTCGGGCGGCTTCCTGTTTGCCGCCGCCGTGGCCAAATACATCGTCGTGTTCGCCGCAATGCGGGCAGACGTAGTAGCTCATGTTCTCGATGATGCCGAGGATCTTCACGTTGACCTTCTCGAACATGGCGATGCCGCGACGCGCGACCTCGAGCGCCACGTCCTGGGGCGTGGTGACGATCACGCCGCCGTCGAGCGCGATGGTCTGGACGAGGGAAAGCTGTGCGTCGCCGGTGCCCGGCGGCAGGTCGACGACCAGTACATCGAGCTCACCCCAATTGACGGCGAGACTGAATTGTCGAATGGCCTTCATGATCATCGGGCCGCGCCAGATCACGGGGGAATCGTTGTCGAGCAGAAGGGCCATGCTCATCATTTTCAGGCCGAAATTCTCGACGGGATCGAGTTTGTCCTCAGTAATGGTCGGACGATGGACCGCGCCCATCATTTTGGGCACGCTCGGGCCATAGATATCGGCGTCCATAATGCCGATGCGCTGCTCGAGTTTGGCGAGGGCGCAGGCAAGATTGACCGCGACGGTGGATTTGCCCACCCCGCCTTTGCCGCTGCCGACCGCCACAATGTGTTTCACGCCGTCAATCTGCGGACGTGCCGGCACGCCGCCCGCGCCAGCCATCGGCATCTGGCCCTGTTGCGGCGGTTGTTGCGCGGTCATTTGAACGTCGATTCGTCCAATGCCGTCATGGGCGCGGAGAATAGATTCGACATCGCGCTGGATGTGTCGGGGCACTTCGGGATCGCGGGTCATGACGTGCAACGCGACCGCTACGTCATTATTCTCAGTGATGGTCACGGAACGGACGATGCCGAAGCTGACGATATCGCGGCTGAAACCGGGAAACTTGATTTGCTTGAGGAGTTCGCGAACCTGCTCCTCGCTCAAGGGGTGCTCAACGCGGCCGGACATGCTGCCTCAATTCACCGCTGGAACAGGTTTGACCGGCTGGACGGCGGCCGGTTTGGGTTGCAGAAGATCAGCAAGAGTGGTGCGCGCAAAGAGTTCATTGACGCGGTTCTGTGCCTCGGTGAAGACGGCACAGAGCGTGCAACTGCTCATGCGGGTGACTGAGACGACGCACTCCGGATCGTCGGTGACGCATTTCTGCAGGGCGAAGACGCCTTCGACGCATTGGAGGATGCGCAGGAGGGTGATCTCGGCCGGGGTCCTGGCGAGACTGAATCCACCGCCCGCGCCGCGATGGGAGAGCACAAAGCCACCTTTGGCGAGAGACTGGAAAATCTTCGCCAGAAAACTCTTCGGGACGCCTTCGGCCTCGCTGATTTCGTCGATCATGACCGTGCGCCCCGCTGGTTGTTTAGCGAGGTACAACAGGCCAATGATTGCGTATTCTCCTGCCCGTGTGACTTGCATGTGTTAAATCGGACTCAGTTTGTCTTGTTTTCTGCGCCAATATAGGTATAGCTCGTTAGAATGTCAACGGCGGGAGCGGGAGAAGAAGGCAGACAAGGCAACGGGTCCGAATTGAATCGAGCAGCTTGTCTCGATGTCTATTGGCGGGCGTCTTCGTCTATGACATCCAGCCCATCGGGTAGTTTGACGGTGAGATTCGCTTCCGCCTCGGCACCAGACAACATGATAACGTTCGTCAAGACAACTTCCTCTCCCTGGGATGTGTATGGGTCCAACTCGTCCGCGTGGGGTGGTGGATAGCGTGAGAGCATCTCGGCTGCATACTCCGCGGAAAACTCAGTTTTCGTCGTGTACCGAACCGGATACCAAACGCCATCGGCAATCTGGCGGTGCTCCCGAACTTCGTATGTCATCGTCATCTCGTTGTCGGTCGTTGTTAACCCGCGATTCCGCGAATAGGTATAACGCACGAGCGCAAAATTCTTTTTGGGATCGAGGATGAAATCCCAAGCCACACATACGTCCGGTGAAACGTATTGTATTTGTGTCATGCCCTCTGGGGTATCAGACACCACGATACCCGGGTATTGGTCGGGAAAACAAATCGGGGTCCGACGGGCGGCTTTCAGGGTGGTAAAGCCCAGGCCTGAGTACATTGTCTCCACGCGTTCCGCCATTGACTGCAAGAATGACGACACCTTCCCACGCCGCACGTTGTTGACTGTAAACGACCGAGGGGGAGACGGAATATCGTCGTGAGGCTTCAACGGGTGGTCCCACCACTGGGTAACGGACGAGAGCAAGGTCGTGCGATATTGGTTTGTACGAGTCCACCACGTGATAAACCCGTCGGAATCTCGAAATTGTGTTCTCCACTCGGCCAAGTAAGGAGCGGATCCGTCTTTCCATCGCATGACCGTCGGATGTTCATCCAGGACGTATGGGCCTTGCGGTTTATTTTCGTACGTGCGCGTGAATGTGGATGTTTCCGGAGTGACAGTCCGGGATGCGCTGGTGTCATCCCACCGGTATTCGTGGATATAGCCCTCAACCTTCACGACGCCGATCTGTTCATCGGCGTACTTCATCGCCGCAAGGATGTCATCAAGCGAAGGGACGGCGCCGCAAGGAGTGACGAATGCCACGGACAGCATCAAGCCGACCCCAGCAAAGAGTTTCATGGCGAAAGTACCAAGTTATCGAACGGGATGCAGCATAATGGCCGCCATCACAGCGGCAGCGTAAGCCCGGGATCGGATTGGGTCAACGAAATTTCGGGCTCTCCTGACAACGTATTCACCTTCACTCAAACTCCCGACAGCAGGGTTTCCACTGCCAAATCGAGATGAGTCTTTGCTTGACCGCTGGCGGGGTGAATGATGTCGGGCTTGACCGGGGTGGCACGGGTGGGCAGGATTCCGCGTAATGAGCGCGCGGCGGCTGGTGATTACGAAACACGCGAGAACGCTGGTGTTGTATGACGGCGAGGAGGAGGTGCTGCGGATTCCCGTGGTGATTGGGAAGAACGCGGCGGATAAACAGCGTGAAGGCGATCTGGCGACCCCGGAAGGCGAATTCTACATTTGCTACAAAAACCCCGAGAGCAAGTATCATCGATTTCTCGGATTGAGCTATCCGAACATCGAGGATGCGGAGCGCGGGCTACGCGAGAAGATCATCACGCAAGCCGAATATGAGGAGATTCGCGACGCGATCATGGAGAAAAGGTGTCCACCCTGGAAAACAGCGCTGGGAGGCGAGGTGGGCTTGCATGGGCCCTGTCCAAATGTGACGTGGACGCACGGCTGTATTGCCATGAGCGTGGAACAGATCGAGAGGTTGTATGATTTGGTGGAGATCGGCGACGATGTGGTGATCGTGCCGTGAAGAACGATACTGGGGCCGAAGGTCATTGGGGACAGTTTTCAGCATTTGCATCATTTTGACGGCCTCCAATGAGTCAACGCTATTTCATTTATCCGATCCTGTTTATCGCCCTGATGCAGTTGGTTCCGTTGCTGAGGGACGACCGTCGCTGGCACGCGGCCCAGATCGGACAATTGGGAGTCATTCTGCTGGCCTGCCTCGGGGGGCTGTGCTTCAGCTACAATCCCTCCTTTCGCGAATACGATCGGGTGTGGGTGATCGTCTCGGCGGCATTGTTCGTGATCTTCGTCGCCATCCCGCCGGCGCTGGTCTCCGCGGCAACGGGACGGGAACAACGCGGGCGTTGGCCGGGCAGCGCAAGGTTCTGGCAACTGGCGAGTTGGTTCACTTGGGGACAAACGGGCCGGCTGTACCGTCGCCACGGCGCGGCTTTGCGATTGATGGCGCGAGGTGAGTGCGACGAAGCCCTCGGGGCATTGGAGCTTCTGATTCCCGCGGAATTAAAGCCGGGGCGCCGGCCGATGCCACCGTCCATGTTCGGTTTGGTGCACCTCTGGAAATTGTCGTTGCTGATCACACTGCGGAGGTGGAGACAGGCGCTGGAGTTTTACGAGAGTGTGTACGATTGGGGCATGTTGGGGCTGGCAACACAGGCGCGACTGCTTGCCGCTCGGGCGCTGGCTGAGACGGGACAGTTTGAGCGCGCCCTGCGGAGCCTGCAGCTTGCGTTGTTGTCGCCACGGACGGTCGGCACACGGCAGACGCAATTATGGGCGACACGCGTGGCGGTTACGGCGCTGGCGGGCGACCGCGAGACCCTGTACGAACTATTGAACCACAGTGAATTTGCGACGCACGGCCGGCGATTTGCGAGATTCGCGGCGTACTGGCGCGGGCAGTGTGCGCTGGCGCGGGGCGAACGGGAAGACGCTCTGCGGATGCTGACGCAGGCATCTGGATTGACGCATCGAGGGAACCGCCTGTGGTGTGAGGCGATCGGGGAGCAACTGCAACGGGCGGAGCGGGAACAAACGCCGGTGATTTGGGCGGCGCAGGACCCGGCTTATGTGCGCGGGCAGGAATTGTTGCGGCGAGCGGAGAAGGACTCGGCTGGCTGGCGCACGCTGATGCACATGGGGCGACCGGAGTTGGTGACATTGTTGCTGCTACTGGCAATGGCGACGATGCATCTGGTGTTCGACGCGTTCCTGAGCGAGGACATGCAGGAGAAAGTTCTCATATGGGCTGGGAACAGCGCCGAGACGATCAAGAACGGTGAATGGTGGCGGGCGTTCACAGCGTTGTTTTTGCACGCGAACCTGCTGCACCTCGGGTTGAACGGCTTGGGGCTCTGGTTGTTCGGACCGGCGGTGGAGAAGACCATGGGACGATGGCGGATGCTGGTGGTGTTCCTGGTCGGCGGCGCTCTTGGGAACCTGGCAAGCGCGTCGGTGGCGCATTACGATGTGGCCATTGGCGCCAGCGGCGGCATCTTCGCGGTGATCGGCGCGTTTGCGGTGGGCGTGTGGCGGTTGCAGTCGCCGATGTACTCCGCGTTGCGCCGACGGCTGCTGTTCGCATTGGTGTTGATGGTGGCGGCGGATTTTACGATCGGAGGATTGGAACCTCAGGTGGACAACCTTGCGCACGTGGGCGGATTCTTCGCCGGCATCCTGCTGGCGATGGTTTTAGGAAGCACAACGCCGGGGGAGAATTCGCGGGCCGCAGGTTAATTGGGAAAGGAAGAAGCGCAACCGCGGGTCCATTCACCGAGTCGTGAACGAGCGCCGTTGTTTGTCTTTTCGCCGCGTTCCTCGCGGCTGCGCTTCCACAGGGTTATCTCACGGCACCAGCCGAATTCGATAATAACGGGCCGGGATGTTTGTTGCCCCGCCGAGATCGAGATAGTTCGTCGTCACATCCCCCGTGTTGGGCAGGATGATGTGCGGTGCCGTTGTAATGTCGATGTAGTTGGTGGTGAAGCTGCCGTTGCCAGTGAGGGAGACGGCCTGCACGGCGTTGGTTCGCAGTCCGCCAGCGGACCACGTAATGAGGACATTCTTGTTGCTGTCAGTCACCACCGAGACGATGCGGAACACCGAGGCCAGGTTGGTCGGATTGAGCCCGGCTAGGAACTGGTTGGTATTGCTGATCCCTTTTCCAAGCGGATCGGCGTTGGGCTGCGCCTGTGGGCAGGTGGTGCAGCCGAAGTACTGCATCTGCCACACCTGCCATGGAGTGTACGCCGTGATGTAATTGGGCTGAACATTTGTCGAGCTTCCGTTGGGACCGCTGACGAGTAGGGTCACGTTATAGACGCCTGCATTGTAGACGTGGCTCACGGTGCCCGTCGTGGAATTAAGTTGGACCCCGTCGCCGAAGTCCCAGAACCAATTTGTAATCGTACCGGTCGACGTGTCGGTAAAGTTCACCATGAGCGGCGCTGTGCCGACGGTCGGCGTTGCGGTGAAGCTTGCCACGGGCGGGGTTGTCACGTAGACGCAACAGACAGCATCCTGGACTGAGATCGAGTCGACGTACCAGCCGGTGCCCCCTTGGGCGCCGCCTGCGGGGTTGGTGTTGCCCTGGACATTCAGGTTGTCGATGCGCCATGTGCCGCCAGCGCCGCCGGCAGCATAGGCATAGATCCGGAAATACAACGTGCCGGTCAGGTTTGAAAGGCTGAGGGTAAGCGAATTCATCGGGGATGTAGAAAACGCTGTGTGCGCGCTTTTTTCTCCGCTGTCGTAGATCACTGACAAGAAGCTGGCATTCGTGCTGATTTGCACGTCGAATTTCGTCGGCCCGGTGTTGGACGCCCGGTCGTCGAAGCTAAACCGTGACAAAGCGGCCTGATAGCCATTGGAGATGGCCAGGGAAAATGCAAAGTAGCTGAAGCTTGTCGTCGGCGGACCTGCGGTCAATGTAAAACTGGTGGAAGCGACGGCTTCGCCTGGGTTGCCGCCGTAGTACGTGATCGCGCCCGCATTGCCGTCCGTTACCGCGGAGGCTGTGAGGTTTGAGTCCGTGAGGTCGGGCGTGGCCGTGGCCGCGTCGAAGCTATAGAACGCCAGCGTGCCGTTATTGGTCACAGGAGAGGTTGGCGGGAGATTGCCCGTGGCGCAGAGCCAACGCAATTGCACATTCTGACCTGACGCCGAGGCCGGCAAGTTAACCACCGTGGTGGTGTACGACAGCGAACTGCCGCTCCACGCCGCGCGGCCGGCCAGCGGATTCGCGTAGCTTCCGCTGAGCACGCGGTTGTACCCACCGCTGACGAACGACCCGCCGGCAGCCAGGATATCAGTGTAGGAGCCCGATCCAATCTGGATTTCCAACACGCCGCCATCGTAACCTACCGTGTTGCTGGTGGCGCTGGCGGACAGGCTGTAATTGTGTCGAAAACTCAATTGCGCCGCGGCGCTGTTGACCGCAAAGATCGGTGAATCCAGCTCGCTGAGCCCGGCATTGGTCGGATCAGGCGAAAACGCAGCATTCGGAGCAGTATCAGCGAGGGCCGTGGATGTGATCCAGATGGATTGTCCACCCGATGCCGATGTCGCCCAGCCGGAGGGCAGGGCAGGGGGGGCGACGCCGTCGAAGTTCTGGACCAACGAATTGGTGTTTGCACCGAGTGGCAACGTGTAGAAGACGGACCCGAGGTTGTTCGTTCCGTCCTGGAGCTGGAGCGTGGCCTGGATGATGCCTCCGCAGTTGCCGGATGCCGTAAACGTAAAGTGCTGCGAAGCGGATTCGCCGGCGGCGACGGCTCCATACGTTTGCGGATCGGATGGACTTGTGACCCCGTTGGCGGCCGACAGCGTGGCCACAAGGTTCGCGGTCGGGCCATTGCCGACGTTGAGCAACGAGAAGGCAACCGTCACTGTTTCGCCCGGATCGACGACGCCGTTGGTGGGTGAGCAGCCCTCGGAAACAAGCGCTGCTCCGTTGGTCTGCAAGACCGGCGTGAGAGCGGCGACATTGAGGGTGACGGGCAGCGAAGTGTTGCCGGAGCCGTTGGCTGTATTCGTGAAGCTGATCGCGTCGGAATAGCTCCCCGGCAGAAGGCTGTTGGCGTTGGGGTTGACCGTGACTGTCACGGTGGTTCCAACTCCCGGTGCGAGCGTTCCATTCGTGGCAGAGAGGGTCAGCCAGTTGACGGTTTCGTTGGCCGTCCAATTCAGGAGGGCGCCGCCGCTGTTCGTCAACGAGTAGGTCTGGATCGAGGGGGAGAACGGGCCCCCCATGTATCCGCTGGACGTGAATCCGGATGAAGGGGTGACCCCGAGTTGGGCCGGACTGGATGCAATGATCGTGGTTGGGTCGACGGCGGTGTTGTTGACCGAATTGGAATCACTGCCACCGGAGACCGACGCGATGTTGGTGACGCTCGACGTGGCACCAGCGGAGACATTCACCGTGACGGAAATGGGCGGATAGATGTTGCCGGGAGCCAGGGTGTCGGAGCGGGTACAGGTCAGGCTGTTGAGGTCGACCGTCCAACCGTCGCCCGTGATTGCGGTGACGGTCAGGCCATTGGGCATGCCGTCGGTGACGGTCACCAACCCGCTGGATGGCTGAGTGCCCACGTTTGCGACTTGGATCGTATACATGTCGCCAATGTCGCCCTCCACGAAATACCCCGTATGGTTCTTGGTGATGGTCAGGTCGGGGCCGTTGGCTGCGGCGAGAGTGAAATTCCCGGGACTCGTCGAGGTGCCCCCGAGCGTGAAGACGGAGATGGGGCCGGTGGTGACGTTCGTCGGCACGGTGGCGGTGATTTGCCCGGGAGAGATTATCGTGAAGGCCGCCGCAGTTCCGTTGAAGAGAACATTCGTGGTGGAATCGAGGTTCGACCCCGTAATGGTAATGTTCGTACCAGCGCTACCACTGAGGGGAGAGAAACTGATGGAGCCGGGCGCGGCGGCCGGCTGACCGTCGACTTTGCTGCGCAACACCCAGGCGAGGTTGGTGGGCAGTGCAGTGAAAAAGTTGAAGCCCGTGTCGATCTGTAATTGCTTGGTGGAGACGACGAAGCTCGTCCACGGATTGGCCTGTGGCGCATTGGGGATTTCGACGGCGATGACGCGGATCGTGCTGGGATCGGCGTTGATGATACGGCTCAGTGCAGTTCCGCCGCCCAGGGGGACGCATACGACGAGCTTCCACGTATTCGAGGGAACGTAGATATGGCCATTCGCAAAATTCGACGACCCGAAACCGCTTGGGCCACAGGTAATCAACAATTCATCGACAGAGAGCATCGAGTCGCAATAACTCTCCAAGGAGCCCCAGACGCCGCCGTTTTCGTTGGAGTCCTGGGGAATGATGTTTGTCATGTAGAAAACGAGCTTATTGTCGGTTGTGTTATCCGTGCGGTCGACCGAGGGGCACATATGACCGCGGGTCCAGCCGGAGTCAGTATAGTCGGACGAACTCACCTCGTAGAAGCCCGAGGGGAGGGTTGTGTCCGTGTAAAAGCTCGAAGAGCGGCCGGACGAGCCGATGTCGCTGGCAGTCAGATCCCAACTGACCCAATTGGGAACTCCGTATTGGTCGGCGTAGTCGATGGCTTCGACAGTGCGCTGAATCAGGTAATGGGCGTGATTGTTGGGGTCGTTGGTGGCACCACTGGGGTTGCCAAGCTGCATTTGCAGCGTGGAATCGATAATTGCAGAGGCCTTTTGAGCCCCAGCGAATAGGGTTCCCAAGGCAAATAGGAGTGGTAGTGTCCTGATTATGAATTGGTTGCGTACAATTCTTTGTCTCAGTCCGGCGTCTTGACCAAACAGAATTCTCATCTTCGTCCCTTATTCCTCATCTCACCCTTCATCGTGGTTAAGATGCTACTCGTGTACCAGCCCTAGGGGGGGGTCTGTCAAGGCTTTTTCGTGGCAAATTGGAAAAAACAGGCATGAATAGTTGGCGTTTTTGGTCCGAGGGAGATGCCAGCCGCGCCCCACCCGATCTTCTATCTCAAATTCGAGGCAGAATCAGGGGTGATGGAGATCGGAAGGCTTCCATTGCTGCCAGACACGAACCGCCTGCTTCGGTGAGCAATTCAGTTCCCAAAGCCCGAGAAACTTCATCCAGTCGCTCTGGTGTAAATGAATGTCCCCGTCCGACGACGGCGGACTTTCCGTGGTATCGGTCGTGGCAGTCCAGATCAACAGGCGCATTCGCATTACGTTGCAGATTGGGAGAAGCCGCTCCAGATACTGCGCCTGCTCTCGCTGGGCGCCGTGGGTTGGCGTCGGCCACGAAGTCTCGAAGATGGCCTTGGGCTTGTGAACTGTCTGCAGTGCCTCGAAGTACCGGGACGAAACATCGGCGGCTTTCAGGCCTGCGAGAAACGGGTACGCGGAGATACCCACCAAATCCAGCTCATCACCGAAAGCGCTTATCGGTGTGAAATCCGGGCTCGCACTCCACGATTGGTCGCGGCCCGTCATCAACTCGTACTGGAAGGTGACAAGAACCTTCGTTTGTGGAGAGACCTGTTTGATCTGTGCTTTGGCTGCTCGGAACGTTTGCACGAAACCGGCAAAGTCTTCGGGGAACAAATGGGCATAATAATAGTTTACTTCCACGCCCAAGACGAAGTAATCCGGATGATACGTGCTCGCGGTTTCGGTAACGCTATGCAGGAAGAGCCGCCGCGTCCTATCGTTGGCAAAACGCCAAGGGTTCTTTCCTGCACCAAGAAGGCGTGTGCGCACGGGTTCCTGCCAATCCACGGCGATGGCCAAAGTTCTCTGGTGCCGGTGGGCGATGGTCGAAATCCAGTTGGCCAGCGCGGGGAGATTGGTTTGAGTTGGGCTCCAGGGTAGTTGCACAAGGAGAAGGTCGCTATTGGTGAGGGTTTGGTCGATCCCTTTGCTGATCACAGCGGACGCGGTGGCTTCCCCCCCCGGGGCGGCCAATAGATCATGCCCATTTCGAATGGTGCGAGCGGAGTCCGCCAGAGCCGCAAGAATGCAAGATGGATACGCCACCGATAGTGCGCAGACAAACAAGAGAAACCTGGTGATCATCGAATGAATTCAGGCGCTGATTAACCCGGATCTAATGGTAGGCATTGAACACCACCGGATCAACACCAATGGGCGAGTGGACTTTTTTCAATGTATTCTATATAGTGGCCAAATTGACCGGATGCAGGATCGGCGGTATTCAAGTTCCACTGCGGGACAACGGTGAGAGGTCCACACGTCATCAATGTGCTTGTTGCCGCGCTTCGCGCTTTCGGTTTCCTGCGCCCGGGCTCTCCGGCAACCCATCGGCGCTCGCAATCAGGGACGTCACGATGAGTCCATCCTGACCATGCGGAAGAAGCAAAAGCGGGTTCTTATCGCGCTCGGTTGGTATGATTACCGTCTGCACCGAGGAATCGAGAAATACGCTCAGGAGCACGGATGGCATCTGTCGGAGGATCTCGCGCGGGAGAAGGTCATCCCGTGGGGCTGGGATGGCGACGGTATTCTGGCCTGGCTGGCGGGAGATGACGACCTCGCCGATTTTGTCGTTCACACCGGCAAGCCTACAGTCGATTTCAGTTTCCGTCGGTCGCACCTGCCATTCTCCCGCGTCCTGGAAGACCACGCGATGGCCGCCCAACTTGTGGCGGACCACTTCCTGACGCGAGGCCTGAGAAACTTCTCTTTTTACAGCGATGCCGACAACTGGGTGCATGAGGAGCGAGGTCAGGCATACGCGAGGGCGCTCAAGCAAGCGGACCGCGAATGCACGTGGATTCGCTGGTACCAATCGCCGTCGCTCCGCAACAATCGGAGTGACCGGAAAGCCTGGCAACGTAAACGGGATTGGTTGGCGATGCAACTGAAACACGCCCCCAAACCTCTGGGGCTGTTCACGGCTGTCGACGGCCTGGCGCTGGACGTCCTCGAAACTTGTGAACGGCTGGGCATCGCAGTTCCCGAAGAAATCGCCATCATTGGGGCCGGCAATTCGCTATTGGCTGTGGACGCAATGCAGACCCCAATTTCGAGCGTCGACGGGAATCTGGAGTTGGTGGGGTACCGGGGCGCCGAGTTGCTGGATGACCTGATGGCCGGTCGTCCCGTTCCGAGGCAGCCTGTGCGGATTCCGCCGGCCGGGCTGATTGCGCGCAAGAGCAGCGATCTGATGGCGGTCAAACACCACGGCATCGCCAAGAGCCTTCATTTCATTTGGGAACATTACCACGAATCGATTGGCATCCAGGATCTGATGAAGATCAGCGCGATGTCGCGGAGCGGACTTCACCAGGCCTTCCTGGACCAGGTTGGGCGATCACCGGGGCACGAGCTTCACCGGGTTCGGATCGAACAGGCCAAGAGGTTACTGGGTGAGAGCAATCGAAAGATGGAGGTGGTCGCCGAGATGTGCGGTTATCAGAGCGCCAACAGCTTTTGGGTCGCGTTCAAGAAGTCCACCGGATTGTCCCCCAATCAATACCGCAAAACGCTTCTGCGTTAACGAAATCGGCCTGCAACGCGGTCCAGCATCCGCGATTCGCTGATGCCGTTGAGGCGCTCCTTGCGGCTCCAGCGTTACGAATCTTCCGGGCACCGTCTCCCGAAGTCATAACCGTCTGCTCCCAACCCGGAATCCGCGCGACGGGTGGAATGGCGTGGACGGATTATTTTCACTCGGTTTTGGATAGTGGCCAAATTGACCGGCGGACCCGATCAGTCTTTAATGAGCGCCACGGGAATCGTTACATGTTAGTGCATCTCCAAGGCGGACCAACCCACTCTACGACGGCGTTCCGTGCCATTCGCCGAGTATGCGTTGAACGCCTTCTGTTGGCGGGCTCACGTCGGTAAATCATCGCGATCAAACAAGCTTGGCAAACAAGGCAACGGAATCGAGAGGAGTGAGGGCATGAAGACGACGGATCAATGGCAAGGGGTTGTTCGGAGTTTTTCCCGAAGTGTCACCGTGTGGGTGGTGGCCTTGGGATTGGTTGGAGTCACGACTCAAGCGGCGGTCAACACCTGGACTGGCAGCGGCGGGAATTTCAGTGATAATGGGAACTGGGATACCGGGAGTGCTCCAGCCAATGGAGACGGCACAGCGTTCACCAACAACGCCAGCTACACGGTTAGTTTCCCGTCAGCGCCCAACACCATCGACAGCAATGTGGTCAACGGCGGGACCGTGACCCTCAACATTGAATCCCAGACGTGGACACTTACCAATGGCCCGGTGGCTTTCGATATCGGCCAGAATGCCGGCGCGACTGCTACCGTGGTCCAGACTAGCGGAACCTTGCAGGTGGCGAGCGGCGTGACCAACGCCGAGTTCGTTGTTGGCGACGCCGGAGCAGGCACGTACATCTTGAATGGCGGCATGCTCTCATACTCCAGTATCCGTGTCGGCAACACAGCGGGCTCGAGTGGGACGTTCACGGTCAGCGGTGCGGGCGTAACCTCTCCCAATCCTGACCCCACCTCGGCGGGCTCCGTCACGGTAGGCACGGCAGCCGGATCTTTTGGGTGTAGTCTGATTATTAGCAATGGCGCATCGATTACTACCGGTACCACAACCATCGGTGGCAACGCTACGGCCAGCAATACGACGGTGCAAGTCGTAGGCAGCTCGTTTTGGGAGGTCGCACAACGTCCGTTCAGCGTGGGTGGTTTTGGTACCACGCTTATCGTCAATAATGCCACGATCAGTGACGCTGGCACCTTCCTTACCGGCACCAGCGGTGGCGTGTTGGATACCTCCATCCTTACTAATAATGCATATGTGCTCACCGGGTTCGGAAACCTCAGAGTTGGTAACGGTAACGGGGTGTATAGCAACCGGTTGATCGTGGCCGGTGGTGCGGCACTCCGTTGCGACGACAACGGCACCGCCAAGGCGATCATTATCGGGGCCTCGGGCGCTTCCTCGAACAACACGGTGTTGATTAGTAGTGGCGGCATGATCACCAACGCCGCCAGCATCACGGTCGGCGACGCCTCAACGCTGACGGGAGGCAATTTCAACAACCTTATCGTTAACGACGGCGGTAAGTTGTTCATGGCCGGCGGGGTCAACATCGGTAACGGCGCCTTGGCCACCGGGAATGTCTTTCAAGCCGGCGGCCCTGGAGCGGCCGCCCTTATCAATGTGGGCACATGCACGGTGGGCGCGGGCACAAATGGAGCCTACAATCAGGTAATCGTCACCAATGTCGCGATGACGACCGGGTCCTTCCGTCTCGGCAACAACTTCGGCGCAGGCAGCAATAGCTGTTTGGTTTTGGCGGACACCCTGTGGAATTTCGGCAGCTTGGATCTCGCAGTCGGTCGCAGCGGTGCTCCCAGCAACCTGATGACGGTTGTCGGTGGTGTGATTACCAACCTGCGCAGCCTCACCGTGGGCGTCGCCGGAGGAACCACTCCGGCGGTGGGGAATACGTTTGTCTTAAGCGGCGGTCAGATCAATGACGGGAGTATCACGATCGGTGCGAGCACCAACGACGAGTTCAACCTGTTGGCGATCAATGGCGGTTCGATGATTTGCACGGGCCTCGTCCAAGTGGGTGGGGTGAGCGGCTACGCGATCAGCAATACGCTGACGGTTGCGGGGGGGACAATTGTGACACCATCGCTGCGTGTCCGAACGACGAATTCTCTGGTATTCACCTCCGGCACCCTGGCGACGGGTGGTTCCACCATTGATGATGGGGCCAACGACGGCAGTCCAGTGGTTGTGGGGAATGGGAGCGGTGTGGCGAACCTGCAACTGGCAGCCAGCGGAACCGGCTTCCACAATTTCAACAACGGCTTGGTGATCACCAATAACGCCACCCTCAGCGGCAATGGAACGATCCTGGGGAACACCACCGTGTTCGGGACATTGTCGCCCGGCATCGGCGGCGTGGGCCAAATCACAACCAGCAACGACGTGATCCTGGCGGGTTCCGCGAACATCCAGTACGATTTGGGTATCAGCAGCGACCTGACGGCTGTCAATGGCAACCTGACGTTGAACGGCACGCTCAACGTCGCCAATTCCGGTGGATTCGGCGTGGGCACGTACACGTTGTTCACGTATACGGGTACGCTGACAACAAACGGCAGTTCGGGGATCTTGGCGATTGGAGCGACACCGAACCCGAGCCTGGCTTACAGCGTCGACATCAGCAATCCCGGGGTCGTGAGTCTCGATGTGAGCAATGCGCAGTCGAGCGGATTCGCGACATGGCAAACGCATTATTTCGGTTGCACGGGTTGCTCGCAGGCGCAGCCGAGCGCGGATCCATACGGCAAAGGAATTACCAACACGAACCAGTTTCTGGCGGGCTTTAATCCGACCAATACGGCTGCTTATCCACACATCATCTCGATTGCGAAGACAAACAGCAACACGGATGTTCTGGTGACCTACCTTGGCGCCAATGGAGACAGCACGTATACCGGCGGACCTGGGTCTCGCACAAATATCCTGGAGTTTACAACCGGCACAGCCAACGGGAGCTATTCCAACAACTTCGTCAGCACCGGGAAAACCAACATCCTCGCCGGTGGGACGGGTTTGGGCGTGGTGACCAACATGGTGGACAGCGGTGGCGCGACCAATAAGCCCTCGCGATTCTACCGCGTCCGCGTGTTGCTGCCGTAGCGGGCCTCATAGGTGTGGAGCGCAGTCGCACGGCAAAAGGTATGAAACGTAACAACAAATGCCTTCATTCACGACTCGGTGAACTTCCGGCGACTGCGCTCGTGATTCGTCGGTGATGAGTATTCGTAACAGTTGGTGGAGCTGCCACGATGCGCTGAAGAGACACGGGCATTGTGGCAGCGAGGACGGGAAAATTCGAAACAGGCGGGTACTGGAAAGGATAGGGAAGATGAAAAGGATGCAACAGTTGCGGACAATTCGACGAAGTGATTGCGCTTCCAGGTTCGTTGCCGTCGTAATGGTCACGTGTGGATTGGTGGTGGGTGGTCGTTCGTCATCCGCCCAGGTAACGGTCTTCAGCGATACGTTTGGCTCCAGCACGCTCAATGGCGTGAGCACTCCTGCAGGCGGGAGTACGACGAGTTACGATATCGCTTCCAGCAAAAGCGCCGGCAGCGCTGTGAGCGACGGAGATCTGAGTATATTGCTGCCGTCCACGAGTTCTGGCCTCGTCGAAGCTCAGGCGTTGTTCACGGCGACACCGGTCATGCTCTCCAACCCGGGCGATTACATCCTATTGACGTACACATTCACCGACAGTTCCAACATCCTCATTTCCGGCAAGGCGAGCTCGCAGCTCTGGGCTGGGCTTTTCGATTCTTACGGGAGCGCCCCATTGTCCAGTCTTCAAAACAGCGGGCTTGCAACCAATATCACCGGTGGAACCATGGGCTGGCAGGGCTTTCACATCCAACTACCTGGCAGCGGCAACACGGCGAAGATCTACTTTCGGCCAGCGCAGACGGCTGCGGCCGGGGATCAAGACCTGCTCGGCAACAACGCAAGCAGCGGCAGCACCTATGCCAATCCCCGGGGAATTCAGTTGAGCGGGACAGCGTCTTCCAGCCTCGTTCTGACAAACGGCCAGCAGTTGACGGAGGAGTTCAAGGTGATGCTAAACGCCTCCGGCGGCACCACGGTCAGTAACCTCCTCATCGATACGAGTAGCAGCGCAACATTGTTTTCGCTGGCCTCAACGACGAATGGCATTTCGCTTAACACCTTCGATGGCCTGGCGTTCGGTTGGCAGTACAAGGGGTCGAGCGGGGATCCGGGTTCGGCCATGGATGTGAGTTCACTGACTGTCACCACGAATGTTCCGGAACCGTCCACGTTCGTGCTGTTGCTGGGCGGGCTGGGTTTGGTTCTCGGTGCATTCCGTGCTCGCCGGGGGCCGTCCGCGTAGCATCGTCGGACTGAGAGTTGGTTCTCACGCGGATGGAAGGAGCAGGTCCATCGCGTGCGAAGAAAGGACTTGGAATGATGTCGCGTCACATGAAGAAGCGGGCGTTTACGCTGATTGAGTTGTTAGTTGTCATTGCGATCATCGGAATTCTGGCAGCCATGTTGTTGCCCGCGCTAAACAAGGCCCGACTGAAGGGTTATGAAGCCGCCTGCATCAACAACGAGAAGCAATGGGGCACGGTTTTGTTGATGTACTCCGACGATTGGAATGGTGGACTTTTTGAGCCGGGCGGCTGGTTCGAGAACACATGGAGTCCCAAGAGCGGCGTCACCGAAACGAATCCGTTGGTGGCGTACCTGGGTGGGGGCAATCCTTCCAACAGGCTCCGCACCATGAAGATATGCCCGCAGGTCGCCTCACATCTGGGCAGGGGGCAGATGCTCGCGGGTTATTATGATTACTCCACGCCCACTCCTCCGATTGTGCGGAATGGATTTGGCGGTTATCAGAGCCTGACACCGGATCCAAGTAACTCGAACAACTATTGGCCCAGCCTGAAGGGCGTACCCCAACCAGCGCAATACCTGCTCATGATCGACTCGGGCGGACACTCGCTACAGGCGGGCGGGATGTGGAGCGCCGTGTCGAACCCGGCTTCCATAACATTTTCTGATCCGGCGGGTATACCTCCGTTACAGCGGCACCTTGGTGGTGTGAATTGCCTGTTTGGGGATGGTCACGTGGATTATGTGACAGGCGACAAGATTCACGCGCAGGATAAGCTTAGTCCGGATCCCTGGTTTGAGATGAATTGAGTCGGTAACTCCCGTTCGAGACGGAAGGGTTGTGGTTGGAGTTCGGTTGTCCATCGCCTGGGCAGCCCTGAGGTAGGACAGAGCAGACCTTTGCAGTTGAGGCTTCGGCCTGAATGAAGAAAGCGAAATGGTCCGGAAACATTGGTTTGGAGGGGTGTCACTCATGAAGAACGTTATCCAGGCTAGACTAGTGGCAGTAATGTGCGCGGGACTTTCCGCGTTCGCCTGCAGCGTGCGCGCCCAAAGCATATTCGTTGACCTGCTGACTGGAACGGCGGCGCCAGTCACCAGCAGCAACATTGCGCCCCCATCAGGTTACAGTTATAGCGCGGCGGCGCCGGTGGCCGGCAACAACTGGAACACTGTCGGCGAGAGCGCGACGGTCCCGCTGAATACCACCGTTGGCTCGACCGTGATCGTCTATACCAATCTCCCTCTGAAAGACTGCACTGGCGCGAGCATCTCGCCGACGCTGACGATGGCGTATTTTTCAAAGGTCACGACGGGCACTCGGGTGCAGCCGTCAAACGCTACGGGCGATAATACGGTCCAGCCCGCCGGCGTGATGCAGCAGGCGTGGCGCAACTATTACAATGGTAGCGGGAACGCCTTCATATTCTCATTTGCAAATCTGACACCCTCGGCCCCTTACGGCCTGTACATCGAAGGCGCCACCACAACCTCTGGCCAGGGGGCCGGAGTGGCGCTGTCCAACAGTAACTACTATGCCGTCTCCAGTGGAAATCCAACCAACGTTACCACGGTCAATACCACGGCGAACAGCAACGGCGCGTATGGAAGCTTGTGGACGACGAACAGCGTATCCGGTGGCTTTCAGCTGCTTCCGCAAGGTTCGAGCTGGGGTGTTCTCTATGGACAAGCTGATGCCTCGGGCAATTTCAGCTTTTTGTTCAATGGCAGTGGAAATGGCGCGTACTTGAATGGCTTCCAACTTGTGCCGTTGTCAGCCCCGGGGCTTACGGGGCCAACAAATCAAACGGTCGTCGCAGGCAACAACGCCGCCATCGTCGCGTCGGTTTCCGGCCTGCCCGCACCCGCGCTGCAATGGCAGGCGAACGGCACCAATCTTGCCGGCGCGACGGGATCTTCGTTGATCCTGACCAACGTCCAGTATTCGCAGAATAGTTTCGTCTACTCCTTGGTCGCCAGCAATATTGCGGGAGCCGCGACAAACAGCATGACACTGACAGTTCTCGTTGCGCCATGCATATCAAACCTCACCGATCAGGCCGTAGCGGATGGCAGCACGGTCGTCATCAGCACATCGGTCTGCGGCGTGCCATCCCCCAGTCTGCAATGGCAATTGGGCGGCACGAACCTGATGGATGGTTCGACCGGAAACGGTTCCACGATTTCCGGTAGCGCCACCGGCACCCTGACGATCCTGAACTCCCAACCCGCTGACAGCGGCAACTACTGCCTCACCGCCAGTAACAGCGCCGGGGTGGTGACCAGTTGCATGAACCTGACGGTGTCCGGCAGCAATGTGCCGCCGAGTATCGTTGGGCCGACGGATCAGACCGTCATCCAGGGCAGCATCGCCACCTTTACCGCCTCGGTCACCGGTCTGCCGTTGCCGGGGGACCAATGGTATGATGACGGGGTCGCGATTCCCGCGGCGACTGGCACATCGCTGATGCTGACAAACGTCCAATATGCGAGCCAGGACGGCCATACGTATTCGATCATTGCCACCAACGAAGCGGGTTCCGCAACCAACAGTGCGGTGCTACATATTCTGGTGCCACCGATGATCCAACAGCCCCCGCAGAGCCTGACGGTGACCAATACGCAAAGCGCCTGCTTTTCGGTGGTATCGAGCAACGGTGTGCCATCCGCCACATTCCAATGGTACTTCAATAATGCGTCAATCAGCGGCGCCACCGGGTCGACATTCTGCATCGCGTCCGTGGCACCAACAAACATGGGCGCATACTACGCCGTCGCGTCCAATTCCGTGGGGATGGCAACCAGCAGCGCTGCGACATTGACGGTCAATTCCCTGATGGGAGCAGCATCTCTATCGCCGAGCAATGGTGCGGTCAACGTGTGCTACGACACGCCATTATACATTACCTTTGACCAGGCGCCGTTGCTGCGCGATGCAGGCTTGATTCGCATCTACGACACAACGAATCCCGCATCGCCGGTGGACATGCTGGACATGAGCCAGAACTTCACCAACGACCCGGTGTACGCGGTCAACATCCAGGCCAGGACGATTGGCGGCACGACATTCAATACATTCCCAGTGATCATCACGGGCAATACGGCGGCTATCTATCCGCACCTGGATTTGTTGACTTCGAATCAGACATACTACGTCACCGTCGATCCCGGTGTGTTCACGGATGCCAATGGCGCTCTGTTTGCCGGGATCACCGGCACAAACGCGTGGCAGTTCACCACCAAACCCACCGGCCCCGCCAATCCGACGAACATCGTGGTAGCCACCGACGGCAGTGGCGATTTCCTGACGGTGCAGGGCGCGATTGACTTCGTGCCCAACAATAATACCACGCCAACATTGATCAATCTCCGCAACGGGACGTACACGGAGGTGGTCAATATTCGGTTGAAGAATAACATTACCCTTCGCGGACAAAGCCGGGGGGGAAGCGTCATCGCGTACGCCAACAATGGGCGGGCCAATCCGAGCACGCACCAGGAGAACGTCGTCACGGTCAATGGCAACGACATCGCGATCGACGGCGTCACGTTGAACGATACGTCCGGCTACGGCGCGTCACCGGCCCAGGCGCTGATGCTGGAAACGAATATCAAGCGCTTTATCTTCAACAACTCTGCCATGAGTGGCTTCCAGGATACGATGCTCGGTAATACCAGCGGCACGCAGGCATATTTCAACAACAGCCTGGTCGAGGGCCAGACCGACTTTATTTGGGGCGGCATGAATGGATTCTTCACGAACTGCGAGATCCGCTGCCGGCTTGGCGGCAGCCACATGACGCAGTCCCGCACCGATGCTGGCAGCAACGGCATCGCGGTCCTGAACTGTCGTCTTACTCGATCGAGCAACACGGTGACTGGTTGCGATTTGGGGCGGGCCATCAGCATTAGCAACGGTAATGTCTTCGTCGCCTATTGCCTCATCGACGATCACATCATCAGCAACGGCTGGAATGGGACGGATGCGTCCATTTCGCGCTATTGGACCTATGGGAACAGCAATATCACGGCCACCGCCGCACGAACGTTTCCGACTGACCTGACCAACGGCGACCCGAACGTCATCTGCGTCCAGAACGTCTCCTGCTGGTTGAACGGCTGGCAGCCTCAATTGGCACCGAACATCCTGACCAACCCGGTCAGTATGACGGTGACCACAGGGACGATGGCGTCCTTCAGTGTCGCCGCCACGGGCGTACCCGATCCGTCCTATCAATGGTTGCTGAACGGCACCAACGTGATCAATGCCACGGCCAACAACGCGACCTTGGTCATCTCCAACGCGTTGTTGGGCGACGCCGGGGTATACTCGGTCATCGTGTCTAACGGCGCCGGCGTGGTCAACAGCGGCACCGCGACGTTGACGGTGGTGGGAACTGCTCCGACGGCCAATTTCACTGCCAGCCCGACCTCGGGAGCAGCGCCGCTTGCCGTGACCTTCACGGATACGTCGAGTGGCTCGCCGAACATCACCTTGTTCTGGGACTTCGGTGACAGCAGCCAACTGACGAACAGCGGCGGCTCGAGCTTCATGCATACGTACACAGCAGGTGGCACGTATACAGTCACACTGACCGCCAGCAACGCGTTTGGGCCGGTCAGCACGCTGATGTCGAACGACCTGATCAACGTGCTCACAGGGTTCCAGGGCTGGCAGCAGCAGTACTTTGGCTGCACGGCCTGCCCGCAGGCGCAACCCGACGCCGATCCGTACGGCAAAGGCATGAGCAATACCAACCAGTTCCTGGCGGGCTTCAACCCCACCAACGCGGCGGCGTACCTGCGAGTCATCAGTGTTACCGCGCCGAACGGCATGGACGTCAACGTGACGTTCCTGGGCGCCAGCGGCGACAACACCTACGTGCCGGGAGTTGCGTCGCGCACGAACCGGCTGGAGTACACAACCGGGACGGCTGACGGCAGCTACACGAACAACTTCGTGGCGACTCCGGGCGTGTCGGACATCATCCTCGGTGGAGGGGCCGGCCTTGGTGCGGTCACCAACTTCACGGATATCGGTGGCGCAACGAACGTCCCGTCGCGGTATTACCGCGTGCGCGTGCTGTTGCC
>DATJWQ010000011.1:0-34670 GCA_035501175.1 Verrucomicrobiia bacterium | reverse complement strand
GCCCATCGGGCCGATGTTGAGCGTGTCGAAGGTCAGGTTGCTGGCGCCGTAGTAGTCCCAGAAGGCGACGTAGTGGTAGCCCTGGGCGTAGTTGTCGGTGAACCGGGCTTTGCCGGCGCCGGTGGCGGTGGTCCAGGCGTTAGTGCTGGCGTAGGTGACGCCCGACCAGTAGCACTGGATGCCCGGCGATACCACGGGCGGATTGGGGATGCCGACGGTGAAGACGTAGGTGACGCCCTGTTTGAACCAGACGACGTTCCCGGCCTTCAGTGTGGTCGCCGCCGGGACCCCGATGGCTGCCGAATCACCCGGGCAATGTTGCCAGGGGGTCGTTGCGCTCGTTCCTGGGTTGGCGTCGGAGCCGGAGGAATAATCGACAAAATACCCCGACAGGGTCGGGTTGCCTTGCGGGACAGGGGGCGTGGAAGCGCAAGCCTCGGCGCTCGGAGGGCCGGCGTTACCAACGACGTCATAACCGAGCACCGTGTAGCAGTACGTTGTGTTGGGCGACACTGTCGAATCGATGAATTCCGTGGCCAGCAGGGTCGTGGCGATCAATGTGCCGTCGCGGTAGATCTGATAACCGCCGAGCCCGAGTCCGCCGATGTCCAGCGCGACATTCCAGCGCAATGTAACTTGCGATGAAGATGTCGGAGTCGCCATCAGAGCGGTCACGGTCGAGGGGAGGATGGTCTGGGCAAGCGGTTGAAAGGTCGCGTCCGGGGTCGTGCTGGCAGAATCCGCGGTTGTCGTTCGGGTCGGATCGGTAGTCGAGGGATCGATCGCTGCCGGGTCAGCGGCGGGCGTCGGATCAGTCGGAGACGCGGTATCCGTCGGGGTTGTGGTCGCAGCAGAATCCGGGGAGACACCGCTGGCGTCCGGGTAGTTGGTCCAACCGTCACCCTCGAAATGCCGCCAGTGGTGGTGAACTCCATTCCACGTCCATGGGGGGGTGGGATTGGATGAATCCACACTTTGCGCAGAATCGTCGGCCCAAATTGCGTCGGTGGGCGCGAGGGCAGCAACGATGAACATCATTATTACGACGGGGAATCTCCCGGAGGGAGAGGATTGCAGAGACTTCATAGGCTGTTGTTCCTTCCAGCGTCATGGCTGTTAGGGCTTCACTTCCCGACGACGCGCGCGCTCAACACTGCCTGGCAACCGCGCTCGTTTGGGGTGAAGAAAACAACAGCGGCAACAACAACACAGATACGGCTAACGTGACCGTCTTTGGGTGAGCCTGTTTACTTTTACTTACGTAACTCGAACGGACATTACTTCGTGCTCCTCAACTCATACGGGGCAAATCTTCAGTTCAACGCCACGATCAACTTATGCAGAATTGATACATGCGTCAAGATGTTTTTTCCGTTTGCAGTAAAAGAGTTCATCGTTTCGCTGGTCGAGTCGGTGTAACGACAGAGATTCACTGGCCTGGCCGTCGACGCAACACGTCACGTTTTTTTCGGCAGCCGGCTTGGTCGGACGCGATTGGGCAAAGCTCGCGCCGTGGCACAGATATTGCGTTTTAGGCGTATGCCCGGCTGTAATTGATGGCACGAAGGAGCATGCGGTGAGGAGTTCGCTGCAAAAGATTGCATCAAGTATGAACCGACAGGACAGAGTGTCATGACTCTGCGCCGCAAGATACTTTTGATCATCGGGGCGACGTTGGTGGCGCTGATCCTCGGCTTGTACAAAGTCTCGTCGAGCATTCTGCTGGCTGATTTCTCCCGACTCGAACGCTGCGACGTGGTTCGCGACGTGACATGGTCGAAGAGCGCGCTGGCCAACGAGTTGGCGGACCTGGGCGAGAGGGCTGGCGATTGGGCCGCGAGGGAAGACACGAGCCAGTTTGTCCAGGACCACAACCGGAATTATGTCCGCGCCAACCTGGAGGATTCGACCTTTGCCGACTTGCGGCTGAATTTCATAGTCTGCCTGAACGGCGATGGGCAGGTGGAGTGGAGCGGCGGATTCGATCTTCGCGAGGCGAAGAGGATGCCGGTCCCCGACAGCCTTCTGCGGCTGTTGAAGGGACGGAACGCCCTGGTGCAGCACGCGAACGATGGGCGGACTCATTCGGGCCTGATCCTGTTGCCCGAGGGGATCACGTTGGTTGCGTCGAGGTCGATCGGGACCGGTCAAAGCGGCGCGCCGTCGCGCGGGACGGTCCTTGTCGGTCGTTACCTGGATACGGCAGCAGTGAAGCGCTTCACGGACGCGGCGCATTTGATGTTGATGATTCATCGGGCGGATGACCCGGCATTGCCGGCGGATTTTCGGGAAGCGTTGGCCCGGGAGAGCGACCCCAACGGTGTGTTTGTCCAATCTCTGACGGGAGATTGGATTGGGGGCTACGTGGTGTGCAAGGATATCTTCGGGAAGCCCGCCGCGGTCCTGCGGGTCGAGAAGCCGCGGGATATCCTGGCGCAGGGGCTGGGTACGGCGCGATTGCTGGTGGTCTCTCTGCTGGTGATCGGATTGTGCTTCGGCGTGGCGATGGCGGTTCTATTCGAACGACTGGTTTTGGCCCGCCTGGCGAGGATGATTCGGGAGGTCAATCAAATTGGCAGACGCAACGATGTTGCCGCGCGAATGGTGATCGACGGCAAGGACGAATTGGCCGGGCTGGCGGGTGCTCTCAACCAGATGCTGGATGCGCTGCAGCAATCCCAAGCCAGGCTGCAAGAGAGCATCCAGCAGCAGCAGTTGGCGGCCGACCGCCTGCGATTGCAGGGAGCGGCTCTGGATTCCGCGGCCAACGCCATCGTGCTGACCGATCGCGAGGGGACGGTCGAATGGGTCAATCCGGCCTTTACCAGGCTCACCGGGTACGCGTTGGCAGACGTGTACGGGGAGAGATGGTCGGCGCTCAAAGCGGACGGTCACGATCCGGCGAGCTATGACAAACTGTGGAAGACAATCCTCTCCGGCGAGGTGTGGCAGGGCGAACTGGTCAGTTCCCGCAAGGACGGAACGCGGTACACGGCGCGGATGACGATTGCGCCCGTGGCCGACGAAGACGGGCGGGTGGCACATTTCATCGCCATCAAGGAGGACATGACCGAGCAGAAGACCCTGCAGGAGCAGTTTCTGCAGGCCCAGAAGGTCGAAGCTGTCGGGCGGCTGGCCGGCGGCGTGGCGCACGATTTCAACAATATCCTGACGGCAATCACCGGGTACACGGAATTGTTGCTGCGCAAGCTTCCAGCGGACGATGCGCGATTCCGGCTGGCCGAACAGATCCGCAAGGCCGCCGAGCGGGCGAGCGGTTTGACGAGACAACTGCTGGCGTTCAGCCGCAAGCAGGCGCTGCAACCGCGGATTGTCGATTTGAGCAATATCGTCACGGACATGGAGAAGATGCTGCGGCGATTGATCGGCGAGGACATCGAGCTGCACACCATCCGCGGGGCGGCCGTGGGAAACGTTCGCGCCGATCCCGCCCAGATCGAGCAGGTACTGATGAACCTCGCGGTAAACGCGCGCGATGCCATGCCGAACGGGGGCAAATTGGTGATTGAAGTCGCGCGGGCCACCCTCCGCGACGATCGCGCCCGGCTCAGCGGCATGGCCCCGGGAGAATACGTCATGCTCTCCGTGACGGACACGGGTTCCGGGATGACCGAGGAGGTCAAGGCGCATATTTTCGAGCCGTTTTTTACGACCAAGCGACAAGGGAATGGGACCGGGCTCGGATTGGCGACCTGCTACGGAATCGTCAAACAGAGCGGGGGGAGCATCGAAGTGGACACGGAGGTGGGCCGGGGCACCACGTTCCGGATTTATCTTCCGCGAGTGGACGCCACGGCCGATTCGCAATCCGAACGACCGAAAACCGCGCCATGGGCGACCGGCACGGAAACAATTCTGGTGGCGGAGGACGAGGCGGACGTACGCAAGCTCGCGGCGGGTATCCTGCGCGAGCTTGGCTATCACGTGATCGAAGCGAGCAACGGCGAAGAGGGGATCCGCGTGGCCGAGCAGAACGCCGGGGCGAAAATCGATTTGCTGTTCACCGATATTGTGATGCCGCAAATGGACGGCAAACAACTGGCCGATTGGTTTGGAACGACCCGGCCCGAAACCAAGGTTTTGTTTACTTCGGGATACACCGCGGACGCGATGATTCGTCGCGGGATCTATGAAGATCAGATCTCGTTCGTGGAAAAGCCGTTCACGCCGGAGATTCTGGCACGAAGAGTGCGGGAAGTGCTTGATGGACGGGAGTCGGAGGCCGTCAGGGGGCCGAGAACGGAATCATGACGAACATGCTGCAGTCGAGTTTGCTCAATGAATCCGTTCTGTTTTTCCCGCCGGAATGGATCAAGTCCGCCCTGGTCCTGGCGTTGATCACGGTGTGGATGGTGATCATCCTGTTCACCTACATGAACTTCTCGACGCGGCGGTCCCATCTGAGCCTGTGGACAGTCGCGTGGATGTTTTATTCGGTGTACCTGACGGCATCGATCGGCTTGGAGGAATCTCCGGAAACGCCGTTCCTGCTCATGGCATCCCGGGCGTGCATTGGCATCAGCGCGCTGTTCATGTTTTGGGGCAGTTTCCAACTGGCAGAAATCACCCGAGACCAGCGCGAACTGACGCTGGCGACGGCGCTGATCGTCATCTGGAGCTATTTCGCCGCCTATCGTGTCCAGGATGGTCTGTGGCTGACGCTGCCGGTGTTTGTGCTGTTGGCGGCCGCGGGGGTGTACACCGGCGTCCTGTACATGCGGGCGCGTCGCCGGTCGCGTGGCAGCATCATCCTTGGATTGGGCTTCCTGCTGTGGGGAATCCATCTGATCGGGTTCCCGCTGGCCAGCGGCTCGCCGGTGTTGATGGCTGGCGCGTACCTGACCTCGGCGATCCTGGCGCTGCTGATCATCGTGGGCATGGTGATTGAGGACAACGTCACATTGTCCGAACAGGACTATCACGCGCTGTTCGATTCTTCCGTCGAAGCGATGTTCCTGCTTGATCCCAATACATTTCGGGTGTTGCAGGCCAACCAGGCGGCACTCCAGTTGAGCGGGCGCAAGGCGGACGAGCTCATCGGCCAGCCATTCGTCGATCTGTGCCCCGCGTTGCTCTCCGTGCTGGCCCGGGTCGACGGGTCGGGAGCGGCGACGGTGTTCAACGAGGCCGGCCGCGAGCTTCAGCTCCGGCGCCCCGACGGCGCCGAGTTCCCGTGCGAAGGCAACGCCGGCCTGGTCCATTGCCCCAAGGGGCCGGTATTGCTTCTGGGTATTCGCGACGTCACCGCCCGCCAGCAAACCGAGCGCTCGTTGCGGGAGAGCACGCGCCAATTGGCCACCACCGTGGCGGAATTGCGCGAGGCGCAGAAGCAGATCGTTCAGCAGGAACGGTTGCGCGCGCTGGCGCAGATGGCCAGCGGCGTGGCCCACGATTTCAACAATGTCCTCGCGAAGATCCTCGGGTTCAACGAATTGTTGCTGGCCTGGCCGGAGAATCTCAACGACAAGGACAAGGTCAAGAAGTACATCCAGATGACCAGCGCCGCGGCGCAAGAGGCCGTCACCATCGTCAATCGGCTCCGGGAATTCTATCGGCATCGGAAAGAATCGGACGTGTATCAGGCCGTCGACGTCAACGACACGATTACGCAGGCGATCGTGATGACGCAGCCGAAATGGAAGGACCAGATGATGGCCAGCGGCGCGACCGTGGTGGTGGATGCCGATCTCAAAGACGTGCCTCCGGTTCGGGGCAGCGATTCCGATTTGCGCGAGTCCTTCATCAATCTATTGTTCAACGCCGTCGATGCGATGCCGCAGGGTGGAACGGTAACGGTGGCGACCTCGACCGAAGGGGAGTGGGTCGTGATTCAGGTGCGGGATACAGGGCGGGGAATGACCGAGGAAATCCGGCAGCGTTGTTTTGAACCGTTCTTTACGACGAAGGGAGAGCGGGGCACGGGTCTTGGCCTGGCGATTGTATACGGAATCGTCCAACGACATGGCGGTTCCATTGACGTACAGAGCGAACCCGAGAAAGGATCGGTCTTCCTCATTCGGTTGCCGGTCTTTCGCGCCGAGGCCGGGGAAACCGGGGAAACGACGATGAACCGCGCGGCACCGGGACGTCCTCTGCGAATCCTGGTGGTGGAGGATGAGCCACAGTTCCGTGATATCGAGTCGGAGTATTTGCGGGGCGACGGGCACTTTGTCGAGACCGCAGCCGACGGTCGGGAAGCGATGGAACGGTTCACGCGGTGGGGATACGACCTGGTGGTGGCCGACCGGGCCATGCCCGAAATGAATGGCGACCAGTTGACCGCGGCCATCAAGCAGGCGTCGCCGAAGACGCCCGTGGTGATGGTGACCGGCTTTGCCGATATGCCCGTGGACGGCGTCGATCCCGCACACCAGCCCAACATGATTCTGCGCAAGCCCATCACGCAGTTAACGTTACGACAGGCGGTTGCCCGCGTGCTCGCACCGCCGCAGCCCCTGTCCAAGCCCGCCCCAACGGTTGTCAAATTCATGTAGGTGGAACGTAAGCTGCTTCGAAAGGGGCTTGGAAGGATGGGTGTTCAATGAGCAAGACGAAGGTGCTGATCGTAGACGATGATATTGCCGCCAGCCGGCTCCTCGCGATGGGGTTGGAGAAGACGGGTTCATTTCAAGTTGCCGTCGAGAACCTGGCGACCCGCGCCGCGTCAACGGCACGCGAGTTTCGTCCTGGAGTGATTTTGCTGGATGTATGCATGCCCGACGCCGACGGTGGCGACGTGGCGTTCCGCATCCACAGTGATTCGTCGCTGCGATCCACGCCGATTATTTTCCTGACATCCCTTGTTTCCGGCCAAGAGGCCACCACCCAATCGGTGCTGCGCGGCGGGTACGAATTTCTCGCCAAGCCGGCCAGCATCAGCAAGGTAATCGAGTGCATCGATCGGCATCTCAGCGAGGGACGGGAACCTGCTGGGAACGTCTCCGTGGCGTAGCCGTCCGGGTGACGACCGAGCGACGGCGAGGTTGTTCAGGATTGTACAAGGTGGCGATCCGCCTGGTGTGCTGGAATCCCGCATTTCTGCGTCTGGCGGGATAATTGCGCATGCGTGGGCGGTCCGGCGCGATTTTGAGAGAAAGTCAGGAGTTCGATGGCGGATGGCATCGCCGGTGCTTAATAATGACATTCAGGGAGGTTGATTTGGACCACCTGACCCGAGGCGTTCGGGTTGTGCGCAAATTGAGCGAAAGACCGTTCGAGGGAATTGTTCGATAATGGGGTTGATCACCGACAGATCGATACGTGGCAAGCTGATGTGGATCAGCATGCTCACGAGCACGGGGGCCGTCATTCTGGCGTGCGTCGCCTTTGGGCTCTACGAGATGCTCAATTATCGCCACCAAATGACCCGTGATCTATCCGTGCTGACGGAGATGATCGAAGAGGGACAGGCGGCCGGGCGGGACCTGTCCGATCCCGAAGTCGTCAAGGAAGTGAACTCGTGGGCGAACAAGCAGCATTCCATCGCCATCGCCTGCGTGTACAGCAAGGACGGTAAACTGGTAATCAAATACGCCCGCGACGACGTCAGGCCGCAGCGCGAAGTTCCCGAGTTGTTGGGAGACGATATCGACCGCATCGAGGGCCGCTATCTCGTGCTGTACCAGACCATCCTGCTCCAGGGGAAAAAGGCGGGCACGGTGTACATCCGCGCGGATTTCCGCTGGCTGACGGACCGTTTTCTCGAAGAACTGCGCATTGTCACGATCATCCTGCTGCTCTCCTGGCTGGTCTCGCTGTTGCTGTCGTCCCGCCTGCAGAGGGTGATTTCGGACCCAATTCTGCATCTCGTGCGTTCGGCGCGGACCGTGTCCGAGACGCGCGATTACTCGGTGCGGGCCGACAAACTTTCCACCGACGAAATCGGGCTGCTGGTGGATGAGTTCAACGAGATGCTGGAGGAAATCCAGCATCAGGACAAGGCGTTGCGGGAGTCCAAGGAAAAGGCCGAATCGGCGACGCGGGCCAAGAGCGAGTTTCTGGCGAACATGAGCCACGAGATTCGCACCCCGATGAACGGAATCATCGGCATGGCCGACCTGGCGCTGGACACTGATCTGACAGGCGAGCAGCGTGAATATCTGAATACCGTCAAACTCTCCGCGGAAACGTTGCTGCAGTTGATCAACGACATCCTCGACTTCTCGAAGATCGAGGCGGGGAAGATGGACATCGACCCGATTGATTTCCGGTTGCGTGATGAACTGGGCGATTCGCTCAAAACGCTCGCAGTTCGCGCCCATCAGAAGGGCCTCGAACTCGCAGCGCACGTGTTGCCGGATGTGCCGGACGAACTGGTCGGCGATCCGGTTCGCTTGCGCCAGATCATTGTCAACCTTGTCAGCAACGCGCTCAAGTTTACCGAGCACGGCGAGGTGGTCGTGCGGGTTGAGATGGACAGCGCGGAGGGAGACGATCTGTGTCTGCATTTTGCGGTGAGCGACACGGGCATTGGGATTCCCGAGAACAAACAGAGCGTGATCTTTGAGGCGTTCGCGCAGGCCGACGGGTCCACCACGCGCAAGTACGGCGGGACGGGCCTTGGGCTGGCGATCTGCACGCAGTTGGTCAAGATGATGGGCGGGAAGATCTGGGTGCAAAGCGAGGTGGGGCAGGGCAGCACGTTCCATTTCACCACGAGGATGCGGCGCTCGACGGATCTGCCGCCGAAATCGACCGCCCAACAGACGGATCTGAATGGTCTTCAGGTGTTGGTGGTCGACGACAACGCGACCAACCGCCGGATTCTGGAAGAAGTGCTGCGGCAGTGGCAGGCGAAGCCGGTGATTGCCAGCGGCGCCGCCGCGGCCTTCGCCGGAATGAAAAAGGCCCACGCCATCGGCGACCCGTTCCGGATTGTCTTGCTGGATTGTCTGATGCCCGAGACGGATGGGTTCGAGTTGGCCGCACAGATTCGCCAGGATGCGGATTTGTCGGCGACGAAAGTGATCATGCTCTCTTCGGCGGGCCACGCCGGCGTGGCCTCGCGCTGCAAGGAACTGGGATTGGCGGGTTACCTCACCAAACCGGTCAAGCAATCCGAACTGTTCAATACGATCGCGGCGGCGGTGGGCATCCGCTGCGAGTCAACCACGCCAATCGAGAAGACCAGGCCCGCTCCCGCGAGCGCGTCCCGGAAGTTCCGAATTCTGCTTGCGGAGGATAATCCGGTCAATCAGCGGCTGGTCATCAAGCTGATGGAAAAGCGCGGGCACAAGTGGGTCGCCGTCAACAACGGCGTGGAAGCGCTCGATGCGCTGGAACGCGAGACGTTTGACGCGGTCTTGATGGACGTGCAGATGCCGGAGATGGGTGGGTTCGAAGCCACGGCGCGAATCCGCGATCGCGAGAAATCCACCGGTCAACATATTCCGGTGATTGCGATGACGGCCCACGCGCTCAAGGGCGACCGCGAGCGTTGTTTGGAAGCCGGCATGGACGACTATGTGACGAAACCGATCCAGGCGACGGCGTTGTTCGAGGCCATCGATCGATTGGCGCCGGACCCCGCCCTTGTCGCCGGCATCGCGGAAAAGCTTCCCGCCGACAAGGACACCGCCGCCGCCACCACCACCGCGTCGAAAGAGATGGTGTTTGACCGGGAATCGGCGCTGGCGATGATCGACGGTGATGCCGAACTTTTCAGTGAACTGGCGGGGTTGTTCATGACCGAATCGGTCACGTTGCTGGATCAGATTCAGGAGGCCATCGCCGGCCGCGACGCGAAACTTCTCGAGCGGTCCGCGCACTCGCTCAAGGGGTCAACCGCCGCGTTTAGCGCCGAGCCCGCTCGGGCAACGGCGGAGCGGCTGGAGCAAATGGGCGCCGCCGGTCAGTTTGACGAGGCTGGCGCGGTTGTCGGGGAATTGCGGGCGGAAGTGGCGCGTCTGGCACGAGCGCTGTCCGCGTATCGGAAGGAGAGTGCGGCGTGCGAATCCTGATTGCCGAGGACGACGTCGTCTCGCGCCGTCTGGTGGAGGCCACACTGACGAAGTGGGGTTACGACGTCGTGGTCACGACGGACGGGATTCAGGCATTGGATGCGTTGTGCAAGCCCGGGGCGCCGTCGTTGGCGGTGCTGGACTGGATGATGCCGGGGATGGACGGCGCGGAAGTATGCCGTCGGGCGCGAAGCCAGGTGACGGATCGGTCGTTGTATATCATTTTGCTGACGGCCAAGGACCGCAAAGAGGACATCGTCCAGGGACTGACGGCGGGCGCGGACGACTACATCATCAAGCCGTTTGACCGATCCGAATTGAAGGCGCGGATCAACGTGGGCGAACGGATTATTCGCCTGCAATCGGAGCTGTCGGCGCGCGTGAAAGAGTTGGAGCTGGCGCTGACCAATGTCAAACTGCTGCAGGGCTTGTTGCCGATCTGCTGTTACTGCAAGAAAATCCGCAACGACCAGAACTACTGGCAGCAGGTGGACTCGTACATCGCCGAACATTCCGAGGCGCAATTCACACACGGAATCTGCCCCGAGTGTCGTGAGAAGGTAGTCCGTCCCGAGTTGGAAAAGCTCAAGCTCGACGCTGCCTCCACGCGCGATTGACGGATGTCAGTGCCGGTTTCGGAGGAAACTGGCGATCAATTCGTCGGGCGAACACGTTGCCGTGCCGACCTTGCCCACCACGACACCCGCCGCGTGATTGGAAATCTCCGCGGCATCCACTGGATCGGCTTTCGTTGCCAGGGCGAGCACGAGAGCGGCAATCACCGTATCGCCGGCGCCGGACACATCGAAGACCTCCTGGGCGACGGTCGGGATGTGGTGCGGTTTTTTGCCCGGCCGAAACAGGCACATGCCATCCTCGCCAAGCGTCACGAGAAGATTGCGCGGTTTCCACGTGCGCAGGAGGATCTGGCCGACGCGCATGAGGGCTTCATCGCGGAGGACGTCATCCGCCGGCTCGGTGTGTGGCAACCCCGCGGCGACAAACGCCTCGGATCGGTTCGGGGTGACGGCGGTGAGCCCGGAGTACCGGAGCCGGCTGCGGGAGTTCGGATCGGCGGCGGTGGTTTTGCGGGCGTGGCGAGCCAATCGTTGCATGGCATTGAGCAGCTTCTGCGACATCAGTCCCTTGGCGTAATCCTCGAAAATCACCGCGGAGACGTTTCCCAGATGTGTTTCGAAATGTTCCAGGACCTTGCGCTGGATTTGCGGGGAGAGATCCGCGCATTTTTCCCGGTCGAACCGGACGATCTGCTGGCTGTGGGCGACGATGCGGGTCTTGAGCGTGGTGGGACGGTTCGGGTCCACGAACAGCCCCTCGGTATCGACGCCCTGTTGATCGAGCGACTCGCGCAGATCCTCGCCGGGGCCGTCGTCACCAAGCACGCCGAGGACGGAGACGGACGCCCCGAGGGCGCGGAGGTTGCGGGCGACGTTGGCGGCGCCGCCGGGGAAGAGTGATTCGCGGTTGATTTCGACCACGGGGACCGGCGCCTCGGGCGAAATCCGCGAGACCTTTCCCCAGAGGAATCGATCGAGCATGACATCCCCGACGACGAGGATGCGTTGGTCGGGAAAACGGGAGAGAATGTGGCGAAGGCGGCTGGCGTTCATTTGCTTTGAAGTTGTTCCAGAGTGGCGGCGGCCCAGAGGGGGACGAGGAGTTCGTGGTGGCCGACGATGTAATAGCCATGGCCGCCCTTGTGCGTGGGTCGGCGGACGACGTTTTCGGTGGGGCGATACTGGCGGATCATGTCGAACGTGACGGTCGTCAGGGTATCGACCTTGTGGCCGAGGTTGCGGGCGACCGTGAGCGCTTTGAGAAACAGCTCGGGCATGATCACTGCCGAGCCGATGTTGAACAGCACACCGCCTTCGAGTTGGGCGACCACGGCCGCGAACTTTTGAAAATCGAGGTACGAAGCTTCGCCGAGGACGCTGCCGTTAGTGGTCGGATGCTGATGGATGATGTCGGTGCCGATGGCGATATGGACGGTGACGGGGATCTTACTGACGACGCCCTCGTGCAGGATGCTGAGTTCACGGTTGCGGAATTTGCCGGTGAGAATGGCTTCGCCGAGGGCGCGGCCGGCGCCGAGGCCCTGTTTCACGCCGGCGGCCATGGCTTGATTCATGAGACGGCCGGTCTCATCGATCATGCCGAAGCTGCCATCATCGAGGCCGCGTTGAACGTCTTCGCTGGTCTCGCCGATGTAGGCCAGCTCGAAATCATGGATGGCGCCTGCGCCGTTGAACGCGATGGCGGAGACAATGCCCCGTTTCATCAGGTCGAGGAAAATCGGATTCAGCCCGCACTTGATCGTGTGCGCGCCCATCATGACGACGACGGGGCGGCGGTTGCGGACGGCGGCGACGGTGGCGTCCACGATGGCGCGGAAATCGTTGCCGACGAGGATGCGGGGGAGCGAATCGTAAAATTGGGCGAACGCGCCGCCGGGTTTCCAGGCGCTGGCGATTTCGTCGAGGTGAACCTTGTTGGGGCGCTCGCGGATCGGGTACGTGCGCACGCGATCGAAATCGAGAGGGGGAAATTCCATGTCAGGGAGTGGGCTGGGGAGAGCAGATGTTGGAGGCCACCGGTATCGGGGAAGCGGGGGCGTCGCCATTCCGGCCGGCCGAAGCGGAGGGACTCTTGTTGTTGGTGACACTGTAGAGCACCAATTTCGCGCTGCCGAATTTCAGATCGGATGTGACGACCAGCGGGAGATGGCGGGCATCATCG
The DNA here is from genome assembly GCA_035501175.1 of Verrucomicrobiia bacterium. Taxonomy (GTDB): domain Bacteria; phylum Verrucomicrobiota; class Verrucomicrobiia; order Palsa-1439; family Palsa-1439; genus Palsa-1439. The sequence goes on along the minus strand of DATJWQ010000011.1, from coordinate 21,930 downwards.
CTGACCCAGAACCACATGCGCCCCTTGTTGGCGGAGACGACGCTCAGGGTGGGAGTGGGCTCGATGCGCAGGGCCTGGACGTCGCCGAACGGTTTCACCCAGATCAATTTGCGTTCGTCGGGATGGATGGTGACGTTGTAATTCGTGGTGTCGGCGCTGATGGTGAACACATCGTCGGAATCCAGCATCAGGTTTTTCGTGCGCACGACGTAGAGAGAGGAGATCACGTCCTGCACCGGTTGATCGAGCGCCACATGCCGCTGTCGGCCGTTCATGTAATTGGTGATGATGGTTTGTTTGGCGGCGTAATCGTAGTGGGACTCGCTGTTGTGATGGTGTTTGCCCTCGGTGCGGTTTTCGCGGTATCGCCGGGCGAAGAGGCCGTCACAGTCGAGCCAGCTTTCGGCGGTGCTATCGACGGGGAACAGGGCATCGATCAGGCCGCTGGTTTTGGCTTTGGCGACGAGGTGATAGCAATTGTGGCCGTCGACCGGGTCGATTCCCGTCACCTCGAGTGAGGCGCGGCCGACGACGAACGGCCCCCAGAAGACCTGGTAAGTGAGCTTTTCGCCGACGGCAAACGGAACGGGCTGGTCATCGGCCCGGACCGCGCCGGCCAATGCCAGGACAGAGACAAGAACTACCGTCAGTATGGACTTTCTCACAACGCCACGATGCGCCGAGTATAGAAATGGGCAGGGCATGTTTCAACGAAAAAGGCCGATGAACGATGTTGGTGAATGTTGGACACGGACAACGGTGAAATCATTCGAAATTCGTTGCGCGAAACCGCGCCGTGCGGTCCGCGCGCGCTGTCCGGCGCGGGGCTTGCGCTTTTTCGGCGCGCCGTTACACTGCGGGGCCATGCGGAGGACGGATGGATTGGTGTTGATCATTGTGCTTGCCGTGGCGCTTGGGAACGGGCTTGTGATTGCCGCGCTATCGACCAATGAAGCGGCCGGGATCGCGAAGGACGCCGATGCGCACGTGGCGCGGATACAGGCGATTCGTGAGGAGGCGGCCAAGCTGGAGGAGACGGCGCCGACAAACGCAGTGGACCTGGTGGACTGCATTCACTCGCGCGTGTTGAGGATCGAAGGCCTGCTGGATTTGACGCTCAGCGCCCAGAAGAGCATTCGGCAGGGAATCAAATCCGACGAAGCCGGGGGAGTGGATGGCTACGCGAACACCGTGACGTTATGCTGGACGCGCGCGGAGAAGCTGTTGGTGGAGGCGAAAGATTGCGCGACGAGTATGACGGTCACGGCGGCGCCGGTCCATGAAGCAACGGCGAGCAACACCAATTCGGCCGCCGCCGATATCAAGATCACGCCGCGACCAGCGGGGCTGCCGACGGCACATCGTCATGTGGTGCGGACGGAGGAGACCTGCCTGCGCCAGGAGCAGTTTGCCGTGATGTTGGGGAAGGCGATGGCTGTGAAAATGACGGACAAGATTGCGTCCGAAGACTACATCAAGGCATTGACGAGGTTGGCGGTGGAACCGCTGCACGGGTGGCAATCGGGGAAATGTGTGACGGTGGACGATGTGTATGTGGCGTGCGCGCGGGCGATGAAACTGAACGTGAAAGACCCGAAGGACCCATTGAGTTACGGAGAGGCGCTGCGCGAGGAAGGGCTCGGCGTGGACACATTGTTGCCCGAACGCGACCCGCAACTTGATCCGCCGTACGTGCTGGATTCCGAAGTTCGCGCGCTGCTGACGACCGGGTATGCCGCGCCGTTGCCGAGTTCGAAGCGGGTGGATCCGGATTAAGACATCGACGGTAAGGAAAGTGAGATGGCAGGGCAAATGGTCTTCCGCTTGCCCTACCGCTGCGAGGGGTTGAACGTAATCACTTCCTTTTTCCATCCCTTCGGGCACAGCATGGTTTCGCTCGGGGTGGTGCGGGCGACGATTTGGCCGTTGCGGATGACCAAGAGACGCGGCGCGATGCGGCGGAGGGCGTCGAATTCGGTTTCGGCATCGAGGAGGACGAGGTCGGCGGGATTGCCGACAGCGATGCCGTAGGACTTGTCGGCGGCGCCGAACGCTTTGGCTGGATTGGTGGTGATCATGTCCCAGACCTGCGGGATTTCGCTGGCACCGCTCATTTGTCCGTAGTGAATCCAGACGAACGCGACCTGGAGAGGATCACCGACGCCGAGTGGGTACCACGGATCCATGATCGAATCGTGGCCGATGCCGACGTTCACGCCGGCGGCCAGCAACTCTTTCACGCGGGTGTGGCCGCGGCGTTTGGGATAGGTATCGAATCGACCTTGGAGGACGGAATTGTCGCAGGGATTGGTGACCATGTGGAGGCCGGCGCGTTTGATGAGGCGGATGAGTTTGAACGCGTAGGCATTGTCCACGCTGTGCATCGAGGTTGTGTGACTGGCGGTGACGCGACCGTTCAGGCCGCGCTTGATCGTCTCGGCGGCGAGGACTTCGGTGAAACGGGAGTTCGGATCGTCGGTTTCGTCGATGTGCAGATCGAGCGGCTTGTGGAACTGCTGGGCGAGGTCGCAAGCGAATTTCACGTCGGCCACGCCGTCGTCGCGGGTCATTTCGTGGTGGGGGATGCCGCCGACGATGTCGCAGCCGAGTTCCATGGCGCGTTCCATAAGCGATTCGCCGTTCAGGAACGCGTAGATACCATCCTGCGGGAAGGCGACGAGCTGAATGTCGACAAGCCCGGCGAACTCCTTTTTCACATCGAGCAAGGCCTGGACGGCGATGAGCTCGGGATCGCAGACATCGACGTGGCTGCGGATGCGGGTGACGCCGTGGGCGAGTTCCCATTTTACGGCGAGCGTGGCGCGGCGTTTCACGTCATCGAACGTGAGCGACTTTTTGCGTTCCGACCAGATCTCGATGCCCTCGATGAGCGTGCCCGATTGATTGAAGCGGGGCTGTCCGACGGTGAGCACAGCGTCGAGGTGAACATGGATGTCGGTGAACGGCGGCGAGACGAGATTGCCGGCGCAATCGATGATTGTCGCCCTTCCCCCTCGGCGTCTCGCGGACTCGATTTTGGCGATGAGGCCATTGTTGATGGCGATATCGACGGGTTTGTCGTGACCGCGAATGCGAGCGTTGTGAAGAATCAGGTCCATGGGTGCGCCCTCCGTTTGCGGCGGCATTGTAGCGGGCGGATGGGGAAGGGGAAGGAGATTTTGTGAGGCCGGCAGGCGAGCAACCAAGTAGCCGAAGGAAGGCGGGCAGAAGGCGGAACAGCGGGGAGTGGAGACGGGAGCGAATGGACAGCAATCCGTTTTTGCTGAAGGTTCCACCTTCGCTCTGCGGGCCACGGTGGACAAGATGGCGGACAGGCGGGGGCGAACACGTTGCGCCCTGCTTGCCCGGCAGCTAGTCCTCGTTGAAGACAACCGGACGGAAAGACAGTTTGGCGGCTGCGCAAACCGCGACGATGTAGAACAGTCCGTCCAACGGACCGGCTATCAGAAACAGCGTCCGAAGGGCCGCTTGCGGGCGGCTCAACAGATGGAGGAATACGGTAACGGCTTCGGTCTCGTGCATGAACGAGTACGCGGCGCAAGCGCTCAACAGCTCGCCCAGGGCGCAACCAAGAACAGCCAGCACAGCGCCGGCGACTGGGAACGCAAGCGTGACGCCCTTCCCGAAATAGCGAACAGCCCAACCGACAAGGGTTCCCACGAAAATGGCAATTATACCAAACCGCCAACCGGTCGTGAGTGAAACCAACGCCCATAATGTCGATCCTGCCAGAGCGGCGATGGAGCCGGCGATGATTGCGAGGGGCAGGTTCTGTTCCGCTGCCATGCGGCGATAGAACTTTTCCACATCGTACCGCTCGTCGAATGGGTCGTCCGAGAGGGTGTGTTCGCGGTTGGTTCGATTGCCACTACCAGGTGCCATACGATTTATCCGGGCCTTGATCGCGTGAGGCTGAAGCAAATCGAGGGAGATTTTACGACCGCGGGCGGCGTCCGCAAGCCTTTTGTTCTTCCCCGAAGTGGCCAAGGGATAGGAGGCAGTGGGCCGAGGATTTGTCGCGGCGAAGGACACCCCGACCTCGGAGTCGGAGTAAACTGCTGTCACGAAGAGGAGGCGGATTTTCTCACGCAGCCCCGAACTCCGAACGGGTTCGCGAGGGCTGCGGGAGGATTCGGGGTGAAAGAACGGCGGGTAGAATCTCTGTGTGGCATTGTTGATCCGCCGTCGCTGAGGCTTCCGTCTTCGCTAAAGCCATGGCGGACGAGATGGTGGACAGGAGAGGACGATGCGACACGAGGGTGCTCCTCGAGGAGTCGGGATGGGCGGGGAGGTGCTAAATTTTCAGCATGGCACACGAGGCGATCGGGAATTGTGGATAGGAGGATGTCGTGCACGGGGCAAGCGCGCACGGGAAGAACTGCGCGGGGTCAGGGTTTATTGGAATCGGTGGCCTGGAGGTGTTGGAGGAAGCGGGCGAAGGGGAGGCTTGTCTGCAAATGTATCAATGTTGAGAGCTGATCCTAATTCCCGGGGTGTCTGTCGTTGGGTGCTAAAATTTTAGCATGGCACTGAATGCCGAGTCTGGGTTTGTGGATAGCAGTATTCATAAATCGGCGGGGCGGTGGGATGAGTGAGGCGGACACATGAGAATCTTAGGCATCATGGTGTAACAGCAGGGGTCAGGAGACGTAGGGGATGCGCGGGCGGATACATATGTAACGTAGGTATGATGGCATGACGCCAGGGATCAGGGGTCGCCAGGCCGGAGCAGGGACAGAATGCGAGGATTGGAGTTCAGGGGAGAGGGTCGACACGGAGAGGCAAGAGGCTGAGGAGGGCGAGGCCACGCGCGGAAAGGTCTGGGCCGGAAATGGTGAGGCGGTGGGCGGGTCGGCAAGGGCCGATCTGTAAAATGTAAAGAGGCTGTTGAAGAACGCTGGAGGCCCGCTGCGTGAGGCCACGCGGCCTACAACTTCCTTGGGAAATCCGCCGGTGTCGCGCACGTCCGCGCGTTCAGGAGTTGTTTTTCAACGGCTTCTAAAGCGTCGACCCCCTCTACGACCCCCCTCTAATGTGTGACCCAAGTAAATCGGGGTCGGTTCTACGATTGTCACTTTGGAAAACAATGGATATGCTGCGAGAATGTCGGCTGATGGCGAAGCGACAATTCTAACTGATGCAAACGGAAGTCAGTATGTATTCCGTCCCAGCACCTCAGCGCCCGGGGGAGTGGCGGCAGATTATGCTCCCGCAGGCTCTGGCGGCCGGACACTCAAAATAAATTTCGGAAAACCATGAATAATCCACCTGAGCTAGTCACGGATAGAAACGTATTCTTAGGCCTGCGACAACAATGCGAGACAATTATTGATACGAAGAAGCGATTCCCGGAGTTTGTTTTCCGCCGTTCATTCGCAAAATACTTCGCAATTGATCACGGCGAGATTCACAGAAAGGAATTCACTTCGCTTCTTGAAAGAATGGCTTATTCGTCTAAGGATGAGTCGGTCAGCTACATGACTCTTGCCCCTGATCCAGTAAACTACTATCTTAAGAACTATAAGTTCTATGGTTTAGCTTCATTCCGGCCTGCGAGTTTAACAGAGAGATATTTGCCGGTGATGTTTCGCGACGGGCAAGCTGATTCTTTTCTAGCACGCGGTGGAGACGTTGGTGCATTTTGGGGTTCCTCGCTGAAATGGGCGGTGTTCTGTGATCGAATTTCGTGGGAATTAGCATTAATTGCTGTTTCGGAGAAGACGGAGACGCTGACAGATGCCGGGTTTCGACTCATGGACTCGTCCCTCCTTTTGGATTATATGAACAGTTTGTATTATGCAGACCCTTCTAAAGCGCGTGAATTTACCAAAACGTTTGCTATGAACTACCGAATCTGATTTGCAGCTCCGGTACACGCCCGCTCTGTGGAAGCTTGGCCAAATGTCTATCGCAGAGAGTGCAGAAGCGTGAGAAGTAAAGGGCCTGTATACTGCTCCCCTTGAATAATCGGGACGGATTTGAGAGTCCCAGTGTAGTGCCCCCCGTGAATCAAGCGGCGAATAAGAGAGGATTGGGGGTTGATGGTTTGGGTTCAAACGACGCTTCGAATTGGTGTGGGGTCTGATAGCCGATAGCCGAGTGTGGGTAGTCGTCGTTGTACTGACTGATCCACCAGTCCAGGGCGACGCGCAGTTGTTCGACGGTGAGCCACTCGCGGGGCCAGACCAGGTCCTCCTTGATCGTGCGGATGACGCGTTCGGTATCGGCGTTGCCCTTGGGGTTGTCGTAGCTGGTGAAGATCTGCTGGATGTTCAACATCCGACACTCCCGCAGGAAGCTCTCGGAGGTCGGCTGGCAGCCGTTGTCGCTGACCAACCGCAACGCGCCGGTTTCGCGAATGCCCTGTGGGAATTGCTGACTGACGGCCCGGCGCAAGGCGGCCAGCCAATCGGTGGTCTTGCTGCGCAAACTCAGTTCGTAGCCGACGATCTTCTTGGAGGCCCAGTCCAGCACGACGTGCAGGTACACCCAGCCCCACGAGTTGACCAGAATCTTGGTCATGTCGATGCCCCACAGTTCGTTGGGCCGCTGGGCGCGGGGCTTGGAACGCACAGGGGTGCGGGTCGCCCGCAGCCTTCGGGTCTGGTGGGCCAACAGTCGATGCTCCTGGAGCAACCGATAGATGCGCTTCTTGTTGACCGACAGTCCCTCCCGATACTTCAGGTAGGCCCACACCCGTCGGTAGCCCCACGCGGGATGATCGGCCTTGAGCTGCTGCAGCCGCGGCAACAACTGCGCGTCGCGCTGGTGCACCCGAGGGGAGCGTTGGCGCGTTACCACGGCTCGGCCTCGCTTTTTTTGAGTTCCACGGTCAATTCGCCGACCAGCGTCTTGAGCCGACGATTCTCCTCGCGCAGTCGCTGTTCGGTCTGCTCGGGACCGCCCCGATCAAACACCCCGGCTCCCTGGTTGAACAGCTGATCCCGCCACTGGTAGTACTGCGCCTGGCTGATTTGATGGCGCGCGCAAAGTTCCCCTCACGTCGCCCTGCGGGCGTCGAAAGGACGCGACGCCGTTTGCAGCCTGGGCACGGTGTGGTTGCGTCTCGGCGACCAGTGCCGCCTTCGGCCCCGCTGCTCCCAGAGGCTCGGCTTGTGGTCGCATATCCGCGAGGGTTCGGCGGGGCCCGCCGTCGCTGAGGACTATGGCGGGCAAGCGGGGGTGGGGGAGAGGGAAGCGGTCGCGCAGCAGCGCGACCCTACCGAGGACGCGGCACGGACCGCGGTCAGCGCCCGCGGCTACAACGGACCGAGGTTCAATATTGCGTCGACGAAGGCGGTGGTTGTGGTGGGGGATGACGGGGAGCGGAAGGTGAGGAAACCGGAGCGGCGGGATACCCCGATACGACGCGGGGCGATCCCGCCCTACAATCGGAGAGGGGAAACGACACGAAGGCCCGGAGCGGCGACCGCGCTATTATGTGGTTGCTTCTATACCACATGTGGTGTAATTTCCACCACGGAAGGAAGGGGTGAAAGATGAGGTTTGGCGATCTCGTGAAGGATTTGCGCATCGCGCAGAAGAAGACGTTGCGGCAGTTCTGTCTGGATCACGGGCATGACCCGAGCAATTGGAGCAAGGTGGAACGGGGGATCAACCCGCCGCCGGGGGATGAGAAGACGCTGGCACGGTGGGCGAAGCAATTGGGGCTGGAGGCCGGTACGGACGGGTGGCAGACGTTTATGGATCTGGCGTCGGTGGCGCGGGGAGAGATTCCGCAGGACATCATTGATGACGAGGAACTGGTGAAGAAGCTGCCGGTGTTCTTTCGCAGCGTTCGGGGCGCGGAGCTGAGCGAGAAGGAACTGGACGATTTGATTCGGAAGGTTAAGGAGGCCCATACGCCCGGTGAACGGAAGCGTAAGGTATAGGGAACGGGCGGAGATTTGGAAAGCTGCCGACGGCTTTCGCGAGTCCGTCGAGCTTCGGGGGCATCATCTCCCGCCGATCGACGTGATCTACATTGCGGAGGTGGTTCTGCGGCTGGATGTAATCCCGCTGGAGAACCTCTTTGCCGAGCAGCGGATTGACGCGGCGCTGCTGCCGGACTTGAGCGGTTTTTATATCGATGAGGACGCATACATGTCATGGGAGCAGGGCGTCCACTGGATTGAACAACGGTTGCGGTTTTCCTTTGCGCACGAGTTGGGCCATTTCGTATTGCACGGCAAGGAAATCGAGCAACGTCAGTTCGAGAGCGTGGACGAATTCAAGCGATGGGCCGCCGCTCCGTCGGAATATGGGAGCGCCGAGTATCAGGCGAACGAGTTTGCGGGACGATTTCTTGTCCCCCGCGAGATTCTGCTGAGCGAGTACGACCAGGCATGCCAGAACCTCGCGAGCGCGGAGTCGGGGTGGCGTGAGATTGAGGGGGCTCGTGAGTTTATCGCGAAGAAGATTGCCCCACGATTTGGCGTGAATCATCAAGTCATCGCAACGCGGTTCGACCACGAGGGCATCTGGCCGGTTGGGTAAGCGGGCCGGACGTGTCACGCCAGAGGCGGACAAGCCACGCCTGAGGCGGACGAGCCTACAATCGGAGAGGGGAAACGACGGCGGGGCTGCACGTTGGTGGATTCATCGTATTTGGAGTTGACATTGTATCCTTTCAGGATATGATGGGGGTTGACGTAAGAACGTTCTTTGACAATTAGCGGAAGTGGTAACCGTTTGGCAAACAGCCTTTGCCAGGACTTTCACCTCCGCTCTGCGAGCTACAGTGGACAAGATGGCGGACCAAGCTCAAGGAAGTCAGGTGAGCGGGGTCGGCCTACTCGGAGAGTGGGGAGGGGGGTATAAGACTGCGAAACGAAGCCAACGGTTTTTGAGGGGGTCTGCTCTTGGATGTGCTTTGAGCGGAGTTGCTTGCGCAGACGGGCGGCGCGAAAAAGTGAATGGCTTCGTTTGGCTTCGTTCGGCCATAAATTGGCTTCGTTTGGGGGCGGATTGGAGTGATGGGGGAGTGGAGCGGTGGAGAATTGGAGGGCTGGGCGCCACGTGATGCCTTCGGCAAACGTGGTCTCCGCTGACGCTGCGAGCGGACTGGACCTGTGGCGTCGGGGATGCGGCCCATCGACGACCGCCGCTACGGAGGAAGGACGGCGCGCTGGGCGAGCGAGCGCTACCAGTGACCGGGACAGGGAGGTTCGGGCGGACCGGGAGACCTTCGGTCGAAAACTGTGCGGGGTCGGGAGACTCTCGCACAACAGGGTTTTGTCAGGCGCCTCGACTACGCTGAGGGTGAATGAGGAGGACGAGGGATGCGGGGTTGGTCTGGGCGGTGTAACTCACGGATCGGCAGGCGGAAGCGGCGAGAAAAAGGCGTTGACGGTGGTGGGGGATGGTGTTATCACCGAGGGCGTAATGCAAGGAGGAAGGCGTTGATACTATGAAGAGCGTTGGAAGGAATTTTCTGTCTTTGACCCTCGTGGGAGGGGTTGCGTTAATGTTTGTCGGCTGCGCGACGCAGCAGAAACGGATGACGCCGGTCAACGAGGAGCAGAAGAGCGAGTTTCTCAAGGGGATGGACGTGGTGGAGAAACCCGAGCTGGAGCCGGACTGGGCGGATTTCGTGAAGGAGCATTATCCGAACTGGCGTCGGCACTACTGGGTGGACCGCGGGCAATGGGGGAATCGCGGATACATCGTGGGACGACCGGCGGCAGAAGCGGAGCCGGTGGTCGAGCAGATTACGCCATTGCCGCCGGCGGCGCCGGCAGCGCCGACGATCGTCGAGAGCGAGCCGCCGAAAGTCGAGACGCCGGAGAGGCCGACGAAGTACGTGGTGCGTCGGGGCGATTCGCTGTGGAAGATTGCCGGCAAGGTGTATGGCAATCCGTTGAAATGGCCGCGGATCTATCGGGCCAACAAAGAAAAGATCAAGAATCCGAACAAGATCTACGTCAATCAGGTGTTGACGATTCCGCAGAGCTAGCGGAGGTCGCGTGGCGTCGGGTTGCGAAGCACGGGGATATGCAGTATGTTTCTGGTGCTTGAGGGCATGACGTACTAGCGGCACATGGCAAGCGAAACACTGCATTTCGACAACGCGCGGCAAGCGCAATCCCTGTACGCCGACGAGCCGAAGAATCTGCGACTCGTTGAAGACCTGCTCAACTTAAAGGTCACGGCCCGCGACGGTTGGATCAACGTCGAAGGTTCGACGGAAGACATCGAGCGGGCCAAGAACCTGTTTGGCGAGTTGCGACAGGCTGTCGCGCGGGGGACGGTGATTCGCCGTCAGGAGTTCAGCCGGGCCGTCAGCGCGATCTCGCGGGGCGAAGCGCTGAAGATGCAGGAACTGCATGAAGGCCGTGTGGACGTGTCCACGCGCAAGCGGCCGATCATCCCGAAGACGCAGGGGCAGAAGCGTTATCTCGAAGCGATCCGCAAGAACGACATCGTCATCGGCATTGGGCCGGCGGGGACGGGCAAGACGTATCTGGCGATGGCGATGGCGGTGCACGCGTTGCGCAGCGATCGGGTGGGGCGGATTATTTTGTGCCGGCCGGCGGTTGAGGCGGGCGAGGCGCTGGGGTTTCTGCCGGGGACGCTTGAGGAGAAGGTGAGTCCGTATCTGCGTCCGTTGTACGATGCGTTGTACGACATGATGGACCCGGACGAGATTCAGCGGAACATGGAACGGGGCGTGATTGAGATCGCGCCGTTGGCGTACATGCGCGGGCGGACGCTGAACAACGCGTATGTGATTCTCGATGAGGCGCAGAACACGACGAGCGAGCAGATGCTGATGTTTCTGACCCGGATGGGCTTTGATTCCAGGGTCGTGATCACCGGCGACATCACGCAGGTGGACCTGCCCGGGCACAAGACATCGGGGCTGATTGAGATCCAGGGGATTTTGACGGAGATTCCCGGCCTGGAGATCGTTTACTTTGACGAGCACGACGTGGTTCGGCACGAGCTTGTGCAGAAGATTATTTCGGCGTATTCGAAGTTCAAAGAGGAACGGGAACGTCGCCGCCAGGAATCGGCAACGAACGGCAACGGCAGACCCCACGCGGCATGACCCGCGAGAATATGGGGATTGAGGTCGTCGTAACGAATCGGCAGCGGCGGCTGCGGATCGATACGCGTCGGCTGGCGGGGATTGCGGGGCGAGCGCTTGGCGTTGTGGGCGCCAAGCCGTTTCATCTTGGGATCGCGCTGGTCAACGATGCGGCGATCGCGAAACTCAACTCCCAGTATCACCAGACGTCGGGGCCGACTGACATCTTGAGTTTTGATTACGGCGAAGGGCAGGGCGAGCTGATCATTTCGGTGGAACGGGCGGTCGCGCAGGCACGGCGATACGGGACCACAACGGCAAGAGAGCTGGTATTGTACGTCGTGCACGGGATTCTTCATCTTCGGGGGTATGACGATCTCACCGCACCGGAGCGACGGCGGATGCGCGCGGCGGAGCGAAAGCTGATGATGCGAGTGCGCAAAGGGTTCGCCTGGAGCCGCTTGGTTGCCCAATGAATTCTGGAATGATGCGGCTGGAATCGGCATTTTTATTGACTTACAGGAATGTATGAGTTTTAATGTGTCACTTCGCCAAGCATGAATGGGTCGCGTCCAAAGCAGGGGAAATCGTGATGAGGAAATCTTCTTCGACAAAGACAATCGCAGTGCGGAATGTTTTGGCATGTGCGGCGTTGTTCGTGGCCGCGAATATGGCCCGGAGTGTATTTGCGCAAACCTCCAGGACGATCCGCGTCGTCGAGTACAACATCCAAGCCGACACGACCTACACCATTCCGACGTGCGGATTGATCGTTCCGTTCACCGGCACCGGCGGAAGTTTCACGACCAGTTGCAGTGGAACTGCGACGAATGGCGGTGTGCTCGAAGGGATTGGCGAAGAGATCATTAACGGAGATCCGGCGCAGCCGATCGATATTCTGGCGTTGAATGAGACGACCAGCAACACGACGACGGTCCAGCCGATAGTCAACGCTTTAAATACTTTCTATTTGTACTACACGAACCAGCATGCCGGGTACGCGATGAGCCCTTATCAGGCGACGGAAAGCGGCGGCGACCCCGCCAGTGGCAACGGGCCCAACGCCCTCGTGTACAACACCAATACGCTCCAGCTTCTGGCGTCCGTGCCGGTCGATCCGCCGGGCGGGACGAACCAGCTCGGGTCAGCCAGTGGCGAATATCGCGAGGTGATGCGGTACGAATTTGCGCCGACGGGGGTGACAGCGGGGACGAACAATGAATTTTACGTGTATGTGAGCCATTACAAGGCGAGTTCGGGCAGCAGCAACGACAAAGCCCGGCTGGGGGAGGCCACGATCATCCGCAGCAACGAATACCTGAACCTGCCGGCCACGGCGCGGGTGCTTTACGTGGGCGATTATAATGTGGACGACAACAGCGGCGAGGCCGGCTACCAGACGATCTGTTCCAACGGCGTGCCGAACGTCTCGCCGCGCAACCCGCAAGGGCAGGGGGTGGATCCGCTCAACATTCTGTGGGGTCCATACACGGATGCGGCGACGAACATCAACTGGAGCTCGAGTACGACGAACACGAATATCCTGTTCATGCTAAGCGAAGAGAGCTACGAGCGGCGGTACCGAGACGATTTTCAAGTGATGACGAGCAATGTTTACTATGATGTGGCTGGCGGCCTGCAGTACGTTCAAGGCTCGTATCATCTGTTTGGCAACAACGGCTCGTTCACGTGGGGAAACAGCGTGAACGTCGCCGGCAATACCGCGCTGAACGACCTGGACCCGGTTCTGACAAATCTTTACAAACTGACCGCGGCGGTGCTGTTGGAGGACCTTACCGGTGCCAGCGATCACCTGCCCACGGTCGCCGATTATACGATCCCAGTGGGCACGGCCACGGTGCCGCCCGTGGCCGGTTTCACCGCCAGCCCGACGAGTGGCGTAGCGTCACTGACCGTGAATTTCACCGACACCTCGTCGAACACACCGACGAGCTGGGCGTGGACGTTCGGGGATACCGGCACGTCAACGTTGCAGAATCCGAGTCACACCTACACGACACCCGGCACCTACTCTGTAGGATTGATTGCCAGCAACGCGGGCGGCTCCAGCACCAACACGCAAACGAATTTGATTACCGTTTTGCCGCCACCGCCGGTGGCGAGTTTTACGGCGGCGCCGACCAACGGAGCCGCACCGTTGAATGTGAACTTTGTCGACGCGTCTTCCGGCTCGGTCACGGGCTGGGCCTGGACATTTGGGGACGGCAATACGTCGATCAGCCAGAGCCCGTCGGATATGTATGTGAATCCGGGCAGTTACACCGTGCGGGAGATCGTCTTCGGCAACGGGGGTTCAAGCACGAGCACCGTGTCAGGCCTGATCAATGTGTACGACCCGTTTGCGTGGTGGCAGATCCAGTATTTTGGCGGCACGAACTACGCAACGAGCACCGCGCCGGGCGGGGATTACACCGGCACCGGGATGAGCAACACCAACAAGTTCCTCGCCGGGTTCAACCCAACGAACCCGGCAGCGTACCTGCACGTCATTGGCATTATGAACCAGGGGAACACGAACGTCATGGTGACGTACCTTGGTCCAAATGGCGACAATACATACACCCCGGGGATTGGCTCGCGGACGAACGTCCTGGATTTCACAACCGGTGATGCCAGCGGCAACTATACGAATGGCGGGTGGCAGGACACCGGCCAGACGAACATTCTCGGTGGCGGGAATGGATCGGGCATCGTTACCGACATGACCGATACAGCAGTCGGTGGCTCTCCGACCAATCGGTATTACCGCGTGCGGGTGTTGCTGCCGTAACCCATGGCGGGGCCTGCGGTGCCACGTCGCAACAGCGGTCCGGTCGCTGTCTTTTGGGTGCGCGTGCACATTGACACGGCTGCGGCGTGAGCTTACGATTCCGCGCCATGGGCGACGTGTGGAAGAAGCTGCGTAATTCCTTTTTTGCCGGACTGTTGGTGGTTCTACCGGTCGCCGCCTCCGCACTGATTCTTCTCGGGATCTTCACGTGGGTGACGGATTTCATGCTGCCGGACTCGTTGCGCCAACAGATGTTCACGCCTCTGTATCGGATCATCGCGTTGGTGTTGTTTATCGCGTTCACGACCGGGGTGGGGTGGGTCACGCGTTTGGTTGTGGGCCGTCGCATGGTATTGGCGACGGAGAATATTATCGGTCGCGTGCCCCTGATGAACAAGACGTATGGCTTTATGAAGGAGATCAGCCATACGGTGCTTTCGGGGCGCAAGACGATGTTCCAGCGCGTTGTCCTGGTCGAGTTTCCCCGGGCGGGGGTCTACTCGGTTGGTTTTGTCACGAGTGAAGCTGTGGGCGAAGTGCAGGAAAAGACAAACGAAACGGTTATTAACGTCTTCGTGCCGACGACACCGAATCCGACGAGCGGATTTCTGATTCTGGTGCCCCGCGAACAGGTCGTGGATCTCACGATGACCGTGGCCGAAGGAATGAAGATGGTTATTTCGGGCGGGGCGGTGGTGCCGGCATACACACCAGAAGTGCAACAGAACCTGAAGCTCGGCCCCTCGTAAGATCGCATGGACACCGAGCGCGCAGAAGGCATTGTTTTGCGTCGCCAGCCGGTGACCGAGTCCAGCCTTCTGGTGACATGGTACACGCGTGAGTTCGGCAAACTCAAGACGATGGCCAAGGGAGCACGTCGCACGAAAGGGCCGTTTCAGGGTAAAATCGACCTGTTCTATCGCGACGAGATTGTGTTCCTGCCAAGCAAGCGAAGCGATTTGCACCTGTTGCACGATTGCTACCTCGAAGACGCTCACCCCTCATTACGGGATTCGGTTAAGTCGTTGACGGCAGCATCATACGCCTGCGAACTGGTAGAACTGGCTACGGAGCAGGAGGACCCCAACGCGGCGGTTTACGACCTTTTGCGGACAATTCTGCACGTTTTTGAGGCCCGGTTGGATGATACTTTGCTGATTTGGTTTGAGATTCGTCTTATGGCCATGGCGGGTTGGAAGGCAGTATGGGAAACGAACACTGGTACGGGTCGCATGCTCCAATCATTGGCGAATTCGTCGCTGGAAGGCATTGCAAGAGTGAAGCTTAGCAAGGAGCAGTTGGACGATGTACGACGGGTGGTTTGGCAGTTTTGGGATGTTCATCTCGATCGACCTCTCAAAACTCGGGTCTTCGTGGGTGGAAAAGTCCACAGTTGACTCAGGTAAAGCGTTTCGATAGAATGCTCCTCGTATCGGTGAGGAACCATCTTGGCGCGTCCCGGCGGCTGGAAAGCCGTTGGATGGAAGCGGGTTCCATGAAGTGAGCATGGAAATCGCTTGTTGGCAAACAGGCGCGCGTAGCGAGCCAACCAAACGATTATTCAAAGAGGAGCATAACATTGCCATGGCTACTCAACATGTGGAGTTTCCCACCCACGAGCGACCGCATACGGAAATCAATTCCGGGTTAATGCTGGGAATCGCTGCGGCATTCACCTTCATCTGGTTCGCGATGCTGTATGCGACGCCGATTGAGCATAATTTCGTCCGCGACCTGTTTCTGGGCTCCGAGGCCAAGGACGGGGTTATCGTGCGCGCCTATTTGCCGGAACGTCTCATTTTTCAGGGGACGATCACATTCGTCTGGGCACTGTCGATTTCCACGGTGATCCTGAAGATCATGCGTAATGCCAAAGAGCGAGAGGCGCTGGACGAAACACTTCTCCCCAAGGGACTGGACTTCTCCAACCGTGAAAGCCTGATCAGCGTGTACGAACGTGTCAAGTCCCGCCCGCATCTCGTCGAGAGCGTCGGGCTAACTCGCGTTGCGCGCATCCTGGCGATGTGGATCAACTCGGGCGACTTCGAGCGCACGGCCGAGTACGCTCGCGAACAAGCCGACCTCGACGCCGCCGCTTCGGATGCCTCGTACCGGCGCAATCGTCTGTTTATCTGGGCGATGCCGTTGCTTGGGTTCGTCGGTACGGTGTTTGGCGTCGCGGCGGGTATCAGCGGATTCGCCGCATTCCTGCGGCAGGCCAATGTCAGCCCCGAACAAATCAAAGAGCAGGTAGGCATCATTACCACCGGTCTTGCAGTCGCGTTTTATTGCACCCTGCTGGGATTGCTGACAGCGGGCTTGTCGGCGTTCCCGAGTTTGGCAGCGGAGCGCCGCGAAGAGGAGACACTGAGCGAGATCGACGAATTCGTGGAAGACCGGTTGCTTTCCCAAATGCCCTCGGAGGGCCGCGAGGAGTCGAAGAGGTTTCCGGTCGAAGACATGGTGGCGGCGATCCGTCAGGGCATGGAAGGCCTGCAAACCCAATCGAAGTTCCCGGTCGAAGAGTTGGCCCAGGCGATTGATGCCGGGTTCAGACGATTGCCAAACCCGGACCGATACGAAGAAGTATTTACGCGGGCGATCTCCAAGGCTGGCGACATCATCAACCAGAAATACGACGAATTTGCCCAGAATTACGAGCGTCGGGTCGGCGAGCTTGGGTCACAGCTTGGCGGCAAGCTCGAGGGTGTCGCCAACAACTTCAACAACGGCACGCACCGCATTCTGTCCGAACTGACCAAGACGCAGGAACACAATCTCGAGGTGTATTCGAAGAACGAGCAAAAGCTCGCGGAGCGATTCGATGAGCTCACCGAGCAATTGACCAGCATGGCCAAGGAGCAGGCTGAGCAGTTCAGCGAGGCCCATGAGAATTACGTTGAGGCGATCCAGGAACTGGACAAGAAGGAAATCGCGCGGTTCGAGAAGATGGTCCAGGAATTCAGCCAACTCTCCGGTCGTCTGGCCGATTCGTTCAAGCAGTCTGTGAGCGCAATGGAGAGTGCGTCGACGCGGTACAGCGAACGCATCCAGGAATCCGTGGAATCGTTGAACGAGCAACTGCAGAAGGTCGCGCAGTTGGGCGCGGAAATCGAGAAGGTCCTGCGCACCACGCAGGCCATGGAAACCACGCTGCGTCAGGTGGGCAGTTCCGATGAATTTCGCCAGACACTGGCCAATCTGCGCAATCACCTGAGCACAAGCGATGAATTGCTCAAGCAATTGTCTCGTCCGCGCAAGGTGGTGTTCCAGGAAGCGCGCGGCGACGACGGCATCTAACGCGCGGTCGCGGGACGCGAAGCTCGATCATTCGAAAGAGACGATCTTATGGCGCGACGGAAGGCTTACGAGAAGATCGACATCAATGTCGAGCCGTTCCTATCGATCATGGCGATCGTGCTCAAGTTGATCTCCCTGATTCTTGTGGTCATCGTCATGCGTATCGCAATGAACCCGAAGGGCAAACGGATTGTCGCTTTCTCCGGTCTCTACTCCGGGCATGGTAATACCGTCAACCCAAAGATTCCGTCGTACATCGACTGCCACCCGGATGGGCTTACGCTGTACGCGAGCGATATGCCGGCGGGCGTGTCCGTGACATGGGATGACCTCCAGCGGCCTGACAATCCCGTGAACCGTCTCTTGGACAGAGTGCAGCAGCACAAGGAGGAAGAGTACGTCGTCGTGATGGTACGCCCGCAATCCGTGAAATTCTTCCGCACGGTACGCAATCTTATCGAAAAGCGGCCGATCGACGTGGGCTACGACGCGATCGACGCGGATTTCAAGGTGGACTGGAACGCCGCGGAGAAGGCACTGGCGATTTCCGAGGACTGAGGCAATGGCGAGGCGACGAACCAGAATCAAGAAGGGCGAGCCGGAGCTGTTGATCGTGTCTTTCTGCGACATCGTGACCATCACGACCGCCGCGATGTTCTTCGCCATGCTCATCACGGTGCAGGAAGCGGTGAAGATACCCGTTTTTAAGCCGACCCCGCGCGCGAAGATAACGTCGAAACAGGGCGTGTTCTTCGAGTGCCGAACCAACCAGTTGTTCTTCGTCGACAAGGCGGGGTTGGACGATCAGGTCGAGAAACTGATGTCGACATTGAACCCCAGCATCCGCGGCGGGGATCTGGAATCCTTCCTGAAAGCGATTCAGGGGCAGGAGGTTGGAAACGCATACTACAGAGTTGACCCGCGGTATTTGCTGGTTGGGCGAATGGGGTTGGAGGCCAAGCCGGGTGTTACTGGTGAAACGGTAACCGGCTTGGATGACCCCAATAGTGAGTTTCACAAGACCCTCGCCAAACTCGATAAGAACCAGCAATACATTGCTTTTCTGGTCAGAGATGATAGCTTTAACGTGTTCCGCGAGGCACGCAAGGTTGCCGATGAGGCTGGGTTCGATACGGGCTGGGAATTGCTCGGCATCGACGAGGCAATCAAGTTCGGGGAGGGTGGCACAGCGATCGCCACCCAATAGGGATTTCTTATGGCTGGCAGCGCGAGTGGCAACGGTAAGGGTAAAGGGACCAGGGCCAACGTCATCGTTTGGACCGTGCTGGCCGTCCTCGTTCTCGTCGCCGGCGTTCTCGCCCTCAGTGTTACCCACCGCATTCATAATGTCGTCCAGGAAACCAATCAGGTCCGCGCCGTCGTCCAGGAAGCTGTCAAGCGCCAGGAAATGATCGTCAAGACCCCCGCGCGCAAGGAGTTCTCCGCGGCGTTTCTGCAAATGGCGTTCGGCGACAACCCGCAATTGCTCGAGCAGATCAAGGACTCCCTCGGCAAGGCGCTTGGCGAAAACCCCACGCTCGCCCAGGGCGATGTCGCCATGATGTTGGTGACCTACCGCGCCGAGGGCGAACTCCGCGACGTGGCCATCCACATCTTCGGCAACCTGGTCCCCGAGAAACTGCCCGCCTTCAGCGCCGAAGGTTATTGGAAATCTCAACTTCCCGACAGTTTCTTCCAAATGGGCCAGTCGATGCTCGCCACTTTGGGCCGCGAAGTCGTCATCCTCGCCAGTCCCGAAGCTGAGAAGCGTCAGCGCGATCTTCTCGAAGCGATTCTCAATAACCGATACGAGGCCGTCCAAAACTACCTGCACGAGCCGGTCTCATTCATCGCCGTCATTCCCGAGCCCGGCTTGCTCTTCACGGATCGCTTTCGCCCGTACATGGCCGCCGCGCTCATCAAGGGAAAAATCTCCCTCGACGAAGGCCGCGCCGAGATGGTCGCCCTCAGTATGGATCCTCAAAAAGCCCAGGAGCTCGCGCAATTGCTTTCCGATACCCGCATGATGGCCATCGGCATCGCCCGCGTCCGCTATGGCAGCTCCGAAGCCGAAGCCGCCCTCGAACAATTGTCCCGCGCCCAGATCGTCGCCGACGGTCCCGCCGTCAAAGTCACCGGCGTCATCCCTGGCGACGTCCTCGAACGCGGTCTCCCCCGCGTCCTCCGCGCCCTCGCCAAAGGAGTCGGCCGTATCCAGCGCGGCCCCGGCTACCCCAGCTAACCCCCGGCACGCGTCGCGAACATCTGCGGAGGGCAAATGAAACTTCAATCACCGAGCCGGCCCCTCAACCCCGCGCTCCTCACTTCGCTCGTCCTCCTCCTCGCCCTCGCGCCGCGCTGCCTCCCCCAGCCATCCCCGGCCGCCCCCGCCGACCCCAAGCTCCAGGCCGCCTACCAGCGCCTCCATTTCGACCGCCTCTTCCCCGCTGACGCCGTCGCCCTCATCCAAACCAAACTTCAATCCGCGCCCCGCGCCGCCATCGCCCTCAACGACCTCGCCCCCGACCCGCGCCCCGACGTCCGCGTCCTCGTCGCCACTCTCCTCGGCGAACTCCCCGACCCCGACGCCGCCAAACCGCTCTGGCGCCTCACGCTCGACCCCATCGACTACGTCCGCACCGCCGCCGCGGGCTCACTCGTCCACCTCGCGACCACCACCCCGATCACCGCCGCCCCCGACGGCCTCAAAGACCCGCGCCCCGATGTCCGCAAACTCACCGCCGCCCTCCTCGGCCAGGTCTCCGATAAATCCGCCGAGCCCGCCCTCCTCGACGTCATCCACGATCCCGACCCGGCCGTCCGCGCGGAAATCATCGGCTCCCTCGGCGCCTGCGGCTCCGCCGCCGCCGTCCCGTCCCTCGTCGAAGCCCTCCACGACGACAACGCCGCCGTCCGCACCGCTGCCGCCAGTGCGCTCGCCCACTTCGACGACCCGACCTCTGTCCCCGCGCTCCTCGCCGCCCTCAACGACCCCGATTTCCATGTCCGCGCCGCCGCCATCATGTCCGCCTCCCGCCTCGCCGACCGCGACAAGGCCCTTGTCACCAAAATCATCGACCCCATCGCCGCCCGTCTCCAGGACGACCCCTTCGCCCTCGTCCGCGACCGCGCCGCCGATGCCCTCGCCCGGCCCGACGACGAGAAAGCCGTCGCCGCCCTCGTCCATGCCATCGTGTCCGACAACCGCGAGGCCCGATTCGACGCCCACGAAACCATCATCTCCTGTAAAGCCGTCGCCGCGCTCCCCGACCTGGCCAAACACGTCCACGACCCCAACCGCGACGTTCGCGAGAAAATCATCACCATCTTCGGCGCCATTGGCGGTCACGACCAGCTCCCGTTCGTCACCGCCGCCCTCGACGATGCCGATCCCGTCGTCCGCCTCGCCGCCATGCGCGCGCTCTCAAAACTTCCCGCCGACGGCATGCTCGACGCCATCGCCGCCAAAACCAATGACACCGACCCCGATGTCCGCGCCGAATCCGCCCGCGCTCTCGGCAATCTCGGCGACCGCAAAGCCGTGCCGAAACTCGTCGAGCTGCTTCACGACGACAACGGGTTCGTTCGCAGCGCCGCCGCGGAATCCCTCGGCAAACTCGGCGATCGCACGGCCACGCTCGCGCTGATTCAGGTGCTCACCGGCGATAAACCCCGCCCCGCCTCCGGCTCGGCCCAGGACGGCCTCGTCATTTCCGATCAACCCGGCGCGCTCCCCGAAATCGCCCGACTCAAACTCGTCGAGGAAAAAATCAATGCCACCAAGGCCCTCGGCGATATCCGCGACCCGGCCGCCGTCGACGCCCTGATCGAGCACGGACTCAAAGCCGATGACCCCGGCCTGCGCGCCGAGTCGGCCGTCTCCCTCGGCAAAATCGGCGAAGCCACCGCGGAAAAACCCCTCGAAGCCACCGTCCGACCCTATTACGACACCGTCCCCGCCGACAGCCAGGGCCTCACCATCTCCACCGGCGCCGCCGACGAATCCATGCGCCTTCGCAAAGAAAAAGAATCCCGCGTCCGCGCCTCCGTTGCCTGGGCCCTCGGCCAGATCGCTGACCCGTCCGCCCGCGACATCCTCCGCCGCGCCATGAACGACGAGAACAGCCTCGTCCGTGATGCCGCCGCCGAAGCCCTCGCCCGCATCACCGAAAAACAGGAACGCCTCGCCGAATCCCACCCCGCCCATTAACAGGGCAGGGGGACCATTGTTTGGAATGCGGTGACTCGTCACCGCTTTGCCGTTCGTCGTTGTTGGTGGCCTTGCCAGCCTCTGGCGGGGCGCGACGCCCCGTGTCGCCTCGGGGTATCCCGCCGCATTCCGTTCAAACTGTAGCGGCGGTCTATGACCGCCGGTCGTGCCCCGTCCCCCCGCTCGCTTGTCCTCCGTAGCCTTGGCGAAGGAGGATCCCCCCGCCTTTGTCGCCGCGAATCTCATTCGCGGGCCTTCGTCGTCGGTGGGCCGCTCGAAGCGGCAGCGTAGACCACGTTTGCCGCAGGCATCACGTGGCCCTCGACTCCTTGTCGCGTTTTCTTATCGGGGCTTCCCGCGTCGGCGCTTTGCCGTTTGCCCCTCCGTCCCCCTCCGAACTGTAGCGGCGGTCTATGACCGCCGGTCGTACCGCTTTGCCGTCCTTCGTCTCCTCTCCGCCCCGCTCCCCGCCCCCTCCGGTGTAGCCACGCCTCTGCGAGGCGTGGTCGTACTCCGCCCCCCGCCCGCTTGTCCTCCGTAGCCTTGGCGAAGGAGGATCCCCCCGCCTTTGTCGCCGCG
>DATJWQ010000010.1:0-3527 GCA_035501175.1 Verrucomicrobiia bacterium | reverse complement strand
GAAGGCGACGGCATGGTCGTTGCCGAAGACCTGCACCGCTACCATGGTCATTGCCTCGCATTGAGTGGGGTTGATCTTTCCAGGCATGATGGAGGAACCAGGCTCGTTTTCCGGGAGCTTGAGTTCTGCGAAGCCGGCCCGTGGACCACACGCATACCAGCGCACATCGTTCGCGATTTTCATCAACGCTCCGGCGAGCGTCCGCAATGCGCCACTTAGGTTTACCATTCCATCGTGGGCTGAGAGGGCTGCAAACTTGTTCGGCGCAGAGCGGAACGGTTTTGCGGTTTCCTCCGAGATCTTTCGGGCGGCGACTTCCCCGAAATGCGGATCTGCGTTGAGCCCCGTGCCGACCGCGGTCCCGCCGATGGCGAGCGCATAAGCGGGAATCAGCCCGGCGCAGACACAGTCCAGCGCCTCGTCCAGTTGTGCAACCCAGCCGGATATCACCTGGCCAAGCGTCAGCGGTGTCGCGTCCTGGAGATGTGTCCGGCCCACCATCACCGTCTTGGCAAACAGGCGCGACTTGGCTTCGAGTGTGTCGCGCAGCCCGCGCATGGCAGGGACCAACAGGTTTTCTGTCTCCTCAACCGCCGCGATGTGCATCGCGGTGGGAAAGGTGTCGTTGGACGACTGACTGTGGTTGACGTCGTCATTCGGATGGACCGGCTTTTTCGAGCCGACGAGTCCGCCCGCAAGCTGGATCGCGCGATTAGCGATCACCTCGTTTGCGTTCATGTTCGTTTGGGTGCCCGATCCGGTCTGGAAGACAACGAGCGGGAACTCCCCGTCCAGCTTCCCCTCAATGACCTCCTGCGCGGCACGGACGATCAGTTCCACCTTTTGGTGGGGAAGCTGTCCCAATTCTTCGTTTGCGAGCGCCGCGCATTTCTTGAGGATGCCCAGCGCCCGGATCACCGGACGTCCCCAGCGGTAGCGCTCGACACCAATAGGGAAATTGTGGCGGGACCGCTCTGTTTGGGCTCCCCACAAATGATCCAGCGGAACCTCGACATTGCCGAGGGCGTCCGCTTCCACACGAACAGCGCCGTTCACCCGATTGCTATTCATTTTTTTGTTGCTGCTGTTTCGACTTCGATCATCGGAACCTCGATGCACCCGAAAGCTCTCGAAACGTAGGCGACACAATGAGACTCCATATTCTCCTCCTGAAACACGGCCTGGGGCTTTCCCCTGCAGCCGGATCTTCTTTTGTGGCTCTCCGTGGGGTATCTCGAATCTCCTCACGTCGCCTCCTGCAATCAGGCTTAAGTTGATTCGTTCTGTTCATAGCTGATGGGGCTTTGCATATGCCGGGCCAATCGCTGGAGCAGCATGTGGAACGATTTGGAAGACTCGTCGAATCAACGACCTACCGAAGTGATTCGAGAAAGGCCGGTCATCGCGAATTACTTTAGAGCCGGCAAATTCTGTCGGCAGTTCAACAGGGCGTCGAACCCTCGTCGCCGGAGGGCCGCTGGCTGATCCCCGTATTTCCGTGATTGCGGGTGAGCTACAGGACGAGCCATCCCCACCTCTGCCTTTCGCTGCCGGGTCGCAGGGCGAGGCGCTCTGATGCTTGCTTCGTCGCTAACGTGTTCCCGTCAAAGGGCTAAGCCAAATGGCCTGCCCGCCGGCAGCGCGTAAAAGCACATCCAGCTTGGTGCTGCAATTCGCAGTCCGACTTTCGATTCCGACTTTGGTGCGAGTATGAACTGTGTTGTCGTCCGAATAAATATGTGCAACGTAGTTCTTGCCCTTGGGTAGGAAATCGAGAGGAATTTTCACGTGTCGTTCCTGGCCGTCGTTGATTGCTCCAATGAACCAATTCTCTCCGTTTCGTCGGGCAACAACGGCGTATTGGCTGATTTTTCCGTCGATTACCTTGGTTTCGTCCCAGATGGTTGGGAGGCGCCGGAAGAATTCGATTTCCGGTTCGCCACCGTAATTGGAAGGTTTGTCGTACCAAAAGAGCGTTTGCAAGGGACTGAACGAGATGACGGACATCGCGAGTTGGTGGGCGTGAGTAGTTTTCAGGCGGTGGTCGTAATAGCAGATGGTGTAATCGCCCCGGCCGGCGATATAACGGGTGAATGGAAGGGCGCAGTTGTGCTCGGGGGTGGGCATGTGTTCGTTGCCACGGATGCCTTCAACGGTGAGCAGGTTCGGCCAATTGCGGCTGAGGCCGGTGGGACGGTAACCATCGTGGATGTTGAGGAAGAGGTGATGCTCGGCGGCTTTTTGGATGGTTTCAGTCATCCAGGCGCTCTCGGTTTGTGGGCCGACGTCAACGAAGCCGAGTTTAACGCCCTTAACACCCCATTTTTGGTAAAGCGGGAAGAGAACGTCGCGCTGCTTTTTGATCTGGCGGCGATCGACGTAGAGGATCAGGCCCACCTGTTCTTCGCAGCCATACCGAATGATTTCGGGGATATCGAGATTTGGCACGCGGACGGTAGTGGCGTCCCCCCGGGCGGGGTCCTCGGTTCCGTACCAACCGGCATCAAGCAGCACGTACTCGAGACCGGCGGTTTGCGCGAAATCAATGATGGCTTTGGAGTTGGTGGTGGTGAGCGTGATGTCGCGCATGACTTTCCCAGGTTTAACCCAGGAGAAGTCGAGTGGGGCGGCGGGCGGATTAAGGTTGAGGAGCAGATAATCTCTTTCGAGGAGATCGCCGGGCTTTTGACCGAGAACGAACACCCGCCAGGGGGTTGATTCGCCGGGCGCGAGGGTTGCTGTGGGATCGCGGCGCTGGGTGGAGGCGGCCGTATTGGCGGATGTGCCTCCGAGGGCGGTCACCAACACGCCGGCTGCGCCCGAGAGAGGGGACAGCAACATACGCGGGTAGTGTTCATTGGCGGCTTCGGTGAGGCTGGCGAACAAACCGCTGGCATATTCGAGCGTTAGCGGGCGTTCGCACCATGGCTGAATCTCGGGAGTTCTGACGCGGCGATATTCACCTTCGGTGCCATGTTCTTCCCAGGAGAAGGTGTTCGTGGGAAAGCGGAACTCGGTTTGTTCGCCGGCAAAGCGGAACTCCTTCTCGGCCTGAGCGGGAAATTCGTAACGCAGTGCAGCACCTTCGTTGTATGCGCGGAAAGCAAGCCGAAGGAGCAGACCGGATTCGTGTTTCAGTTCGACGGTAAGCTCGCGGTAGTTGTCGGGAACGAGGCTGCGTTCGCCGAGAATGTTTGTCCATTGGCCTTCGTGTTGGGCCCAGGATTGTCGGAGGACCTGAAAGTGGTGGGTGAGGGCTGGGTCGAAGCCAAGGCGGGATTCGAGGATGATAGGCTTGCCGAAGAACGATATGCGGTAGGAGGGTGAACCATCAGTTTGAAGGTGGAATTTGAGGCGGACGTGTGCGTCGGGCGAGGTCAGTTGCGTACCGGACGAAGCGCACGAAAGAGAAAAACAAAGCAGGCTAACCGCGGATAAATGCAGGGGGCTCATTCTACTCCGTCTCATGGCGGCGGAGTAGGAGAAAAGTATCGGTTGGGTGGCGATGCGGAAACGTTTTCGCTGGA
>DATJWQ010000009.1:0-3594 GCA_035501175.1 Verrucomicrobiia bacterium | reverse complement strand
GCGTTTGCGCGTAGAAGCGATAGTTTCGCGGAAACGCAAACAGAAGGACTAGGCCGGCATACAGGAGAACGCGAAAAAGCAGCTCGGCCGCGATGGTGTCCCTCGTGACGGTACGATTGGCCCAAAACCTCGCGAGGGCCCATGACAGCAGCCACGCTATCCAGAGTGCGTCAATTGCAATTTCCGGCGTCAAACGAAACCCCTTTCATTCGCGTGTGACGCACGCATATGGCTTTCCGTTGATCATCAAGCCGCCTTCGGGGCTTCGTCCTCGTCCTCATCCTTGTAGGTCTTCAGGAATTCTTCGAACGACGGCAGGTCGGTGGGATCGTCCCCGATGCGATCGGTGAACATCGACATGTGCCGGGCGAGCGCGATGAGCGCAGCGAGCTTGCCGGCAAAGCGCAGGCGCCGGGCGCCATTGGCGGATTCCACGATTTCGACGGCGGACAGGGCGTGGCGGACCTCCAGCGGCATCTCGGAAACAGCAAGCAAACGACCAGAATCGTCATAGAGACAGGCAGGATCGAAGAAGGCGATGAGGGCGAGCTCGCGGACGATACGGGAGACAGTTACGTGATTTTCCTTGATAATTTGGTCCTGGGCCTCGCGGACGGCTGTGGAGATGCTAACATTTGCTAACAATTTCGAAGCAGTGACCATCGCCGTGGCCGGAGAGTAGCCGGCGCGGATGGCAGCCTGAGCGCCGTTGAGGTCCTTCAGATATTCGGAAACAAACAGTTGTGCGCGCCGCTTGGGTGGCTTGGCGGCGGGAGTCGCGGCAGGGTCGTGATTGTCCATGAATCGCATCTCGTAAGGGAATGTCCTTCATGGCGAGGGTGCGCCGCGGGCATTTTGTTGTCAAATTTGTTGTCCACAAGTCACGATCAGTGGCGTGTTATATTCAGGTGGCGCGATGGGGACGCGCATGAAGTCCGAATCGTCGATTATCATTAGGAGAACCTCGATGAAGGGTGAATTTGCGCCGGTCACGCCCGGCGAGATGCTCAAGGAGGAATTCCTGGCGGAATATGGCCTGTCGCAGAATCAACTTGCGAAGGCGATATGTATCTCTCTCAATCGCACAGCTGAGAATCTGCGGCCGGCCGCCGCCGCGCGCCTCGAGCGAGCTGCATAAAGTGCAGGCCTTCCAGGTAGCGGCAGATCACCATGCATCAGGAGCGAGGCGGGCCTATGCCCGCTTCACTCTCTCCTGGCTTTCAGGCGTTCCGTTGGAGATCTGGCTCAACAGGTGTAGACACCTCGCTCAGAGGCTGGGGTAGTATTGGACCGTTACCATCGCGTTGCGAGGATCGGTCCCGCAGCTACCCGCCACCGTGTTTATCTCCAACAGGTTCCCGGCACTGTACGTCTGGCTGATGGTGCCGCTCGAGGTTCGCCAGACACCGTTGCCTATACTCACATCCACGTTGTTCGTACCGTCGGTGAGCCGCACGATGGGCAACGGGGAGCATCCTGATGCCGCTGTGGTTTCGAGCACAACCTCGACGCTGGTCACGGTGATGTTGCCCGAAGGCGTCCAGCTACCCCAATCGGTTCCATTCGAGCCGACGTTTCCGTCGATAAATGCGGTCCAGGTCTGATGGGCGCTCGGGTTCTGGTAAAGCTGGTCAAGCGGGTCGTTTACGAAATCATTGCTCTTGACGTGAAAGACGGCGGTCGCGCCGACGATGCCTTGTTCCGGACTTTGAATGGTGTTTTTGCCGGAACCGCCGGTGGTGTCGTAGCCGTAGGATGTTCCCGTGACGCCGCCGCTTTCCAACCAGTCGAAAGACGAAACGTTTCCAACGCCAGAGAAGGTAAAGAAGGTGACATTGGATCCGTTTAACAGGACGTCGTTATCAGTAAAGACGTTGTGTTCACATTCGGACGCGATGTCTTCGCAGTCCACGCCCACCTGGGCTCCGGTGATCTGGTTGTTGACGATGTAATTGTTGTTCGCGCCGTGGTTGGCGTGGGCGCCGCATAGCTTGATGCCAATGCCGCTCTTTCCGCTGCCGCTGCAGGTAGAAACCGAGCCGGAACTCGAAGTCCCAATCGAGTTGCGCTGGACGTGGTTGTCCTGTGTGCCGCCGCTACTTCCGTCACTCATATCGAGGCCGATACCAAAACCTGTGATCAGGTTGCCGTAAATCTGGCCGCCATTGACGTTCCATCGGACGCCCGTGCCACTCGTGGCGCTGGTGGTGGACAACGCGCAGTTTTCGAGCGCATTGCCGTTTCCCGGGTTGGCGGTGAATGCGGTGCCGGTACCAGTGTACTGCAGCGTGATGCACTGATTGGTCGGACTCAGTCCGACGCAGGGAGCGGCATTGCAGATGAACCGCGCCGTGTCGCCGAGCGTCACGCCGGTTGAGAATTTTATTATCTTGCCGGCGCAGCTTGCGGGCACGTGGATGTCCGATCCCGCGTTTATCGCGGTCTGCAAGGGACCCGTGGCAGAGGGATTGTTGTCAGTCGTGCCGTCGCAGACGACTCCGTAATTGGTGACATCGACGTACCCGCCGGCCCTCGCTACAACCGGCGAGGCAAGACAAATCGCGAGCACTACCACGGTTCCAGCCCAGATTCTGTTTGCCAGCGTGCGCATCACGGTTCTCCTTTTCGGCTGCCAGTTTCGAGGGATTGAGATGCCGTTCTGCGTCAGGATCGAGTTCGCGCGAGTAGAAATATGCGCTGTTGATGTTGCGGACGATCGATAACTTGGGTAACGACAGCGTGAATCCCCCTTTTCAACGATGCCGATCTGTCAATTGACTAGTCTGATGGTCACGGCGAAGTGTCTCACAGATGAAGCCAGTTGCGCAAACGAAACGTGTGGAGAAGCCACTTCTCGTGGGGCGGGGACGGAAGTGGCGAGCCGGAATCCTTTGTCCAGGCCAACCGCTACGATGCTCGTTCGACTTTCTGTGGGCTAAGCTTTGCGATCCTACGTCCGCCCGGCCGTGCTCGGCACGCCGGTGGCGCCTCTCGAAGGTGCTGCAGGTCAATCGCGGAGGCGGGTAATGGACAGGCGTGGCCCCAGTCGGGGAGTTCCTTGTAGGTGAGCCGGTAGCCGATGCTCTGGAGAAGCTTTACGAATGAGCGCACGAAGGTGACCGGTAAGATGAAGTCATTCGAACCAGTCCTTCGACCTTGAGACTAAAGGTCATCAAACAACAGGACGAAGTAGGCGAAGGCGTGGATGCTCACCGCGA
The DNA here is from genome assembly GCA_035501175.1 of Verrucomicrobiia bacterium. Taxonomy (GTDB): domain Bacteria; phylum Verrucomicrobiota; class Verrucomicrobiia; order Palsa-1439; family Palsa-1439; genus Palsa-1439. The sequence goes on along the minus strand of DATJWQ010000009.1, from coordinate 376 downwards.
GGAACCTCACCCATTCATTGTGCGCCATCCTTTGGAGCCGCTTGGGATCGGAACCGGTCCTGTTCAGGACAAGATGGGCCGGAATCTGCACGCTCACTCCCCAGGCAAGCGCCGCGAGGATGGCCGCCATTGCCAACACGACCCAGGTTCGTTGTGCGGCGGGCGCGAACCAAAAGAGGGCGGCGGTGGCAACGAGGTTGAGCAACGGGACTGGGGCGGCTTCAACGATTCTCGTTTCTTGCAGGCGATGCACCTGCGGGAAGTCAGTTCGATTTATCATCGAAAAGGTTGGATATTCGATGCGCAGCACGGACCACGCGATTCCCAACCCCGCGAACGCGCCGAGCGCGCCAAGCGTCAGGAAAATCCGCAGCAT
>DATJWQ010000008.1:0-52974 GCA_035501175.1 Verrucomicrobiia bacterium | reverse complement strand
GCGATCGAATAGTTTGGCGGCCTGAAGTCGCCGCCGCTCCAGTTCCTTGAAGTCCCGTCTGACGCCTCTTGTATTCCCCATGCCGCCAACACTATCACACCCGCCAAGAAATGTCACTATATTATGCGAGAATCAGTAAGTGGATTTTGCGAGCGCAACAACACCAAAGATGACAGCGACAATCGCCACAGTCGTCTTTTCGAGAATGTCCACGGCCCATCCCGGTTGAAGCAATACCCAGGCACCGAGAGCAACGCTCGCGAGGGCAGACCAACTGAACCCTTGTGCAGGAGCGCGAGAAGCCGTTTCGCTCATATCAGAACCACATTGCGGTTTATCACGTCCCTTTCCGCTGCACCAGCATCTTAAACTCCGTCCCGCTACGGCCTATTTGTCTCAACCAAAGCCGAAACCCAAGCAACGTGACCGTCATTGTACAAGGCGTTGGAGCCAGAACGATGATCGTTCGTCGACTCTGCCACGACTAAGTCGTTGATTGCATTGTCCTTGGTGCTCCACCGCTCCCATTTCTCTCCACCAAATACTATCTGATAGCTTGGATGGGTCTTATCTTTGGCCGACGGACAAATGAGCAGCTTGTCCAAGTTGGTGGCGTACGGCTGCAAATCTGTAAAGGTCCGTGGGATGTTGCCGTCGTGCTCGTTTGCGTATAGACCGATAGCCAGACCAATTTGCTGCATATTGCGCAGGCATAGAGCCAAGTGCGCTTCTTCCCGCGTTCCGTTGACCAGCGGCAGGATGAAAACATAGGCGAAACCAAGGATGCATAGAACGAAGCTGACGACAGCGAGACGACTTTTTTGGGGAGACGCCACTCCGGTTTGGTTGGAGGAAGCCTCATTCATGAAGTGGTAATCCAATGAATCGCCATCATCTCCGAGCCAATAATCTGTTGATTTGCCGCGCGTTCTCTACTCACTCGTCGGCGCAGTAACGAATTCCACGTGGCCGTCCCCGTACAACGCATTCCGACCACGCCGATGATTCCCCAATTGTTCGGTCAGGACGACCGCATCCATCGTCTCGGGACCGTTCCACTTTTTCCCGGCGAGGACGATTCGATAACTTGGGCTCGTCCTGTCCTTCGCGCCCGGACAAATCAGCAGTTTGTCCAGGTTGCTCGCGTACAACTTCAGGTCCGTGAACTCCCGCGGAATCTTCCCGTCGTGTTCCTCCGCATACATCCCCATGGCCATTCCGATCTGCCGCATGTTGTTCATGCACGCGATCCGCTGCGCCTTGCCTTTCGCTTGCGCCAACGCCGGCAACAGCATCGCCGCCACGATGGGAATCATCAACATGCCCACGCCGCCCAGCACCAGCCCCGCGATCGCCTGCCCCCGACCCCGCAGTCCGCCGCCCGACTTGCTGATTTGATTCAGCGCCACAATGCCAAATGTGAGCGCCAGAATCGGGCTGACGACCGGCAGGACACACATCAATCCCAGGATGCCGAATACCAGACTCGCAACAGCCAGCCCGCAGGCCTTGGAAGGGGACGTGATTGGGGGTGGCGACGGCGGAACTTGTTCGTTCACGGTGGAAGCCTCCTGTTAGGGTTCGCGCCCCTTATAGCAGGCCGTGTTTCCCCCTGCAACCAACCAGTAGTGTGAGATGATTGATCCGACGCACGACAGCCCAGCACGGGAAACACGATCCCGCCATGGAGAAGATCTCCTCTCCCCTTCGGGGGAGAGGATACAGGTGAGGGGGCGGTCGTCAAATGAGCGGTGTCGCGGCACTAACTCTTTCCTTGCACGAGTACTCGAAACGTCGTCCCCATCATCTCGGGATGGATAAGCTGCTTGATCGCCGCACGCTCCTTGCTCGGCTGGCCCGCCGTGCGCTCTACAATCTCGGTGATCTCCGCTTCGCCAATCTGCAGCAGGTAATGCGACTGGTCGGTGAACGTGACCGTTTCAAGCCCAAGCTTCTTCCCAAACTCGATCAGCGACGTGAACTCGACGTGCGCCGTGATGTCCTGCTCGCCAATATGCGCATACGGGTTCGCGCTCTTGGTGTGCTGATGATAACAGAGCAGGGTGCCGTCCCGGTGGTGCGGCGCGAAATACTCGTGCTGTTCCCAACCGTAATCGATCGTTACAATCCATCCACGCCTTAGCCGGTTCGCCACGTCCTCCAGCCAATCCAGCGCGCGCAGGTTGACCTCCGTCCGATAGCCCTCCATATGCTGCACCGGCAAATCGCTCAGATACTCGGCTAACCGCGGCGTCGAGAGTGGGCCGAGGACTTCCTCAAACGACGCCCCCTCGCCTTGATCCTCTCCCCCGGCGGGGAGAGGAGATCCGGTTGTTGCCCCCGCATCTCTCTTGGTTCGCCCCTTGCGGGGAGAGGGTTCGGGTGAGGGGTTTGTCTGCACATACACCTCCTGCCACTTCCCATCCTTCACCTGCACCACATGCACCGGCAACGCATCGAGGAATTCATTCGAGAAGACGCATCCGACAATCGAATGGGGCAGGGGATCGCCCACTTCAACGACCCGATACTTCAAATCCGGCGCGGCCGCCAGCACATCCTCCTTCAATTGGCCTCGATGCCCGCCGAATTCCACCACCTCGAACTCCGCCGGATTTCCCAGTTCCTCACGAAACTTCAGAAATTGTTTCGCCAAAATCCTGCCAAACAGCGGCCCGACGCTGACGCTCGTGAAATAATCACCACTCTTGCCGACCCGTTCGCGCCCACCTGTGTAATATCCCAGCCTCGGGTGATACAACGCCAGCTCCATGAACCGCGCAAACGTGATCCGTCCTCCGCTCGACTCGATTTCCAGTCGAATTTCACCCACCAAATCAGGATCGCCGTCCACACCGCGACGATACCCGAGCCGCGCGCGCGGATGAAGACGAAAGAACGCTTGCAAGCAGCGTGGGTTTTGGTAGGTTCCTTGTGAAATGTGTCACAAAGTCTGCCCGCAGGCGTGACGGGCAAACCAAGTGGGGGTTTTGATGGCAGAACAACTACAACAATATGTTCCTGTCGGGCTCTTGCTATTGGTCGCCATCGGCTTCGCTACCGCGACTCTGCTGGCGCCGCTGATCATCGGTAAGCCGCGCGTGCACAACCCGGTCAAGGACAGCCCGTACGAATGCGGTCTGCCCCCGATGACCGACGCCCATACGCGGTTCAGCGTGAAGTTCTACCTGATCGCCATGTTGTTCATCGTGTTCGACATCGAGGTCGTGTTCATGCTCGGCTGGGCCGCCGTCTTTCGTGACATGATCAAGCCCGTCGCCGCGGGCGGCATCGGCATCAAAATGTTGCTCGGCGCACTGCTTTTTCTCGGAATCCTCGAAGTCGGCCACGTGTACGCCTGGAAAAAGGGCGCGCTCGATTGGGCCCCGCGCAAGGAACATTTGCCCGAGCCAAAGCCGGCCGCGCCGCACGCGGGGAAAAAGGCGGAGATGGTGGCGCGATGAGTCAACAGTTGGACACCGGCTTTGATCCGAAAGTCGAAGGCCGCGACGTGATCGTCACGACCGTGGACGCCGCCATCGACTGGGTCCGCAAAAATTCCTGCTGGCCCATGCCGATGGGTCTGGCCTGTTGTGCCATCGAATTGATGGCCGCCGGCGCCAGCCGCTTCGATATCGCCCGATTCGGCGCCGAAGTCATGCGCTTCTCGCCGCGTCAGTCCGACCTGATGATCGTCGCCGGCACCTGCGTCTACAAAATGGCCGGCGTGGTCAAACGCGTGTGGGATCAAATGCCGAACCCGAAATGGTGCATCGCCATGGGCGCTTGCGCCAGCACCGGCGGCATGTATCGCAGTTACGCCGTCGTCCAGGGCGTGGACCATTTTCTGCCCGTCGATGTGTACATCTCCGGCTGTCCGCCGCGTCCCGAAGCCCTTCTCGAAGGTCTGATGGCCATCCAGCGCAAAATCGCCCACGAAAAGGCGTTCGTGAACATGAAGACGGGCGATGGCCCCGGCATTTCCGCGCCAATCAGCGGCCCGATCATCGTGCGCGGCGAGTACGCGCCGAAGTTGACCAGGTGACGACGCGATGAACCTGCAAAAAGCCATCGATCGACTCAAAGTCAAACTCGGCGAAGCCGTGTCTGCGCCGGCCGAGTTTCGCGGCGAGACCACCATCACCATCGCCCGCGACAAGATCGTCCCCGCCTGCGAATGCCTCAAGAAGGAATGTGGCTTCGACATGCTGACCGACCTTGCCGGCGTCGACAATTACGGCGAGGACCCGCGGTACGAGGTCGACTACCTGCTGTACTCCCTCGCAGAAAAATGCCACCTGCGGCTGAAAGTGCGCGTGTCGGAAGACGACATGACGGTCGACAGCGTCACCGGCGTCTGGCGCGGCGCGGATTGGCATGAACGTGAGGCGTTCGATATGTTCGGCGTCCGCTTCCGCGGTCACCCGAACCTCAAGCGCATTCTGATGTGGGAAGGTTATCCCTTTCACCCGTTGCGCAAGGATTTCCCCCTGGCGGGCATCCAGGCGGAATTGCCCGAGACCGCCGTCAATGCCGATACGGTCCGTCCCGCGCCCATGCTCGGCGGGCCGTTCGTCGCCGCCAACGGCACGCGGAGCTCCATCCGCCGCGAACCGCGCCAGTACGACACCCTTGCCGAACGGCAGGAAAAACTCGAGCACCCGACGAAAAAGGAATCCGTGTAGGGCATGACCACGCAGCACGAAATGGAGTTGATCGATTCCGCCACCCGCGCCCAGCAGGCCATGGAGGAAGAGCTGGCCGGCGAGAAGATGATCATCAACATGGGTCCGCAGCACCCCAGCACGCACGGGGTATTGCGCGTCGTGCTCGAACTCGACGGCGAGGAGATTGTCAATGCCTGGCCCGACATCGGCTACCTGCATCGCGGCGACGAGAAAATCGCCGAGAACATGACCTACACGCAGTTCATCCCGTACACCGACCGCCTTGATTACCTCGCCCCGCTGGCCAACAACGTCACCTACGCCTACGCGGTGGAAAAATTGATGGGCATCGATGTGCCGCCCCGTTGCAAATATCTCCGCGTGATCTGCGCCGAACTTGCCCGCATCAGCTCGCACCTGCTCGGCTTGGGCAGCTTCGGGATGGATGTCGGCGCGATGACCATTTTCCTCTACACGTTCCGCGAACGCGAAAAGATCTACGACATGGCCGAATGCATCAGCGGCGCGCGGTTCACCACCAGCTATACGCGCATTGGTGGGCTCGCGCACGATATGCCGCCCGAATTCGTCCCGATGTTGCGCAGCTTTTTGAAAGAGTTTCCCGCGACGGTCGATGAGGTCGACAAATTGCTCACCCGCAACCGCATCTTCTGCGAACGCGCCCGCGGCATCGGGGTGCTTACGAAGGAAGACGCGATCGATCTCGGCGTTACCGGCCCGTGCCTGCGCGGGTCGGGGGTGGATTGGGACATCCGCAAATCGCATCCGTACAGCAGTTACGAGGACTTCGATTTTGAGGTGCCCATCGGCACCGTGGGCGACAGCTACGACCGCTACCTCGTGCGCATGGAAGAGATGCGGCAGAGCGTGCGTATTCTTCAGCAGGCGATCGACAATCTGCCCGATGGTCCGGTGAATTCGCCGGATGCCAAGATTCTCTTGCCGGATAAGGAAGCCGTGCTGACGAAAATGGAGGAATTGATCCATCACTTCATCAACGTCACCGAAGGCGTCAACGCGCCCCCGGGCGAGATCTATTTCTCCGCGGAAAACCCGAAGGGCGAGCTCGGTTTTTTCATCGTGAGCAAGGGCGGCGGCGCGCCGCACCGCCTGAAGATTCGCGCGCCATCGTTCGTGAACCTGCAGGCGCTGCCCATCATGGCCAAAGGGCACATGATGAGTGACATGGTCACCATCCTCGCCAGCCTCGATTTCGTGATGGGAGAATGCGACCGATAGCCACCGGACTTTGCCATGGCATTGAACGTTCCAACTGAACTCGAAAAGCACATCGACGAGATCGTCACGCACTATCCGCCGCAGCACAAACGTGCCGCGGTGCTCTGGCTGCTGCATCTCCTCCAGGAGCATTTCGGGCAACTCGGCAAGGAGCAGGTCGAGTGGACCGCCGCAAAACTCGGCCTCCAGCCGATCAATGTCTGGGAATTGATCACGTTTTATCCGATGTTCACGGTCCGTCCGCGCGGCAAGTTCCACATCAAAGTCTGCCGCACGCTTTCCTGCGAACTCGGCGGCTGCGGCAGCGTCCTGGACCGATTACAGAAGAAATTCGGCGTGAAGCTCGACGAGAACACCGCTGACGGTCTCTTCACAATTTCCACCGTGGAATGTCTGGCGTCCTGCGGCACCGGTCCGGTCATGATGGTCAACGACGAGTTGTTCGAGAATCTCACGCCCGACAAAGCCGAGGCGATCATCAACCGAATCACGGCTACGGGCAAACTCGACCCGCAACCATTGCCGCCCGTCCTTCCCGTTCACCCGCTGGAAAAGCGCGTCCTGATGGCCAATATGAGCAAGCTGGGCTACAAAGGTGCCATCGGCGAATACATGCGCGAGGGCGGCTACACAGCGTTGCCCAAGGCGCTCGGCATGAAACCCGAAGACATTGTCGCCGAGGTCAAGAACAGCGAGGTGCGCGGACGCGGCGGCGCGGGGTTCCCCTGTGGCATGAAATGGAGCTTTATCGCCAAGGGCACCGGCAAACCGATTTATCTGATTTGTAATGCCGATGAGTCGGAGCCAGGTACGTTCAAGGACCGGCAGCTGATCCATTACGATCCGCATCAGTTGATCGAAGGCGTCCTCATCTCGTGTTACGCCGTCGGTGCGCACGTCGCCTACATTTATATCCGCGGCGAGATGCCGTACGGCGCGAAGATTCTCACCAACGCCATCGAAGAAGCGCGCGCGAAGAATTTCCTCGGCAAGAACATTCTTGGCAGGGGATTCGATTGCGAGATTTACATCCATCGCGGCGCCGGTGCGTACATCTGCGGCGAGGAAACCGGCCTGATTGAATCGCTCGAAGGCAAGCGCGCCTATCCGCGCATCAAGCCGCCGTTTCCCGCTGTTGTCGGCCTGTTTGGTTGTCCAACGGTCGTCAACAATGTCGAGACGCTGTCGAATGTCCCGCACATCATCAACAACGGCGCCACGTGGTTCAAGGGGATGGGCGTGCCCGGCTCGACCGGCACGCGTCTGGTCTGCGTCAGCGGTCCGGTGAAACATCCCGGCTACTACGAATTCGAAATGGGCAAGCTGACCATGCGCCAGCTCATTTTCGACCTGTGTGGCGGTCTTCAAGAGGGTCGCCAACTGAAAGGCGTTGTCCCCGGGGGCAGTTCGATGCCCGTGCTGAAAGCCGACCAGATTGACGTGGCGCTGGATTTTGAGTCGTTGCGCAAGGCCGGCACGATGGCCGGCTCCGGGGGTGTGATTGTTCTCGACGATACGGTCGACATCGTCCAGAGCACGCTGAACGTGTCGCAGTTCTACGCCCACGAATCCTGTGGCCAGTGCACTCCGTGCCGCGAGGGAACATTGTGGATGGAGAAGGTTCTCCACCGCATCAGGCATGGCCACGGCCGCACGGAGGACGTCGATTTGTTGTGGGATATCGCCGACAACATCGACGGCAAAACGATCTGTCCGCTCGGCGAAGCCGCGGCTTGGCCCGTCAAAGCCTTCGTGACCAAATACCGTGGCGACTTCGAGAAAGCATGCCAGAACGGCAACGGAGCGAAGAAGCACTGACATGCCCGAAATACTTTTCAAACTAACCATCGATGGCAGGGAGGTCGCGGCTCCGAAAGGGACGAACCTGATCGAAGCGGCCAAACTCGCCGGTATCGAGGTGCCGCACTATTGCTATCATCCGAAGCTCGCCGTCGTCGGCAATTGCCGCATGTGCATGGTGGACGTGGGCATGCCCAAGATGGGACCGGACAAGAAGCCGGAGATCGGTCCCGACGGCAAGCCAGTGATTCTGTTCGGTCCGAAGCTTTCCATCGGCTGCAATACCTCCGTGTCCGAAGGCATGGTCGTCCATACGCGTTCGCCCAAAGTCATCAAGGCCCGCGAGGGCGTGATGGAGTTCCTGCTGATTAATCACCCGCTCGATTGCCCGATCTGCGATCAGGCCGGCGAATGCCGGCTCCAGGAATTCAGCGTGGATTACGGGAAGGGGCAAAGCCGGTTCGTGGAAGAGAAGGTCCACAAACCGAAGAAGTCGCCCATCGGGCCGAAGATCACGCTCGATGATGAGCGCTGCATCCTCTGCTCGCGCTGCATCCGCTTCATGAAGGACGTGGCGGGCCAGGATTGCCTCGGTTTTGTCAATCGCGGAAGTTACTCCACGCTCACCTGTTACCCGGGCATGGAACCGAGCACGAATTACGATCTCAACATCACCGATATCTGCCCCGTCGGCGCGCTTACCTCCACGGATTTCCGGTTCAAACAACGCGTCTGGTTTCTCAAGGAGACGAAGAGCGTTTGCCCCAATTGCGCCACCGGATGCAACACCGTGCTCTGCTCGCGCGAGGGTGTCGTCTACCGCCAGACGCCCCGCGACAACGATGCGGTTAATCAATGCTGGATGTGCGATTCCGGCCGGTTGCACTACAAGTTCATCAACGACCCCAATCGCCTCACCACCCCCACGGTGAAATCGTCGACGATGTCCGAACGCCTGGCCTTGACCTGGCCCGAAGCAACGCGCCAGATCGCGGAAAAGTTGTCTGCCCAGAAGGGTAAACCGGGGACAATCGCCGCGATCGGCACCGCGCGTGCCACGACCGAGGAGCTGTTCCTATTCAATAAACTTGTGCGCGAAGTTCTCGGCACGGAATTGATCGACTGCGTGCCGCACGTCGGCGAAGGCGACAAGTTTCTCCTCAATGCCGACCGAAACCCGAACTCGAACGGCGCAAAGCTGGCCGGCGTGACGGCCGACCCGGTTGGCTCACGGATTCCGGCCATCGCCGAAGCCATCAAGTCGGGCAAGGTGAAGGTACTCATCGTGCACGGCGAGAACGTCGCGAAATACGGCATCACCGAGGAGTTGCTCGGGAAACTGGATGTCCTCGTGGCGATCGACACATTGCCCAACAAGGTGACGGAACTGGCTCACTACGTGTTGCCGGGAGCCACCTTCGCCGAGAAACGCGGGACATTCATCAATGCCAAAGGTCGCTTGCAACGGCTGAACGCGGCGATCCAATCGTCGGGAATCGCCCGGCCCGAATGGCAAACCTTTGTCGCGTTGCTAAACGAGCTGGGCGCCGACGGAAGCTATCTGGCGATTGAGGACGTGTTTGCGGACATGGCACGCACGCTCGCGCCGTTGTCGGGATTGAACCTCTCAAAGATCGGCGATTCCGGCGTGAACGTGAATTTGGCGGGTATGCCGAAGACGGAACCGGCGAGCGCGCCAGTCGCTGTCGCGGGAGCAAAGCCATGATTCCATTGCTCCTGATCCACCTGATCAAGATTGCCTGCGTCATCGGCGTGATGCTCGGCATCGTCGCCTATACGGTTTTGGCCGAACGCAAGATTTGCGCGTGGATGCAGGACCGCATTGGCCCCAACCGCGTCGGCCCGTTCGGCCTCTTGCAACCGATGGCCGACGGATTGAAATTCGTTTTCAAGGAGGACGTGCTCCCGCATCACGTCAACAAAGTGTATTATACGTTGGCCCCGATGATCGCGATGATTCCCGCGCTCATCACGATCGCGGTCGTGCCCTGGGGCAGTCAACTGGTGATTCCCAGCATCTCCCCCGATCCAATCCCGGGTGTCATCGCCAATCTGAATGTTGGCATCCTCTTCGTATTCGCCATCGCCTCGCTCGGCGTTTACGGCATCGTGTTGGCAGGATGGTCCAGCAATTCGAAATACCCGTTCCTCGGCGGCATTCGTTCCAGCGCCCAGATGATCTCCTATGAAGTTTGTCTCGGACTGAGCGTGGTGCCGGTGTTCATGCAGGCCGGCTCGCTCAATCTCATGAAGGTCGTCGAGTACCAGGGGCAGCACATGTGGTTGTGCCTCACGCAGCCGCTTTCCTTCTTCATTTTCCTCGTAAGCGCCTTTGCCGAAACGAACCGTCTCCCGTTCGATTTGCCGGAAGCCGAGCAGGAATTGGTCGGCGGATATAACACCGAATACAGCTCCATGAAGTTCGCGATGTTCTTCATGGGCGAGTACGCGGCCATGTTTGTGGCCTCGGCGCTCATGGCCACGCTGTTTTTCGGCGGCTGGTCCCTGCCGTTCGCGCCGTTCAATGCCCCCGCGCAAACGCTCGGCGTCGGCCTGGCGCAGATCGCCGTTTTCCTGGCCAAGGTCTGCGCGTTCCTGTTCGTGTTCATTTGGGTGCGTTGGACAATTCCACGATTCCGCTATGACCAACTCATGGGACTGGGGTGGAAGATCTTCATCCCGTTGACGCTCCTGAACATTGTGATTTCCGGAGTGGTGCTGGCCGCGATTGCGAAATGACGATGCAAGTCAAACGTCCAAAACTGACGATCTGGGAGCGGACATATCTCCCCCAGATCCTCCACGGGCTGTGGCTGACGATCAGGCACGTCCCGCGGCGGAAGTTCACGCGCCAATATCCGGAAGAAAGGCCGCCGCTGTACGGCCCGTACCGCGGCGCGCCAACGCTGGTGAAGGATCCGCAGGGACGTGTGAAATGCGTCTCCTGCCAGTTGTGCGAGTTCGTCTGTCCGCCCAAGGCAATCCGTATCACCCCGGGCTCACGGCCGGATGACGTTCCTGATGCCAATGTGGAAAAGCAGCCCGAGGATTTTGTCATCGACATGTTGCGGTGTATCTACTGCGGGTACTGCGAGGAAGTGTGCCCGGAGGAAGCCATATTTCTCAAGCAGGATTTTGCCATTGCCGGTTACAAACGCGAGGAATTACAGTTTCATAAGGAGAAACTGCTCGAATTGGGAGGCGTCCAGCCGGATTCCATCTGGAAATGGAAATTCAAGGGGGCTCCTCCGCCCGATGCGCCCGATGCGCCAAAGCGCGTCGTGGAGAAGGCCGCGAAGTGAGGCCGTTGTAAGGGCGCCCGAATGCGCCGGAGCTGGAAGGGCGGTGGCGATGGATCGCCACAGCAGTAACGAACGATGAACGTACACGACATGTTATTCTATTCTTTCAGCGTCGCGATGCTGGTCTGCGGCTTTTTGGTGATTTTCAGCCGCAATCCTGTCGCCAGCGCGCTCTTCCTCGTCATGCTCTTTGCGTTTCTGGCCGGGTTGTTCGTATTGCTCGAAGCGTTCTTCATCGCCGCGATTCAAGTGCTCGTGTACGCAGGCGCGGTGATGGTCTTGTTCCTGTTCGTGATCATGCTGCTCGATATCAAAGCCAGCGAACGCCGTAAGTTCCGCACGCTGGGTGTGGTGGGGGGAATCGCCGTGGCGGCAGCGTTCGTATGGGAACTGGAGACAATTCTCGCCCGCCCGTTGAAACCCCTGTCCACCGGCAACCAGGAACTGCACGGCGGGCTGGAGCAGATCGTCAGGCCGTTCTTTGCCAATTACTTGTTGCCGTTCGAAATCACCGCCCTGCTCCTGTTGGTGGCGATGATTGGGGTTGTCCTGCTCTCCAGGAAGGAACTCAAGTGACCTCGACCATCACGCTCAATGACTATCTCATCGTCAGCGGGTTGCTGTTTGCCCTCGGCATCGCCGGCATCATCATCCGCCGCAACGCGCTCGTCATTTACATGGCGCTGGAAATGAACCTCAATGCCGCGAACCTTGCCCTCATCGCTTTTTCGAAATTCAACAAGCTGGTCGAGGGCCAGATTCTTGTGTTCTTCATCATCGCCATCGCCGCGGCGGAGGTCGCCGTCGGCCTTGCGATCATCGTGGCGTTGTACCGCCGCAAACAATCCGTGAGCGTCGACGAGCTGACGACAATGCGGTTATGAACCACCTGATCTACATGTATGGCACCGACTGGGGCATGGGCCGCTTTCCCATCTGCTCCGTGTGGATCCTGCTGTTTACTCCGCTGGTGGCGACCGCGCTGATTACGTTGTTCACCAAGGAGCACAAAGGCCTCAGCGCCGCGCTGTCCATCGGCGCCATTTTGTTGTCCTTCGCACTGTCCTTGCGGTTGTTCCTGCTGTTTGCGCTCAAAGGGATCCAACACGAGCCGCATCCGTTCCAGTGGCTCGTCATCGGCAACTCGGTGCGCATTGAGTTCGGCATGACCACCGATGCCCTGGCCTTGCTGATGTTGCTCGTCGTGACCGGCGTCGGCTCGGCGATCCACATTTATTCGCTCGGCTACATGAAGGGCGACCCGGGATTCTCGCGGTTTTTCGCCTGCATGTCCCTCTTCACGTTCTCGATGCTCGGGATCGTGATCTCGAGCAATTTCATCCAGATCTTCATCTTCTGGGAACTGGTCGGCCTGAGCAGCTACCTGCTGATCGGCTACTGGTTCGAGAAACCCAGCGCCGCCGAAGCGGGCAAGAAAGCGTTTCTCACCACGCGTATTGGCGACGTGGGAATGATGCTGGGCATTCTGCTGCTCTGGTCACACGCGCACACGTTCGAATTCACGGAATTGAAGGCCAAACTGCCGTCGCTCGATTTGTCGATTGGCACTCTGGCGCTGATCGGCGCGCTGATTTTCATGGGCGCCGTCGGCAAGAGCGCCCAGGTTCCCCTGCATGTCTGGTTGCCCGACGCAATGGAAGGCCCGACGCCTGTCAGCGCCCTCATTCACGCCGCGACGATGGTCGCCGCGGGCGTGTACATGCTGTGCCGCGTCTCCTGGCTGATCCTGCCGAGCGAAACTGCGATGTGGCTCATCGCCTGGATCGGCGGCATCACGGCGCTCATGGCGGCGACGATCGCCATCGCCCAAAATGACATCAAGCGCATCCTCGCCTACTCGACTCTTTCGCAACTCGGGTACATGGTGATGGCCGTCGGTCTTGGCGGGCCCACCCAGGCGATGTTCCATCTCACGACGCACGCGTTCTTCAAAGCCCTGCTGTTCCTCGGCGCAGGCAGCGTGATCATTGCCCTGCACCACGAACAGGACATCTGGAAAATGGGCGGTCTGCGCAAGAAAATGCCGATCACGTTCTGGACGTTTCTCATCGCGACGCTGGCACTGGCCGGCGTGCCGCCCTTGAGCGGGTTCTACAGCAAGGACGAAATCCTGCTACTGGCCTACGAACACAATCAGGTGCTCTTCGTTATGGCCGTCGCGGCCGCGTTTCTGACCGCGTATTACATGGGCCGCGAGGTGTTCGTGGTGTTCTTCGGCAAATCCCGCGACCATCATCTCTACGATCACGCCCACGAATCGCCCTGGGTGATGACACTGCCTCTGATGTTCCTCGCACTGCTCTCGATCATTGGCGGCTGGTACAGCAAAGTCCCCGACTTCCTCGGACCGCCGCACCTGGCCGAGCATCACTCATTGTTGCTCACAGGAGGCCTGATTCTCGTGCCGTTGTTCGGCTTCCTCGTCGCGGCGAAGATCTATTGGAAGACCGACCCGAGTGACGCGCCTGTCAAGGCCGCCCTTGGCAAACTCTGGACATGGATCGAGAACAAATACTATTTCGACGAGTTGTACGCCTGGATTATCAAGTACGTGCAGGGCACGATTGCGACGATATGTGATGTGTTCGATCGCTGGATTCTCCAACGGCTCGGAATCGGCGGCCTGTCGGTCGGCACGGGCCTGATCGGGCGCACCGTCCGCCTCCTGCAAACCGGCAGCATCTCCGGCTACGCCTTCTTCTTCGGCCTCGGCGCAACCCTGATCATTTACTACGTGGTGGTGAGGTAATGGACACCCTGCTAACCATCGCCGTTTTGCTTCCGCTTGTCGCGGCGTTTGTGTTGTTCCTGTTTCCGGCAAATAACCCCAGGGCGATTCGGGCGCTGGCGTTGTTTGCCACGGGCGTATCCTTGCTGATCACGCTCACGTTGTTCGCCAATTTCGATCGCACCAAGAGCGGATACCAGTTCGTCCATCGCATCCCGTGGCTGCCAAGTTACGGGTGCTCGCTGAAATTCGGCGTGGACGGCATCTCGATGACGCTGCTGCTGCTGGTCGGGTTCGTCTCGTTCTGCGGGACGATGATCAGCAGCGAGATTCACGACCGCGAGAAGGAGTACTACATCCTGTTTCTCGCGCTGACCACCGGCATCAGCGGGACTTTCTGCACGATGGATCTCTTCTTCTTCTATTTCTTCTACGAGATGGCGGTGATCCCGATGTATCTGCTGATCGGCATGTGGGGTTCGCTGCCGCCCGGCAAACATGGTCGCACAAAAGAATACGCGACCATGAAGCTGACGCTGTACCTGACTGCGGGCGCGGTGCTGGCATTGATCGGTTTGCTGGCCATTTACTTTGCCGGTGGGACCCTCGATATCGAGCAACTGCAACACAATGTGGTGTTGGCTCGAACAACGCAGCACATTGCCTTCCCCTGCCTGTTGTTCGGCTTCGGGTTTCTCGCCTCGCTGTGGCCGTTCCACACGTGGTCGCCTCTCGGCTACGCCGCCGCGCCTACTGCGGCCTCGATGATGCACGCAGGCGTGCTCAAAAAGCTCGGCGCGTACGGCATCATCCGGCTGGCGTTGCCGCTGCTGCCCGATGGCGCCCGGCACTGGGCCAATCTTCTCGCGATCCTGGCGTGTTTCAATATCCTCTACGCGGGCTGGGTCGCATTGACGCAACGGGACTGGAAATTCGTCATCGGCTACAGTTCCGTCAGTCACATGGGCTACATCTTCCTCGGAATCGCCACGCTGAACGTCGTCGGCGTCAGCGGCGCGGTGCTGCTGATGTTCGCGCACGGCGTCATGGCGGCGCTGACCTTCTCGTTGATCGGCTTCTTTTACCACCAGACCCACAACCGCTTCGTGCCCGACCTCAGCGGACTGGCGCGCAAAATCCCGTTCATCGGCGTGTGCATGGTCATGGCCGTGATGGCGTCCAGCGGATTGCCGGGCTTCGCCAATTTCGCCAGTGAAGTCCTCGTGTTTCTCGGCTCGTGGCAGCAGGGATCGACCCTCTTCCACGTCGCGACGATTTGCGCCGTGTGGGGCATCGTTGTGACGGCAACCTATCTGCTCTGGGCCGTGCGAATGAGTTTCTTCGGCCCGTTCGACGAGAAGTGGTCCATGCTCAAGGACGCCGTGAGTTTCAAACAAAAGTTTCCCTATGCGCTCCTGTTGGCAGTGTTGCTCACCGTCGGCTTCTACCCGCGCGTGTTGACCGACATCATCAAACAGAGCGTCGCGACCTCCGTCGTCAGCCGTTTGTCCGTGAGCCCCGAAACAAACACCGCGATGGTCGATACGGCGTACCGCAACGGGGCAAAACCATGATGAGCCTGTACGCTGTCCAGTTGGAATGTCTGGTCGCAACCTGGGCCATCATTCTGTTGCTCGTCGACGCGTTCAGCCCGATGCCCAACAAACGCCTCGTCGGCTACGTGGCCGCCGGTTTCGTCGCCGTGGCACTGCTCTACAGTTTTGCAATTCAGCCGATCGACAATCCGTTCTTCCACGGCATGTTCCGTCTCGACCCGTTTGCCCTGTATTTCAAGCGGCTTTTCCTGTTGGCCCTGGCCGTCGTGCTCCTGATGGCGGCGGAGTTCTCGCCACGTATTGAGTCGGGTGTCGTGGAATTCTACGCGCTCCTGATGCTGTGCGCCGTCGGCATGCTGGTCATCGCCTCGGTGAACGATTTCATCCTCCTGTTCGTTTCGTTGGAGCTGGTCACCATCACCCTCTACGTGCTCGCGAGCTATCTGCGCCGGCAGCTCCCGTCTCTGGAGGCGGGAACGAAGTATCTGATCCTCGGCGCGCTCGCCAGCGGGTTTACCGTGTACGGCATCGCCTACATTTTCGGAACGACCGGCACAACCAATTTTGACAGGCTCGCCGATCTGTTGCACTCCCAGACAGGCGCCCCATCTTCGGCGTTCGTTTTCGGCATGCTGCTGGTACTGACCGGTCTCGGGTTCAAGATTGCCAGCGTCCCGTTCCAGGTCTGGGCGCCCGACGTGTATCAGGGCGCGCCGACGCCCGTGACGGCATTTCTTGCCGTCGGCAGCAAGGCCGCCGGTTTCGCCCTGTTGCTGCGCGTGCTGTATGCGGGACTGCTCCCCGTGAGCATGGTGTGGAATGCCCTGATCGCCGTCCTCGCTGGCGCGACCATTCTCTACGGCAATCTCGGCGCGATTCCGCAGCACAATATCAAGCGGCTGCTGGGCTATTCGTCCATCGGCCACGCCGGCTACATGCTCATGGGTGTGGCGGCGGTGAATGCGCTCGGCGCGGGCGCGGTCCTGTTCTATCTCGGGCAGTACGCGTTCACGAACCTTTGCGCGTTTCTGGCCATCATCGCGGTGACGGCGGCGACCCGGAGCGACGAGATCCCGAGTTTCTCCGGTCTTGGCAAACGCTCGCCCATTCTCGGTCTGGCGTTGTTCCTCTCGATGATGTCGTTGGCGGGCGTGCCGCCGCTGAGCGGCTTCTTCGGCAAGTTCCAGCTCTTTGCGGCGGTGATCCAACGGGCCCAGGTGGATTCGAGTTATTACGTGCTGGCCGCCATCGGTGCCGTGGCGGTTGTCATCTCGCTGTACTTTTACCTTGGCGTGGGTCGGGCGATTTATCTGCAGGAGGCCGAGGACGCCTCGCCGATCAATGTGAGCACACCCATGCGCATCGGCTTGATCGTCTGCATGGTGGCCATGATCGGCATCGGGATATTTCAGCGGCCGCTCCTGCAGGCATCGATATCGGCTGCAAAAGTGTTTTCGTTGAAGTAGGGTCGGCTCACGTAGCCGACGGGTGGTCGTGTGAAAATCCAACCCAAAACTGAGCATTGAGGTGTCACGATGGCGACTCGCATCGAAAAAGATTCCATGGGCCCGTTGGAAGTTCCTGCCGATGCCTATTACGGCGTCCAGACACAGCGGGCGGTCACGAATTTCCCCATCAGCGGCTGGCCGTTGCCGCCGCGCCTGATCCACGCGATGGGCCGCATCAAGCGCGCCGCGGCAAAGACAAATCTCGACTTGGGTCTCATCGATAAGAAGGTCTCCGACGCCATCGTGCAGGCTGCCACGGAGGTCGTCGACGGCAAGCTCGATGCGCAGTTTCCCGTCGATATCTTCCAAACGGGCTCGGGCACGTCGACGAACATGAACACCAACGAGGTGATTGCCAGTCGCGCCAACGAACTTCTCGGCGGCAAACGCGGCGACAAATCGCCAATCCACCCGAATGACCACGTCAATCTTTGCCAGTCCAGCAATGATGTGTTTCCGACCGCGATTCATATCAGCGTGATCGCCGCCGTACACGAAGAGCTTCTGCCCGCGCTGCAACACCTGCATGAAACCCTGGCCGCAAAGGCTGGCGAGTTCGACGATGTGATGAAGATCGGCCGTACCCACCTCCAGGACGCCACGCCGATCCGTCTCGGACAGGAATTCTCCGGGTACGCTGCGCAATTGACGAATGCGTACGAGCGCGCCGAGGAAGCAATTGAAGTCCTCGATACGCTGCCGCTCGGCGGTACGGCCGTCGGAACCGGATTGAACGCGCATCCCGAGTTTGCGAAGCGCACCGTTGAAAAACTCTCCAGGGAAATCGGAATCCCGCTGCACGAGGAGCACAACCACTTCGAAGCGGCCGCGGCCCGCGACGCCTGCGTGGCGGCGAGCGGCCGGCTGAAGACGATCGCCGTGAGCCTCGCCAAGATCGCCAACGACGTTCGGCTGCTCGGCAGCGGACCGCGATGCGGCATCGGCGAACTGAAGATTCCGCCCGTGCAACCCGGCAGCTCGATCATGCCGGGCAAGGTCAATCCCGTCATCGCCGAGAGCCTGATTCAGGTGTGCCTGTGGGTCATCGGCGCGGATGTGTCGATCACGCTCGGCGGTTTGCAGAGCTTCTTCGAACTGAATGTGGCCATGCCGCTCATCGGCGCGCAGATGCTGGAAAGCGTGCACCTGCTGGCCGCTGGCTCGCGTAATTTCGCCGATGCCTGCGTCAAAGGCATCGAAGCGGACCGTGAACGGTGCGAGTCGCTCGTCGAGCAGAGTCTGGCCATGTGCACGCCGCTGGCGCCCGTGATTGGCTACGACAAGGCCGCCGAGATCGCCAAGAAAGCCTACAAGGAAGGCAAGACCGTCCGCGACGTCGCCCGCGAGGTCTCCGGTCTGAGCGAGAAACAGCTCGACGAAATCTTCAACCTCCGCGCCCTCACCGAGCCCGGCATTCGCGGGAAGGGTGGGGAATAGATGTCGCCGATTCAGCCAAATCGTTGTTGATGGAATGGACTTGTGTCCATTCGCGGTTACATTAGCACTACAAACATGAACGTCGAAACTCCAACCCAATCCAGCCCCCGCGCCGGCTCCGAGAAGCTGATCAAGCTGACTGAGGCCGCGGGGCGCAAAGTCTCGCAACTCATGCGGCGCGATGGCGTCGCGAACGGCGCTCTGCGCGTGAAGATCGTCGGCGGCGGTTGCGCCGGGCTCGAGTACAAGATGGATTTCGAGAAGAACCCCGCGACGCCAAAGGACATCCTCATCGAATCCGCTGGCGTGCGCGTGCTCGTGGACGTGAAAAGCGCCCTCTACGTCAGCGGGTCGGAGATCGACTTTCAGGACAAGATGATTGGCGGGGGCTTCAAGATCCACAACCCGAACGCCACCGCAACCTGCTCCTGTGGCGAGAGCTTTTCCGTGTAGCGCGCTCGTCCCGAATCACCTCCTCACCCCGGCCCGAGATCGGTAAACAATTTCATCCCCTCCACCGTCGACGGGTCGGGTAGAAAATCCAGCGCCGCATCTTTCATCGCCGACAAATCCATCGGCACCTGCTTGCACGTGCCGCGCACGCAAACATTGCCCTGCTCGTCGCGCAACTCCCCCTCCGATTCCCACAGCCGTCCGCGGTCCGTCTTCAGCCGCGCCACGCACAGCATCCGCTGACCCACGCTCACCTTGGTGATGAACCGCACATTGAGTTCCGCCGCGAGACAAAATCCCTTTTTCTTCGTCGCCGCGGCCCAGAACATCGCCTCATCCAGCACCGTCGACAAAATTCCGCCGTGAACGATCCCGCGAAACCCAGCATGCTCCGCCCGCGGCGTGAAATCCGCATGCACCTCGTCGCCCACGCGACGAAACCGCAAGCGCAGCCCGTTCGGATTCTCCGCGCCGCACACAAAGCACGCGCGCGTGTAGGGAAGTTGCCATTCGCTCATTTGATCACCACTCTCAGTAGTCTGCCGACCAGATAAATGAACAGCCACGCCGGTAGCGCAAAGATCAAAATCGCCGACAGCGACGGCCAGTTCCACGTCACCAGCCCGACCTGCATCGGATACAGCGCGATCAGAAAATAACCCGAGAACCGCGTGTGCCCGAGTATCTGGCACAGCGTCCGGTCCTTCTTCCGCAGCCCGAGCACAATCGTAAAAATCCCCAGCCCGGCCGCGCACATCGCCACCAGCCACGCGATCGCCGTCCGGCTCCTGACGTCCCCGAGATACGCGAAGAAGCCAAGGTTCGACAAATGCATCGTCCAGTTCACCCCCGTCCACAGCATCACGAAACCGTTCCCGACCGTCTGCCCAAACGAGATCTTGCTCTTGTACAATTCGCCCAGCAACAGCGACACGTACAGCGGCACAATCCCCAGCCACACCGCGCCAAAATCCCGAAACGGCGCGACGATCAGCTCCACCAGCTTGACGAGATAACCTTCCAGCGGCACGAACCACACCTCCTCTCCCGCCGTTGTAACACACCCCCCTGCGCGCGGGCAAGACCCACCACCCACAATCCCGCTCTTCCCACCGTTCCAGCCGTCCCTTCCTTCCACTTTGACGATCCGCCTCCGTGTGGCTATACTGAATCCGTGGTACTGGACATCGTCAAATACGGCCATCCCGTCCTTCGCGAGAAGGGCCGGCGCATCGATCGCGTCACCCCCGAGATCCGTCAGCTCGCCAGCGACATGCTGGAAACCATGTACGCCGCCGAGGGCCTCGGCCTCGCCGCGCAACAGGTCGGCCGTGCGCTCCTGCTCACCGTCATCGATGTCGCCGGCGTCACCGACCGCCCGTCCGAGCTCTTCATCGACGGCAAACCGCAGGACGTGAAAGCCGCGATGCCCCTCATCCTCGTCAATCCCGAAATCCGCGACCCCGACGGCGAACAGATCGGCTCGGAGGGTTGTCTCAGCATCCCCGAGGTCAACGCCGACATCCGTCGCGCGCAAAAAATCACCATTCACGCCCAGGGCCTCGAGGGACAGGACATTGTCTTCACGTGCACGGGCCTGTTGTCCCGCGCCGCGCAACACGAGGTGGACCATCTGAACGGAATCCTCTTCGTCGAACGGATGGATGCCGCGACCCGCGTCAGCTTCGCGGGCAAGCTCAAGAAAATGCAAAAGGAAACGCTCGCCGCGCTGCCCAAATCTGCCAGGCCGCGGCGGTCGCTCGTCCGGCTCTGAGCCGGCGTGTCCGGTGAACCTGAGCGTGGCCGAATATCTTCCATGAACTTCCTGCGCACCGTCTTCGCGTTGTGCACCGGCTTCGCCAGCTATCGTCCGTACCGCGATCTGCCGGTCACAACCTCTCTCAAGCATCTCCTCAAACTCGTCCTCTTCCTCGCGTTCGTCCTCGTCGTCGGCTCCATCCCGCTCGCCATCGACGGCATCGACCGGTTCGCCGCCAAATTCGACGAGCATCACCCCAACTTCTCCATCCACGACGGCAAGATCGTCACCCAGGCCGCCCAGCCCGTCTCCTGGGGCGACAACAACCTCCGCTTCATCCTCGACACCACCAACGCCGTCCCGAAGCCCGATCCCACCGCCGCCTACGGCGTCCTCTTCACCTCCGATAGTTTCCTCTACTGGATGACGCCGCCCAACGACGCCGGCACCGGCGCCTCCACCAACAGCGAACCCGTCAGCCGCCTCCAAAGCCTCCGCGGATTTCCCGACGGGGCCATCGATGGCGCGTACTTCCGCCGGCTCATCCACGCCATGCTCTGGCTGTTCGTGCCGATCGGCTGGGTCACGATCGTCGTCGCCGGGCTGCTGTGCTGCCTCCTCCAGGCCTACTTCTTCGCGCTCGTCGCTTCGATCCTCGAACGCTCGATGCCGTCGCCCCTCAAACTCCCCCAACTCCTCAACATCGCCATCCACGCCGCCACGCCCCCGGCCATCGTCGTCACCATCTACCTCGTCATGCGCCTGCACGGCATCAACATGTGGCTCGTCTACCTCATCGTCTACGGCATCTTCCTCGTCGGCGCCTCCAACGCCTGCCGCGACCCCATCCGCCGCCCCGAACCGCCACCCGCACCCGACGACTTCATGTAACCGCCTGCCCCTCCTTCTTGGGTTTGTTCCTCATTTTCTCGGGTTCGTTTTCCCATTTCTCGGGTTCGTTTTCTCACGAAACCCAAGCCGGCGTGCAATTCCTCAGGTTCGTTTTGCAATTTTATGTTTTTCGCGGTCCGTGTCCCCGTAGCGCCAACGAAAACCGCGTTCGCCGAACACATCACTTGGCCAAACACCCCCCAAAACCCCCGAACGAAGCCAAACGAAGCCAACGCGATTTTCGTAATCACTTGTTTCGTAACCCATTGCTGGCCTTCTCGTTCCGCAAGTCACAACCCGCAAAAACCATTGGCTTCGTTTCGCAGATATATACCCCCCCCATCTTTGCAGTGCGCCGACTCGCGCGCCCGCCCGATCGGCAGGGACGGCTGACCCAGCCGTCTGCCTCGCCCCGACGGGGGAGGGGCCTCCCGCGAGCCGAGCCGGAGGGTGCAACCGCAAAAACTCAGCATATTTCAAAGAACTTTGCCCAACGGTATCACAGCACCGATACTATGTCCACTAAAAAATATTCTATACCGATACCCATTCTGTCGTGCCGTCCCCTTCTTCCTCTTCGGTCCTTCCTCAATCCTCAACCATGGACCCTTAACGTTGAACCGGGAACCCGAATCCCGCTTGCCCCCTCCGCCCCCCGATGCCATACTCACGTCCCGGAGGCGATGCGCTGATCGAGGCAGGCAGCAAGGTTGTCAGCAACAATGAAGAAGTGAATGCCGACAAACATCCAACGATGGCACCGTCGCGCCCTCCAGATGATGAAATGCAAAACCGCCGCCACCCTGATCAAGCGCTACGGCCAGCCGTCCCACAAGGTCCAGTGCGATCAGTTTGAGATTTGGCACCACCCCCTCGGTGTCGACGACGGCACGTTGTACACCGTCCACGTCTGCGTCCCCACCAACCAGTCTGCCAGGGCCTGCCTGCACATGGACCCCTCCACCTTGCCCGACACGCCGCAGCCGCCCTGGTGGAAATTCTGGAATTCGTTATGACCGAGCAGGAGCGAATCGAGCACAATCGGGCTTTCCAGGAAGCCTGCGCCCTCATCAAAGATAAGATACCCGTGCATGACCGCCCGTCGATGACGAAGCCGGGCTGGTCGCTGCGCCGCCGACTTAATCGTGCTCTCTCGCTGTTCGAGCAGGTCCTTCAACTCAATCCAGAAAATTGGTCGGCCATGTGGATGGCCGGCAAGATCCACCAACGCCTGGGCGATTTCACCGCCGCGCTGTCCTGGTTCGATCGCGCGTATCAGGTGAATCCATCACAGCCGGACGTCGCTCGCGAGGCCGCGCTATGCGCCATGGAACTCGGCCGCCACGATGCCGCGATTGTCTTCGCTCATCGCGCCGTGCAAATTCAACCAGCCAACGCCGGGCTTCACGCCAACCTCGCGCTCGCCTACCTGCTCGCCGGCCGAGTCAACGAAGCGCAGACCAGCATCGACCGTTCGCTCGCCGCCGACCCGACCGACGCAATTTCAAAAACCGTGCTCGATGTGATCCGACATTTTGCCGCCAACGGACGGACCCCCCCCGCAACACCGCCGGCATTGGAGCAGTACTGGCGTAAGAACCGAACAGCGCAGTGATTGGGAAGACATGCTCTGGATGCAAAATCCCCCCGCAAAACGCCGGGAAGTCTTGGGGAAGTAATCGGAAAATAAATCGGGAGAGCCGAGGCTCAAACCGCGCTATCAGCGCTACCCATCGAACTTCCGCTCGCCCCCTCGACTCTCCACCGCAACATACGACCGTCTCCCCCAATTGCAAGTCCCCCAATAAAAAATTCGGATACAAAAAGAATCCAGTATCGAACTAGTGTCTCGCCGCTCAGTCTGAATTGCTCCGCGACCTGCAAACGATTCGAGCCGGCACGGTCGGCAAAAGATGCCGAGAGAAAGGAGAAGGGGGCAACGGATCTCTTCCTCCTCGCCCCTCCGGGGAGAGGGCAGAGGTGAGGGCACGTCGCTAAACAATCAGGAGAGTCGAGGCTCAACTCTCGCATGTTCATCCGAGCGGCTCCGATCAGGGACACCGCTCATACGTCTACCTGACTTGACGAGAGGGTCGCTCGACTCTCCACCTCAACATACGACCATTTCCGATGAATGCAAACCGCCCGCCGCAAAATTGGACCGGCTTTCGTCAAATCATCCGGCCGCCATGTCTATCACTACCTACTTCCCCGCTAAATCCTCGCACACGCGCCCTCTGGCAAATTACCTGCTCAGTTTTTTTTGAACAACGAACCTGACAGCGGTGTCTCAAGTAACGTAAGCGGAATTTACTTGTGCCCGATGATGCGGCGGACGGGTTAGAGGAACTGAGGTTCCAGTGGTCGAGCCCACAAACCGTCAACCCCGCCGATCCCGGGATGCAAGAGATCGAGAAGAAGTACAGCGGCGCGTTCGAAGGAACGCGCCGCTTTCCTTTTCGCCCAACAACCATGTTTGACGCTGCGCCCTCGCAGTCGTACTATGGGCCGACGAGGGAGAAGCTGCCATGTCCGACGACGGGAAGAACGCTCCACGTCGGCGGCGACCACGTCGCCGCGCATCGGTCAGTTCGCCGCCAGCGCCGGACGGTGCTGCATGAACGAGCCGCCCATTAACGAGGTCGACCAAAACAAACTGCTCCGCTGGGTGCGCGCCACCATCGACGCCGCCGTCCACGGCAGGCCCGCCTTCCAGCCCGACAACGCGGAGATTTCCGAGCCCCTGCGCTCGCCCCATGGCGCGTTCGTCACCCTCAAAAAAGGCGACGACCTCCGCGGGTGCATCGGCAAAATGGATTTCGAGGAGCCCCTCTGGAAAAATGCGCTCGCCGCCGCCACCGCCTCCGCCCTCGAAGATCCGCGCTTCCCGCCTGTCAAGCCCGGCGAACTCCCCGACCTCTCAATCGAGATCTCCATCCTGAATCCGCCCGAAGACCTGCCTCAGGCTGAACTCTTCGACGTAACGAAACACGGAATCATCATCGAGAAAGGCTGGCGGCACGGACTCTTTCTGCCAAAAGTCGCCGCCGAGCAGGGCTGGGACGCTACGAAAACACTCGAGATGGTCTGCTGGAAAGCCGGCCTGCCCGCCGATGCCTGGCGCGACCCGGCCGCGCGGCTCAAAGTGTTTACCGCATTCGAGTTCGGCGAACCGGAAGGGGAAGGGGACCCCCGCCATGAGAAGCCAACATGACCGCGCTCGCCGCCCTCGCTTCGATGCCCCGCCCGTGAGGCCCGGCCGAGCATGAAAATCACCCACGGACTCGGCGGCCCGAGAGGCATCCTCACCCTCGTGGTCACGTGCGTCGCTGGCGTCGTCGGCATGCTCGGTATCTGGCTCTTCCGCGAAAACATCAATGAATCTCCCCGTGTCCCCACGCAATCATCTCCCGCCGAAATCCTGCATCAAGCGGGCGGCGCGCGCGGACCCAAACCCGAGGTGCCCTATATCGCCAAAGATCTCGCCCGCGTCGCGTCGTTCGGTATCGGTCAATTCCCCGAAGGCCAGTGGCGCGGCCTGCCCGAGGGCACGGTCCTGCAGGTTGCCGCCACCACGATGGAAGCCGGCGAACTCTGGGTGAAAGGCGTCATCGAGGGCGGCACGAGCCGCGACCTGGTCAAAGTCCACTCCTCATTCCTCGAACGTTATACGCCTGTCTCGCTCGATAACACGGTCGAGCTGTCCGATGTCCGCCTCGTGCACGAGGTGCAAACGACCGCCCCGAAAACCGCCGTGACTGGCTGGCTTCGCAACATCAGCTCGCAAACGTTGTCGCAGTGCACCGTCGTCTGCACGTTCCAGGCCCGGGGCGGCCCCAACCCCGCCCGCCAGCACGTCAACAACATGGTCCTCCGCCCGCTCGAGTTCGTCCGATTCGCAACCCCGCCCGCCGCAATCGATCGCGCCACCGGCGATATCACACTCCAAATCAGTCACGCCGCGCCCGACGGCCTCCGCCAGTACCTGCCTGCCGTCGTCATCCCGCGATCATCGGGCCAGCGGGCCCAGTAGCTTCCGAAACCGCTGCGCGTCGTCCCGCATCGCCACGTTGTTGAACATGCAATAGGTCGCCTGCCGTCCCTCGCTCAGCTTGCGCAACCGTTCCAGTTCCTCCGCCGTATGCCGATGCTGCGGCCCCGTTGTGCCATGTAGCCGGAAATAGCAGACCTTGCCAACCGCAACCGGCTGGGTCGCCAGCGGATTGCACACGGGAATCAGATCGAGTTCCCGGCACAACGACCCCACCAACTCCGCATCCCACTTCCCGCGCGGCTCCCAGCCCATGTGAAACTTCCCGCGCTTGGCGTGCTCGAAAAACCGACGCAGCCGCGCGATGTTCTCTTTCTTC
This sequence comes from Verrucomicrobiia bacterium, assembly GCA_035501175.1. Taxonomy (GTDB): domain Bacteria; phylum Verrucomicrobiota; class Verrucomicrobiia; order Palsa-1439; family Palsa-1439; genus Palsa-1439. The sequence goes on along the minus strand of DATJWQ010000008.1, from coordinate 27,201 downwards.
GGATGAAAACTTTGCGGACATTGGAACAACACCAGCGATGCCCCGAGCTCTTTGGCCACCGCGAAGGTCTCATTCCACGCCCAGCGAATCGTCGGATTAAAGCCAAAATGGCCGCAATACTCGTGCTCCCGCGGATCCAGCCGCGTCCGCCGATAGGTCGGGCTGCTCGCCCGATGCGTGATCACCTGCCACGCTTTCAAGCAAAACTCAAAACCCTCGGGAGCCGCTGCACGCCAGCGCGCCGCAGTCTCGATTTTGGGAAGGTGATAGAAACTCGAATCAATCTCCACACACGAAAATGTGTGGAAGTACTTCTCCTGAGCCGTCGCAAATCCGCAACATCCGACCCTCACGTTCGGTACCCGAGTTGGCACGGCAGATGATGCTAGCAGGAATGTTCAGGCTTGCAAAGCCATTCACTCGGTTGCATTTTAGGCAGAGGTACATCGGCTATGAGTACGGAATCACCAAAAACGGCCGGCGGCACCCCATCCGTGACCGCCAGCGATATCGTGTTCGATTGCCCGGCTTGCGGCAAAAGCCTTGTCGTCGATGAAGCCGCAGAAGGCATGATCGTCGATTGCCCCCAGTGCCGCACCAACGTGATCGTCCCGCCGAAACCGACAAAGCCGGCCGCATCGACACCACCGTCCCCAACTGCGCCGCCCCAGAAGGAAGAGCCCAGAGCGGAAAAGAAATCGGGCCCCGTCGCCGCGCGTCGCGACGACAGCACTCTTCAGGAGCGCCTCGCGGTTCTGTCCGGCCAGCTCAAGGAAATCCAGGCGCAACGTACCGAGGTCACCGGCCGCATCGCTTCCCGCCTGAACGACGTGAATCGCGACCTCGTGATCATCGCCCGACTGGAAACCTCGCAGCAGCAGATCCTCGCGGAGTGGAACCAGTTGATGGGAAGAATCGCGGCGGACCACTCGTTCGAGGACGCCGAGCTCGAGCAGCCGGCCGTCATCGGCTCCAGCGTCGCCGCGGGCCGCACCCGCGTCACGTTCGGCCACTAGCGATCAGCTCGCCGCGGGTGTCAACACGGTTTCCCGCACCGAGGGCGACGGCGTCACCGGCGCGGTCGTCAGGCTTTTTACCAGCACTTTCGAATTCCGCCTGCTTTGCTCGTACTTCTCGCGCCGCGCCGGCGGCAAATCGTCCGGGTTGCCCTCCGTGTACCCCAGCTTGTGCTGGAAAAACGTGAACGTCTGCGTCGATAAACAGAAAATTCGTTCCGCCCCCTGCTCGCGCGCCAGGTTCTCGACGAACAGCGCCAGCTTCGTGCCGATTCCCCGCCGCTCATGCGTCGGGTTCACCGCCAGGCTCGCCAGTTCCGACATCTTCTGTTCGGGATGTGGATGCAGCGCAATCAAGCCGACGATGTTGTTGTCGATCTCGAACACATAATACTCGCCGATGTGTTTGTCGATGCTGCTGCGCGTCCGCTTGACCAGTTGCTCCTCCTGGATGGACGGCCGCATCAACGCCATGATGCGCCGCAGGTCCTTCCGCATCGCTTTGCGGATCGCTTGATATTCATCCGCGTAGATCAAGGTGCCGATGCCCTCATTGGAAAACACTTCGGCCAGCAATCCTTCATCGACCTGGCCGCCAATGATGTGCACCCGCGGCACGCCCCCCTGGCCCGCCTGCAACGCGTGCTGCGCTTTCGACATCATCTCCGGCGCGATCTTGTCCGTCGAATTCTTCAGCGCCGCCTCCAGCTCTTTCACCGAAATCTGCGGCACAACCTTGCCGTCGATCTCCAGCCCGTTCGCGCTCCCGATGAACATCAGCTTGACCGCCCCCAGCTCGCGCGCCAGTTCCACCGCCACCGCGTCCGAGTTGAGCCGATACGTGTGGCCGTTGCCATCGAATCCCAGCGGCGGAATCACCGGCACGATCCCCTTGTCCAGCAACGTCCGCAGCATGTCCACGTCAATCTGATGCACCTTGCCCGTGTGCTGATGGTCCACGCCCTTGATGATCCCCAGCGGCACCGCTTCGACCGCATTCGTCTGGGCCGCGCGAATATCGCTGAGCTTCAGTCCTTCGAGGATCTCGTGCGTCACGTTCGTCGCCGCCGTGATCGCTACACTCAGCGTCGCCGCGTCCGTCACGCCGGTGCCATCGTGATTGGTGATCGCCTCGTGCAGCCGCTCCGACAGCAGTTGCACCTGATGGCCCGCTCCATGAACCAGCACGATGCGAATGTTCAGGCTCCGCAGCACGGCAATATCCAGCAGCAGATTGCCAAAATTCTCGTCCGCCACCACCGAGCCGTCGACCGCAATGAGAAACACCCGGTCCCGAAACTGGGGTACGTAATGCAGAATCTCGCGTAGATCAGTCGGTTTCATCTATCCGTGCACGTCTTATACGCCACGATGCCGTGACATTTCAACAGGCGATTTCCAAACCCGCGCGCGCCTCACGCCGCCACGCCCGTCACCGACCTCGCCAACGCCGCCAGCTTTTCATCGAGAACCTTTGCCGCCTCACTGACCTCGTCGTTCTTCAGCCGCGCCATCAGCGACGACGGCTCGTCATACGCGAACCGCGTCGTTCCCGTCTCGGCGTCTTCATAGATCATCGCCCGCACCGGCACGTGCAGCCCCGCGCCGAGATCGTGCGTCAGCATCGTCCGCGCAATCAGCGGATTGCCCAGGACATACAACCGGCATTTCGTCTTCAGTCCGATTCGTGTCATCCACGCCCCGTGATCGATGTCCAGGAACCGCATGAACCCGCTCGGCCCCTCAAACACCCGGATCTTTCTCTCGAAATCCTCCTCATCCTTCGCACTCGCCACGGCTTTCTGGAATGCGACACGGTCGACCACGCCCACCGCCTTCTCAAACGCGGCCACGACCTCCTCAAACGTTCGTTTGCTCACGTGCTCGCAATGAACCAGTACGCTCTCGTCCTTCATGATAAATGGGAGAATAGCCCGGTGAATCCTTCCGCCATCGTTGGATGCGTGAAAATGGCGTCGCCCAACGCCGAGTACGGTATTTTCCCCAGCATCGCCGTCTGCGCCACCGCCATCATCTCGCTCGCTTCCACGCCAAACGCTGTGAACCCCACCAACCGATCGTCCCTCCCAACCAGTGCCTTCACAAATCCGCGCGTCTCCGATAGCGTCCGTGTCCGCAACACCGCCGCCATCGGCATCTTTGCCAGCCGGTACTCGACGCCCTTCGTCCGCGCCTCTGTTTCCGTCATCCCCACGTGCGCCAGCTCCGGGTCGGTAAACAAACAGTATGGAATCAGCCGGTCGCGTGTCGTGCGCGTCTTGCCCATCAGGTTGTCGCGCACCACGCGATAATCATCGAACGAGACATGCGTGAATTGCGGACTGCCCGCGCATTCACCCATCGCCCACACGTCCGCCGCGGTCGTCTGCAACTTCTCATTCACCCGGATATAACCGCGCGCATCCAGCTCGACGCCGCCTTTCGTGGGATCAATCCCATCCGCATTTGGCACCCGCCCCGTCGCCGCCAGAATGTCCGAGGCGTCGATCGTTCCGGTTGCGTTACCGTCGGTGACTCGCACGTGAACGCGTTCGCCGGAGCAACCCTTGACGCCCAGCGTCCTGGCGTTCAGCAAGATCTCCACGCCCTCATCCAGCAGCAGTTGCCGCAGCGCCTCCGCAACATCCGGATCCTCTCGCGACAACAACTGGCTCCCACGATGCACCACGGTCACCCGACTCCCCAGACGACGCATCATCTGCGCAAACTCCACGCCGACATAACCCCCGCCCAGAATCACCAGATGCTCGGGCAACCGCTGAAGGTTCAACGCCTCGATGTGCGTCATCGGCTTTGCTTCCTTCAGTCCGGGCATATCCGGCACGTCGGCCCGCGTCCCGACATTCAGAAAAACCCGTTCCCCGCGCAGCGTCCGCGCCCCGCCGTCGCTCAACGTCACGCCGACGGTCTTCGGTTCGACAAATCGCGCGTCGCCCATCACCAACTCCGCGCCGCTGGCCTTGTAATTCCCGAGATTCAATTCGATCAGGCCGTCGACCATCCTGCGCTTGCGCTCAAAGACGCCGGCCATGTCCACGTTCGCCGGCCCGGTCCTGATTCCGAACTCGCCAGCGCGGCTAACCAACGACGCCACCTTGGCGCTGTGAATGACGTTCTTGCTCGGCAGACACGCCACATTCGGACACGAACCACCAATCCGCGACCGTTCTACGACCACCGTTCGCTGCCCCATCTTCGCCAGCGTCCACGCGAGATACTTTCCCGCCTCGCCGCTTCCGATTACCACATTCTGGTATTGCTCTACCGACATCAACCTGGGTCCCGATCAATGTCCGCCATCACCGCCGGCCGCAGCCCTCCGCCTCCGGCCGCTGAGCAGGTACACGTCCGCACGCACATCCGTAAGCGGATCGCCCGATGAATCGATCCCGTCGACGCGGGGAAGGGGATCAAAAATGATTCTCCGACGGTCCGGCTCCTGGTCGTCCACGCGCGCCGTCAGGGTAATGGTGCCAAACGGAATCTCGGTCCGACCCGCCGGCCACGTGACGCTGGCATCCGTGACGTCGTCGCCCGTCTCCGCCATTTGCACAAAGACGCCCAGCTTGGCCGGCTCCTTGGCCAGCCGTGGGCCGATCTCATCGAACAGGAAGTTCGCCGACTTCGCCGCCGCCTGTTCGCTGGAAAGGTATTCGGTCCCCGCCTCGGGCCGGATCCGAAACCGTCCGTGACGGCTCACACCCTTGGCATTGGTGAACTTGAACGCCGTCACGGCGAAGAACGCCTCGCGCACGAAACTGGTCGGGATCGGCTTCGGCGCTTCGACAAACCGTTTCGCGCTCGGATGGGTCGCGAGGAATGCTCCAATCACTTGCGGCTGCCCCGCCCCCAGCGCGGCCGCCGCGCGCAAGAACTCCAGGAATTCCTCCCCGGTGTGGACCGGGAAGCCATCCGTCGAGTGCGCGACGATGTCGGTGTGTACGTGTTCGCCAAGATGAAAGCGGACACCCATGCCCCGGGGACTGGCCCGTTCGGGATCGTTGTCCGCGACGTTCGGCAGGCCGGCCGAGTCCGAATATCGCACCGTGACGCCGGTGGATGGCCGGTTCGCGTGCGGGGCCCGCGTCAATCCCGCCGCCTCGGGCGACGGCGTGAACGTGCCCGTGCACATGAGCCCTTTGGCATGAACGGGCCGAAAACCGGGATGCACGCCGAACAGTTTGTCGAAGACGTCGATGATCTGCTGAGCAAGTTCCGGATTCGTGATCGTGCCAGCCGGCTGATGTCTTTCCTCGCCAAGTGGTACTCCGGTTCTGTCGGTAATCTTCTTGGATTGCGTGCTGATACTCATACTCATACCTCCATCATCTCGTTGTTAGGACAACCCGAAAAGGTGTCTTGCCGCTCATCCGCTTCGTCCGCGTGCTCCAGCAGTAAAGTTCTATTCATCGAACGCACGCCGTGCGGGCGCCAGAGGCAAGTGTGCCTTCCGCGTTGATCTCCGCGCCGTTATTCCAGCCCGATGCTGAGCGGCGGTCCGTTATTTCACGATCTCGGAGAGGAACCAGGTCCGCCGTTCCGTCTCGTCGATCCAATTCTCAATCAGGCTCGTCGTCGCGACATCGTTGTGCTTCTCGCAAACCTCATGCGCCGCTCGCAGCGACGCCGTCAGATGCCGGTTGTCATCCCGCAACTCCGCCACCATGTCCTCGGCCGCGACGGAGGCCGCGTTGTTGTCCTTCAATCGCTGGTGCCGCGCGATGTCGCCAATGGAATGCAGCGTCGTTCCGCCAAGCTTCCGCGCCCGCTCGGCAATGTCGTCCGTCATCTCGAAGATCTGCTCGGCCTGTTCGTCGAACAGCAGGTGATAATCTCGAAAATGCGGCCCGCTCATGTGCCAGTGGAAATTCTTCGTCTTCACATACAGCGCAAATACGTCCGCCAACAGTGGTCGTAACACGCCGCAGATTTCCGCGACGGCGTTGTTGCCGAGGCTCGCAGCGACCCTTGAGCTCCCGTCGGCCCGCCGCTGCAGCGGCGATGTTTCACGTGTTTTCATGGTGTTCTCCTCGCTTTCAGTGCAGAGTTCCGGTGCGTTGGTTTCTTCCTCCCGTTTTGGACTGGGGCATGGCACACCTCGCCGTTCGTTGTTCTCCCCTGATTAAACGCCACTCGCAACCCTCGCCAACAATTCACCCACAACAACTCCTTGTCAACTGGCCGAAACGCTTTTTCATCGTTCGTCGCCGATTTGTCATGTCGAACCAATTTGACCTCCGCCCGGGTTGTTTGGTAGTTATCGTTCGGATCGAAAGACACCTATTGGACGGGAATTAAGAAGCACATCCACAGGAGGTTTGTATGCGTTGGATCTCGCGTTCGTTGTTGGTTTTGTCGCTCGTCGTGCTGGCTGCGGCATCCGCCCGCGCCCAATCGACCGTATTGACCACGGCCGATACCGCCCCGTACATCGTCTCGCAAACATTCCACGTCGGCGGCGACGGCGGCTGGGACTATCTGACCGTCGATCCGGAACACAAACTTCTCTTCGTCCCGCGCTCGACTCACACCCTGGTGCTCGATGCCGCCACCGGCAAAACCGTCGCTGATATTCCGGGCCAGAAGCGTAATCACGGCGTCGCCATCGCCCCCGCCGCCGGCCGCGGCTTCATCACCGATGGCCAGGATGCTTCCGTCACGGTCTTCGACCTGAAAACCTATGCCGTCCTCGGCACGGTCAAAACAGCCGACGACGCCGATGGCGTCATCTTCGATCCGGCCAGCGGCAAGGTTCTCGTGGTCTGCGGCGATGCCGGTGTGATGGTCCCGATTTCAGCCGACGTCGATCTCAAGACCGGTAAAGCGGATCCGGCGGTTGATCTCGGAGGCAAACCTGAGTTCCTCGCCGCCGATGGCCAGGGCAAGGCCTATATCAATCTTGAAGACAAGGATCAAATCGCCGTGGTCGATACGAAGGCGATGAAAGTCCTCAGCCATTGGCCCGTTGCCCCGGGCGGTTCCCCCGTCGGCATGGCGATGGACACCGCAAACCGTCGCCTGTTCATCGGCTGCCGAAAACCGCAGAAGATGATCGTCATGAACGCCGATGATGGCAAAGTCCTCGCCGATCTGCCGATTGGCGCCGGCGTCGATGCCACGAAATTCGCCGGCGGCGACGCGTTTGCCAGTTGCGGCGACGGCACGCTCGCCGTGGTTCGCGAAACCGCTCCCGGTAAATTCCAGGTCGTCGAAACCGTGAAAACACAGCGCGGGGCGCGCACCATGGGCGTCGATCCATCCACGCGCACCATCTATCTTCCCACCGCCGAATTCGGCCCGCCGGTCGAAGGCGAACGTCGTCCGCGCCCCAAGCCCGGCACCTTCATGATCCTCGTCGTCAGCCCGACGGGGAAATAGCGCGCACGTATTCGACAAACGAAGATTCGCTGCCGTCCTCCCGCGCGGTTTCTTTCCATGCTGCGCGGTCGTAATCGGGAAACTTCGCGTCGCCGGATACGGAGCGATGCACCTCGGTGATAAAGAGCTTGTCGGCGAGGGGTAGGGCAGCTTCGTAGACCTTGGCTCCGCCGATGACAAAGACAAGCGATTCGCCTTTCGCGCGACAGTGGTCGAGGGCAGCGCCCAGATCAGAAAACCTGAGGACTGCCGGCCGCGCGGCAAGCGCCGCGCTGCGCGTGAGCACAATGTTCGTTCGCCCGGGCAGCGGTTTGCCAATCGATTCATAGGTCCGTCGGCCCATGATGATCGGATGACCCATCGTTAGCCGTTTGAACCGCTGCAAATCCTCGCGGATATGCCACGGGATCTTCCCCTGATCGCCAATGACGCGGTCTTTGGTCATGGCGACGATGAGTGCAAGAGTCATACGGCCACTTTGAATTTGATCTTCGGGTGCGGATGATAATCGATCAATTCAAAATCTTCGAACTGCAATTGGTCCACCGGCTTCTTTGCGATCACCAGCCTCGGCAACGGACGCGGCTCGCGTTGGAGTTGCTCGCGCAACCCGGGCACATGATCGTATTCGGCCAGGCCGCCCCTCGCCGACGCCGTATAAATATGCGCGTCAACAATCGTGTGGCTGAAGAAACCGACCTCCAGCCCCACCTCTTGCGCGATCATTTGCGTCAACGTCGCATAGCACGCCAGGTTGAACGGAATGCCCAGCGCGATGTCGCCGGAGCGTTGCGTGAGATGGCAGTTGAGGCGCTTCCCCTGCACGTTGAACACGAAACTGTAATGACACGGCGGAAGTTTGCTGGTCTCCGCGTTCCCCGGTTCCCACGCCGTCACCACCATCCGCCGGCTGTGCGGCTCCTTGCGCAGCGTGTCGAGGACAAATTGAATCTGGTCCACCTCGCGCACCTGCCACTCGCCTTTCGCGTCGCGGTACGGACTCGGAAACCGCCGCCAGTAACGGCCATACGCCGTCTCCAGTTTGCCGTCCGCATCCGCCCATGCATCCCAAATCTTCGTATGTTTGCGCAGATTGCGAATATGGTCCTCGCCCGAGAGATACCATAACAACTCCCGCAACATCGCCGACCAGTTGACTTCCTTCGTGGTCAGCAGCGGATAACCGTTGGACAAATCGACCTTGTAGTGCGCTCCAAAATACGAAATCGTGTCGACGCCCGTCCGGCTCTTCTTGCGCGTGCCCTTGTCGAGCACCAGCCTCACCAAATCCAAATACTCTTTCATGATGACAAAGTAATCCGAGAAGCGATGCGGAACGACCGACGACGGAAGCTCCACACCCCCTCAACCGCGACGGATTGTAGTGGGCGAGACGGAAAAATCCAGCCGATTGTGGTGTGGGGAAGTTGGAAAGACTGCGCCGTCAGCCAGCCGTCTGTGGACGCGCGTTCCCGGGCGCTTCCGAGTCCGGCTCCGCTTTCACCGACGGATTGGATGGACTGAATGTCAGCGTCTCGGTCTTGACCGGCGCGTGACGCGGCTTCGCCTCCGCCGTCTTCGTCGCGCGCGGGCGTTCCCGCCCGAAGAGGATTGTCTTGAAGGTCTTCAACAGCACGTACATGTCGAGGAAGAACGACATGTGCTTGATGTAATACAGGTCAAACTGCAGTTTCCGCCGCGATTCCTCAATGCTCGCCGCGTACGGGTACATTACCTGCGCCCAGCCGGAAATCCCCGGCGGCACGAGCAGGCGTTCGGCATAAAACGGAATCTTCTCCGACAGCTTGCGAATGAAAATCTCGCGCTCCGGTCGCGGACCGACCAGACTCATGTCCCCGCGGAGCACGTTCAGCAGCTGTGGAATCTCATCGACGCGGAATTTCCGCAGCCATTTGCCGATTCGCGTGGCGCGCGGGTCGTTATCCGTGGCCCAGACCGGACCCGTCTGGCTCTCGGCATCGACGCGCATCGTGCGGAATTTGAAGAGTGTGAATGGCACGCTCTCACGGCCCAGCCGCTCCTGCTTGAACAGAATCGGACCGGGCGAGTCGAGCTTGATGAGGATCGACGCCAGCGCCGCCATGGGCGCGGTGAGCAGCAACCCCACGGACGACACAATGATGTCCGTCAGGCGTTTCAGCCGGCGAATGTGGATCCGCGAGTTGTTCATCGACGCCATGAACAGCCACTCGTCGTTGATGTGATCGAGCGGGATTTCCTGGGCGAGTTCTTCGCTCAACGCTACGAAGTCCACCAGCTCGATCCCGCGATAGCGAAACGAGCGGAGCTGGCGCAGCAGCACGGGCTCGGCATCCTGTCCCGCCGCCAGTACCAGACGCTCGACGTCGTACAACTCCACAAATCGCTCCAGCGTGTCGAGTGTCCCGAGCACGGGATAGTCGTCGAAAAACCGGCCAATGCGGTCCCGGTCCGTGCCGCAATGGATCAGTCCGAGAATCCGCAGGTTGGCGTGCGCGTGCTTTCCAATCAACTCGATCGCCTTGCGCGCCTCCGTCGTCGTGCCGATAATCAAACATCGTTGCGCCATGAACCCGCGCCGACTGGCCGCCATGTACATCATCCGCATCGACACAACGGCAACAAACACGAACGCGGCGAACCCGAGGAAAATCCCGCGTCCGATCTCGATCGAAAGCGCGGCAAAGAACACGCCCGTGATTAGCATCGACCCCAACGCAACCGAAATCACCGCCGCCCCGAACGTCCTGCCTAGGTTCTGCAGACGGTTCGATTCGTAGAGCCCGCCGATGTAAAACGCCAGAACGAACACCGCCCACGAGATCAGGATGGCGCCCTGGCGAAGTTGCAGATACTCCAGACCGTTGTTCCAGCCCAGTCGCAACATCACCGCGGCGACCATCGCCAAGGCCGTGCAAATGGCGTCTCCGGTTGCCAGGAGGAGCTTCTTGCGCGGAAAACGACTGGACCGAGAGACGATCATGGCGCCCAAATCAGGTAAACCGTTTCACCAAGGAAATATCTGGCTTCTCCGCCAGCTTTTCTGACCCATAACATACCCGCTTTTGACGCAAGTCTCAAGCCACCTTTCCACAAGACAAAAGCACCGTTACCTGCTATATTTCAAGTACTTGGGAATGGACCGCGACTTATTGACGTTGTCCGGGCAGTACTTCGACCTGCTGGTCATCGGCGGCGGTATCTTTGGAGCCGCTGTGGCGCGCGACGCCTCGCTGCGCGGCCTGCGCGTTGCGCTCATCGAGAAATCCGATTTCGCCAGCGGCACCTCGAGCCGTTCCTCCAAACTGATCCATGGCGGCTTTCGCTACCTTCAACAGCGCGATTTCCGTCTCGTCTTCGAAGCGTGCCGGGAACGGTCCATTCTCCAGCGGATCGCCCCGCATCTTGTCCGTCCCGTGCCATTCCTGTTCCCCATTTACTCCGGCGGCGATATCTCGCTGACCAAACTCCGTCTCGGGATGACCTTTTACGATTGGCTGGCCCTTCGCCGCAATGTCGCGACGCACCGCACGCTCTCCGTCGAACGCACTCTCCTGAGCGAACCCTCGCTCTCGCGCCAGGGCCTGCGCGGCTCTGTCGCGTTTTACGATTGCCAGGAGGATGACGCCCGCTTTTGCATCGACCTGATTCTCCACGCTTCCCAATTGGGAGCCTCCTGCATCAACTACTGCAAGGTGACTGGATTCGTCACCCGCGAGGATCGTGTCGTCGCCGCCCGGGTCTGGGATGAACTCGGATCGTGCACGTTCGAAATGTCCGCCCGCGTATTCGTCAACGCCGCGGGGCCATGGGTCGAACAGGTCAGCGCGCTGACGCCGTTCGACAATGGCGCCACTCGCCTGAGCCCCGCCAAAGGCGTTCATCTCCTCGTCCCCCGCCTGACCCGTCAACACGCCATCGCGTTCGAGGCCCGGAAAGACCATCGCATTCTCTTCGTCATACCTTGGGGTGAGTATTCACTCGTGGGCACCACGGACACCGATTTCAACGGAGATCCCGATCAGGCATGTGCCGATGAGGCCGACATTGAGTATCTGCTGACGGAAGTGCGCGCGCGGTTTCCCGGCGCCGCCCTTTCCGAGTCCGACGTGTTGGCCACGACCGTCGGCGTTCGCTCGGTGGCCGCGTCAGCATTATCATCGCCATCGGCCCGGTCCCGCGAACACCGCATCGTGCAAACCGGCCGTAATGTTCTCAGCATCGTTGGCGGCAAGTACACCACACACCGGATCATCGCCCAACAAACTGTCGATGCCGTGTACGGTCTTTGGGGGAAGCAGCCACCGCCATGTCTCACCGCCGAGACCGCGCTTCCCAATCCCCGCCCCGCCGCGAGCGGCGAGAGAATCTCCACGTCGCCGGAGGTTCACGCCAGCGATATCATTCACGCCTGCCAACACGAGATGGTGGTCACGCTCGAGGATGTTATGCGGCGGCGAACCTCACTGGCCCTGAGTCGGTCCGGCGGCCCGGAAATCGCGCTCCAGGTCGCCAAACTAATGGCGCCCGTGATGGGCTGGAACCCACAGGAGGAGCGCGCGCAGTTCGAACGCTACGTCCAGGAATGGAAGCGCACCCTTCCATGACAACGCGCCCGCTGATCGTTGCCCACCGCGGTTTCAGTGCCCGTTACGTCGAGAACACTTTCGCCGCGATCCGCGGGGCGCTGGAGTTGGGCGTCGATTTCGTGGAGATCGATGTGCATGAAACCCGCGATGGCGAATTGATCGTCTTCCATGATTATCGGCTCAATCGCGTCTGCGGCGCCCGTGGTCGTGTGCGCGACAAGACGCTGGCCGAAATCCGCCGACTCAATCCACAGGTGCCGACGTTGCGCCAGGTTCTGCGAATGTGTCGGGGAAAGGCGCGTGTGCTCCTTGAAATCAAGCGGGCCGACCCGGCCAGGGTTGCCGCCGAGATCGAGAAGACCCGCATGGAACATCACGTGATCGTATTCTCCTTGTCGATCCGTCGCATGAGAGACTTTGCATCGGCGAATCCGCGCATTGCACGCTTCGGTCTGGTCGCGCGACGACTCCCGCTGGCGCTGGCGCGACTCAGGGGCGTCGGGGTGGAAGGCGTCGGGCTGAGCCGACGATTGGTCCGATCCCCGCGCGTCGTGCAACGCATTCACCAACGCGGTTGGAAACTGTTCGTGTGGACGGTCAACCGCGAGACCGAGATGGGCAGACTCGCGGAGTGGGGTGTGGACGGCCTCATTACAAACCATCCCGACGTGGCCAAATCTTGTCTTGCGCGGTTGTAGGCTTTGGCTATTCTCCGCCTATGCTGCAAATCATCTTCAACCCCGTGAGCGCCAAGGAACTCGCCGCGCTGCCCCGCAAGCTGCAACTCGAAATCATCGACGGCTTCCAGCTTTTCCCGCAGGATTTCGAGAAGGATGACGACAAATTCGGCCAGCTCATGCGCAGCGGCAAGAAGATCTACCGCTATCGCGTGAAGGATTATCGCATCTATTTCGAGCGCAACGGCGACATCATCGATGTGAGATGCATTCTTAACAAGAATTCGCTCAAGGATTTCTTCTTCCGCAGCAAGCTCCCGATCTCTGAAGACCAGCTTCTCCAGGACAACCCCAAATTCTGGCAGTTGCTCGAGTCCAGTGGGGAGAAGTAGTCGCCTTTTGGTTGGGATTACGCTTTCAACGCCGCGGTAAATCTCGGCACCGTCTCAAACAAGTCACCCACGATCGGTACGACCTTCGGCCTGGCGCGGCGTTTGTTCAATGTCATCAGAGGGGCATCAGCGTCCTTGTTGAAGGCGATGATGGTGGCTTGTTCGCCAATGTAATCGACGTGCTGCGGTGCGCCGCTGACTCCGATCGAGATGATGAGCTTCGGATTGACCGCGGTGCCCGTCTGCCCAATTTGCTGCTCGGAGGTGAGCAGTTTCAATTCTTCGACTACTTTCCTTGTGCCCCCGAGCATGACGTTCTTCACGCCGATCTCTTCGAGACGCCTCTTGAGAGGCATGATCACGGCATCGAAGTTCTCCTTGTTCCGCAACGCGTAGCCCACATCAATAATGAATTCAGCGTCGGCGATGGATTTCACACCATCATCTTCGTGGACCGCCTTCAAGGCACGGGTCAATTCGTCCGTCGCGGCGTCATACTCGAATTCAATCGGCGCGAGATAGACGCGCTTTTCATTGTCCGTTTTCGGTTCCTTGCCTTCCGTTCGACCAGCCATGGTCATGACCAACGGATGTTCGCTGATTTGACCGATGGTCGCCACACACTGGACCTTACCGCCGAATGCTGGCGTGATGAGATCGACGCTCCCGTTGTGGACTGCGGCCTCGACCACGTTGTAACGGGCTTGGACGCGCGGGAACGTCCGCGCAAATTGCGCGAGCAGTTCGTTGGCCCACGTGCCCGAAGCGAGCACAGACGGCAGCAGGTCTTTCCAAATTGTTTGCAGAGCCGCGAGCAACGCCGATGGCGTGAGATCCTGCAAATGCGGGCTCTTGGCAAAGTAAATCGAATCGGTGTTGATACGGGCCGTGATGGATCGCATCGCCGCATCGTCGAAATTGCCCAGCACCAATACGTGAAACGGTAGCGACAACGCTCTCGCGGTGGCCGCAAATGTTTCAATTCCATCGAGTTTTTCGGGCGTGGCGATGAACACGGCAGTGTCGCGCCCAGGAAGCTTGTCCGTCGCAATCGACTCGATTCTGCCAGAGAATGAACCTTCGCCCTGCACGCTGGCCTCGACCCCGGCGATCTTGCGGACCAGGGCGGCTACGGCTTCGGGTGTCGATTCCATTTTCTCCGAAGTGACAGGCTGTTCCGGTAATCGATATGTCACGGCGGTTCGCGGGCCGGTGGCGAGTTCCATCGCGTCGATCACTTCCAACGGCTTTTGCAGCGCATCGAAATAGTCGTCGACGCGGAAGTCCAACTCCGACGAGCCATCATTCACAGCGAGTACAACCGGGCCACTAACACTGACAGTAGCCTCGGGTTTCTGCAGCGTGATGCGGGTCTGCTCGCCGTCAACGACGAAGTCCCTGACGTTGGAAAAATGTGTGTGGCCGAGACCGCCCGCAAGAAGGGCGGCGAGGACAGAATCACCGCACAGTACGAGATCGCAGGGCAATTGCTTCTGGCCGGCCAGATCGGCAACGAGCCGTGCCGTTTCGTGCGGACTGTCGAGGAGATCGTCGGTTTTGATCAATGCTGCATTGTCAGCGCCAAACGCGAGAGCGCGACGCAACGATTCGCAGGCAAGCACCGGTGCCACGGCGATGGCGGTCACGGAAACGTCGTCGGAAACGGTCTTCAACTCGGCCGCTTGGAGGAGCGCCGCGCGGCTCGTGGCATCGATCTCGAAATGCGTTTCCAGCGATTCGCCATTGATGACGCGTGGACGCGGCGAGAGAACCGGCACGACATTCAGCACAACCAGCACATGCGTTGGCCGCGTGATGCGATGCGCGGGTCGGACCGTTTGCGCAGCTTCGCGCTCCTCTTTGGCCTGCAGCGCCAATTGCGCGACACGCACCTCGGGTGGATAAAGCCCTTGCTTGAGCAATGCGAAATCGCGTTCGAATTCATCATGCAGGCGTTCGATCTCGTGAAATGCATGTTCGGCATATGCCTCCGACGAAAAGCGAGCGAACGATTGACGGTCCACATCACTGGTATGGACGTCCAGCCAATTGGTGCGCCATGCCGCTGAATCCATAACCTTGACGTAACCCGCCATATCCACCAGTTTGAACATCGTCGGCTGGAAATTGGCGTTCTGCCAAACTTGGGGATCGAATGCATCCATCGCGCGACTAACAGCGCGAACGAGAAGATCCTTGGCATTGGTAAGCCGCCCAAGAACGGAAAGGTTCTTGGGATCGGCAAACTGTTTCGAAAGCTCACCCTTGAAAGCCCCTGCAAGAAGAGCTGTCTGGCCACTTTTCCACTGCGGCAGCACATGGTCCATGAGATCGCGCAGGATGAGGAAGCGCTGAACTTCGTTTGTACCTTCGTAGATGTTGAGGACGCGGGCGTCGCGGCGATGCTTCTCCAGTTCGTGCATCTGCGTGCAGCCTTCGATGCCCATGATTTTCTCGGCAGCCCGGATGGTGCGATGCAGGGCCTCGCTGGCGTAATACTTGCCGATTGCGGACTCGGTGCGAACGGATTTCGTGCCGTGATGATCGGCGCGGCCGATAAGCTCATACGCGAGCGATTCGGTGGCGTACAATTCGGTGGCCATCCCGCCAAGGATCTCCAATACCCAATCTTCCTTGTCGAGTTTCTGATCGAGGACGAACGCGCGGGTTTGTTCGACGATCTTCGCCATCATCGACACGGCGCTGACGCACAACCCGAGTCGGCCCACGTTGAGTGTTTCCAACGCATTGACCTGCCCGCGCCCCTCGATCCCGATAACGTTCTCGCGCGGGACCCGGACGCTGGTGAGCCCGAGCTCGTTGGTCGGCGAACCGCGCTGCCCCATCTTTTCCTCGTCCTTGCCGACGACCAGCCCCTCAGCATGGCGATCGACCATGAAGCCCGTCGGACCTTCCTTCGTGCGCGCATAGAGGCAGAACACTCCCGCGACGTGGCCATTCGTGATCCACATCTTCGCGCCGTTGAGTTCGTAGTACTCGTAGAATTCCTTGTCTCCCTGGGGACGGATTTGCGCGATATCATGGATCGGGATTCGTTTCCCGTTGTGCTGGTAATACCGGAACTTCGTCGGGTCGTCGGTCTTGTAGTCGTACCCGCGGTAATCGATCTTCGTGAGATCAATCGTCGCCGCATCGATGATGTTCTTGCGGTCCTTGCCCAGCATGAAGTACTTCACGCCGTCGGCATCGGTCAGCACCTCGACCTTCTTCAACTCAGCGCGTGTCTGGATGCCTCCCGAATCGCTCCCGGCGCTCGGTTCCGTCAGGGCAAACGCGCTGATCTGACCGGCCGAGATAAGACGCAGGAACAATTTGTGGGCCTCGGCCCGGCGATCCAACTCGGCGATGACCGCTTCGGCCCGCGGACGGAGCGAATCAAGCGTGTCGAGGGAGTTCTGCAGTTCGCTCTTGAAGGCGACAAGGTCGGTACGCAAGCCGGCGCGGCCCGCGTCCATGAAATGCGCGAGGAAATCGCTGGCGATGGCCCGCAACATCGGTTTCTTGCCGATGTCGGCTTTTACCCTCTCGCCGAGCGCCCTGAAGACGTTCTTCACCTTCAACGCTTCGGGCGACTCAAGCATGCGCAGGATCCGCTGAATCTCAGACTTGAGACTCGAAACCGTCGATTGGTCCGACAGGAATTCCTGAAGGTCGGCCTTGGCGCGCGGCAAATCCTGATTCAGACCCAACAAAACCGGTGTCGTCCCGATGCTCGAATGGGCCATGATCGTTAGCGCGTACGACGGATCAGCGTACCGCATCGAGAGCGGGCAGAGAATGTAGTAATGCGCCTTGAGTAAACCTTCGCCGCCGAGTTCTTTCGGGACGTACATGCGGGTAAAACCTTGCGCGATCATGTCCTGCACATCCGCCAGCGGAACCATGTGCAATTTCTCGACGAGACGATAATAGGGCTGACCGTCGAAGCGTTGGTTCCAGAACTTCTCGGTAAAGTATTTGTACAGCTTCTCGTGATACGCATGCAGTTCGGCGTCCGCGTGGAGCATCTCGGGCGTGAACCGCCAGGAATCGGCATCGAACGGTTTCACGAGGAAGTCGCCGTAGTCGTATTCCTGTTTCGTCTCCAG
The DNA here is from genome assembly GCA_035501175.1 of Verrucomicrobiia bacterium. Lineage (GTDB taxonomy): Bacteria > Verrucomicrobiota > Verrucomicrobiia > Palsa-1439 > Palsa-1439 > Palsa-1439. The sequence continues at coordinate 10,019 of DATJWQ010000008.1, read as the reverse complement.
CGCCTCGCGGTAATTGAATGCTGGCGGACGTTCGAGCGGCGTTTCGATGTAGCCGTGCTCGACAATGGACGCGCCGAGACCGGACGGGCGGGACATTAACGCCGGACCCGTGAACATCCTGGCGAGTTCGGCGTCGAGTTCGCCGGTGATCGGAACAGCGCCAACCACCGATTGCGAGAAAACCGCTAACTTGGCGTCAACATCGGCGCCGATCTGGCGACGAAGCGTTTCATTGTCGTAGAACAGGTGAGCGAAAGCCACGCTGTCACGATAGAATTTCGAGAGAACGTCGTCCTCGCTGTAGGCCGTGCCGCCGAAAATCTGCCCCGCATTGTAGGTGAGACTGCCCGGATCGGGCCCGAGCGCTTCGGAGGCGAGAATCTTGACGAAGGACGGTTCCTTGTCGGCATACGCAGGCAACGCCTTCAACAAATGAACTTGCGCTTCCATCTCGCTCAGCAACTTCTTGACGGAGCCAAACTTGATGATGCCGTCGTGGCCATCTTCATCCTTGAAGAGGCCAGGGAACTGGACGCGGCTGGTGGCATGCTGATGGCAGCGCTCCAACAGCATCTCACCGGCACCGAGCGCGATGGCGCACATATCGCCGGCGACCTGTGTCAGTGTTGGCGTCTGCTCGGGCACGAATTCTTTCCACACACTGCGTGCAGCCGTCAGGCCGATCCACGGTTGATCGGCAAGCTCGGGTCGGGCATCAATTTGCGCCGGGTAAATTCCCGAGACCAAAGCCGCGAGCGACAGATCGCGTCGGGCCAGTTCGCGAAGAATAATGTCGCGGGGCGGCGATGCGGCATCGGCAAGCACGCGCAGGAAATTCTTCTGCTCCTGCGAGAGCGGCTTGCCGTGCTCGAGCTCCTTGACGGCCTGCTTCGGGAAGAGCTTGTCGAGACGCGCCGCCATGGCGATCCGGGTCTGCAACGGGTGGTCGGGCGCCGCCGCGCGTGGCGATGGCAGATGTTCCAACAACTGCCGTCCGTCGGCTTCCGCCCAGAAGAACTTCCGTCGTTTCGCGTGAGCGACGATTCGAGCAAGCTGCTGGTTGATGCGCGCGTCATCGATTTCGGCAGCAATGGTCCCCGCTTTGTCGAGCAGATGCTGGAGCCACTGGGCGCGCCCGGTATCGATGTAGCGCGGGCCGGCGTAAACACCCGTGGAGAACTCGCGAAGCTTCGCGGACAGGCGCAGATGGTTCTCGAAGCGTACAGGCGGCGGCAGCGCGACGTCCACTGATCGCGGCGAGGGCGTCGTTCCCGCGGGGCCCGAGGAGTTCATCTGCGCCAAGAGCTTCGCATTCGCCTCGGTCGGGGCGCTGTAAATCAATCGCTGTTTGCGCTGGCGGGTCCAATCCACATCATTTGGAGCGGCACGCCAGCAAGATTCGCATTTGACGCAGTTCTCGAAATTGACGACAAGCTGCGATTGGCCGAGATCGTCCGTCAGGCACTCGTAGACTTTCGCCGGGCAGACATGCCACAGTGGCGACTCGGCAATCTTCGTTCGGTTCTCGAAATTCTCCGGACGGAAGACCTTGATGTGGGAGTGGTGTTCGGAGAAGTAACGAATGAGCGAGAGCTTTTCCTCCCATGGCTGGTTGATCTTCACCGCATCCGGATCGAGTTTCACGCGGTCGCGGGTGAGCGCGCGGTATTTCTGGAAGAAACTGGAGAGGAATTTCTCGGGCGAGGGGCGTGTGATGACCAGGTAGATTAATTCGCAGATCCATTGAATCGGCATTACTACCAGCAGCAGCAGGCCGAAGAGGGGAATGATGATGTGGTCGAGGAGATTCAGTCGCCTTCGCGCGGCGCGGATTGCCCGCGATAACTTCACCGGCAACGTCGTGTCATCGTTGCGGTACAGAGAGTCCGCCGATGGAAGCAAAACGTGTGGCAGTTTCCGAAACAAACCGCCGATCGGAGCGAGAAAGTCGGTTTGCGGTTGCCCGTCGACCCGGAAGTCGACCTGGACCTCGCCACCGTCAGGTTGCGGCGCGGCGGATGGATTTGACTCGGACTTGGCGGCTTTCAAGCCGAGCGCGTTGCGCTGCTCACGGAGATCGCGGAAGAACGGCCCCCACTGTTTCAGCGGGAGCGTTTCACGGGTGAACTTGGCCAGTTGCCACAGCTTCTGGCGGGCGCCGAGCGATGAATTGCTGGCGATGTAAAGGGAGCCCATCGCGAGATCGGCTGCGCGTCCGAAAAACACGCGCGTGTGCTCGATGTAATGCGGCCACTTCTCCAGAAACTGAACGTTCTTGAAATAGTGCGTCTGACGGAGCGGTCGTTCGTAGAGCTCTTCAAGCCGTTCGCGTGAGAATGTCTGGTCGGATTCACGGATCTGTTTAATGGCGTTGGCGAACAGTCGCCCCATCGCCGTGGCTGGCCCGGTGAAATTGGGGTAGGGGAAATCGAGACCGATCCCTGTCGCCGCGCCGCCGATGGCGAGGCCGTGGTCAACAAGCTGTGGCAATTCGCGAAAGCCGCCGCCGCGAATGATCTTCGCGCCATAAGCGGTCGAGCGGTTGTCGTTGGTCCAGCGTTTGACCTCGGGCAGGCCTTTGAACCATTCCATCAGGCGATTGTGGTCGCCGCCAAATTCTTTGCTGAGATTCTCGAGCGGCAGGACAAGCCCGAGCGAAATGCTGGACTTATTCGTGTAGAGAAACCCGCCCATGTTGAGGTTGGCGGCGCGATTGTGAATCGAACCGTTCCGCAACAGAATCTCGAATGCCGCACCCTCACCCTTGGGCAGGGCAAAGGTCTGTTCGATGTACTCGGGATCAACCTCGATTACCTCCTTGATGCCCTGCAGGAAATGTGGCGCGCCGGGTTCCGTCGCGCGTTCGTAACCCTCCTTCGACACAAGCTGCGACGCATCGCCTTCGGCAAGGAACACGACATCGGCATAGATGGACCCGCGGTCGGTATGAACCCCGATGATATGATTGTTCTCGTCGCGGACGAGACCGTCGACCGTGGTCTCGGTGAGGATGTGAGCGCCGAACGATTTTGCGAGTTCGGCAAGGTAATGATCGTAGGTCGGGCGGAGGACCGTATAGCAATTGGTGAACGCGGACGGGTTGCGGTAGCTCAGGCCAACCAGCGAATGCCCGTTATAAATGTAGAAGCCACGCTTGGTGACGGGGCGCTCATAGGCGGAATGCCGAACCGCTTCCTCGCCGAGCACATCCGGTTGGACGAGGTTCTCGGTAAAATAGACCGCGCCCGACCAGTTCTCCGCGCCGGGAAACACGCCGGCCTCGATCACGAGCACGGGAATCTGCGCCTTGGCAAGGGCAATGGCGGCGGTGACACCCGCTGGTCCTGCCCCCACAATGACGACGTCATATTTCCAGGAAGCCATGCGCGCGCCATTATAGGTGGTTCGTGGCATTTGAAAAGCTCGCGCGAAAATATCGCACAACACGGGGAACTTTTGTAGAATGGCAGGTGTCAGAACTGCAAAACGGAGGATCCTATGAAGCTACGCAGGCCGTCGATAATCGTGCTGGTGGCTCTCGTGACCACCGGCATCCTGGCACCCGCCAGCACCCACGCGGACGACACGAACACAGCTCGCGTGATTGATTTCGAGTTTCAAAACGCTCCCTTATGCACCGCGGCTGACTGGTTGGCGCGATTGACCAGCAAGCCAGTCCTCGTCCCATTGGGAGATACCTCTCGTTTCTCGTATCGGACACGGCAGAAGCTCACGCAGCAGGAGGCGATCGATGTGATGACCGGTATTCTCCAAACGAATGGGTTGCGCTTGGCGCTGGTCGGCGATGCCTACTACAAATTGACCGCAGAACTGGCCGCAGTGGCATCCGCTGAAAAACCGCACATCGATATTGAACTGCGCGATGACCGGTTTCGTGTCAACGGGACTGCGGTGGATCAGGCCGCTCTATCGCAGCGGCTCGCCGCCTTGATGTCCACCGGCACGGAGGCCTGGGTTCGTTGTCCACTGTCGCCCTCGGACAGCTCATCGTTCGAGGCTGGTACCAAACTTCTCTGGGCAGTTCACGGCGTGGATACAAACCGGATTTATGTCGAATGCGGCACGAACCGCATCCGGTGATTTCAGAATTAAGGAGCCGAACCAAATGAAGATACCCAGACTGATTATCTGGCTGGCCAGTGTGTTTGCCGCCAGCACCCTCCTCGCGGCCGATCCAACAGACGAAGGTGTGGCGCTGACGATCTACAACCAGAACTTCGGCGTCGTGCGCGAGCGACGCAAGGTCAACGTCGAGGAAAAAGCCGGCATGGTGCGGTTTACCGATGTGGCATCGCAAATCGACGGGACCAGCGTGCAATTCAAGTCCATCACAGATCCTGACGCCACCATCCTCGAGCAGAACTACGAGTACGACCTGGTTTCCGCCGACAAACTTCTGGAGAAATACATCGACAAACAGATTGAGGTGCTGACAAAGGACGGCTCGCATTACCGGGGCACCCTGCAGAGTTTTGACGGCAACCAACTCGTCATTCGGCGCGCGGACGAGAAAGGCGGGGGAATCGTGATGGTCCAGCGCGGCGACAATGTAAAGGACATCCAGTTCGGCGCATTGCCCGAGGGACTCATCACCAAGCCTACGCTGGTATGGAAACTGGCCACGGAGAAGCTCGGTGAACAATTGATCGAGGTGGCCTATCAGACCGGCGGGATCAACTGGCAGGCTGATTACAACGCGGTACTCAATGCGAATGATTCTGCGCTGGATCTCGGTGGCTGGGTGACGATTAACAACCAATCCGGCACAACGTACAAGGATGCAAAGTTGAAATTGATCGCGGGAGACGTGCGTCGCTTGCAGCCACCAATGCTGCAGGGTGCAGTGGGGGGCTATCGGGCCATGGGCATGGCGAAAGAGGCCGCCGGCTTCGAGGAGAAATCGTTCTTCGAGTATCACCTGTACACGTTGGGAAGGCCGTCAACAGTGGCGCAGAACCAGACCAAGCAGATCGAATTGCTCAAGACGGCCGATGTCCCGGTGAAAAAGGTCTTCCTCTACGACGGTGCGCCGCAGTTCCGGTTTTATGGCGGGTTGAATAGTGACGCCAGTTACGGCAGCGAGGAAGGCAACAAGAAGGTGAACGTGATCATCGAGGTCAAGAACTCGAAGGACAATCACATGGGGATGGCGTTGCCGAAAGGGAAAGTGCGGTTGTACAAGCGCGATGAGGCCGACGGCTCGCTGGAGTTCATCGGCGAGGACCAGATCGACCACACGCCGAAGGATGAGACGATCAAATTACATATCGGCGACGCATTCGATATCGTCGGCGAGCGGAAACGAACGAACTTCACCATCGATGTCAACGCCCACGTGATCACCGAGAGTTTTGAGATCCACGTTCGCAACCACAAGGCCGAGCCGGTGGACGTTCTGGTGAAGGAGACACTCTATCGCTGGAGTAATTGGGAGATCATCGAGTCGAATCAGAAATGGACGAAATACGATTCCAGCACGATTCATTTCCCCATCCACGTGGACAAGGACGGCGAGCAGGTGATCACCTACACGGTGCGATATACGTGGTAGAGAGGGGTCGGTCGGCGGCGCTGACTGCGGTTTACTTGATGCTCAGTGCAATCGAAAGTTGCTCAAGCGCCTTATCCACGTGCATGCGGGCATCGCCCACCAATGCAGGCGCCACCTGCTGCAGGAGGTTTTGAGCCGTGCGGAGCTGCTGGTCCGAGGCCACCTGCGCCTCTTTGACGTGATTGTCGCCTTTCACGGTAACGCCAAGTTCTTTTGCCGCGGCTTCAATTTGCTTCATGGCGTGCGCACGGTGGCCCTGGTAGTCGTGATCCGCCGCGGCCAGAGCGGCATACGCCTGGGTTAACAGGCTGGTAGCAGATGCAGGGCTGGGCGGTGGTGGAGGCGGCGTCGCCGTCTGTGCCTGCCCACTTATCCCCAGCAATCCCAGCAGCACGAACCCCACAACAACAGCAATCACACTACGGAATCGAACATTCATGACTTCCTCTTTGTTCAAGGAATCAAAGCATAGAACGGCGGCAAAGCCAACCCGCAAAAACTGATCGCTTCACGCGGTCAAGTCCCGGCTTCGGAGTTAATGGACAAGCTCGCAGCAGGCGAACACATCTAATCCGAGAACTACACGATGTTGGACCGGACGCGCTGCGTTGCAGGCTTGGTCAGGAGCATGAGCAAGCCGGACCAGGCGAGCAGGGCCAGGGTGAGAACGGGGCTCACCCAGGCGGGCAGGAGTTGATGTATCTCGGCAATACTGCATTGGTGCGCGGTCGCCATCCAAAGGTCCAGGCGGAGATTCAATGCAACGAGGACTACGACCCACGCCAGGGCGAGATGGCCAGCCACCGCCTGCATGGCCGCCACGCCGATCTTGCCGCGGAGATTCTTGAAATACCAAACACCGAGTCCGACCATCGCCACCGTCAGGATTCCGGCGCCTACACCGTCATGCAACTGCAGCGCCACTGAGATCAGCCACATGAAGAAGGCCAGATGTATCCCCGCGGCGACCATGGCGCACCTCGCGGGTGTCCAGCGTTTCACGGCGGAGCGTGTGGCCTCGCCTGCCGTCTCGCTTTGGCGGCGGATGGCAATGAGCTGCCGAAGCATTACAATGGTCAGGCTGGCCGCGACGACGGCATAAAGCCACCAGAAGCCGGCCATCACGCGAAAGTAACTCTGGTCACTCCAACTAAAGTGTTGGCTTAGGTAGTTCATCGCCAGTTGGCCGGGAATACACCATCCCAGGATGAATGCCCAGAGACTGGTAAATGCGATTGCCTTGTATCGCCGTTCGCGTTCGGTCGGTGCGGCGCCAACGACCAGCCAGTGAGCGCCGATTCCGCTCAGAATGCCCATGAAGGGCGCCAGGATTGCCAGCCAGGTGGCAAGGACACCACCCGACTTGGCTGCTGCCGCGCTCTTTGCCCCGACGCCGGCGCCGGCGGATGCCGCGGACGCCGCCAACGGCAGCGCGACCATCACAGCCTCGGAGAACTCCTGGCCGGGTCCGGTCTTCGTCAGGGTTCCTTCGACGAAGGCGATGACTTCGTCGTGCAGGAACTTGCGTCCGCGGGAAAGCCGTTGTTTGACGGTATCCTCGGTGAGACCCAACTCCGTGGCCACGCGCGCCACGGACTGATGTTCGCGATAAAACAGAATCAAGGGCTCGCGGTAGATATCCGGGATTCGCTCCAGTGCGCGCCACAGGATGGCTTCTTCTTCACGGGTGACGGCTTGCGACGCCGGGCTGGGACCAGCCGATGGCAGATCGTGGACGGCTTCGAGCGATTCGGCTGCATGGACCGGTTCGCGGCCCTGTCGGCGGAATTCCTTGCCAAGGACAAAGCGGGCGATGCCACACAACCAGGCGCGAAGCTGAGCAGGTTCGCGGAGCTCGCCAAGCCGTTTCCATGCGGCGACAAATGTTTCCTGAGCGATGTCCTCGCTCAGGGACAGGCTGCCGGTGGCATTGTAGGTGATCGAACACACGAGCGATTGATAGCGCTCGACGATCTGACGAAACGCGTCGCGGTCGCCCGTCAGGCTCCATTCCACCAGTTGTTGGTCGCTGTTCACATCCGCCGGTATCACCTGGGTCGTCATCATATCACCGTATAAGTACCGGGAAAGCGGGAAGGGGTGACAAGAGAATGCGGGGGCGCGGCGCATCCGAGGCAGTGAAAGCCCCGGGGGGACTTGCGGGCGGGTCGGCATACGCGTAGTCTGCAGCAGATCGGGGTCGCAACCCTCCCACAACCGAAGGAGAGCATGATGCACATAAACGCATATTTGATGTTCCAAGGCGATTGCGAAGAGACGTTCAAGTTTTACGAGCAATGTTTGGGCGGCAAGATCGCGATGATGATGCGCTGCTCCTGCCAGACATGCGCAATCGCATCGTAACTGCGACCGATCTCCTTCGGGTCCATACGGAATATTCTACCACAGAAGCCCGACGCATTTGTCCGGAATAGCGACTCGCTGATCGCCCGCACTGGACATATGCCAGACACGGGGTAATTTGTTCCCAACCATATGGAGGTTGGCCATGGCGAAAAGTATCAAGTGTTGCGATGTCGGCGTGGATTGTGATTTCGAAGCCCGCGCCGAGACCGAGGCGGAGTTGATGAAGAAAGTCCGGGAGCATGCGCAGACAGCGCATGGATTTAAGGACATCCCGCCGGAACTGGTGTCGAAAGTGAAAGCCGCAATCCATGACGTGAAGTAGCTGGCGTCCGTGCACGAAGCGATATTCGCGATTCCACGAGCGGTGGTGACACGCTCGAGGGGTGGCTTTTCGTGTTGGCATAATGGAGGTTCGAAATGTCCGAATTGAACGACGAGAGTTTGAATCTGATTTTTCGGGACGCACGCACCCACAGCGCGTGGCTGGATAAGCCGGTCGATGATGCGCTCCTGGCACAGGTCTACGACCTCGCCAAGATGGGGCCCACGTCGGCCAATATGTGCCCGATGCGGGTGGTATTCGTCAAATCAGCCGCCGCGAAGGAAAAGCTCAAGGCCGCCCTGCACGAAGGCAACGTGGCCAAGACCATGGCCGCACCGGTCACGGCCATTATCGCCATGGACATCCACTTCTTTGAGAAGTTGCCCGAGCTGTTCCCGCAGGCGGATGCCAAAGCGTGGTTCCAGGATCTTCCGGAGACTGCGCTGGAGTATATGGCCCTCCGCAACGGGTCGCTTCAAGGCGCGTATTTCATCCTGGCGGCCCGCTCGCTCGGCTTGGATTGCGGCCCGATGTCGGGTTTCGACAACGCGAAAGTCGACGCGGCGTTCTTCGCGGGCACAACCATCAAATCGAACTTCCTCTGCAACCTCGGTCACGGCGACGCCAGCAAGCTCCATCCGCGCAATCCGCGCCTCAGCTTCGACGAAGCCTGCCGCATCGTCTGATTCGCGTTCCGCGACATCCTCGCCGGGACGACGGATGAACCGCGACGGGCACCGGCGTCTCGCGCGCCATGACAAGCGCGTCACCGATCATCACATCGAATTGATCCCGCCTCCTCGCCGTTGATATCCGGAGGTTGGCAGCCCCGTCACCGCCGCCCGATCGCCATCCCGCAACGCCATCGGTCTGACAGCCCCCTGCTGACTCGTTGACGTGCTCAGGTTTCGACCTCATTTCCTGCATTTCAACCCCGAAACGAAGCCAATAAACCCCCGAACGAAGCCAAACGAAGCCAAGTGACAAATTGGCTCACTCAACGACGCAACCAACTGCCAATCAATCCCTTCGGAGACTGGTAACCCCCAAAAACAACTGGCTTCGTTTCGCAGATATAGGGGGGTGGGGGGTACCCCCTTGGTAACCTCGAGGCCGCGAACAGGATTCCCTTCGCCCCCACGGGGAGCCGAAGGCGGCACTAGCCGCCGAGACGCTCCGAATCTCCGGACCGGAGTTCGGAGCAAAGGGCTTGCCCGCCTCAGGCGGGTCAGGGTGAGGGGGCGCTCTCCTCTGCCGTTCCCATCCTGTCAAAGCCAGACCGCGACCACGCTGTGCCGATGTCGCAAACAGCCCACCAATATTTCAAAGAACCGTTCCATCGTATCCCCATCCGATACGAATGTCAAATCTAATTCCGGTACCACGGTTACCACCCGCCCCGCCCGCTGCCGTTGCCACCGCGGGCACCGACCGCGCTCCGCCCTTGCCGCTTTGTAGGGCGGGAATGCCTGTCTTTTAGGTTTCCCGCCGCCGCCCCCCTCGTAGCATCAGCGCAGCCCACGACCCGCCAAGCCGTTCCCTGCCAAGCCACGTTTGCCGAAGGCATCACGTGGCCGCCCCCCGCTCTCGTTAACCTTGAAATAACCATGACAATCTGATTTCATCACAACCGAGGCATTGCCGTACGCCCAGGGCCCGGTGTAAGCCGGCGACCCATTTTGGTAGCTTGGGAGTGCGTCAAGCACCTGGAAATAAAGGACGACCGATGAGCGAAACACCACTCGACGATCACTCGCA
>DATJWQ010000007.1:0-2119 GCA_035501175.1 Verrucomicrobiia bacterium | reverse complement strand
ATATTTCAGATCGCGTCCGCCCATCCCCAGGGGGCTGAGCCGGCGAAACCCGCGCCGGTCGCGTCAGACAGCCCGATCCAGTTCGCATTTCAGGCGATCGACTTCAAACTGGACAGCGATGAAACTCCGCAGTATCACGCTCCTGAGACGATGGCCGGAGGCGTGGCCGTCTTCGATTACAACAACGATGGCAAGCTCGACATTTTCTTCACCAACGGCGCCAATATCCAGACGCTGAAGAAAGATTCTTCCAAGTATTCCAATCGGCTGTTCGAAAACGATGGCAAAGGGCACTTCACCGATGTCACCGAGAAGGCTGGACTGGCCGGAACGGGCTACGACACGGGCGTTGCCATCGGGGATTACGACAACGATGGATACGAAGATATCTTCCTGGCGGGAGTGCACCGCAACACGCTCTACCACAACAACGGCGACGGAACCTTCACCGATGTGACGACGAAGGCTGGCCTGAATAAGCCCGATGCGCAATATGGCCCGCTATGGGCGGTCACCGCCGCGTGGGTCGATGTCAACAATGACGGCTTGCTTGACCTGATCGTCATCAACTATCTGAAATGGGATTTCGAGCACGAGCCGGTGTGCGAAGGATACGGGCACCACGACTACTGCCATCCCAAGATGTACAAGCCGACTCCCAATCAACTGTTCATCAACAATGGCGACGGCACGTTTCGCGACGCGTCGGTCGCGGCGGGATTCCACGATCATCCCGGCAAAGGGATGGGAGCGGCCGTGGCGGATTCGGAACTCACAGGCAAGATGGACCTGATGGTTCCGAACGACAAGCTGATGAACCAGTTTTACAAAAACAAGGGCGGCGGAAAGTTCGAGGAAGTTGCCTTTGACGAGAACGTCGCATTGCGCGAGGACGGAACCTACATCTCCGGCATGGGAGTAGATTTTCGCGATCTCGACAATGACGGGTATCCGGACATCATTTTGGTAGCGCTCGATGGCGAAACATTCCCCCTGTATCGCAACACGGGCAAGGGCAGTTTTGTGGAGGTCACGCGCGAGAGCGGGTTGACGCGGCTGAGCCTGCCGATGGCGGGCTATTCGCCGACCATCGCGGATTTTGATAACGACGGCTGGAAGGACATCTTTGTCACGCGCGGACATGTGCAGTCGATGGCCTCGGCAGCGAACCTGCCAATCGAGCAGCCGAACACCGTTTTTCGGAATCTGGGCGGGATGAAGTTTGCTGCGTTGACTGCCGAGGCTGGGTTGACGACGCAACCTCCGGCTCGGCACCGCGGGTCGGCCGTCGGCGACCTGAATGGCGACGGCAAGCTTGACGTCGTCGTCACCGCGCTAAGCGCACCGGCGGAAATCTGGCTCAACCAGAGTCCCGGCAACAATCACTGGATTGAGTTCAAGCTGCAGGGGACCAAGAGCAACCGCGATGGCATCGGCGCGCGCATCAAGGTCGTGACGAAATCGGGCGCGCAATACAACCACATGACCACGAGTTGCGGATACGCGTCATCCAGCGCGGGCCCGGTGCACTTCGGACTGGGAAAGAACGAGTCGGCCGAACTGGTCGAGATTCACTGGCCGTCGGGAATCGTGCAGCAGTTAAGGGATGTGGCCGGGGATCGGGTGGTGGTGGTGAAAGAAGCAAAGTAGAGCCTGCGGTCGCGGCCCAACCCAAATCAGTGCCCTATGTTCCTGCAGGAACACAACGTAATCACAGGGAAGGGTATACGATGGCGTCATGACAGCTAACTCCAAGAAAGCAAAGCGGCGAAAGTCACGGGCGCGGCCGGAGAGGGTGGGCGATCTGCGCGCAGCGGTGGAACAGGATCTGCTCTTGCTATCGGATCAGGAGACCGGCGCGGAGTCGCGCTGGAACCGTCCGCGCAAGCGGAGAATCTCGTTGCGCGTGGATGTGGAAGTGGTGGACTGGTTCAAGTCCAAAGGCCCGGGCTACCAGACGCGCATGAACCGGATATTGCGAAGAGTCATGGTGGAAGGGAAGAAGCATGACAGCGATTGCCCCTGAGGCCCGCAGCGGCTGAAGCCGACTCCATTTTGCGTCCCGCACATGGCGCGCCTTGAAGGCGCGCCCTGATACGAACCCTTCTTCCCGCGGATG
>DATJWQ010000006.1:0-98510 GCA_035501175.1 Verrucomicrobiia bacterium | reverse complement strand
ACGTTTGGGTCAAGCGTACCGGAGATCTCGCCCGACGACGTGGAGAGCTTCGGCGTCGTCCGCCTCGCCGACCGAGACGAAACCCAGATAGCCGACCTCGCCGAGAAATCCGCCGAATTGCGGGCCAAGGCTGACATCCTCGAAAACCAGCTGGCCCACGAAGCGGAAGACATTCTCGGAAGATTCATTGCCGGCAAGAGGAGCGACGTAGTCGCCACGTAAACCTAAAGACACTGCCGAAAGGACAGGAAATATGGCAACAGCATGGATGGTTCGCGCTGGTGAAGGTAGCTACCTGGTCCACGATTTTCTAGAGCACAAATGCGTAGCCATTGGTTGGCTTTCATCCCAAGACCTCTCAAAGGTCAAGGACCGTAATGAGCTCAAAGAATTGCTCCAAGCTGCTTACGTCGGCGACACCGCAGCGCGTACCCGAACGCAGCTCAGCCAAGTGGCAACGTTCCTCTTCGACATGGAGATCGGCGATAATGTGGTCACTTATGACAGCGAGACCCGGCTCTATCACACGGGGGAAATCGTCGGCGCATACAAGTATCAGCCCGCCCTTGTGGAGGGCTACCCGCATGTCCACCCCGTGAAATGGTCCGGAGGAACTTCTCGCGACTCCCTGTCGGCTCCGACTCGGAATACCTTGGGCGCAATCCAGACCATCTTTGCAATCCCCGACGCGTGGAACGAGATCGCAACTTTGCTAAAGGGCGGAAAACCACCGCTAACCGAGGAGGAAGAGGAAGAACTGGAAGAGGACGACGAACTGGATGAAATCAGGCGTGACGCCGCCAGTAGGTCACGCGAGTTCATAAAGGACGCAGTCCAGAAGCTTTCCTGGGAAGACGCGCAAAGATTGGTTGCAGGAATCCTACGGGCGATGGGCTATAAGTCGCGAGTGTCCCCGCCAGGAAGCGATCGCGGGAAGGACGTCATCGCTTCTCCTGACGGACTCGGCCTCGAGCAGCCGCGCATCCGCGTCGAAGTGAAACACCGCGCCGGACAAACAATGGGAGCGCCCGACGTTCGCAGCTTTATCGGCGCGTTGAGGCAAAATGATCGTGGCTTGTATGTGAGCACAGGCGGATTTACAAGGGAAGCGCACTACGAAGCAGAGCGAGCGACCAATCCGGTAACACTCGTAGACATGGACATGCTGTCCGAAATGCTGGTGGAGAATTACGAACAGTTGGACACGGAATCACGCGCACTCGTCCCGCTGGTAAAGGTCTACTGGCCTGCGGGCTAAACCCCGACGGTGCGGGCGATTGTAAGGTAAAGGGGTCAGTCCTTAGTATTGACACAACGCGGATGGCTTGCGGACGTCGGGGCCGCGGAACGGTCGAGGTCGGGTCCCTCCTTTCGGCAAAGGCGTTACCCGCCTCGTCCCCACCCGCCACCACCCCCCGTGCCGTGAGGTCTGAAATGGACGCCGCATTTTCCCCTTGTCGTCCCGCCCGGACGCGCGGATGATGCCATGTCAGAGGCCACCGAGGGGATGACGGAAAATCGAACCGTTCGACTGCTTGTCAAGCCGGGCATCGTGATCGCCGGCTACGTCGTCGCCATGTTGATCGCCAACTCCGCTGTCAACGCTCGTTTTCTTCATCAGTCTGCCGACGCTCAGAATTCGCCGGGCATGTACGCCTGGGGCGACCTGATTCTGTTTCTCCAGGTGTTCGGTCTCGGCGCGATTATTCCCACGGGACTCGCGTTCTGTTTTCTCCGGCCCATCCGGATTTTCTGGCCCTTGTTTTCGCTGGCGGCCGTCGCGTTTGCGGTGACGGGCCTGGGCGCCTTCGCCGCAACCGGACTCTGGAATCAGCAGCCGTCCAATTCGCCATTGGGTCTGCTCGCCGCGATTGGAGGCCTGCGGGAAATGCTGTCGCCCGCGGCAGCCGTGGTTTTCCTGCTGGCCACATTCGCCGCGCCGGGTCGACGCCCGCGCCTGATACTGCTCGTGGCAATCCTGATCGAGGCGCCACTCGGGATATACTCCTTCCACCAATGGTTCGCCCCGATCCACGTCCTTTGACGCCGCGCGGTATCATTCGATTGGGTTGTGTGTTTCGTGCCCAAAGTGGCACGATCAGTGCATGCGGTTGATAGCGAGGTTCAACGCACTATGCGCAAGATGTTGACGCCCGAGCTATTGCGAACCTTCGGTTGTTACGAGATCCTCAACTCGTTGGCCGAGGGCGCTTACATCACCGATCTCGATCGCAAAATCCTCTTCTGGAACCGCGCCGCGGAGACCATCACAGGGTGGAAGGCCAGCGACGTCGTCGGCCATTCCTGCAAGGAAAACATCCTCGTGCACACCGATCAGGACGGCCACGAACTCTGCGGCCGCGACCATTGCCCCTTGTACCGCAGCATCGTCACGGAACACCAGAGCGAGAAAGCCGTCCTCGTCTTCGCCCAATCCAGGAAAGGCGCCCGCGTCCCGGTCGAGGTCACCGTCGCCCCGATTCGCAATGCCCGCGGCAAGGTCGTCGGCGGCATCGAATTGTTCCGCGACATGACCCCCGCCGTCGCCGACATGCTGCGCGCCAGGAAAATTCAGCAGAGCTGCCTCGATTGCTCGTTCGCCCCCAACCCGCGCGTCAAATTTGCCGTTCGTTACACACCCAGCGAAATCGTCGGCGGAGATTTCTACCGCGTGGAGCAAATCGCCGACGATGAATACGCCATTCTCATCGCCGACGTGATGGGCCACGGCGTGCCCGCCGCGTTGTACACCGTTGAATTGCGCGCTCTCTGGGAGGATTTGCGCATCCAACTCGGCTCCCCCGCCCAGTTGCTCACGCAAATGAGCCGCCGTCTGCACGTGCTCACCCAGGCCGCGGGATACTACGCCACCGCCGTTTGTGCCCACCTGGATCTGGCGCGTGGATGGTTGTCGTATGTCTGCGCCGGGCATCCGCGTCCCCTGCTGATCCGTGCCGGCGCACAGACGTGCGTCCTCGAGGATTCTCAGCCGCCGTTGGGGCTGATGGACGACGTGTCCTACATCAATTCGTCCCGCCAGCTCGAACGCGGCGACACCGTACTCCTCTACACCGATGGCGCCACCGAGATCCGCAACACGGACGACACCGACCTGGGAGCCGACGGTTTAATGAAGCTCGTGGGCAAAAATATCATGGCCAGCAAGGACGGCCTCCTCAACGTCACCCGACTTGAAGAGCAGTTGTTGCAGTTCAGTTCCCGCATCCGCCTCGCCGACGATCTGACCCTGCTCGCCGTCTACTACTCGTAGCATCGAGGTCACAACTTGCGGTCGCTGATCAGCACCTGCTGGCCGTCCATCGTCCACGGCTGCGCGAATTGCATCGGAAAGCTTTTCGGCGGGAAGACCTTCAAATCGAACATCTGCGTCCAAAATCGCTGGTACCCCGTGATCATCTCCAACGCGTTCTCCGTCGTCAGCGTCTGCTGTGTCAGATAAATCCCCGACATCACTTTCACGTTGTCGTTGATCGCGTAAAAATCCTGCTCGTTGTACGGCGCCCATACCGTCGACCGATCCGCGTACCACGCCACCGCCCACGGGATGTCGCTGCAGAGCAGTTCCTGCTGGCCAAATTCCTTCCCCAGCAACGCGATCACGTCCGCGCGATACGGCGGATAGGGCGAGGTCCCTGACGGCAGCAGCAGCGTGAACGCGAACGGCAGCGCGTTGAACACCGCGAACGCGCCCACAAACACCGTCCGCACCAGCCGCGTCCGAAACTGCAATCGCTCAAACATCACATAGAAAAATGCCACGCCGTACACGATGATCAGCGGCTCGAATACCGTCAGGAAATTCCGTCTCGGCGGCCCCGCGACGCTCAGCCAGATTATCGCCATCAACACCGACCACACCACGAATCGCCGCAACCGAAAGACTTCCTCCTGCCGATACCGGTGCATCAATCCGACCAGGAAGAACACGACCAGATAATTCGCTCCGACGTCCTTGAGCGCCACTTCATATAGTTGCCGGCCGTTGGCCACCACCCGGCGCGCCTGCGAACGCAATCCCCCCGACGGGAGCGCGCCGCCCAGCATCCGTTGCACCTGCCCCGCCCTGATTTCCTGGTCCGTCCCCGCGCCGAGCCCTTCCGCCATCTGGTATCGGCTCAGACCGAACAGCGTTCGCGACGCGCGCCAGTTCCGCATCATCCATGGCGTCAGCACGAGCGCAAACACCAGCACGCACACTCCGCATTTCGCCCGCCACTTCTGCGGGAACGATACGGCCACATAAATCAGCAGCGGCACCAGCACTGACGCAAAGGCGTATCGTGTCAGTGCTCCCAGCGCCACCGCTCCCGCGCTCACCGCCAGCGCGCTGTACGTCCACCAGCCGGATCGACCCTCTGCCTGCCACTTCTCCGCCTTGAATACCGCGTACGCCGCCAAAAGAAAAAAGACCGACATCAATCCCCACGGCAGACCCGCGATCGCCGATTCCATGAGCGGATTGCAGAACACATACAGGAACGCGCTCATCGTCGCCACGCGATGATCGAACATCTCCCGCGCCAGCGCGTACATCAGAAATAGTCCCGCCAGATAAAACAGCCAGCCCGTCAACATCACCACCCGGTCCGCCTCAACCGTCCACGCGCCGTTCTCCACCGTGAAATCCGGCGGCAAGATGTGAAACACCCCCGCCAGCAACAGCGGATACATCGGCGGCGTCCACAGCTCGGGCTGCATGTTGGTGGAATTGATCGGCCGCCGACCGACCGACGAGAGATACCAGATTTCGAACGGACGAATGGTCTGCGTCGCGTACCCGCGCCCGCGCCAGAGATTGCGCGCGAGTTGTCCCGCGTCCATCGCCTCCGGATCGCGCAAGCCATAGAACTGCGTTCCCGTGTACAGCAGGATCAACATCAGCACCACGAGACAAAACATCCCGAGCTTGTACGGCCCGATGCCCACGCCCACGTCGAGCATGTAAATCCAGTCCTGGATCCGCTCGTAGACGGGCTTGTACTCCACAGGCTCGTCAGACTTGTTGCCGGGGATAAAGGACATTATTGAATCGCGAGCTTATTTCGTGCCGCCGGCCTGATTTAGGCCCTTTCGAGCGGCCCCTCGCCCGCTCTTTATTCTCCTACCGCAACACCGGCGCGATCAACAACCCGATGCAATACGTCACCACGGCTTCGCCGAGGCCGACCACGGTCATTTCCATCCCGCTCTTCCACCACGACCGGCCCGTCACGATCACCTTCGACGCGCCCACCGCAAAATGGGCCACGGTGCTGACCACAAACGACCAGACCAACGCGTTCAGGCCGGACGTAAACATGAACGGAATCACCGGCACGATCGCCCCGGCCGCCGTGCTCACCATCGCGCTCGTCGCCGACTTCCATGGATTCGGAAACGATTTCTCCGATAGCCCGAGTTCCTCGTGCGCCAGCGTCTTCAACAAATCTTCCGGACGCTCCGCCAGTTTCGCGGCGAGCTTCTTCGCTTCCTCCGCCGAGAAGCCCTTCAACTGGTAAAACAACTCCATCTCCTCGCGTTCCTGGGCGGGGTCCTGCTCGATCTCCACCCGCTCGCGGTCCATCTCCGCCTCGTACACTTCGCGCTCGGATTTCGTCGCCAGATACGCGCCGCTGCCCATCGACAACGCCGACGCAATCGCCGTTGCCAGCCCGCTCAACAACACGAACTTCCCGTTCACATCCGTCGCGCCCGCCACGCCGCTGACCACCCCAAACGCCGCGCCGAGTCCATCGTTGACGCCGTAAATCGCCTGACCGATCCAGCCCGCGCCCGTGACGTGCCAGCGTTCCGTGCCAAGAATCTTGTTCAGCTTCCGCTGCGCCGGCGTCACGCTGCCCTCGGTGAACTCGCTCAACACCCGGCTGTGCGACCGCTCCTCGTTCTGCGCATCGACCAACTGCTTCCGCACCTCCTCGCTCGGCGCGATCTTCGCCAAATCATCGTACATCGCGTCCGCCCCATCCTCCAACGCCTCGAGCTTCACCACCGCCGTGTCCGTCCCGCTCTGCACCAGCGCCCACCGCCGCGCCCGTTCGCTGACGGATTCACGGTACTCGCCCGGGTCGGCGCCCATCTCCTTCAATCGCGCCGCCCAGTTGACCGCATGCTTGTCCTCCGCCTCCGCCAACCGCAGCAAAATCGCCTTCTTCTCGGCATTCTCCTCGCGTTGCGCCAGCGCGCGATAATTCCGCGCGCTCGCCATCTCATCCCGCCACGCCTGTTTCAATCCGCTGATCAATCGCTCGCGTTCGCTCATGGCAGAGGAATTCTACGACGCAGCCACACCTCCGGCGAGCGGAAATCGCGGCAAGCCGCCCACTATTGGGAGCAAGTTGCTCCTGCGTCGCACATGAATTGACCGTGGCTACAGCCTCTGCTACCATCCTCGACGCGTCCGGTTCGGTTACCTGATCGTTGATTGTCACAATGAGGAACTCATACGCAGCTTCTCTTCGATTCGCCCTGGCGCTCGCGCTCACCACCCTTTCGTCCGTCGCTCCCGCCGCGGTCATCGGCACCAATATGCCGGCCCAGCCGCTCACCATGGAGCACATCGCCACCCTGCCGGCCGCGCAACAACCGGCATGGAAGGAGTATCTCCAGCGCTCCATCCAACAATCGAAGGCTGACCGCGCCGTTCTCGAAGCGGAAATGCGCGAGCATGGAATCAAGGACGCCATCCTCCCACCCCACGGCTACTCGGCCGGCTCGATTCCACTGGAAAACCCGGGCGACTGGTATGGTTCCACCGAAGCCCGTCGCATCGCCGACATCATCGTCTCGTTCCAAACCCCGGCCGGCGGCTGGAGCAAGAACCTCGATCTGCGGGACCATCCACGCGCGCCGGGCGAGCATTTCGCGCCCGACAACCGTTCGCGCCGTCTTGGCGACGGCGACTTCGATACGCCGCATGATCCGTCCTGGAATTACGTCGGCACGTTCGATAACGATGCCACCACCACCGAACTCCGCTTTCTCGCACGGGTCATCAGCGTCTGTAACCCCAACCACACGGCGGCCTATCGCGCGTCCTTCGAGCGCGGCATCAATTACATTCTCGCCGCGCAATATCCCAACGGCGGCTGGCCCCAGGTCTGGCCGCTCGAAGGCAGCTATCACGACACCATCACCTACAACGACGACGCGATGATCAACATCCTCGATTTTCTCCGGGATGTTTCCGCCGGCACCCACGAATACGTATTTGTTCCCGGATCAATCCGCGCCAGCGCCGCCAGCGCCATCCAGCGCGGCATCGATTGCATCCTGGCGACCCAGATCGTCGTCCACGGGCATCGCACCGTCTGGTGCCAGCAACACGATCCGCTCACGCTTCAACCCGCCTCGGGCCGGAACTACGAAATGCCGTCACAAGTCTCCGCCGAGAGCGCAAAGATCATGATGTTCCTGATGGACGAACCCGATCCATCCCGCCGCGTCGTGGCCGCCGTGCACGCCGCCGCTGCCTGGTTTGAAGAAACGAAAATCACGGGCATGGCGTATCAACGAGATGGCGACAACGGGCGACACCTCGTCCCGTCGCCGAACAGCGGCCCGCTCTGGGCGCGTTACTGCGAAATCGGGTCCAACCGCCCCATTTTTGGCGACCGCGACAAAACCATCCATGATAAACTGGAAGAGATCTCGCAGGAACGCCGACGCGGTTATGCGTGGTACCGGGGCACCCCGGCTCGCGCGCTGACCCAATTCGAGTCGTGGCGCACGACCCATCCCTACCCCTGACACGGTCCGTCAGCCCAGCTTCTTCAACACGGCCTGCAATTCCGCGGCGTGCGTGGCGGGGTTCACATGCGGATTCACATAGGCGATGGTGCCGGCCTTGTCGATCACGAACGTCACCCGGCTCGCGACCTTGCTGCTGTCGTTGGCCACGCCGTACAGCTTCGCAACGGATTTGTCCGTGTCGGCCAGCAGCACAAACGGCAGCTTGTATTTCGCGATGAACGCCTTGTGGGAGCCGACGGAATCAAAGCTCACGCCGAAGACCGTCGCGTTCAGCCCCTTGAACTCGTCCATGGTGTCGCGCAACCCGCAGGCTTCCTTCGTGCATCCCGGCGTGTCGTCTTTCGGATAGAAATAGAGAATGACGGTTCCCTTGCCGATGTTGTCTTTGAGGTGAAACGTCGTGCCGTCACTAGCCGCCACGGAAAAATCCGGCGCCTTGTCTCCCACCTTCGGCATGTCTGCCGCCAACGTCGCCAACGGCGTTGCGGCCGCCGCGAACAATGCAAGCATCAGTGTTTTCATATCGTCACCCTCACTCGTTATGCGGAATCCTTACCGTCGTCTTGCCAATGAACTCACGAATCACTGAATCCCCCGGTATGATGTCGTAGCTGTCGGCTTGTTCCCGCGTGATGCCCTCGACCGATTCCAGCAACGTTTTGACGCGCTCGTAACGGATCCGCGCATCGAGGAAGCCCTGGTACGGCCCGAACTCTTCCGGTCTGGGCAAACGTCCCTCCGGCCCGATGAAGAACGGTTTCAGCGCCACCAGGTCGAACGGCAACCCGCCGTTGACGATGTGGTCGGCCAGGCCCATCAACGGAATGATGCTGAACAATTCGCCCGCGCGCACGTAATGCCAGTGGAGAATCGTCGAAAGCGGGCTGTGATTGCGATGTTGCACGTCGCGCAGCATCCGCCGAATCAGGCGCACGTCGGTGAACTTCGTCAGACGATTCGTGCTGCCGTCGCCTTCGTACAACACGTTGAGCGTTTCGATGTACAGGCGGAATTGCGTCGAGACATCGATGTCTTCCGTGATCGGCGGGTAAAAGCCATGCAGGCAATCCAGCAGCAAAACCTGACCCTTCTCCAGCTTCACCGGCTTCGACCCGACGCGCCGTCCCTCTTTGAAACTGTACACGGGCTTTTCGATCGTCCGTCCCTCCAGCAACTCCTGCAGGTGGCGGTTGAGCAATTGAATGTCCAGCGCCTCGGGCGTTTCGAAGTTGCGGTCGTTGATCCAGTCGGACGGATGCTCGATCAGCGCCCAGAAATAGTCGTCTAGGTTCAACATCAAAAACTTCAAGCCGTGCTTCTGGAGTCGCTCGGTCAGCTTCACCGTCGTCGTCGTCTTGCCGGACGAACTCGGTCCGCTCACCCACAGCATCCGCAGATTGTCTCCCGCGTTCAGACGCGACATCACCTTGCGGGCCGCTTCATCCAGCGACGCCTCGTATGCCGCCAGCGAGTCGTCGACCAGCGATTTCAACTTCCCCCGGCGCACGACCTCGCCCAACGCCGCCACCGTGTCGCAACCGTGCTGGCGGTTCCACTCGAGCGTTTTCTCCATCCGCTTCTTCGGAAAGCCGTTGCCGACAAATTGCATTTCATTGATCGCACCCTCGCGCAGCCAGTGCCGGCCCCAACGGTAGCACTCGTACGCGTCCGCCGTGTTCTGGAATCCGTAACTGCGCAGCGCGTGCAGCACGTAGTCCTGGATCGTCTCGATCGTGGGCGGGAAATTGGCGATCAGGTGATGCGGCTGCGAGTTGAGGCACAGCACCACGGCGTCCGCGATGAATTCCGCAATGCGTTTGTCCGTGTCGCAGGCCTCAAAAATCTTGTCGTTGATACCGGGCAGATAATCGTGGCGGAAGCCGGCGATTGTCTCCGAGGCCCGCAGGACGGCCTCGCAAATCCGCTGTTCATCGAACGTCACCAGCGCGCGGTTGCGCTTTTGCACTTTAATGATGCGGTTCTGGATCGCCATAAGAATGCCATCCCAGCCTCGCCACTATAGCACATCCCTGCCGCAGACGACAATAACTCTTGACGCATTCTCGTCACTTTGGTTAGGTGCGCCTCAGCCCATGGATTGACGATGGCAATGACGGTATCCGCAACCGGTGGTATACTGGGCAGACATCTCGATCCTGCGGTCACATTCGATCTGCTCGTTGGCGGCAAGATCGACTTCAAAGGCGCGATCCGCCACCGGATCTCGCAAGCTGGCGGGTGCCAGGCTCGCAGCTATTGTTGAAACAGTTTAATTACAGTTTACATACAAAACACAATTGGAGGACACATGACCACGGAAAGCAAATGCCCGGCGATGAGCGGACCTCACGAACACACGGCGGCCGGATTTCCATCAAATCGAGACTGGTGGCCGAATCAATTGAACCTGCGGATCCTTCGCCCGAATTCTCCCAAGTCCGACCCCATGGGTAAGAACTTCAACTATGCCGAGGAGTTCAAGAAACTCGACCTCAATGCCCTGAAGAAGGACATCGAAGTGGTGATGACGACATCGCAGGATTGGTGGCCGGCCGACTTCGGCCACTACGGGCCGCTTTTTATTCGGATGGCATGGCACAGCGCGGGTACGTACCGCATCAACGACGGCCGCGGTGGCGCGGGGGCCGGCATGCAGCGCTTTGCGCCCCTCAACAGTTGGCCCGACAATGTGAGCCTCGACAAGGCGCGCCGGCTCCTCTGGCCGGTCAAGCAGAAGTACGGGCGGAAGATCTCATGGGCCGATCTCATGATTTTCGCCGGTAACTGCGCCCTCGAGTCGATGGGCCTCAAGACGTTCGGTTTCGCCGGCGGACGCGCCGATGTCTGGGAACCGGACGACGTCTACTGGGGCTCGGAACACACGTGGCTCGGCGACGAGCGCTATAGCGGCGACCGGAACCTCGAGAATCCGCTCGCCGCCGTCCAGATGGGCCTCATCTACGTGAATCCGGAAGGCCCGAACGGCAAACCGGATCCGCTGGCCGCCGCCCGGGACATTCGCGAGACGTTCCGCCGCATGGCGATGAATGATGAGGAAACGGTCGCGCTGATCGCCGGCGGGCACACGTTCGGCAAGACGCATGGCGCCGGCCCCGCCAGCAATGTCGGCCCTGAACCGGAAGCGGCTCCCATCGAGGAGCAGGGCCTCGGCTGGAAGAGCAGCTACCGAACCGGCAAGGGCGGCGACGCCATCACCAGCGGCCTCGAGGTCACCTGGACCACGACGCCGACGAAGTGGAGCAACAGCTTTTTCTCCCACCTCTTCGAGTACGAGTGGGAATTGACCAAGAGCCCGGCGGGCGCGAACCAGTGGAAGCCGAAGGGCGGCGCCGGTGCGGGCACGGTCCCCAACGCTCACGACCCGTCGAAGCGCCACGCGCCGGCGATGTTGACCACCGACCTCGCGCTCCGGTTCGACCCGGTCTACGAGAAGATCTCACGGCGTTTCTACGAGCACCCGGAAGAGTTGGCCACCGCGTTCGCCAAAGCGTGGTTCAAGCTCACCCACCGCGATATGGGACCGATCACCCGGTATCTCGGCCCGCTGGTGCCCAAAGAGCCGCAGATCTGGCAGGACCCCGTCCCGCCGGTGAAGGACAAATTGATCGGCGTGAAGGATATCGCCGCCCTCAAGGCGAAGATCCTCGCCTCGGGACTGTCCATCCCACAACTCGTCTCGACTGCCTGGGCGGCCGCGGCCACATTCCGCGGCACCGACAAGCGTGGCGGCGCCAATGGGGCGCGCATCCGCCTCGCGCCGCAGAAGGATTGGGAAGTGAATAATCCTGCCGAGCTGGCGAAGGTCCTGCGGACCTTGGAGAAGATCCGCAAGGATTTCAAGAAGCCGGTCTCGCTGGCCGATGTAATCGTGCTGGGCGGTTGCGCGGCTGTCGAGCAAGCCGCGAAGAACGCCGGCTTCAATGTTCAGGTCCCCTTCGCCCCCGGACGCACCGATGCGACGCAGAAACAGACCGACATCGAGTCGTTCGCCGTGCTCGAACCGACGGCGGACGGCTTCCGCAATTATTCCGCGCACGGACCCCGGTGTCCGGCGGAGCATTTGCTGATCGATCGGGCTGCCCTGCTGACGCTGACCGCGCCCGAGATGACCGTGCTCGTCGGCGGGATGCGCGTCCTCAACGCGAACTACAAGCAGTCTTCGCTCGGGGTGTTCACCCGGCGGCCCGGGACGTTGACCAACGACTTCTTCGTCAACCTGCTCGATATGGGAACCGTGTGGAAGGCGACGTCCGATGCCGCGGAGACCTTCGAGGGCCGCGATCGCAAGACAGGAAAGCTCAAGTGGACCGCCAGCCGCGTCGATCTCGTGTTTGGCTCGAACTCGGAGCTCCGTGCCGTCACGGAGGTGTACGCGTGCGAGGATGCGCAGCGCAAGTTCGTGCGGGACTTCGTCGCCGCATGGGCCAAGGTCATGAATCTCGATCGCTTCGACCTGGCCTGATCGTCACCATCGGCGTCGTGGTCAACGAACGGCTCACCGGCAGCGCGCGTGTCGAGCGCCCAGTGCCATGTTTCGGTTGCCAACGCACTTCGCCATGAGTACACTATGCGTGTGAGCAACGAGTATTACGTTCAGTTGCAGAAGAAGTATCCCGACGAGTTTGTCGTCACGGATCGCAGAAGCGGGAAACTGATTGCGCATTCGCGCTCGATTCGCAAGGTACTCGCAGAAATTCGCCGGCGTGGCATTGATCCGAGCAAGACCATTTTGGAAAGATTTGGTCCACGAGATGCCGTCGCTATCTATTGAGTTCCCCTACCGCACGCGCCTCGAAGGTGGCGCCACCGTTCCTGTTCCGGTCATTTTGGCGGAACTGCCGACGCCGTACGGCGTGTATCCCATCCGTCTGCTTCTGGACTCGGGAGCCGACTGCACCATGATGTCCCGCGCGCTCGGCGAATTGGCCGGTATCGACGTGCCATCCTTGCCGAAAGTGAACGTCAAAGGAATCGCGGGTCAGTCAGTGGAAGTGCACCGAGGTTCAGTTAGCCTGCGGATCGCCAAACTCGTCCTGCCGCCCATTCCCTGCCTGTACGTGGAATCGACAATGAACCCGCTATTGCTCGGCCGCGACGGCTTCTTCGACCTGTTCAACATCACCCTCGACAACCGCCGCAAGAAAACCTTCCTGACGCCGTTGGATGCGTCGATGACGCGGGCAATGAAACGATGATTCAACTCCTGGTAATCTGGTTTGTAACAGCAGTATCACTTGCCGTTACACTGGGCCTGCTGTCATGGATTTACAACGCGTTCGGAGGTGACTTGGGGCTCACAAGTTGGCGACGCGAGACGGTCATCGCGGCCGTGATATCACTCTTTCAAGCGTTGCTCCTCTGGGGAGCTCTCTCGTTGGTGGGGAGAGCCGGGGGAAAGATTTTTCCGGTCGCCGGCGTTATCCTCATGCTCGCCTACAAGCTTACGCATTTATCGGGCGATGCGTTCGAGGGCACCTACGACATGGATAACAGCGCGATCGTTGTCATCGCCGCCGTACAGTTCGCCATCCTCTTCCTGGCGGGAATGCTCCTCACCATCCACAGCGCCCACTGAAAGTCTTTCGACTACTTCGTGTCCTTCTTTCCGCCAAACAAATACATCTGCGGGGTCTCCTTCGCTTCTGGCGTTTGCTTTCCGCTTCCCGCTTTCCGCTTTCGTTCGGCGAGCTTGGGTTTACCTTCCGCGGATAGCTCGGCTTCCTCGAGGTTGTTGAGCACTTCCTTCGCGCGGGCGAGGACTTCCTTCGGCAATCCCGCCAGGCGCGCGACCTGAATGCCGTAACTCTTGTCCGTCCCACCAGGCAAAATCTTGTGGAGGAAAATCACCTGGTCGTGCCATTCGCGAACGGCGACGTTGTAGTTCTTCACCCGCGGCATCGCCACCGCCAATTCGGTGAGCTCGTGGTAATGCGTGGCAAATAACGTCTTCGCGCCCACGGCGGTATGCAAATGCTCGGCCACCGCCCACGCGATGCTCAACCCGTCGAACGTGCTCGTGCCGCGTCCGATTTCATCCAACACAATCAGGCTCTTCGATGTGGCGTTGTTGAGGATGTTCGCCGTCTCGTTCATCTCGACCATGAACGTGCTCTGACCGCGCGCCAGGTCGTCGGTCGCGCCCACCCGTGTGAAAATCCGGTCCACCAATCCGACCGTTGCCCGCGCCGCCGGGATAAACGAGCCGGTCTGTGCCATCAACACCAGCAGCGCCACCTGCCGGATATACGTGCTCTTGCCGGCCATGTTCGGGCCGGTGATAATGAGAATCTGCTGCTCCCGATTGTCGAGCAGCGTGTCGTTCGGGACAAATCGCTCTTCAACGAGCGTTTGCTCCAGCACCGGATGCCGGCCGTCCACGATTTCGATCCGGTCGCCGTCGTCGATCACGGGCCGGCAATAATTCTGGTGTCGCGCCAGTTCGGCCAGGCCCGCCAGCACGTCCAGCGCGGCGATGGCGGATGCCGATTCCTGGATCGGCGCGGATTTTTCCACCGCCGCGGCGCGAATCTGCTGGAAAATCTCGTACTCGAGCGCGTTGGCCCGTTCTTCCGCGCCGAGAATCTTGTGCTCCATGTCTTTCAACTCGGGCGTGAAGAATCGCTCGCCGTTGGCGATGGTCTGCTTGCGGATGTAATCCGCTGGAACCTTCTCGAGATTCGCTTTTGTGATCTCAATGTAGTAACCGAACACGGAATTGAACCGCACTTTCAGCGATGCGACACCCGTTCGCTCGATTTCCTTCTGCTGCAGCGCGGCGATCCATGCCTTGCCGTCGGTCCCCGCCCGCCGCAACTCGTCAAGTTCCGCGTTGTAGCCCGTTTTGATGAGTCCGCCGTCCTTCAGCGGCAACGGCGGCGCGTCGGCAATCGCCCGCCCGATCAGATCCACCAACTCGGGTTGCTCCACAATCTGCGAATTCAGCGTCTCCAACAACGATGGCGCCGTGAGGGTGTTGCCCAACGCGCCTTTCAACTTCGGCACCGCGGCGAGTGATTCCTTGAGCACGACCAGATCGCGCGCATTGCCGGTGCCGACGCTCAGCCGCCCGAGCGTCCGTTCCATGTCGCGCACGCCGTGCAGTTGCTCGCGAAAATCGGCCAGCACGTGCGGCGCGTCGCAGAACGTCGCGATCACGCCCTGCCGCGCGCGAATCTGCTCGACGCTTTTCAACGGGCGCGTCACCCACTCGCGCAACATCCGCGCTCCCATCGGCGTCAGCGTACGGTCCATGCAGCCGATCAATGTGTGGCGGCGGTCGGACCGCGACGATTCGAGCAATTCCAGGTTCCGTTGCGTCGTCGCCTCGAGCACCATGAAATCGCCGACGCTGTAGACGGTGAGACGATGGATGTGCGACGTGTTGCGCCGCAACGCCTGTTGCAGGTAGTGGAGCACAGCGCCCGCCGCGCCGATGCCGACGCTCAGATCGCCTGCGCCAAAACCGTCCAGCGATTGCGTCTTGAAATGGTCGCGCAACGTGAAGAAGGCCGTCTCTTTCTCAAACGTCCAACCCTCATATGGAGTGATCGCCAGCGCGAGCGGCGCCAGCAGTGATTTCGCCTCGTCGAACCATTCGGCGGGCACGATGACTTCCGCGGGCCGGGTGCGGGTCAATTCGTTGTGAAGTTGGTCGGCCGATGACAACTCGGTGATCTTGAAATCGCCGGTGGTGAGATCCACAAGCGCGAGCCCGAACCTGCCGCCGCCGCAAATCGCCGCGAGAAAATTGTTTCGCTCGGCCTGAAGCAGATGCGTGTCGAAATGGGTGCCGGGACTGAGGATTTGCGTGACATCACGATTGACCAGTTTGCCCGGCTTGGCGTCCTCGAGTTGATCGCAGATCGCAACCTTGCGCCCCTGTCGCAGCAGTTTGCCGATGTAGGTTTCGGCGGCGTGATAGGGAATCCCGCACATCGGCATGCCGTTGCGGCTCGTCAGGGCGAGATTGAGCAATTGCGAGGCGGTCTTGGCGTCGTCCAAAAACATCTCGTAAAAATCACCCAGCCGGAACATCAGCAGCGCGTCGGGAGGAATCTGGTGTTTGACTCGACGATACTGTTGCATCATCGGCGTCAAACCATCGCCGGCGGACTCGCCGCGGGGCCGGGGTTCAGGTTGGGATTTTCCACTCGCCATCGCGAACGGATTATAACCGCGACGGAGAAGCGGTCACGCCCTAAAACACGTTGGCCGACCCCGAAGAATTCGGGATCGGCCCGCGTATATTCTCGCCCGCTGTCCGTGTCGCCTGGCATCGATCGTTCAATACCGGCTCCTCAGCGCGGTCTTTCATCCGTTCGCCGGCCGCAGATCGTTCCGCAACCGCGTTACGGCGAGGGTTGCCTCCTTGGCTTTTCGGGCTCCCCCCAGCCCGATGTTTCTCTCCCCAGCATCACCCTTGCCAACTGCCAAATCGGGCATGGCCCCGCACACCGATCCGCCGCCGAATACAGGAATGTCTCATTCCCGGTCCAAAAACGTGTCCCCGCCCAACAAAAACGTCCAGGCGGAACTAGTTCTCGCGCTGAAAGGTTTCCTGCACAGCAGCGCGAAACACTGGCAGATCAAACGGTTTCTCGATCAGATGATTGCCGGTCCGACTCACAAAATCGCTGAACCCGGCCTTGCGCGATGCCTGTCCGGTCACGAATACAAACCGATTGGCCAGGAACGGAAACTCGCGGACGACGTCGGTGTACAGCGCCTCGCCATCAACGCGCGGCATCATCAGATCGCAAATGACAGCGTCGAATTCGTTCGTGCGCAGGAGACCCATCGCTTCCATGCCGTTGGTGGCGATTTCGACCTCGCAGTTGTCGAACGTCAGCACTTCGCGGAGCAACTGTGCCAGATCGTAGTCATCATCCACCACCAACACGCGGTGCATCGTCTGCCGATGTGGTGAACTCTCGCTCATTGTCGGGGAAATTAGCGCCGCTGGGCCATTCCTTCAACAGGTTTTCCGCCTTGCCGGCGTCAATCGCGGGTTACCTCTGCGTTCGTAACGATGAACGGCGGGCCTTTGCCCGGTGTGACGGTAACGTTATTGAATTGAATGCCCCGGGCGTTTTGCACCGTGAAACCCTGCGTTGCCGAGCTGATGTGGACATTGTCCAGAACGACGTCGGTGATCGGGCTTTCGGGTAATCCGAGGATGACGCCGGCGGATTTCTGGCAGGTGGCCGTGAGATTCGTGATGCGGATGTGCCGGAAGACGGGCGTGCCATTCGCGAACGGCTGCGCAGTATCGCCCTTGGGAGCCGACAGGCGGGGATAATAGCAGGAAAACGTGATGGCCGGATTGACATTCTTCATGGTGAGATCGCTGTAGGTGATGTCTTCAACAACGCCACCACTTCCACGCTGTGACTTGATGCGAATCCCGTTGTCGGTGTTTTCAAAAGTGCAGTTGCGCACGGCCACACGGTGAATCCCACCCGCCGTTCCCCCGCCGATTGACACGCCGTGCCCGTGCAGAAACACGCAATCGGTGATCGTGATGTTCTCGCTGCCAAATTCGCGGCCCGGAACTTTCGCGCTCGAGTTGATCGCGACGTTGTCGTCGCCAACATCAACGCGACAGCAGGTAATCAGCACATTGCGACAGATGCTGGGGTCGATCGCGTCGGTGTTGGCCGCGCCGGACGGAGCGAGAACCGTCACATTCGAAATGACCACGCCATCACAGTCGATTGGTTTGAGATGGAACCGCGGCGAATTTTGGAGCGTGATGTTTTCGACCCGCAGATTCTTGCAGCGCGTGATGACAACCAGATCCGGACGGGGCAGCGTGTAGCCGGGCGTCTTCCGGCGCGCGTCCTCGGCTGGTCCCCACCAGTTTGTGCCGGCGCCGTCGATCGTTCCCCTTCCCGTGATCGTGACATCTTCCAGATTCTTGCCGCCGATGAACGGGACGAAATCGCTGCCGCTCTGCGCCGCGAGCCAATTCGTACCCGATTTCAGGAAGGCCGACTGGTCGCCGGTTGCCTGCAGCGTGGCGCCCGCGTCAAGTTGCACGGTCGTCCTGGTGCGCAGGGTGATTGGCTTGCTCAGATACGTGCCGGCGGGAAATCGGACCGTGCCGCCGCCCGCGGTCCCGCAGGCATCCAGCGCCTTCTGAATCGCGACCGTGTCCAACGTCTGTCCGTTGCCCTTCGCGCCGAACTCGTGCACGTCAAATATCTTCCCCGACGGTGCATCCACTGCGCGAGCCAGGGGCACCGCAAGCTCCATGCCGATCACCAGCAGACACGGAAAGGTGAAGCATCTCATCAGTTTGGCATTTGCCATCATGTTCTGCTCATTTCTCGTCAGACTCACAGTGCGGGCCAGACGTAACTTCCGGGTTTGATTGTCAGCAGGAAATCGGGATTGCCCTCGACGGCGAGAGTCGCGACGCCGGGCGCGACTTCTCGCACAACCGTCAGTCGTTCCCATCCCATGCGCCGAACCAGTTCAGCCGCCGTGGCGCCGCCTTCGACGTACACGTGGTGTATCGCGCCGCGACGCAACACCGACCCGGCGACCCGCACCAGATGAATGGCCAATCGCCGGGCGATTCGTCGATCACGTACCATGGGCAATCCGATGTTCACGATCACCCGCGAATGGGAACAAACGGCGGCAATCACCTGCCGAGCGATGGCATCCACGGACGCCGCGGTGAATCGATCACCTCGCGCCAACTCGCGTGGTAATGAAACGACAGGCACCCTGCGCGCCCTGGCCGACGTCACGAATTTGCGGGACGACCCGCTGGCCGTCCCGCAGATGAAAAGTACGCGGGGCGATGGCCGCCGATTGGCCAAAGCGACGCTTCGCCGTTTTTGCCGCGATCTCATTCCATCGCCGAGGGCTGCGGCCAGCAGCGCGGCAAAGAATTCGGCCCCGCCCGCTGTGAGGATTTCGGCGGTGCGCTTGTCGGCCCATCGACGGAGGTCGCTCGTCGAGCCGGCTTCGCCCACGATGATTCCGGGATCGGGTGAGAAATCGCCGGCACGGCAAACACGAATGGGGAAAAACTTCGAACTGCCCAGTAACGCGAGGACGTCAGAAAAATGGCGAGGATGCTCCGGGTCGCGAGCGAACTCCGTTTTGTGAATTGGCGTTCCCGAAACGAAATACCGGCCCTCGCGAATCACACGCCCCAATGAGGGATTCGCGGGCACCAGCAGCGCCCGCCGCAAACGAACGGTTTTCATGACGCCTTCGAGTTCCGCGACCACCGGACCGCGCAGGACCGAGTCCACCTTCTTGTAGATCCAACGGGCTCCGGATTTGCGAAGCAGCCTGGCAGCAGCCGCCGCGCGGCGGGCAGCTTCCGCTGGCGAGGAACCGCGCGAATCCGTGTCGATGCAGACCAAATCGGCGTTTCGGTTCGGGTTGCCATTGACGACAACCTCCGCTCGCAACCCGTGACGCACGCCAACCGCGCCGATCTCGGCCGCCCCGGTCAAATCGTCGGCAATCACTCCAATCATGCGGAGCCAGTTTGTGTTTGTTGTCCGGAAGTCAACTCGATGGCTACGCGGATCGCGGCGTACAGGCTTCGCGGATCGGCCACACCTTTCCAGGCGATGTCGAACGCCGTGCCGTGGTCCACCGACGTACGCACGACCGGCAGGCCGAGGGTGACGTTCACACCGGTGTCGAACGCCAGCATCTTGAACGGAATGTGCCCCTGATCGTGATACATCGTGACAATCGCGTCGAACCGTTGGCGCTGCGAAGGAGTGAACGCCGCGTCCGGCGGCAACGGACCTTCCACCGCAATGCCGTTCTCGTTCGCCTGCCGCACCGCTGGTTGGATGAACTGTTCCTCTTCGCGTTGACCGAATAATCCGTGTTCGCCGGCGTGCGGATTCAATCCGCAAACGCCGAGGCGCGGCTCTCGACCGAGCATCCGCCGCATCGCTTCGTCGGTCAGCTCGATAACGTCCAGGATGCGCTCGGCCGAAAGTTTTCGGGGCACCTCGGCGTAACCGATGTGGGTTGTCACCATGCTGACAGTCAGCACGTCGGAGCGCAACATCATGCAACTGCGTTTCGCGCCCGTGAGCGCCGTGAAGATTTCCGTGTGCCCCGGATAAGGCACGCCCGCGAGCCGCAACGCTTCCTTGTGGACCGGCGCCGTGACGACGCCATCGATTCGCCTCGCCATCGCCGCGCGAATGGCCTGTTCGATGTATATAAATGCGGCTTTGCCGCAGGCAGGCGCGATCGCCCCCACTCGTAGCGAATCCGCATCAATCGCGGCACAGTCAACAATCATCGGCTCGGAAATCACACCACCCTTGTCCCATTCGGCCAGCGAAACCGTGCGGCAATCGGGAACGGGGAATCCAGTTTGTGCGAGGCGTTTCATCACGCCGGCGTCTCCGAACAAAACCGGCACGCAGGCCTCCA
Source organism: Verrucomicrobiia bacterium (assembly GCA_035501175.1). Lineage (GTDB taxonomy): Bacteria > Verrucomicrobiota > Verrucomicrobiia > Palsa-1439 > Palsa-1439 > Palsa-1439. The sequence goes on along the minus strand of DATJWQ010000006.1, from coordinate 78,293 downwards.
ATACCGCCTGCTCGCGCAGTGCCCGCGCGCAAAGTTCCGGGCCGATACCAGCCGGGTCACCCAGCGTCAGGCCGAGGACGGGCTTCGCTCTCATGGTGTTTCGTCCAACAAATGCAGTCGGGCCATCTCGCTACGAATGCTTTCGACCTCCGCTTTCGAGAGCGTGCGGAGCGGCGGCAGCACATCCGGCGCGCAGAGTCCGCGGCACGCCATCGCGGCTTTGAGGGCGGCCAGCGATTCGCCCAGTGTGCGCCCCTTCTGATACAGGGCGGTCACCTCGCTCATGCGGTCACAATATCGATCCATCCCGGCCCAATCGCCACGGCGCGCGCCTTCGCACACCCGCCGGCAAACATCCGGAATCAGGTTGCCCGCGCTCGGCACGATACCGTCAGCGCCCATCTTCAACCCCGGCCCCATCAGCGCGCCAACACCGATGAGAACGGAAAAACTCTCCCGTCCACTAAATCGCCGCAGCAATTCCTCGTGCCGGGCCGCGTTGTTTTCCGAATCCTTGACGCCAACCAACTTCGGATTTTCCGACAACCGCGCGATGACATCGAGCGGGATGGAAACGTGGGTCGTGGACGGGATGTTGTACAGAATCACCGGACCGCGCAACGCCCCAAGAACTTGCTCGAACCATGAGAGCAATCGTTCCTGGGAAAACGATATGGGCGGACGAACTACAATCGCATCCACGCCGGCCCCGAGATAATCGTTGCCGGCGGCGATCTCATCCGGCTGGCCATCGCCGATGCCAGCGTACACTACCGTGCGACGACGAACCCGCGCCACGGTGCGATCGACCAATCGCCGGCGAACAGGACGCGGAATCGACGCGCCTTCGCCCGTGGTGCCGACGACGAATATGCCGTCCACGCCGCCCGCCAGTAGAAAATCCACCAGCCGGTCCACCGCCGGCTCGTCCAGGTCGCCGGTCGCGGTCACTGGCGTAACCATCGGCACCACCACACCACGGTATTTCAGTTCACTCTTCATTTCAGTAGGACGCCTCGTAAATTCGGACGGCATCTTCTTCGCTGACTGTCCGCAAATTGTTCTTGAGCAGGCGCGTGACCTGCATCGCCGATTTTGCCATCGACGGGATCGCATCGCGCGGGACACCCAGGTCCGACAATCGCGCCGGGATCCCGCACGCTTGCGACAATTGTACCAAATGATCGACGCCTCGTGTGGCCGTTTCGCTCGTCGAGCTGCTGCGCGGCAGGCCCAGGGCAAGAGCCACCCCGGCATAGCGATCCGGCGCCGCCGCCAAATTAAAGCGCAGGACATGCGGCAGCAACACGGCATTGGAGATGCCATGCGCCACGTGGAACCGGCTTCCCAACGGATACGCCAGGGCGTGCACGGCAGCGGTGTTGACCGGTCCCAGGCACAAGCCGCCGTAGAGGCTGCCCAACGCGAGGTTGGCGCGGGCTGCCGGATCGCTGCCGTTGCGGACCGCGGCGAGAAGATTGTCCGAAATGAGCCGCATGCCTTGCACCGCGTATGCGTCCACAATCGGATGGGCGAACTTGTTCGCGTACGCTTCGATACAATGAGTCAGCGCGTCCATCCCCGTGGCTGCCGTCACCGACGGCGGCACCGACAGCGTGAGCAACGGGTCAATATACGCGGCATCGGAAACCAGATGCGGGCTCACCACGCCCTTTTTCAACTGATCGGCTTCGTCGAGCAGAATGGAATTAGGCGACACCTCACTGCCTGTGCCGGACGTGGTCGGCAGACACACCAGAAACAGCTCGCGCCGTTGAAGCAGGCCGATCCCGAACACTTCCGCGACGTTTTGCCGGCCATTCGCGAGCGCGGCGGCGAGCTTGGCCACGTCCAGCGCGCTGCCGCCCCCGACACCGAGCACCGCCTCGACTTTTTCGGCACGCGCCGTTTTCAACACCTCCTCGAACACGGCCACGGTCGGTTCCTGATCCACAGGCCGGCTCTGGACAACATCGCAATGGGCTCGACGCAGAGAATCCAGGAGAAAGGCAAGGTGCGGCAGGACGGGACTGCTGCTGACAAGCAACACGCGGCGGACGCCGCGTTGCGCGAGAAGATCCACGCAACCGGCGGCACAGCCGTTGCCGAAAACGATCCGCGGTGGTTGAAGCAGGGTGATCGCGTTCATGCTTTGGGTCCCGTTGCCGTGGCGGCGGTCAGTGTTTCTGTTTGGGGAAGTCCGCGTCTCTCCAGCCAGCCCCATAATGTGAGACTCCGGCTGCCGTCTCCGGCAGCGAAGAACCGGCTGGACACGTATCCCACTGCCAGAAGAATCACGTGGCCGATGCCCCCAATGAGTACGGTCGGCAACGTGAAGTTATACCAGCCAAGGTCACACACGGGATTCTTGCCGCTGGTAAGCGTGGCCCACGAGGTGAATAACAGGCAGGCCGCAATGCCGACGTAAGCACCTTGTCGGTTCGCGCGCGGACTGAGGAACGCCAACAGGAATAACCCGGCCAGCCCGCCGGCGATGATCGAAGTAACCGTGAAATAGAATGACAGAACGCGCTCCGAGTAGATCGCAATGACGACCGCCACGACCACACTGATCGCGCCGCAGACGGCGACACTCCATTTGCCCACCGCCAGCCGTTGTCGGTCCGTCGAATCGGGGCGCAGTTTGCGGTAATAGTCTTCCACGACGACAACCGAAAGACAATTCAGGTCCGATGACAACATCGACATGGCCGATGCGACCAATGCCGCCATGAACAAGCCGGCAAACCCGGCGGGAACCTTCGTGGCGAGGAAGTAGGGGAAGAATTCATCGGGTTTGTGCAGCGCCGGCGCGCCACCCGCCAACTGATAGTATGCCCAAACGAGCGTGCCGATGAGCATGAACAACGCCCACGCCGGCACGCACAACAGCGCGCCGAACGCGACGCCTTTGAACGCCTCGCGGTCGGACTTCGCCACGAGATAGCGTTGCACGAGCGTCTGGTCGGCCGTGTATTTTTGCAGATACCAGAAGAACCCGTAGATCGCCATGATCCACACGTTGCCGTTGCGGGAAAGATCCCAGGACACGCTGCCAAGACTGAATTTGTGATGGTCCCACGCGAGACGAAACGCCGCCGACGGACCGCCGGGAACCTCGTACAGCAGAAATCCGAGGCAGACAAAAATGCCGATGCATTTGACGAATCCCTGGATGACATCCGTCCAGATCACGGCTTCCAGTCCGCCGATGACCGTGTAGAACACGGTCACGACTCCGGTCACCATCATCACGACGTAGATGTTCCAGCCCGTGATGCCTCCGACAATGATCGCCAGCGTGTAGAATACGAAACCCATCTTGGAAAAATGTCCCGCGATGAACGCCAGCGCGCTGTAGGCCCGCGCGCCGTACCCGAAACGACGCCCGAAATACTCGTAGGCGCTCATCCCGACGGCGTGCCGAAAAAACGGGATGATCACCGTGCCGACCAACAGCAGGACGGCGACAACCATGAACCCGGGCACGAGCTCGTTCCAGTTCCCCGCGTACGCCGAGCCGGGATACGCCGTGAACGTGATGCTGCTGATCAACGCCGCATAAATGGAAACGCCCATCGCCCAATGCGGGATCGAGCGGCGCGCGACAAAATAGGTTTCGGTCGAGGTTTGCCGTTTGGCGAATCGCAAACCAATCAGCACCATCGCCACCATGTAGATGGCCATCACGACCAGGTCCGCCCATCGCAATGTTGACATGTGGGGTAAGAGTGGAGCCGGCGATCGGACTTGAACCGATAACCTGCTGATTACAAATCAGCTGCTCTGCCGATTGAGCTACGCCGGCGCGAAAACAGGCCGAAGTATGCCATCAGGCGCGCGTCGAGTCCAGCGCCGCGAACGCCGCGCCGAGTTTGCCGATCAAATCCGATGTGACCATGGCCCGCTCCCCGATCTCCGCGACGGCCAGGTCGCCAGCCAGCCCGTGAACGAACACGCCCGCCCGCGCCGCGTCCGCCGGTGACAGGCCCTGCGCCAAGAATGCGCCGATGACGCCCGTCAACGCGTCGCCCATCCCGCCCTTGGCCATGCCGGGGTTGCCGGTCAAATTCACCCACATCGGTCCGGTCCTCTCGGCAATCAACGTCCCCGCGCCTTTGAGGACCGTCGTCGTGCCGTACTCCTTCGCGAAATCCCGCGCAACCTCCCAGCGGTTGGCCTGCACGTCCCGGCTGGTCTTGCCGATCAGCCGGCCCATCTCGCCGGGGTGCGGCGTGAGCACGAGCGGCTTGTGCAGCTTCTTCAGCGCGGCGACGCTTTGCGCCATCGCGTTCAACGCGTCGGCATCGGCCACAATCGGCGGGAACCACGCGCTGATTACTTTCCAAATCATCCGTTGCGTCGTGGTCCCCTGCCCCAGCCCCGGCCCGATGGCGATCGCATTGAACCCCGCAAAATCCGTCGTATCGAGCGTCTCGAAGTCGGCCGGGCGCGGCATGATCTCGGGCGGACAACTCGCCGCGACGGTCCGATAAATACTCCGCGGCACCGCCAGCGTCACCAGCCCGGCCCCGGCCCGCGCCGCGGCGGTCGCGGTCAGAATCGGCGCGCCGGTGTAACCTTCCGAGCCGGCGATCACGAGCAGATGTCCGCAATCGCCCTTGTGCGCGGCTCGGGGTCGGGGTGGCAACAGCGCCGCAACCTCGCGCGCGGTCACCAATTCGACATCGGCCTGGATGTTGTCGAGTAGTTTCCGGGGAATCCCGATGTCCACCACCTCGATTCGTCCAATGAACTCCAACGCCGCCGGCTTCAGCAGGCCGATCTTCGGCAGGCCCATCGTCACGGTCGTTTGCGCGCGCACGGCCACGCCGAGCACTTCGCCCGTGTCGCTGTCGAGTCCCGACGGAATATCCACCGCGACCACCGGCCGATGCAGGCCGTTGATGACCTTGATCGCCGTGGCATACGGCTCGCGCACCTCGCCCTTCAGACCCGTGCCGAGCAACCCGTCCACGACCACGGCCGGTTCGAGGTCGCCGACCAACTCCGCGAGTTGTTCGAGCGTGGGCAGCTCCAACACCTTCACCGCCGCGACGAGCTTCTGGAAATGCAGCAGCGGATCGCCCTGCAACTCGGTGCGCTTGCACATCAGCACCAGCGCCGCCTCGCAGCCCGCGCCCGCCAGATGCCGCGCCGCCACGATGGCGTCGCCACCGTTGTTGCCCTTCCCCGCAAACAGCAGCACCGTCCGCGCATCGAGCCGACGCAGGAACTTCATCGCCGCCCGCGCCACGGCATACCCCGCCCGCTCCATCAGTTCCTCCCCCGGCGTGCCGAGCGAGATGGTCTGTTGGTCAAGCTGGCGAATTTGCTCCGTCGTGACCGCTTTCATGTCCTGCCACTGTAGCGAACGCCATGCCCAAAAGCAACGCACCGCCGCCAATTTCCAGTCCCCAATAACCCTGAGAAGCTGACTTTGTCATCGGCTTGCCCAGATTCAGACTTCTGCGCCGGTTCCAAATGAAATCGGGCTCACCCCAGCCCGGCTCGGGTTCGTTCTCCGTTTCTCGGGTTCGTTTGCCCATTTCCCACCTCAATTCACCCCAATTCTGGGTTCGTTCTCGGGTTCGTTTTCCATTTCTCGGGTTCGTTTTTTACAGGAAACCCAGGCCGGCGCGCATTTCTCGGGTTCGTTTTGTAAAAAAAACACTTTTTACGGATTCCCATCCTCCCCGTGGACACAACTCACCCGCGCCACAGGCTCGCACTCACGCCGAACCGTCGCGATCACCCCACAAATCTCCTCTTCCTGTCAAAGAACACCGCCGCAGGTTTACCCCAACCCGGAGGTCGGCGCGGCCCGAACGCCAAGCCGACCGGACGCGAGCGAGTCCACAACAGCGGCAACAACCGGTCGTGAATATCACATGCCGATACCAAAGTCAACAATGAAGTCCGATACGCCTTCCACACCCCTTTGTAGCCGCGAAACTCTTTCGCGGTTCTCCCGCCGTGTGATTGTAGCCGCGAATCTCATTCGCGGGGCCCCAGCCCGGTCGTCCTCTTGTAGCCGCGAATCTCATTCGCGGTGCTTGCACGCCAACAGGACTCGCATTTAGAATCCCCTCGTGGACCGCAAGCGTCTCCGCCGTGTTCCTGTCTGGCTCTCACACGACAAGACCGTCATCTATTTCATCACCTGCTGCACCGCGAACCGTCAACCGTGCCTGGCAAACAACCACGCACACACGGTCAAACGCCCGACAACCACTGGCTGGCATTCTCCAACATCATCCCCTGATACATTGCACTACGATGCATTGTACTACCATGTATTGTACTACCATGTATTCTAATGTCCCCCCCGGTCCTCCCACTCATCCTTGCACCCCGCGCAACCACCCCTTCCATTTCTCAATCGCCCTACCCGGCATATGTCCGTCCATGATATGTCGCTACGCGATATATCATCGCCAACGCGCACAGATTTCTCTCCGCGCCCTCTGCGTCTCTGCGTGAGACCGCCCGTCCGCTGCCGCGCCCCTGCCGCACGTCCAAATCGCATTTGACAACCTTTCACTCGCTGCGTAGCGTGCCGGCGCAATGGCGAACTCCACAACCAAATCAATCTCCCCCTCCACCACCCGTCTCGGCTGGATCGGCACGGGCATTATGGGCCTGTCGATGTGCGGGCATCTGATGACCAAGGGGTACAAGGTCACGGTCTACAACCGCACGAAGTCCAAACCGCAGCCGCTCCTCGACAAGGGCGCGACGTGGTCTGATTCGCCCAAAGCCGTCGCGGAAGAATCCGACATCATCTTCACCATGGTCGGGTTCCCGCGCGACGTCCGCGATGTCTACTTCGCCAACAACGGCGTGCTCGCGGGCGTGAAACCGGGCCGCATCGTCATCGACATGACGACCACCGAGCCAGGTCTGTCCAAAGAAATCTACACCGCGGCCAAACCGAAGGGTGTCGACGCCATCGACGCGCCGGTGTCGGGCGGCGACGTGGGCGCGCGCAATGCCACGCTCACGATCATGATCGGCGGCGATGCCGACGCGGTCGCTCGCGTCATGCCGTTGTTCGAAGCCATGGGCAAAACCATCGCGCATCAGGGCGGCGCGGGAATGGGTCAACAGGCCAAGATGTGCAACCAGATCGTCATCGCCGGCACGATCATCGGCGTGTGCGAGAGTTTGCTCTACGGCGCGAAGGCGGGCCTCAACCTCAACACCCTGCTCCAATCGATCCGCGGCGGCGGAGCCGGTTGCTGGACGCTCGAGAATCTCGCTCCGCGGATTCTCGCGGGCAATTTCGCGCCGGGTTTCATCGTCGATCATTTTGTGAAGGACATGGAGATCGCCCTCGCCGAAGCCGAACGCATGCAGTTGAAGCTTCCCGGCCTCAAGCTCGTCGACGAGCTTTATCACGTCGTCCAGGCGCAAGGCCACGGCCGGAGCGGCACGCACGCCCTCTATCTCGCGCTGGAGGCCATGTCGAAGAAATAGCCGGCGCCCCGCCAGCGTCCGGAGGTCTCCTCGCCCCTTCAGGGGGAGAGGATCAAGGTGACGGGGGATCGTCACGCGATTCATCCCCTCGGCCGAGCGGCTCTGACCGCTCCTTCTTCCCCCCAAAAGCGCGAGGCGCGGCATCAAGCCGCGCCTCGCAACAATACTCCCACACTAACCCCACTCAGCTCTTGCGGCGACGCCGACGAAGAGCATACGCGCCTACTGTTCCCAGTCCGACCAGCGCCATCGTCGACGGCTCGGGGACGACGTTCCAGCCGACGACATCGAGCGCGGTCAATTCGTAGACACCATCGTCGGGCGAAGAGCCGGGCGTGCCAAATGCATCCTGCACCAGGGCCGGGCTGTTCCCCTTCCCATCCGCAGGGCTCACTCCATCTCCCCAGTCGCCGTAATCCGATTCCCCGCCGAAACCCTGGTTGAAATTCACGAGCTTGTTCGTGCCGCCGTTAATCGAGAAATAAGAGATCGCGTTGGTGGACGCGGTGAAACTCCGTGTGCCAGCCGCACTGTAACGGTACAGGTCCATCGGGCCGACCCCGCCTGTGAGCGCGCCGGCGTTGGTCGCAATGGCCGAGCCGGCCCCGCCAATGCCGAGCACTTCGTTGACCTCATGTTCGACCGTCGATTCGAAGTCGTCGTTGTTGGTCACACCGGGCCGGGTCAGGTTTTCGCCAGCCAGGTTGAGCGTGATATCGCTGTCGAACGTGATGTTGGTCGGGCTGATCCCCGCCTGCGTGGCCGGCGCGCTGTACCCGAGCGCCCGCAGCAGCGGCGCCGTCGTCACAATCGTCCCGGTGTTGTTGACCGGATTATTCGGACCCGCCGAAAGCGATGCAATCGCGGTGTTATCATTGGCCGACAACGTCTGCTTCGTCTGGAGCGCGGTCAGGTACGAGGAATACGTTACGTTGCTGAATGTGGTCAGGCTCGTCCCCAGATACCGCGGGTCGGTCTCGAGACCAAAATCGATGTTGACCGTGACATTATTGAGGACGTCGTTGTCGAGAATTGTCAGCGCGGCGTTCACGGCGGTCTCGATGGCCGCCGAACTCCCATTGGTCGCGATCGACGGATCATAGGTCGCGACGATATTCAGGTTCGCACGAGCCGACGCTGCCGAGACAGCAATTGCCGCCACGGCGACCAGCCACGGGCGGAAATAATGATGTTCGATCAAAGGGAACCTGTTCTGGGAAAAACGCGCTGACAAACTTCCGCGTTTGAAAACGGTCAGAGTACCCGCAAACGTATTCATGGCGCCAACCTTTCCTTGAATAAACAGTTTGGTACGACTCTCCTGCAACCGACTTTTTTGGTAGCAAATGGACGCGTGAAATGCAAGACATTTCTGGCTCCGGGACCGCTGCGATTGTGCGTCGTGATGCTCGTCCGCCCGGCTCAGCGAAAGGCTTCCGAGACGGTCCCATGAATTGACTTGAATGTGGCGCAACTTTTCGTGAGTGTCGCGCGAATCTCACGACAGGCAACGACGGGAATTGCTGTTGCATTTCGCAGGTTGATTCCGTAAGAGTTGCGTCTGCGAGTTTCCACAAGACTGAAAGGACGATACTTATGTCAGTGCCACTTCAAGTGAATTTGAAAAATCAGGTCGCCGCCATCACCGGCGGCGGCGGCATCCTCTGCAGCGTGATGGCAAAGGCGATGGCCGAGTGCGGCGCGAAGGTCGCCATCCTCGACCTGAAACCCGAGTTCGCCCAGAAAGCCGCGGATGAGATCAACAAGGCCGGCGGCGTCGCGAAAGCCGTCGCCTGCAACGTGCTCGAAAAAGCCAGCGTCGAGAAGGCCTACGAACAGGTCAAACAGTCGCTCGGGCCGGTCGATATCCTGATCAACGGCGCCGGCGGAAACCATCCCAAGGGGACCACGTCGAAGGAGTTTCTCTCCGTCGAAGATCTCACGCAGAAGAAGGACGGCGTGGTGACGTTTTACGATCTGACGGTCGAGGGCATCCAGTTCGTGTTCAATTTGAATTTTCTCGGCACGTTTCTGCCGACCCAGGTGTTCACCAAGGACATGGTGCTCAAAAAGCACGGCAACATCATCAACATCTCGTCGATGAACGCGTTCAAACCGTTGACCAAAATCCCGGCCTACAGCGCCGCCAAGGCCGGCGTCAGCAATTTCACGCAATGGCTCGCGGTCCATTTCTCGAAGGTCGGCGTCCGCGTCAACGCTCTCGCGCCCGGATTTTTCCTGACGGAACAGAACCGCACGCTGTTGACCCAGCCGGACGGCTCGCTCACGGCGCGCGGCAACACGATCATCAGCCACACGCCCGAAGGCCATTTCGGGAAACCAGAGGATTTGACGGGCACGTTGCTGTGGTTGCTCAGCGACGAGGCGTCGGGGTTTGTCACCGGCCAGGTGATCGCGATCGACGGCGGATTCAGCGCGTTCAGCGGCGTATAGCACAATCACCCGATTTACGTAGCCGAAACCATCATGGCGGCTGCGAATGGACACGAATTGCTACGAAACATAGGTGTTCATCGAAGCAGTTTCGTGCCTAACTGTAGGATGTAAGCGAGGAAATCAATCATGACCACACCACAATCTGACATCGGCCTGATCGGCTTGGCCGTGATGGGCGAGAACGTCGCCCTCAACATCGAAAGCCGTGGATACCCCATCTCCGTGTTCAACCGCACCACCGCGAAGGTGGACGCTTTTATGAACGGTCGCGGCAAGGGGAAGAAGTTTTTCGGCGCGCATACGCTCGAGGAGTTCGTCGCCTCCCTGAAGAAACCGCGGAAGGTGTTCATGCTCGTCAAAGCCGGCCAGGCGGTGGACGAGTTGATCGATCAGCTCATCCCCCTCTGCGAACCCGGCGACATCCTGATCGACGGCGGCAACAGCCATTTCCCGGATACCATCCGCCGCACCCAATACGTCGAGAGCAAAGGCCTGCTGTACATCGGCACGGGCGTGTCGGGCGGCGAGGAAGGCGCGTTGAAGGGCCCGTCCCTGATGCCCGGCGGCAGTCCCGCCGCGTGGCCGCATGTGAAGGAAATCTTCCAGGCAATCTGCGCCCGCACACCCGACGGCGAGCCCTGCTGCGACTGGATCGGCGAAAACGGCGCCGGCCATTTCGTCAAGATGGTCCACAACGGGATCGAGTACGGCGATATGCAGATGATTTGCGAGACGTACGACCTGATGAAACGCGGCCTCGGCATGACCAACGAGGAAATGCACGACGTGTTCGCCGAATGGAACAAGGGCGAGCTCGACAGTTATCTCATCGAGATCACGCGCGATGTCCTCGGCTACAAGGACGAGGAAGGCAAAGCCGTGGTGGACATCATTCTCGACGCCGCCGGCCAGAAGGGCACGGGCAAATGGACGGTCGTGGCGGCGCTCGATGACGGCATGCCGCTGACGTTGATCGGTGAAGCCGTGTTCGCTCGTTGCCTGTCGGCAATCAAAGAGGAGCGCGTCACCGCCTCGCAGGAAATCAAGCCCAAGGTCAAGAAGTTCTCGGGCGACAAGGCAAAGTTCGTCAACGATCTGCGCGCCGCGTTGTATGCGTCGAAGATCGTCAGCTACGCGCAGGGCTATCAGCTCATGCGCGCCGCCGCCAGGACCTACAAGTGGAACCTCAATTACGGCGGCATCGCCCTGGTGTGGCGCGGCGGCTGCATCATCCGCTCCGCGTTCCTCGGCGATATCAAGAAGGCGTTCAAACGCAATCCCAACCTGGTGAATCTGTTGCTCGACAAGTTCTTCAAGAAAGCCGTCAGCAGCCGCCAGGCCGCCTGGCGCCGCGTCGTCGTCAAATCGGCCCAGTTGGGCATCCCGACGCCGTGCATCGGCTCGGCCCTGGCCTATTTCGACGGATACCGCAGCGACCGTTTGCCGGCGAATCTGTTGCAGGGACTGCGCGACTACTTCGGCGCGCACACCTACGAGCGCGTCGACAAGCCGCGCGGCCAGGCCTTCCACACGAACTGGACCGGCCACGGCGGCACAACCACTTCGCAAACGTACACCGTGTAACGGCGCAGCACGACGATTCAACGGCGAAAGGAACATGCCATGAAGATCGAATTGAAGAAGGACTGCAAGTATGCGCTGATCGTGCCGTCGAGCATGGGGATTCGCATTACGCCTCCGACCGGGCAGCCCGTCCACGTTGCGAGCACGATGCTGATGCAGGCCACCAGCGCCGAGACCAACGTGGTCAGCGTCTCGTCGTACCTGGGTCTGCCGGTCAAGGTGCTGACCACGTTCGTGAAGGGCAGCCCGATCGCGCAGTTCATCAAGGACAACCTCAAGAGCCGCAACATCGACTACGAAGGCGTCGAGGTCCCCCAGGGCGGCCCGTGGGGCTATCGCCATCAATTCAACATTGCGGACAGCGGATACGGTTCGCGCGGACCCCGCGTCTGGAACGATCGCGCTGGCGAAGTCGGCCGGACGCTCAGCGTGAAAGATTTCGATCTCGACCGGATCTTCGGCAAGGAAGGCGTCCAGATCGTCCACCTGTCCGGCCTGATCGGCGCGCTCTCGCCGGAAACGGGAGCGTTCTGCCTCGAGTTGGCCCGCGCGGCGAAGAAACACGGAACACGCATTTCCTTCGACCTGAACTACCGCGCGTCGTTCTGGAAAGGACGCGAGAAGGAACTTGCCAAGATCTTTGCCGAGATCGCCAGCGTATCGGACATCCTGGTCGGCAACGAGGAAGACTTCCAACTCTGTCTCGGGATCGAAGGTCCCGAAGCGGGCGGCAAAGGTCTCAAGTCGAAGATCGACGGATTCAAGGGAATGATCGACCGCGTGAAGAAGGCGTATCCGAAGGCGTCGACATTCGCCACGACGCTCCGCGAAGTCGTCGATACGAACCATCATCTGTGGGGCGCGATCATGCGGGCCGACAAGGATTGGCACGTGGTCGAGCCGCGCGATATCACGGTGCTGGACCGCATCGGCGGCGGCGACGGATTTGTCGGCGGGATGCTCTACGCGATTCTCAAGGGATGGGAACCCGAGAAATGGATCCAGTTCGGCTGGGCCAGCGGCGCGTTGGCAACGACCGTGTTGACCGACTACGGACAGCCCGCGGATGAAGACCAGGTCTGGAGCATCTGGAAGGGCAACGCGCGCGTCCAGCGGTAACCCGGTTGCGGGCATCGTCGGCGTCTCGTAGCATTATCCGTCTGTAATCGTTCGTGCGATTCGGGGAGCTTGTAATCGGCACGGGCGCCATGTATTTTATCTTTGCCGGCCAGCACACAATTGTAGAGGAACCAACATGGCTACTTATTTTGCACGGGGCGGAGTCAACGACAACATCACCACCACGGAAAAGCGCGAAGCGCTGGCGCAGGCGCTCCGTGTCATCGGCAAACCGCCGCGCAAGGTGCTCGTCCTGCCCCCCGACCATACCCGCCTGAATTCCAATGCCGGAGAGCTGACCGACCTGCTCTACGAATTGCTCGCCGGTCGGGCGGAAATCGACATCATGCCCTGCCTCGGCACGCATACGCCGATGACGGAAAAACAACTGCGGATGATGTTCGGCAGCACCATTCCGTTGGACCGGTTCAAGGTGCACGACTGGCGCAATGGCATCCGCCATGTTGGCGACATACCCGGCTCAAAGATTCGGGAGTGGTCGGGTGGCCTCGTGGACTACGATGTGCGCGTCGAAGTCAGCCAGCGGTTGTTCGCGGGCTATGACCTCATCCTCTCCGTCGGCCAGCTCGTCCCGCACGAGGTCGTCGGCATCGCCAATTACACCAAGAACATCCTCACCGGCGCGGGCGGCGCGGACACGATCAACAAATCGCATTTTCTCGGCGCGGCCTACGGCATGGAGCGGATGATGGGACGGATCGACACGCCCGTGCGGCGCCTGTTCAATTACGGCGCGGACAACTTTCTGCGCGAGCTGCCGATTGTGTACGTGCTCACCGTGATGCAGAAGAACAAGGTCGCCGAGGGCATGGTCATGCGCGGGTTGTACGTCGGTGACGACGTCGAGACGTTTACGATCGGCGCGCGGCTGTCACAAAAGGTCAACCTCGACCTGCTCGACAAACCGCTGCAGAAGGTCCTGGTGTACCTCGATCCGCACGAATTCAAGAGCACGTGGCTCGGCAACAAGGCGATTTATCGCACCCGCATGGTCATGGCCGACGGCGGCGAATTGATCATTCTCGCGCCGGGCCTGAAAGAGTTTGGCGAAGACAAGGAGATCGACCGGTTGATTCGTAAGTACGGGTACCGCGGCACGCCGGCAACATTGGCGGCGGTGAAAGCCAATGCGGAACTGCAAAACAACCTCAGCGCCGCGGCGCATTTCATCCACGGATCGAGCGAAGGCCGATTCAAGATCACGTATTGTCCCGGACGCGACATGAGCGCCGACGAGATCCGCTCGGTCGGGTTCGAGGCCGGCAACCTCGACGCGGTGGTGAAACGGTATCAACCGGAATCCTTGAAGGATGGCCTGAACAAGGTCGGCGGCGAGGAGATTTTCTACATCAGCAATCCCGCTCTCGGCCTCTGGGCCTTGCGGTCCCAGTTCGAGCCAGCGGCGTAACGCTGGTCTGCGCCCTCGTGGAAGACGACTCCCTCCCGCACAGAGGTGGAGCGGCGATCGAACGAGAATGAAGATCCGCATAAGTTGGGGGAAAGAAGAGGTGTTCGGCGTGTTGAACAACACGCCGACGGCGAAACGGCTGTTCGACGCCCTGCCCTGTTCGTCGGCGGCGAACACATGGGGCGAGGAAGTCTACTTCAGCGTGCCCGTGCAAGCCGATCTCGAGACGGATGCGCGGGAGGTCGTGCCGCCCGGCACGATCTGTTTCTGGGTCCAGGGCAGCTCGCTGGCGATCCCGTTCGGGCCCACCCCGGTGTCGCGCGGCGACGAGTGCCGGCTGGTCACGAAGGTCAACGTCCTGGGCCAACTCGAACGCGATCCTCGCGTTCTGAAATCCGTGCGCGACGGCGACACGATCCGGGTTGAAGCCGCCAAGGCGTGAGCAGCGGACATGTCCGGCGGCCGGGGCTTGACTGCGCGGTGAACGGCGCACGATTTCTCATTGCGAGGGACGGGCGATGCGCCCATTGTCTGGCGCAATTCCTTGCGCGTACGCCCATGGCTCAATTGGTTGGAGCGTTGGTCAAGAGGATCACCCGGAGCGCTCTTCCGGCCTTTCGTGTTCTCCTTCGGAATGTGTCATTTTCTCAGACCGGATTGATCCAAGAGCATATCTCTCGCGCCAAAAGGCATAAACCGCAGGAAGAATTACCCCTCCGCCCGACAGACGGCTGCCAGACCAAAACGCTCTGAGACAGAAACGAGCGGCGTGCGGCCAACACGTCGAAAGCCAATGATGCGGGCGGACTACTCCGTACAGGGCTACGAGACGCTGGCCCGCGCGTCCCGACAGGCATCTCGCAACGACGCCAGCGCTCCGGTGACGACACGATCGAGCGATTTCCCGCTCTGCAGATTGCTCAGTGCCAGTTTTTCGATCTCCGCAATCCGGTGAATCAGCAGGCCTCCGCCGGTTGCCGTAAACTGGAATATTGTTTCATGGACAACGACCGCACTAACATTGGTGTCATTGGTCATATGATTCCCCTCGATCCCGCCTGATCAATCACGTCGCGACGTTCGGTGGTCTCGTCCACCACCCGCATGATGTCTCCCCACTGTCCCGGCGACGGCACCGCCGCCACCCCGTACCCGTTCAATGCATCCAGCAAATTGTGGATGGCGTTCATCATCAAGCCGGCGTTCATCACCTGCATCGATGCCGCGTCATCGCCGTCGCGTTTGACGTCGTACAACGGCCAGTCACACTTCTTGAGCATGTTGGCGATCACAGCGAGCACATCCGCCCATTCGCTCTTGGTTGGCGTGTGCCACGACTGGAACGCCTCGCAGTCCAGTAATCGACATGCGAGCGTATACTTCTCGTTGAAGAACTGATTGAATCCCTCCCGACTGATCCGGCTGATATCCACAACAATCTCCCTGGGCAGCGATGTTAGCTGTTGCGTCGTGCTGCCTACCCGCGCCGCAGTGCTGCAAGGTCTGGTCGGAGTGAAGCAGTTTGCTGATACAACTTCACCATACGCCCAACCGGCGAATTACCTAGTTATTTCGCAAACTATCGCTCTGGGCCGTACGGTGTATCGCCTTCAAATCATCCTGGAAACAGCGAACCACCTTTTTGATTTCCTGGAGCAGGATGGCGCCGTAGATGATCCGGTCGGTTCCCTTCGTGAATGCCAGCGTTGGCGTGGCAACAAAATCCCCCCGCCACACCAGTGCCTCCGACTTCGCGCCGATCTGGATCGGCCAGATTTCGCTCAGGGTCGCCGCCACGTAATACTTGCCGCTGACGTAATACTGCACGTCCAGAAGTTGGTAGTGATCGCCTTGCGGCAACACATAGATCGCCCCGAGGCTCAGCGTGGCGTGATGATTGGCCTCGAACAGCGTCCAGTACAGCGTTGGTATGAGCACCCCTGCCGGCTCGTTGCCGAACAACCCGCTCCGCTGCAGCAGGGTCGCAAATTGCCGGGACACGGCCGGCTGATCGCGCAACATCTCGCGAAGCTGTTTCCCGGGTGACACCGTTGCTCCGTTGGCTTCGTACGGCAACAAACCGTCGAACCCCTGCCGCTGGAATGCCGCGGCGCGTTCCTGCAATACTTCTCCCCAACAGACGCCAATCTCTTGCGGATCGGGACTCCTCCTGGCGCAGTTCGCCAGTTGTTGCGCTTCGGCGCGCGTCAGGTTGAGATCAGATTTGTCCGCCGTGGTGGCACGGGTCTTGTCCAGCAGCCAGCGGATGGCGCCTTGATTCGAGTCCAGATTCAGGCCCTGAAAATCCGCCGTCGCGGACGGCCCGCGCATCGATTGATACGCGAACACGTTCAGTGTCTCGTGGGGCAATGGGTCCCAAGCCTGCAGCCGCCGGGCCGTTTCCGCCGCCGCCTCCGGTGTCACGAAACACGTCTGCGCGGAGAGCCCGTTGGGGAAGTTCATCAGCGAACCGCGGGCGCCAAGAATGTCGCCATCAAGCACGTGACGGAGATCGGCTGCGGCAAAATCACTGAACCGTTTCACGTCTTCCAGGGGATCGGACGCGATTGCGATCGAAGCCACGGCGAGCAATCCGCCCGCCAGACCGGCGAGGGCCACCTTGAAAACGTTCTGTTGTTTCCTCGGGATCATCATTGAGCGATGCAGGATTTGTTGATAAACAGCCGACCCACTCGATCCACGATTTCCCGCGCCCGTTGATCGTCCTTGGCCTGAGAGACTTGTCCCAAGCTCAGCCACGTCAGCCCCAGGCAAATCACGACGCTTCCTCTTCGCCATCGCATAAGCAGACAGGTCAGTCGACCATCTTTATCCTGAGTCAAGCCCTTTTGGGGCTCGCGAGCAGCAACACGATCCCGCCGGCCAGCACAAGCGCACCGGCCACCGGAGGGATAAAGTGGCTGTGTGTGGTCTCGATGTGCGCGCCGAGGATGTCGACGGGCTTTCCTCTTGTCGTATACGTGATGCCTGAGTAGGCAAGCACCACGATGCCGAGTGCGATCAGTATGACGGCAATCGTCTTTGAATTCATTTCGAACCTCCAGTTTTCTTTTCTTCTTTAACCACTTTATTACACGGCTCTGCGGCCGGTAATGACGTTAACCAGGATCATGACGATGGCAACCACCAGCAGGAGGTGAATGAACCCTCCCATCGTGTAGCTCGTCACCAGCCCCAGCGCCCACAGGACAAGCAGTACTACGGCTATTGTGTACAACATATGATGCTCCCTTTCAGTTTGGTTTGTTTTCCACTGCCGGCCTGTGCGCCATTTACTTCTCGCACCAGCGAACAGTGGTTTGATGTCAACTTGTTACCGGCACAGCCACCTTGGGTTGTTTCAGCACGACTTTGGCACCATGCGCGGTCTTGGTCACCGCTTTGCGCACTGTCTCCACGGCGGTCGAACCGACCTTGCCGGCCGCTTTCAACGCCCCATCGGCCGCTGCCGATGCGGCGTCCTCGGCGCTGACTCCCAATTCTCTGGCGCCGACGATCGCCCCTTCCACAAGACCAGTGGTAGCGGCCTCAAGGTCGCCACCGACCTCCGCCGTGTCTCGGATCGTGACATGGGCGGTATGGCTGATGGTAGCCATGACTTCCGTGCCGGCCTCTTTGGTGCCGCGCAGCACCCCGACCATAATCCCTTTCGCGGCATGCCCCAGGTCGGCGCCGACCTGCACTGCGCCGCGGATCGCGCCGCTCGCGACGTCGGCAACAACATCGGTCACAGACGTGCCCACCTTGCCGGTATCTTTTATCGTCGTGGCGAGCATTTGGGTAATGGTGTCCACCGTCGCCTTGACAATGTCACCCGTCCCTTGGATTGCGGCAACAATCCCGTCTTTTACCGTTTCAATCATTCCTACATGTTCTGTCTTCATGTTTGCTTTCCTTTCCGTTTGCTACGGTTCACTACCGACTGGTGCACCCCTCATCGCCCCCGCACCAGCGAGCAGCGAACTGGTTGTCTACTTGGTACTGGACACGGTCGCCTCAATGGTCATGTTGTTGACCACGCTTTTCACTCCGTTGATGTCCCCAACGAGTTTGGTGACCAGAGCCTTCTCGGCATCGTTCCTGGCGTTGCCGCTGACTGTGACCACGCCATCATTGGTCGTGACCTTGGTGTTGAGCACGCTGGTCGAGTGATGCATCAGCAATGACCCCTTGACCTCGGCGGTGATCGATGCGTCATCAATCTTCTCGCCCATTGTTTCGCTGGGTGTTTCCAGGCTCGCCGACACTACGATCTCGTTCTGCACGCTTTTCACACCGTCGATGTCCTTGGCGTATTCGGTGGTCAGGTCCTTTTGGGCCTGGTTGGCGGCGACGCCTTTCAACGTCACAATGCCATCTTTCACGTACACCTCGGTCTTGGTGCCGCTGACGTTGCGTCGATATAGCAATGCCGCTTTCACTTTCATGCTGATCCACGTATCCGAGCTCTCGGCGGGCTGGTCGCCTACGACTGTGATGCGATTGTCCACGCTCGTAACCCCGGGCAACGCTGCGGCGGTGTCCTGGGCCATCGGTTTGTGGGTTTCGTTGTACACGTCGCCCGACAAGGTGACGGCTCCATCCTTGGAGCTGATCTTGATGTGTTCGTCCTTCAGATACGTCTTATAGACGTAACTGTTCTTGAACGAGGACTCGATGCGTTCATCCGTCTCGGATGCGCGTGCTGGCGTGCTGCTGCCCACCAGCGCGGCCACCGCTGCTACAAGCGCCAATGAATATCTTACTCTCATGATATTTCCTGCTTTCTGTTGTTACATCTTTGGGTTGAAAGCACGCTACGCGATGAGGTGACCCCTCGCCATGGGGTAGAACCCTATCGGGTAAAACCCTACCGCGGATGGCTTGAAGGCGCTTCCTGAAGGCCGATCCTGCTCGGCGTGTCTTACGGCTTCTGCACGCGGCTGGCTTTGTTGGTAGCGGCGGCATCGGCATCGGCTTGTCGGACCGCGCCGCGGAGCAACCAGGAGCGCTGCATCCCCCGGACCAGCCGTTCGATCTCGTGCATGGTCTCCTGGGTCTGCGCAACTAACGCCGGCAGGTTTTGGGCGCTCTGGTTGATCGAACCGGCGAGCGCTGGGAAATTGGTGCTCGCTTGCCGGACGTTGGCCAGAATGGGCTTCAGTTCGTCCATCGAAGCGTTGGCCTTGGCCAGCAATTCCTCCAACTCGTCCGCGGCCGTCGGATCCGTCAGCAATCGGCCCGCCGTGCCTTTGCCCTGTTGGACATCAGTGGCCATGTCGTCCACGCGAACAATCAGTTTGTCCAGGCGCTCCGTTGCGGCAACGAGGTTCGTGCCCAGTGCCGTCCACGTGTCGAGGCCCGCGCTGAGTTTCTTTAATGCGGGCACGGCCTCACGGCGGATATCCTCCAGCGCCACTTCGAGGGCGCTGGGCTGGAGTTCGTTGCAGATGATGAAGGCATTCTTTTCGGGCAACGGCTGGCCATGACCGCGCGTGATCTCAAAGTAGGCATCGCCCATCACGCCGAATTTTCGTTTGACGACCGCCGATGAGTCCGCGCGCACGAACAGGAAGAAGTCGCGGCGGATGTTCACCCGGGCCTCCATGCGCCCGGTCGGATAGACGCTGACGTCGGAGACCGTCCCCACGAGGGTCCCCAGGAAGTACACCTCCGAGCCTTGCCGTATGCCCGCTGCGCCGGTTGCGGGCAGAACGATCCCCAGCGTAACATTGCTTCTGAACCAGTGCTGGCTGCGGCCCGTCAACACAATAGCGGCGATCAGCACGGCGACAACCGCGAGGACAAAGGTGCCCGTGATCGCATTGACGTGCCGAAACTTGAAGCGCTCTTCCATCAGCCTGCCTTGTTCGCCTTGTCCGTCATTTCGTTCATGATCACAGATAAGTCAGCAGCGACACCGTGGCGGAAATGACAAACAGCCCCGCGACAGACCGGGTGAGCGCCCGTTGCGTGGCGTGCGGGATTTCCGTGTCCGAGCCGCCGACGCCCAGCCCGCCAATGCAACAGCACGTGCTGGCAAACAGGGCCGGCAGGACGCTTTTGGCGAGGATGCTGACCACGTCGTTGGGGTGAACCGCGCTCGACACGGTGTCCGCAAATAATAGGACATCGCGGCTGCCTTTCCCCATCCAGGCCGCAAACAAATAACCGCTCGCAAACGTGACCAGGATAAAAACGATCGTCAGGCAAAACGTGGACACCGCCACGCCCAACACGCGCGGTACCACCAGATGGAGGAATGGATCGCTTTCCCGCGCTTCGAGGGCCCAGACTCCCCCACTGATTTTGAGGACTCCCAGTTCTGTCGTCATCGCGCTGCCACTGCGGACAATCACGACGAGGTTGATCAGCACCGGGCCGAGTTCGCGCGCCACCACGGCCACCAACAACGGACCGAGCAGTTGTGACTGCCCCGCTTCGCCGGTCCAGAACGAGAGCTGCACCACCACGGAAATGCCAACAAACACCGCTATCCCGCAGACAAACCCAAGCGGTTCGACCCCGACGGCCAGGACTTGCTGCGCCAACAGGTTCCACACTGTGCGTCTGCAGGACCATGGACGGACGCAGACATACAGGACGGTTCCAATCACCGCCGCCGCATATCGCAACTCGTCCCACTGCGCCCACGCCATCTCCCCCAATCTGCCAATCGCGCCCATAAATGGATTCCGATTCTCACACGCTGTACGCTACGCAGGGGGCTAATCTTGTGCCATAGGGTGTACACCCCATAGACGGCTTGAAGAAACCGTCCGAGAGTGACAGTGGCTTCGTGGCGCACGAATCCACACAATTATTATGAAGCGTAAATTGACCAGGCTATCGCGAGGATATGCGACGGCGTTGCGCAAACATCTGAGGCAAGGCCCACGGGCCAGCCTGCAACCGGCGCGGGGACTGGGTCGCCAAGCCGTGGCCCTCGGGCTGGAGACGTTGGACGTGGCCAGGATTCACGAAGCGGCGCTCGCCTCCATGGAAGCCTCCAGCAGTCAGGACGGGGTCATCAAACGGGCAGAACTGTTTTTTGCCGAGGCCATCACC
The DNA here is from genome assembly GCA_035501175.1 of Verrucomicrobiia bacterium. Taxonomy (GTDB): domain Bacteria; phylum Verrucomicrobiota; class Verrucomicrobiia; order Palsa-1439; family Palsa-1439; genus Palsa-1439. The sequence continues at coordinate 57,157 of DATJWQ010000006.1, read as the reverse complement.
CCGATCGAGAAGACACATCGCGCCGCGCTCAGGGCCAACGCCCACTTGCGTCGGCTGGCCCGGACACTCGACCGACGCACGGTGAAACTGGCTGCCTCCGACCGTCACTTGAAACGGGGAATTGTCCAACGCAAGGCTGCGGAGGAGGCCCTGAAGAAAAGCGGGAAACATCGGACCGATTTGTTGAAGCAATCACGACTCGCGCAGGCGCATTTACGGCATCTGACCCATCAAATGCTGTTGGCGCAGGAGGATAAGCGAACGAAGATCAGCCGCGAATTGCATGACGAAATCGCCCAGGTGTTGTTGGGCATCCATGTCCGGCTATTGACGTTGAAACAGCAAGCGACGATCAATATGGAGGGCCTGAAGAAAGAGATTGCCAGCACGCGACTGCTGGTGGAAAAATCCAAGAGGACTTTGAGCCGTTTCGCTGATGAACTCGGCAAACACCATGACACGTAAGCTCACCGGATTATCGCGGCACTATCGAGCGGCGTTGCGGAAGTATCTAGAACGCGGCTTGCAGGCAGGCTCCGAGCCGGCACGGAGATTGGGCCGGCAGGCCATGGCCCTCGGGCTGGAGACATTGGATCTGGCCAGGATTCACGAGCAAGCGCTCATTACCCTCGTGTTGCCGAGTTACTCCGCCAAAACCCGGGGCGCTATGGTCCGGCGGGCGGGAGCGTTTTTTGCCGAGGCCATCACGCCGATCGAGAAGACTCATCACACCGCGCGCGAGGCCAACATCCGCTTGAATCAAATGATCGAGGTGTCAAACCGGCGCAGCGCGGATTTGGCCGACTCGAACCGGCGGTTGAAACAGGAAGTCGCCCAGCGCAAATCCGTGGAGGAATCCCTGCGCAACAGCGAGCGACACTACAGTCAGTTATTGGAGCAATCGCACCTCCAGCAGGGACAGTTGCGGTTGTTGTCCCGCCAACTTCTGTTGGCGCAGGAGGAAGAACGCAAACGGATCAGCCGCGAGCTGCACGATGAAATCGCCCAGACCTTGACCGCGATCAATGTCCGACTGGCGGCTCTCAAGGCCGAGGCCGCGACCAACACCAAAGGTCTCCAGAACAAAATCTCCAGCACGCAACGGATGGTCGAGAAATCCGTGGACATCGTGCATCGGTTCGCGCGGGATCTGCGCCCGGCCGTATTGGACGACCTCGGGGTGATTCCCGCCCTCCATTCGTTTATGAAAGGATTTACGAAACGAACGGGTATCCACATTCGGTTCACGACCTTTTCGTCTGGCAAGCTGGAAGGATTGGACACCGTCACGCGCACGGTCCTCTACCGCGTCGCCCAGGAAGCGCTGACCAATGTCGGTCGCCATGCGCACGCCAGCCAGGTGGACGTCAACCTCCAGAAACTTTCGCGCGCGGTCCGTCTGACCATCCAGGACAACGGCAGGTCCTTTCAGGTGGAACGGGTGTTGCACGCCAAACGGAACAGACGCTTGGGATTGCTCGGCATGCGCGAACGCGTCGAGATGGTCGGCGGGAGTCTGCGCGTCAAATCCGCACCGGGCGAGGGCACGACCATCTGCGCCGAGATTCCGCTCACCAAGATCAACGAGGTTTGATTTTTATGAAACGCATCACTACCCTGCTCGCGGAAGACCACATGATTGTCCGCGAGGGATTTCGGAAGCTGTTGGCGGCGGAAGACGATATCGAGGTGGTCGGCGAAGCGCAGACGGGCCGCCAAGCGGTGGCACTGGCCAAGAAGCTGCGCCCCGCGGTCATCGTGATGGATATCGCCATGCCGCTGCTCAACGGCTTGGAAGCCACCCGGCAAATTCGCCAAGCCATTCCCGGCGCCAAGGTGCTCATTCTGTCCGCACACAACGATGATGCGTACGTTGAACAAGCGATCGCGTTCGGTGCGGTGGGATTTCTGGTCAAACAAACCTCCTCGCACGATCTGTCCCGGGCGATTCGGGACGTGCAGAACGGAAAGACCTTTTTCAGTCCCTCGATTGACAAGCGCCTTCACAACCAGACTCAGAAGCCGCTGAACGGAAGCGGGCAGCTCAAAAAGAAGATTGCCCGCCTGAGTTCGCGCGAGATCGAGGTGCTCCAACTGATTGCCGAAGGCAAGGCCAACAAGCAGACCGCGGCGGAACTCGGCATCAGCATCAAGACGGTCGAAAAACATCGGCAGAACCTCATGGCCAAACTCAACATCCACGAGATCTCCGGTCTCACCCGTTACGCCATCGCCGCGGGCATTATCGAGAGCAGTGTCCAATTGACCATCCGCTAGCCCGGCAGTCTGGATTCATCGCTCATGGGGTAAACACCCCATGGCGGCGCAATGCTTCTCCCACTACTGTTTTCACATCATGAGCGGAGTAGTTCAACAGGGAATGGTCGCCAACGCGCAATCGGCGGCGTCGACCGCAACTTCCGACCAGGCCAGCACATCGGCCTGGCAGCAAATCGTGGCCAAGTACCAGCAGCCGTCCCGGTGGCGCAGCATCTGGCAGATCGCCAACACAATCATCCCGTACGCGGCGCTCTGGTACCTGATGTACCGCAGCCTGGCGGTGTCGTATTGGATCACCCTGCCCCTGGCGATTCTCGCCGGCGGGCTCCTCGTGCGAATATTCATCATTCATCACGATTGCGGCCACGGCGCGTTCTTCAAATCCCGGACCGCCAACGACACCTGGGGGTTTATCACCGGCGTCCTGGTGTTCACGCCGTATTATCTGTGGCGCTGGGAACACGCAATCCATCACGCGCATTCGGGAGATCTGGATGAGCGGGGCCTCGGCGCGGTGTGGACGCTCACGGTCCAGGAATACCTGGAAGCCTCCCGCTGGAAACGCTTCGCGTATCGGTTGGCCCGCAATCCGGTCATCCTGTTTCTGATCGCACCGCTGTTCTTGTTTTTGGTCCGGCATCGGTTCGCCAATGCCCGGGCCAGTCGGCGCGAGCGGCACTCGGTGTACTGGACGAACCTCGCGATTCTTGGCGTGGCCGCGGCTCTCTGTTCGGTCTTCGGCATCAAAGCCTGTCTCCTGCTTCAACTGATGGTGGTCGCGGTCGCGGGATCGGCGGGGGTATGGTTGTTTTACGTGCAGCATCAATTCGAAGGAGTGTACTGGCAACGCCATGGCGACTGGGATTTCCTCGCCGCCGCCCTGCAGGGCAGTTCCTTCTACAAACTGCCCAAAGTACTGCAGTGGTTCTCGGGCAACATCGGGTTTCATCACATCCATCACCTCAGCGCGCGGATTCCCAACTACAACCTGGAGAAGTGCCACAAGGCGGAGCCGCTGTTTCAGAGCGTCCCGCCGGTCACGCTGTTTTCCAGCTTCAAGTCGCTCACCTTCCGTCTTTGGGATGAACAACGCCATAAGTTGGTCGGGTACGGCTATCTCAAGACCCTTCGCCGGCAACAGCAGCCGTCCCCCTGGTGGTGAAGAAGGCTGGTTGTCGCATGGCTACGCGTCGTAAACCTGTCAAACGCTACTCCCGGTGGAAGCGCCTTCGCCACCGCTTGGAAGCGGCGTTACTCACGCCCGCACTCTGGGCGATCCCGTTCTTTCCCTATCAGGCGGTTCGCCGGGTCGGTCGGAGCCTCGGATGGCTGGGGTACTGGCTTTTGGGCGGACAACGACGGGTCGCGTTGGCCAATCTCGACGTGGCATTTGGTGACACGAAAACGCATCGGGAAAAAACACGGATTGCGCGCACTTCCTTTCAAACCTTCGGGGCCGCCATGCTGGGGCTTTTCTGGAGCGCGCGGTTTACACCGGCCCTGACAAAACGGATCGTTGAAGTGCACGACAGCAGCCTCCAAATCATCCGCGACTGTGTGGCCAGGGGCAAAGGCGTGATCTTCATCATGATGCATTATGGCGATTGGGAGCTGCAGGCGCCCGCCTTCGGGTTCCGCGAGATCCCCATCACCGTCATCGCCAAGAAAATGCGCAACCCCGCCCTCGAACGGATCTTCGTCCAACTCCGCAGCCGCTGGGGTCACCGCGTTGTTGCCGGTCCGTATGCCATGCTTCACGTCCTCAGAACGCTCCGCCGCGGTGGTTGCGTCGCCGTGCTGGTCGACCAACATGTCGGGTTGCGTTCCGGCGGCACCTGGTGCGACTTCTTTGGCCTGCCCGTGCTCACCAACTCGACCATCGGCCAGTTGGAACTGCGGTCCGGCGCCGCGATTGTCACCAGTATTGCCCACCCCCTGCCGGATGGGAGAATCCGTATCGACTGTCAGGAATTGCCGTATCAACCCAGTGGAGACGCTCCGGCCGATATCCAGATGATCAGTCAGCGATGCCTCGACTTCTGCGAAGCGGTCATTCGCCAGAACCCGGACCATTGGCTGTGGAGTTACAAACGATGGCGCGCCCGACCCCACCCGGAATTCGGCCGATTCCCCGCCTATTCCCGTCAGCAGGGCGTGTAGCTCAATCGCCATCTCGGTGACGACAAAACGCCCCCAAAACCGTCCCCGGCAAGCCCAAACGAACCCACCGGCAGGCCGAACGAAGCCATTTCCGGCAAAACGAAGCCAAGTGTCAAAATGGCACACTTGGACCGCTAACCTGCTGTACATCAAGCCAATCCACACCATCAAACACTCCAGAAAATTGGCTTCGTTTCGCAGAAATAGGGGGGGTACCCCCCTGCCTGCCCCGAACAACATTTTGGATTCCCTCCGCCGTCCTCCGAGTTGGAGGGCGAGCCTCCCCGCGAGCCGAGCGGACGCGAGCGGAGCCGAAGGCGGCACTGGCCCCGAGACGCGACCACGTGGTGTCCCGGTCACAATGCAAAACCAGTTCCTATGTCAAAGAACCCTTACCACTTTGACCATATAGTATCGTATACACATAAATTGTCAACTACAATTCCGATAGCGATATCACGGTCGCAGGAAAGCAACACTCAAGGATTGTGAAACACTGCAAGGACGACGACCCCATCCGCCAGCGCCGTTCTCTGTCTCCCGAACGGTCCCCGAACTCCGACGCCGCGCGCGCTATTTCAATGGCAGGATTCTAACTCGCAGGCGAGCTTCGTCGAGGACGACAATCGCGCCCGTCTCCAGCGCATCTTGGAATTGCCGGAGCGCGCCCAGCACCATCGCCCCGATCGCGGCCGGAGTGACATCTTGCGTCCGTACCTGAATCACGCTCGGACCACCCTCCTGCGTCAGCGCCAGGATCGTCCCGAAATCAAGATCGTGCGTGAACACCACCCGCCGTTCTTGACTCGCCCAAGCCACGATTTCTGCGTCAGGAGCACGCACGTTCCCGACGGTTGACCAGTGAACGGCGTCGTGTCCGTCGTCAGTCAGAACCGTCACCCACTCCGGTGACAGATTCATGTCCACCAGCAATCTCATGCCGGATGCAGCGGCACTTCAACTTCCTCGGCGCGCCACGCCGCATACGCCAGCGCCTCGTCGATGTCCGCAGCTTCGAGATACGGATACAGCTTGAGAATGTCCGCCTTCGAGTGGCTCGTTGCCATCAGTCCGACAATCATCCCCACCGTGACCCGCAGTCCACGGATGCACGGTTTGCCCCCCATCACCGCCGGATCGAATGTAATGCGCGTCAGGTTCTTCATCGCTCTCCAGCATACGCCACAACGCCTCGCCGCTCAAGCCTTGGCTGACCCCGGCCGACCCAGTAAGCAGCCGGCTTGGTAGCGCGAGCGTCCCCGCTTGCGGTCGTTGGCATGGTGGCGCAAGCGTCCCTGCTTGCGGTCGTACCCCTGCTGGACGCGCCAATCCCGAATTGGAGGGTCGTGCTCCCGCGCGACCACTTCTCATTTTGGCGGCACAGGCCTCGATCCCTGCCCGCTGCAATGGAACGATTTCGGCCTCATCTTCCATGTCCCGCCGTAGTCTCGACGGAGGTGGCCCCATGGCCGATTCCTACGACGGCGTGATCCGATAGTGTCAGTCAACGTCTTCCTTGTAAAAGGGGTCATCCCTCTTCGTGTCTGTTCTCGGTACTTGGTCGCACAGTGAATCTCCACAGTTTGAGTACGGCGCCCTTGTAGTCCTCTGGTATCAACACGCCGAGTTGATCCGGGCCGCTCGGGGGAGTAAGTAACGCAACATTACCGCCCACCACCGTCGAGTCTCCGTATTGTCGAGAGATCATTGAGCTGAGAGATCCCACAATGCTAAAAGGCTGTGAGTTGTCCTCCTCCTCAGACGGGCCATGCTGGAACTCTATGTATTCAACGTCACCGTTGACAATCTCGGCGGGGGACCCGATCTCGCCCCAATCACCGTAGAGAATGAAGAACCAAGCAAGACGTTCCTCGAAGGAGTCTTCTATGCGTTCACCTCCTGCATAGAATTCGATTCGTGAGATGGTGAAGGGCGCAGTGTCGTCAGGCTGCAGGCGCCGTGGTTTTGTTGGGTCCGCATAGAGACGTACAGTCAGTGGGGGCGCCGTGCCGACCATGCAGTCTCCGAGGCTGGCCATGTCGTTTAGCTTCACTGCCTGTGTCATCTTGATGGCTAAGTCTCGCCCGCAGGATGAAATTAGCGATGCGTCGAGAAGTGTCCAAATATTCCAGCGGGACCAGTAGACAGCAAACTTCAGTGGCACGCCCATGCAGTCAGAATACTTTTGCAAACCTGTCACGTAGGCGCTCTTGATGCGGTACGCTTTGGATGGGTCCTTGTAGTGGCAATTCTTCACCTCAACAAAGAACTGTGTTCCCTGCAATGTAACCACGCGAAAATCAGGTCGTCGGGTACCGTCGTCCATCGTGAACATTGTCCCGGAATCCTCTTCCGTGATGGCACGACACCGGCCAAGTGATGCCGCGACATGTGCAAACATCTCTTGGGCTCTCAGGCCGTGCAAACGGATCGGGTTCTTCTTGTGATCGGCAATTGCACGCGAAATGCCCGCCAACAAATCAGCCGATATGGAGGCGTCGTCGATCGTTTGACCGCGCTGGCGAGCAAGTCGATCAAGCATTCGGAGCAGGCTAAAGTAATCATTGTCTGTCTCACGACGCTTCATAGAGGAATTTTACAATCACCTCTCAACATTGCAACAGCTGGCTTCCGACTTCCTCGTACCCTTGACAACTTCGTGGTCGACCTCCCCACCGCCGTCAGCGCGAACCCCCGCGTTTCCTGACAACGCCCTGGATAAATCTGGCGACATCCTCCTCATACGCTAGATACTGCCGTCTCGCATGCGCTGGACTAAACTCGATCACTTTCGTAAGCCAAAGAGCAAGGTCACGAAATGCGGCCTCCACCCTTTCTCGCGAGAGAGACCTATGCAGCCCTTTGTTGAAAAGATCCACCAACCGGTCAGCTTCCTTACCCAACTCAGAAAGTAGCGCAGGATTGCTGGGGCCAACCTCGGTAATCGTCTGCTCGATGTAGGCCCATAGGCGGTTTTTATATGCAGCATCGTCTACCTTTCTACCTCTACACCTCGCCTTCTGCGGCGGAAACAGGTAGTCTGCGGTCTTCTCCAGCAGACGACGGCCAGAAAGGGCAGCCTGCGCAAGGTCCTCCCCAGTCTCCGCCCGCTCAAGCGTTCGGGCGGCTGATGCAAGGGCCTCAAAAAGCTTCGGATGTAACTCCTCAAGTGCCAGAGCCAGGGTGGACACTGTGTCCGCAGACAGCCCTTCGAAACCAGCAAACACCCGCTTGAAATCCTCCACCCGTTTGAAATGCTCGATCGTGTCGTAGCTGTCGAAGAGCGTGCGACGCGCCCCCATGTCTTCGTAGTCAACAGTAAAGCCGTGCCGCTCGAAAATTTCGCGAATTGCCAAATCGGGGTCTTCATTCTCCCCCATTTCATAGAAAACCGAGCAGTGCTTTCCTCGCAAACGATAGGTCTCCATGAGGAAGTTTCGGAAGAACATAAGGTGATGCTGATTCGAGTAGTCGACATCCATAGCCCCAAGATAGGCACGGTGTGGCGCGAGCTTCGAATGAAGTTCCTTGGCAATCTGAGCAGTCATGTTTTGAAAAACCCAACAGAACACTCTAGCTTTTCCGTGAGTCGCCTCGAGTCGTTCCCGAATGAGCAAGTCCAACTCCTTTGGCTGGTAAACGGCTCGGCATAGCAGCACCAAGCGAGAGTGCCTGCGCGTGCTGCTGTTCGAAACTGCGCTGAAGGTGCAAACATCACCAATCGAGACCCTCATGCGGCGATCCGTCCCCTGAAGCACATTTGTAGCGAGAATAAGCTCCATTACTGAACCACCGTACCACCCCTTAACCGCGGGATCGTCGGCGTTAAACAGAATGGCTACGTTCACTGCACCTCCACAGCATAACATCCGTTACGACTCAGTCGCTTACGCCGGCATCTTCGACCGGCCACACCTCGGCCAAACTAGCCGCCGGCTCGACTACCGCCTTTGTGCCAATCGAGCAAAATAAATCACACGTCTCCAACGTGTCGCTCCCCGTCGCTGGAGACGAGAAAGCCGGTGCCCGTGGCAATTTCTTTCCCGTCAGCATCGGACACGACCAGCAACATGACCGCCGGCCGGGCTTTCTTGGCGAGGGCTCTGAGGTCGATCTGTTCGGTCTCAGCGCGAACCTGCACCGCCAGGCACAGGACACCAATCACCAACAAACACGACAAAACCCCGCGCTTCATGCCGGCAGGATATGGCCGCGCCTTGCGCATGGTCAAGAGGCAACGCCTTCCCGCCCGGAAATCCGCCGTGGGGTGAACACCTCATGGCGCGCGCAGGGCTTCCCGGCGTATCTTCATGGTATGAGAGCCAATCCCAGGAAGAAGGCGTTGACGTTTGGGAACCTCATCGAGACCGTGTACGGCGTCTGTGGGAATCGCCGAGCCCGAGGCATCATCCGTCTCGCCATCGATGCCCATCTCGTTGTGTTTCGAGAACAACAACGCCAGAAACCCTAGATGTCTGCCGACCCGTTTCTCCCACTCCGTAACGGGATGTATGCAGAGCGGCGCAATCGACCGCTGGATCCGGATTGAGGCTTCGATGAGCTGTGGAACTGGTGTTTCCACCAAACTTGATCGGGAAGGTTGCCATTATGTATCGACAAAGAATCGGTCTCCGAGCGGAATACCGCGATCAGGAAGGCGAGCGGGTCAAAGCCTCGCCCAGCCTGGCCGCCAAATTCCAGAAGCTAAAATCATTGACCGTGAACCTGGGGTACTTCAACCCCAACGGGGTCACCGCCAACAGTCGACTCAAGTACACGGTCAACCTCGATGGCGCCAAGTCCGTGTTCCGTTTTCGATGCCCCAATGAGGAATGCATCCGGGGCGATTTTGATCTGACCAGGGAACTCGCCAGCGCCGTAGCCCAAAAGCGCACCACTGTCAGCGGCAAGTTGTCCTGCCAGGGCTGGCAGAACAAAACCACCGTCGACACGGTCCATTGCCACAACATCCTGTGCTACGAGTTGAAGCTCGCCTACTGAATCGCGAGCCCCGCCGGGGCCGAGGCCGATCTATGATAACCGATCTGTGGGACAAACATGGCCACGCGGTCGCGTATGTGGACGAGGATAAGGAGTCAATCTACATGCGGGACGGTACGCCGGTCGCCTGGCTCAGCGAGAGTGGTGTCTACACGTATGGGGGGAAGTTCCTGGGATGGTTGTACGAGGGATGGATCTTTGGACTCGATGGGAAGTGTGTGCTGTTTACCGAACGGGCACAGCCGGGGCCGGCGAAGCCTTTCCGACAGACGGCGGAAGATCGTGGCGATCAGGGAGTACGCCCCTCACGCGCGTCGCGCAGCGCGGCCGGTCGCCGGCCCGGGCGCTCGCCGATGTGGTCGTCCACGGACGCCCAAGCGTTTTTCTGCCAATAGAAACTGCCGCCCTGGGGCATGTCTTGACGTACAAGACCGCCGCTTCTCGACGCCCGTTCCCTCAAAAAGCCGCTCCACGAAACGATCGTCACGACCTGTTGCTCTATGGGGTCAACACCCCATAGCGCCCAACCGCTTGTTTGCGTAGTTTGAAGCATGACCCCAATAAAGGGCCCTCTGCCCATTCCTGAAGCTGGTTCAAAACGAAGCCCGGAAGAGCGCAACATTCGCCGCTTGCTCGGCAGGGTGCGGCGCAATCTTGCCAAATCGACGCAGGCCACGTTCAAGAGTTCATGGGAAAGCCGGGTCAAAACCCTGGAAGCGCAACTGGCAACGGCGGGAGTCCGCGCTCGCTTCATCAAGTAATGGTTGGATTCGTCGTCCGTCTTGTTGTTGAGCGCAAGCGAAACCAGTACCGGAAAGGGAATATCACGATGGGTAAGAAATCGAAATCCGCGCGGTCAGAAGCGAAGAGGGCTGAGAGACACGCCGCCAAAGCCGCCCGCACCGCCTTGTACGCCTCACAGGCCAAGGCCAATAAGAAGCAAAAGAGCAGCAGCGACGGGACGGCGAAATCGTTTATCCGCCATGCCATCGCCAACTGCGGAAATCCGGGCTGCAAGCGATGCTACCCGCAACTGGTTGCGGGATAGGACTGCCATACCTGATTCTGTATGATTAAGATCTACTTCAAGAATACCGGGATGTCCGGCTCTGCCGAGACCATCGAGTATCCGAATGCCGACGGGTACGGGTTCAAGGATGCGGACTGGGTCGCGATCAAGGCTGGGGCGGATACCGTCGCGGTGATCGCGGCTTCCGCAATTCAGCGCATCGAAGGCGATGTGGATGAACGAAGATCCCATTACCGTCCGCCCCCGGCCGCGGGCGCTTCGGCCGGGCCGCATGGTGATCACGGCATCTCACCATTCGCAAAACCCTAGCCGCTTCCTGTCGCCGCGCCCGGCGCCAAATCGTTTCCGTTGGTTCCGCGGGTCAACAACACAGCCGCCATGCCCGGCATACGGCGTCAACCACGCCATCGCGGTATCACTCAGCGGGATGATGCGTTGACCCACGCGTGAATCCACGTCGAACGTTCGCCACCCGCGATCTGACGCGTCGACGCCGCGCTCCATTGGCACTGCGAACGCGGCGGCGCCTTTACGTTGGCGCATCGCGTGGATTCCCTGGGCGCGCGCCTCGGTTTTGGCGCGACTGTTGACCATCTCTTGAATGCGCCGGCCGTCCAATCTGGTGACGATTTGGAACGCGTGCTTGCCAGACGGATGGGTACGCTGTAGGATGAGTGGCCGTGACGGTTTTGGGTTTGACGTGCGTGTGTCCTGAGTGACGCTCACACGCGGCCCTTTTCCGCCGCATGACTTGCCACGTGTGGCAAGCCAACCGTTGTTGGTGATTCGCGCCCATAGCTCAATTGGATAGAGCGTTGGTCTACGGAACCAAAGGTTGCAGGTTCAACTCCTGCTGGGCGCGCCACTTCTCATCTTGTCCACTCGTGACAGTTTCTGCCAGCCCGTGACTTTCGCCAATGTTCACGGCGTCGCGTTCCGTGCTTGATTATTCGCGTATGCGAGCGCCATGGAACTTCCATGCTGCCGCACGTTATCCCAGTCCTGAGCTTTCGGGAGCGCTTTTCTTTCTTTTCTTCGTGTACGACGGCATGTGCCTCGGGGGCGCGTTGCTGTTCGCGTTTTGGATTTGGATGATCGCGGACTGCGCGCAGCACGAGCCGCCGGGCAACGACAAGATTGTTTGGCTGCTGATCGTGATCCTGCTCAACTGGATTGGCGCGGTGGTGTACTTCTTTGCCCGACGGCGGGATCGGACCAAGGGGCTGTTGTTTAGGCCACAATCACCTTCGTAATAAGGATCTTATAAGGTTGTGCCTTGGCAGAGTCTATGCTGCCATAGTGGGGTATGATTCCCGCCGGAATCAAATTGTCGAGCTTCATTCTTGCCATCGACGATGAGCCGGAGTTTCTCGACGTGCTCAAGGAGGCGCTGGGATCGCTCGAGTATCGCGTGCGCATCGCCATGGACCCGGGCCAGGCCATCATCTTCTACCAGGAAGCGTGGCGGGACGTGAGCATGGTGCTGCTGGATTTTCTGATGCCGCGGATGAACGGTGACCGGGTATTGGCGGAACTTCAGCGCATCAATCCAAACGTGCGAGTGGTATTGTTGTCGGGCTGCCCGGACGTGCCGGTGGAGTCGATGATTCAGAAGGGGTTGCGAGGCTACCTGCGGAAGCCATTTACTCTACCCCAGTTGGCGAAAGTCGTGCGCGACACGGTCGGCGAGGCGTCCGCGCAACGGACGATCGACCGGGCTCCACTTCCGCAGAGCCCGGCCAAACCTGCCCATCGTCCCCGTCCAACGGTCTAGGGCCACTGTCGGTCGTGACTGCCGTGATCCTGATCGTGACCGTAAGATTCTCCCCCGCGGGACTCGCCATGTTGCGGCTCACCGCGAGATTCGCCATGGGCAACAGCGCGCTCGCGGTCGGCATGCATGACCTCGCGTTCGTGGGCCTGGATTTCGTCGTGGCGCGCGACGACGACGGGATGACCGGTGACGCGTTCCAAATGCGCCCGGTCAAATCCTTCATGGACGAAATGGCCGTGGTCATCAAGACGGACACGGCTCACCACGCTGGCATGGAACGCCGCATGCAATTCGGCGCCGCGCAAGATGTCATGGTGATAATCGTGGTCCCACAAATGGCCGTAGCCGACGAAGATGAAGAACGAATCGCCGAACCCGAAGCCGAAGTCGGCGGCGTAATGATGGCCGTGCCAGGCCCAGCCGCCGTCGGCGAACACCGCGCCGTAGGGCAGCGGCGCCCAGCCACAGTAACCATCGGTGTACCGCCAGACAACCCACGCGGGTGCGTAGACGTAGCCGGGCGACCAGACCCAGCCGTATCCCGCGGTGTAGGACCATCGTCCATAATGGAACGGGATTGCGCCCCATGGATAGTTGGATTGCCAGTACATGCCGGCATCCGTGTAGACCCAATAACCACTGTCATAGTACGGGCGCCAGCCGTAACCGATTCCATAGGGCTGCCAGCACATGCCGTAGCCGGGCACATTGACCCACGCGCCGTAGGGCGAGAGTTGTTGCTGGAAGTAATCAAAACTCGGGGCGGGTTCGGGCGCCGGAGCGGAAGCCGGAACGGGCGCGGGCGGCGGAGCGGAACTGCCAGCTTCCGGCGGAGCATAGGGAGGCGGCGTACCGGTGTCCGCGGTCGGGGTCGGCGTTGGCGGAGGCGCGCTTGGAACGGGAGTTGGACTCGGCGGGGGCGCATTGACCTCGCTGGATGCTGGTGGTGGCGGTGGTGGCGGCGGCGGCGCCGCGGCACCGGCTTCGGGAGCGGATGCGGCGGGGGCGGCGCGTTGGAGCATCAGCGAGATGATATTTTGCGAAACTCCCTGCGTCTTCAGGTACACGATGTCATCCGCGCTGAGCGAGTACGACGCGTTGGCATTTTTGATGTAGGACGTAATGACGTCATCGCCGAGGTGGGACTGGGCGAGTTTGACAACTTCCTGGGCCGCGGGCGGCAGATCGGCGGGCGCCGTCGCATCGGCGGCGAGGGCGCGGCCGGGGATCGCAAGGATTCCCGCGAGCGCGCACACGGCGGCAAAAACAACGATCCTGTTCGTTGGTGACACTTCATTTCTTGTCGGATTCATGTGATGTACTATTCAAGGCCTCTGGACCTTTTCCTCCACAAGGATAAACACCGCAAAACGCGTATGGTTTCAATGCGAAAATGGCCCCGCAACAGGGAACAGCCAGCCGGGCGGAGCACATCGAGCTTGCCTTCGGAGCGACGGTGATGAACCATGGAGCCTCCGAATGGAGAACCCACTTGTGATCAATCGGTCGCTTACGTCACTGGCCGCTTCGTGTCACATTCTCGTTGCCGCCGCGAGCGTCGTTTCCGCTGCCGGTACGAACGTTGTATCCGGTGCCGGGACAAACGCGCTGACGGAACGAATCGTCTCCGCCGACCTTCACCGGGTCAAAGGCCCGCTGAATACGATGTTCAAAGTCTGTGTCGGCGCGGGACGCGCGAACGAGGGATTGCGGGCGGATTGGCAGCGGCAGCTCACACGGGTCCACAAGGAATGCGGTTTTACGTACATCCGGATGCACGGGTTGTTTTGCGACGACATGGGTGTGTACCGCGAGGACAAGGACGGCCGGCCGGAATACAACTGGCAATACATCGACGAGCTGTACGACTTTCTGCAGGGCATCGGGATGAAACCGTTCGTCGAGCTGGGATTCATGCCCAACGCGCTGGCGAGCGGTTCGCAAACGATTTTCTGGTGGAAGGGCAACGTCACGCTGCCGAAGGACTGGAAGAAGTGGGAGGATTTCATTCGCGCGTTCACCGCGCATCTGACCCAGCGCTATGGGGAGAACGAAGTGCGGACGTGGTACTTCGAAGTCTGGAACGAGCCGAACCTGGACGGTTTTTTCGCGGGCAAACAATCGGACTATTTCCATCTGTATGACGTGACGGCGCGGGCGATCAAGAGCGTCTCGCCCGCGTACCGCGTGGGCGGCCCGGCGACGGCGGGCTGCGCCTGGATCCCCGAATTCATCGGGTTCTGCGCCACGAACCATTCACCCGTGGATTTCATCTCGACGCACACGTACGGCGTCAAAGAGGGGTTCCTCGACGAGACCGGCCATGCGGGGACGGTGTTGTCGCAGGATCCTCGCGCGATTTACGGGGACATGATCAACTCCCGGAAACAGATCAGCGAATCGGCGCTGCCGAATCTCGAACTGCATTTCACGGAGTGGAGCACCTCGTACACGCCGTCGGACCCGATCCATGACAGCTACCACAGCGCAGCCTACATCCTCGACAAAATCAAGGGCGCGGGCACCGCGGTGAATTCGATGTCGTACTGGGTGTTCACCGATATTTTCGAGGAGGCCGGGCCGCGGTTTACGCCGTTTCACGGCGGGTTTGGGCTGCTGAATTACCAGGGCATCGCCAAGCCGGCGTTCTACGCCTATCAATTCCTCAATCGCCTCGGCGGAACGGAGCTGCAAAGCGCGGATGCGGCGTCGTGGATTTGCGCGGACAAATCGGGCGGCATCCAGGCGCTGGTGTGGGATTTCACGTTGACGCATCCCGACACGGCGGAGAACAACCAGGTATTCTACAAGCGCGATCTGCCGTCGCATCCGAAGTCGACGGTGACGCTGGCCTTGTCCGGTGTCCCGGCGGGTCGGTATTCGATGGCGGTGTATCGGGTTGGGTACCGCGCCAACGACGTGTACGCGGCGTACATGGATCTTGGATCGCCGGGTCAGCTTTCGAAGGCGCAAGTGGCGTATATCAAATCGAAGAGTGACGGCCGGCCGGAGCAGTCGTCGATCATCGAAGTCGCGGCGGATGGGATTATCCGCGAGACGGTTACGCTGCGCGACAACGATGTTTGTTTCATCACATTCACGAAGCAATGACGGACGCGGCGATGACCGTCGCGCATTCGCCTCTTGCTTTTGCGGCAGGAGTATGAAAAAAAGGTTGACATCCTGATGGGGAAGAATTTCAAGATTGCTGTCGGTTCAGACCACGGCGGGCTCGACCTGAAGAATCAACTGCTGACCTATTTGCAGAGCCGCGGCTACTACGTCCAGGACTGCGGGACACACAGCAAGGAGGCGGTGGATTATCCGCGCATAGCGTACACCGTGGCGCGGCTGGTGGCGGCGGGATCGTGCGACCGCGGGATCATGGTGGACGGCGCGGGGATCGGCTCGGCCATGGCGGCGAACAAGGTGCACGGAGCGCGGGCGGCGGCGTGTTACAATGTGGCGCTGGCCAGGAATTCGCGGGAGCACAACGACGCGAACGTGCTGACGCTGGGCTCGGGCCAGACGGATTTTGAGGCGGCGAAACAGATCGTTGAGGCGTTTCTGACAGGCGAATGTGTTGAAGAACGACATCGAAAGCGTGTACAACTGATCAATGCAATCGAGGACGGACCAATCGGGGTGGGAGCGCATCAAGCGACGTTGCTGGCCGCGGTCGGAGACCCGCGCGTGAGCGCATCGCAAACAGATCTGGAACGCATCGCCAAACGCGTTCAGGAGCTTCTCGCGGCGCAGGGCAATCCGCCCATGGCGGCGACGGCGTCGGCGCCGCGTCTTTCCCCGCAACAGGCGGCGCAGATGATCGATCACACGGTGCTGCGGCCCGACACGACGCGCGCGGACATCGAACAGCTTTGCCGGGAAGCGCGCCAGAGCAAATTTTATTCGGTGTGCGTGAACCCGACGTGGGTATCGTTCGCGCGGGAGCGGCTCGACGGTTCGGGCGTGAAGGTGTGTTGCGTGGTCGGGTTCCCGCTGGGCGCGCAGCCGCCGGAGACGAAGGCGATGGAAGCGCGGGCGGCGATTCGCCAGGGCGCGAAGGAGATCGACATGGTCATCAACGTCGGCGCGCTGAAGAGCGGCGACGACGAGCTGGTGTTGCGGGACATTCGCGGCGTGGTCGAGGCCTGCCGCGACGGCAGCGCCAGGACCAAGGTGATTCTGGAGACGTCGCTGCTGACCAACGAGGAAAAAGCGCGGGCGTGCGAGCTGGCGGTGAAAGCCCACGCGGATTTCGTGAAGACATCGACGGGATTCAGCACGGGCGGCGCGACAGTCGAGGACGTGTCGTTGATGAGCCGGATCGTGCGCGACAAGGGGCTGGGCGTGAAGGCGTCGGGGGGGGTGCGATCGCTGGCGGACATGCTGAAGATGGTGGCCGCGGGCGCGACACGGATCGGGACGTCGAGCGGCGTGAAGATTTTGAAGGAGGCGGCCGGGGAAGTCGTGTCCGGCCCGGGCGCGAAGTATTGACGAGGAAAGGAACAGCACATGGCGGATTTACGGTCGTACATATTTCTCGATAGCTTGCAGCCGCAGGTGGCGTCGTTTTTCGCGACGGTGTCGCAGGGGTTCCTGCCCATCGCGGGACAGGCGTCGCTGTTTGTGGAGATCTCGCCGGGGATGGAGATCAATCGCGTGACGGACATCGCGTTGAAATCGACGAAGGTCACGCCGGGGATGCAGATCATCGAGCGGTTGTACGGGATGCTGGAGATCCATTCCGAATCGCAGGCGGACGTGCGGCAGGCGGGCGCGGCGATTCTGGCCGCGCTGGAGCTGAAGGAGGAAGGCCGGTACAAACCGCAGATATTCAGCAACAGCGTGATCCGGCGGATTGACGATTATCACACGATGCTGATCAATCGGACGCGGCACGGGAACATGATTTTGCCGGGGCACACGTTGTTTACGATGGAAGTGGCGCCGGCGGCGTATGCGGCATTTGCCGCGAACGAGGCGGAGAAAGCGGCGGAGATCAACATTCTGGAGATCCGCGCGTTTGGGAGTTTCGGCCGGATGTATCTGGGCGGCGAGGAGAAGGACATCGATGTGGCCGCCCGGGCCGCGGAGGCGGCGATCCACAGCGTCACGGGCCGCGAGATGAAGGGCAGCGGTGGGGCGTAAGCGGACATTTTGACGTTTCAACGATCATCACTAACTAAGGAGACACACACATGGCAGATGCATTAGGTCTACTGGAAGCGCGGTCGTTCGCCGCGATGGTGGAAGGGGCCGACGCGATGGTCAAAGCGGCCAAGGTCGAGCTCGTGAGTTACGAGAAGACCGGAGGCGGCTACGTCACGGCGGTGATTCGTGGCGACGTGGCCGCGGTGAAGGCCGCGACCGACGCCGGCCGCACGGCTGCCAGCCGCGTCGGCGAAGTGGTGGCGGTGCATGTCATCGCGCGTCCGCATCAGAACGTGGACGACGTGATCCCGATGGGACGCGGCGCCAAAGCGGCCAAGAAGTAATTGCGAATTCATGGCAGGGGCGGGCGGCGACGCCGGCCCTTGCCGGAGTTTCCTATGAATCTTGGCAAAGTAGTTGGCACCGTTGTCGCCACACGCAAGGAATCGAGCATGGACGGGTTGAAATTCATGCTCGTCAAGCACGTGGACAGCGAGGGCAAGGAGACGGGCGGCCAGGTCGTGGCGGTGGACGCGGTGGGCGTCGGACCGGGCGAACTGGTGCTCGTGGCGACGGGAAGTTCGGCGCGGCAGACACTGGCGACGAAAGACCGTCCCTGCGACGCGGTCATTATGGGGATCGTGGACACGTGGGAAATCGGCGGCGTCGAGAAATATCGAAAGGATTAGCGGGCCATGGCCGGTCTCAGCGAGCAGGAAATCGAGCTTATCGCGCAGCGGATTGTGGCGGACCTGACCGGACGCGGCGGCGCAAGCGCGGCGGCGGCAGCGTCGGGTTCCTCCCCTGCCCCGTTGCGGGACATCGGCATCTTCGACACGGTTGACGAAGCGGTGAAAGCGGCGAGCGTCGCGTTCTGCCAGTTCGATCAGTTGGGATTGAAGAAGCGCCACGACATCATCGCGTCGATTCGGCAATCGATGCGCGAGCACGGGAACGCGCTAGCGCGGATGGCGCATGAAGAGACGGGTCTGGGCCGGTACGAGGACAAGATCCTCAAGAACGAGCTGGTGACCGAGAAGACGCCGGGGCCGGAGGATCTGCTGTCGAATGCGGTGACAGGCGACGACGGGCTGATGTTGACCGAGCCGGCGCCATTTGGCGTCATTGCGGCGATCACGCCGACGACCAATCCGACATCGACGATCATCAATAACACGATCGGGATGCTGTCGGCGGGCAACGCGGTGGTGTTCAACGTGCATCCGAACGCCAAACGCGTGAGCTGTCACAATGTGGCGCTGATCAACAAGGCGATCGTGGCGGCGGGCGGACCGCGGAATTTGATCACGTGCGTGGCGAACCCGACGGTGGAGAGCGCGCAATCGTTGATGAAACATGCGGGCGTGCGGCTCGTGGTCGTGACGGGCGGCGGCGCCGTGGTGAAGGTCGCGATGGCCAGCGGGAAACGGGCGATTTGCGCCGGGCCCGGCAATCCACCGGTGATCGTCGACGAGAGCGCGGACATCGACCGGGCGGCGCGGGACGTGGTGTTTGGCGCGTCGTTCGACAACAACATCATTTGCGCGGACGAGAAGGAATGCCTGGTGGTGTCGAGCGTGGCGGACAAGCTGATCAAGGCGATGACGTACAACGGCGCGTATTTGATCACGAAGGAGCAGTTGCCGGCGGTCGAGAAGGTGATCTTCACCAAGACCGAGGGGCCGCGCCAGGAAGCGCACATTGAGCGGTCGCTGATCGGGAAGAGCGCCAGCGTGATTTTGCAGAAGGCCGGGATTCGCTGCGATGACAGCATTCGGCTCGGGATCTGCGAGGTCGATCACGATCATCCGTTGCTGTGGACGGAACAGATGATGCCGATTTTCCCGGTCACGCGCGTGCGCGACGCGGATGAAGGGATCGATTTCGCGCTGCAGCTGGAGCATCCGCGGCGGCACACGTTTGTGATGCACTCGGATAATCTGTCGAATTTGAGCCGCATGGCGCGCGAGTGCAACGCGAGCATCTTTGTGAAGAACGGCCCGGCGCTGGCGGGGCTGGGATTCAAGGGCGAAGGCCCGACGTCGATGACGATTGCGAGCCCGACGGGCGAAGGCATGACGACGCCGAAGAGTTTCTCGCGCTGGCGGCGGTGCACGCTGGTGGGGGCGTTCCGAATCGTGTGAAGAAATACACCGCCATCGCGGTTGTGGAATTCAGCAGCATTGCGGACGGCATTTTTACAGCGGACGCGATCCTGAAGAAGGCGGCGATTGCGATGATCAAGGGCGGGACGGTCAGCGGCGGGCGGTACCTGGTGATTTTCGGCGGCACGACGGGAAGCGTGAGCGAATCGCTGACGGAAGCGCTGACGATCGGGGCGGGAAGCGTGCTCGATCACGCGTTTCTGCCGGACGTGCACGAGAAGGTGCACGACGCGGTGCTGGGCCAGCGGGTCGGGAGCGGACAACAGACCGTGGCGATTCTCGAGACCGACACGATTGCGGCGAACGTGCGCGCGGCGGAGGTCGCGGTGAAAGGCACGGAAGTGCAGTTGGTCGAATTGCGGCTGGCGGAATACGAGATGTCGGGCAAGGCGATCAGTGTGTACGCGGGCGAATTGCACGAGGTGCAGGCGGCGATGACCATCGCCGATGATTTTCTCCGGGGCCGGCAGGCGTTTACGCATCATCGGATCATTGCCCGTCCGCACGAGATCATTTCGCAACAACTCGATCAGACGACGCGCTACAACGACGCGAAGCTGCACGAGTTTGAAGGCGAGGAGGCGTCGTAATGTTGCTCGGGCGAGTCATGGGGACGTTGACGCCGTGCCGCGTGTACGAGGGGCTCGACGGCGTGCCGATGTTGTGGATTCAGCCGCTGGACAAGCAGGGCAACCCGAAGGGCGAGCCGCTGGTGGCGTGCGATTCGACGCGGATGGCGGGCCCGGGCGAATTGATTTATTACGAAGGCGGACGCGAAGCGGCGCTGGCGCTGGAGCCGTGGTTTGTGCCCGTCGATCACACGATCATCGGGATCGTCGACGAACTGCACGTGCCATGATCCTCGGAACCGTCAGGGGCAATATCGTCTCCACGATCAATCACCCGTTCTACAACGGGAAGAAGATGTTGATCGTCGAGAAGGAAGATTTCGCGGGCAAGCCCGGCGGCTATCTGATCGCGGTCGATGGCGGGGTCAACGCGGGCGTGGGCGAGCGCGTGCTGGTGATTGACGAGGGGAACTCCGCGCGGCAGGTGGTGAAGGACAAGGATGCGCCGCTGCGGTCGATTATTATTGGCATAGTTGACCGGGTCGATGTCGAGGCGTAGAGTTTGGGCGGCGTGAGATTTGATGTGACAGTGGAGTCGGCCGGCGACGGGTTTGTTGCCGAGTGCGAGAGCCTGCAATGCAGCGCGCGCGGCCTGAGCGCGATCAATGCTCTTGATTCCCTCCGAGATGAAATTCGCTATCGGCTCGAACTCTGCCCGTGCACGACGGTCGATGATGATTACGTTGAGATGAACGTTGTGTCAGGGCTATAGCCACTTCGCGATTTTTTCGCGGTTTTTGGCGTAGAGGAAAGCGAGCACGAGCAGGATGACGCCGAGGCCGATGAACGAGAGGATACGGTAGACGGTTTCGACGCGGGCCATGTCGTGAAGGACGGCGCGGGCGAGGCTGAAGGCCAGCGCGGCGAGTCCGGCCATACGATAGGAGCGTTGCTTGAGAGCGAAGCCGATGGCCAGGAGCACGAAGCCGAGCAGCGCCCAGGCAACGGTCAGGAAAGCGGCGGAGACGAGGTTGTAAAGGCCGGAGAGCGCGAGCGCGGTGAGGACGACCATGAGGGTGAGGCGCAATTCCGCAAAGGCGGTGTCCCTGGCAAGCGTTCGTTCGGCGAACGCAAACAGCGCCAGGCTGACCACGAGATTCGTCCATGCCGCGCCTGGCGGAGAGAAAAGTTCCGGGCCGCCAAAGACATATGAGGCCGCGCCGACGGCCATGGGCGCGAGGGACAGCCAGGCGAAGACGGATTCGGTCGCCAGACTGCCGGCGATGATGAGAGCCAGGGTTTCCACGCTGTAGGCGGTCAACTGCCAGCGGTCGGGACAATGATCCCAGGTCGCCAGCAATGCCGCCGCGACGGCCAACAGGCTGTAGGGCCAGAGCGCGGACGTGGCGCCGGGTCGGTCGTCGGTGCGACGGTATCGCCGCCAGAGGAACAGGCCGAAACCGAACGTGACCAGCACGAGCGCGAGGGACGGTCCCCCACCCCACGGATGGTCGTCGAGCTTCGCCCCGTAGAACATCGTGTGGGCCCAAGCCAATGGAATCTGCGACGCCCAGAAGATCTCGCGCGTGCGAAGAGCCCAGGCGATCATGGCGACGGCGACCGCGCCGAGCGTCCACACCCACGGCAAGGTCGATGCCTCGAAATGTTCGTGGGCGACTCCCATCAACAGCAGCGTGGCCCATGCGGCATAGTAGAGCGAGGCGAAATGAATCGATTCCATCACATCGTCGGTGTGCGCGGCGCGTTCCAGGCGCGCGGACACGTAGCCGACGGCGGCGGTGAACGTGACGCCCCAGAGCATGGCGTTGTCCCAGTTGCCGTATTTGGTCCACGCATAAACGCCGGCGATCGAGAACGCGGCGCGGGCGATCCAGGCGACCCACCGTGATTTCATCCACCGCGAGAGCACGAGGAGGAAGGCGCTTTCCAGGGCGAGCACGGCGACGAGTTGCACGCCCTTGAAGTAACTGAGGATGCCGAGTGTCGCCACACCGATCCCCTGCAGGAACAACGTGTCGAAGGAAGTGCGCTCGGGCGCGTACCGGTGGCAGGAAATCGCGGAGCCGATCAGCAGCGCGGCGGCGAACAGGAATTGAAACTGCCACTGCGCGCGCGGGTACGTGTGATGCATGAGGAGCGAAAAGAGGACGAAGAAGAAGGCGTTGTTGAGCGTGAACAGGCCGTTGCGCTCGGCGGGCGCCATGGCGTCGGCCCGGATGAGCAGGCCGCCGAGGATGAACAGGAGCCAGTAGAGGGAGAGGAAGCTGGCGCGGAGATGGAACTCCGGGGCGGTCAGGTACCCCGAGTCGAAGAGGAGATGGTCGAGGTTGTTCCACTCATTGAGTTTCCAGACCCAGATCATGTAGGTCAGGTAGGTGGCGAGGACGGCGCCGTAGGAGATTGTGACCCAGCGGTTGCGGGCGAGAAAGAAGAGCGCGGCGAGAGCGAGCACGGCGTTGGAGGCGAGGGTAAACGTCGCCACGCCGCTGACGACGGACGTGTAATAGCCGAAGAAGAGTGCCATGCCGCCGAGCGCGGGTGATTGACGTTCCTGCGCGACGCCGATGATGAACAGGACGACCACGGAGAGCATGGTGATGGCGACGGTGGGGCTGTGAACGACGCGGAAGCCGGGGACGAAATGCGCGGCGTAGGTCACGAAGTAGGCCAGCGCCAGCGAGCCGGCGAGCAGGACGCGGGCGAATTGCGGCATCCGTTTTTCCAGGGCCATACCGAGAACGCCGAGGGCGATGGCGGCGAGATAACCGACAGCGACTTTCTGGGCGATCCCGAGCCGCGGTGTGACCCAGGCGGCGAAGAACACCATGCCCGTCAGCAACGCGGCGATGCCGATGCGCGGCAGCCAATAGGTCCCCAGGCGCACTTCGAATGATTCTTGTGGCGGCGGTGAGAGCACGGGGGGCAACTCCGCCTCGGCGACCGGCGGCGACGTCACGGGGGGCTCCACGATCGCGGCGGCTTGTTCCGGCTCGGTCAACGGTGGCGGAGCAGACGCGAGCAGGGGCGGTTCCGTCGTCAGTGGAGGTGGAGCGGTCGGTCGAGAGAGTTGTTCCAGTCGGCGGCTGACTTCGTCGAGACGAAGGCGAAGGCGTTGGACCTCCCCGCGGAGCTGGTGCACCTCTTTGAATTGCTCATCGTTCATGACAGTTGCTACACTGCCTGTTCGTGAAGTCGGCGCCAGTGTACCAACCAACGCGACCGCTGCCAAGCGAACATCCGGCAGGCGCAACCGTGGCAGGAGGACTGGCGGACGGCGGCTGCGCAACCCAACCCGGGGATTCTGGATCGGAGCAACAATTAGTTGGTCTGTGGATCCGTGGGCGGTGCGGCGGTGGGCCAGACCGCATCGCGGCCATCCCAGATCGAAGATATCAGCCTGCGGGGGGCAAGGAGTGTCGGATCGCCACCATCGTCCACGCCATTTTCGCCAACCGAGTACAGCGTGAAGGTCCCGTCGGCGTTCAGCCTGTAATGAAGGGACTCGCCGTTCATCCAATCACGCGGTTTCTCAGGCAGAAACTCGGGCACAAGAGCGGACAAGTCGGTGGGGTACCTGCTGGTTCGCAATTGGTAGCGTTTCAGTGCAATGGCGGCAATGGTCATTTCCCGGAGAGTTTCGTACTCCGCGGCTCGCAGAAATGAATCGTCATAGTAATACGCTCTCTCGGGAGTCAAATATCTCAACTGGTCGTAAAGGGTCCATTGCGTCAGTGGCCTCACGGGCCAAGCCGTCCAAGACTCCCGTGCGAGGATTGTGCGTACGCCATCAAGATCATCCTGCCATCCGCGCAGGGCGTGCACCTCGTCCTGCTGTACCCACGCCGCTCGCCAAATCAACCAGTGTACTCTCGACATTGCTGAAGCGGTCCAGTCCTTCAAGCCATTCTCAACCCGGAAGTCCAAATCTGCCGACGAAAAACTCGTAAAGCCCAAATGGGCGCACGCGTATGCGATAAGGTCAGCCCAGTCAAATTGGTAATACTTCGGCTCCCGCCAAATCCAAGCCACGTCTTCTGGGGTGGGATGGTCGTAGGATCGCAAGCACTCAATCCGTTCCATCTCGAAGGTCAGCACGTATTCGGGCAGACAGGCGGCTCTCTGCCAGCTTTGCTGCAACCTTGCCAACTGCGGCTCGATCCAACCACCTGTCTGCAGTGCTTCCCAAGTTGTTCCAAGATTGGTTTCGTATGACAACACTCTCAAGTCTTGAAGGCGGGCATTACGCACGCCCTTCCCCAGTCCCGCTACATTAACGGCGACTACGATATCGTCCAACGCGGAGCCCAAGTCTCCCCGGTGCAAGGCGTCGAGCGCGCTCGCACTAAACCAAGATGCCAAGCGGAGCGTTTGTATCAGCGGTGTCAGTTGTGGTCCCAGATCGCGTTTGTAATCGAGCTCCGCCGCCGCGGCAGATCCGGTGGCCGCTGTTCTTGCTCTCTCCAACACATTACTTACAGCCGCGATGTCTTTGCTGAGCTCATCCCAACTGCAAGTTTGTGGCGATGAGGGAACGTACGCACCCCTGCCTTCGGCTCGGTCGTGTCGGCCCCCTGCGGGGGGTAGAGACGGAGCTGGTTGCGGCCGATGGTCCCGCAGTCTCGCTTGTTGATGCAGTACTTCCCTGCGACCAGACGCAATAAACAGTTCGACACCAAGGCCGTACCTGACCAGCGGACTAGTCCTGTAAACAGCCACGAACTCATTGCTCATCATCGGCAAAGCATACCCACCGCTAACACTTTTCATCGGCTCGGGCAGATTGAGTTCTGCGAGGGTGAGTTTTTCGCCTTGGGCGCGGAGTTGGGCTTTGTAGCGGGCGAGGAGAATGTGGCCGCGGATGTTCTCTTCGAGGATGAACAGGGCAAGCAGGGCCAGGAGCGCCAGGATGAGGCGGGCACCCCAGCGCAGCAGGTTCCTCATCAGTTGGTATTTCATTTTCCAACTGTTAGACTGAACGGGGTGAGTTCCGTTACACCATATCAGTCATTTATCGCGCTGCCAAGCGGCGAAACGCTGCGCGTGGGGTGGCCGACGCCGAATCGGTTGTTGTTCGAGGCGCCGGAAAGGTTCTTTGCGCGGACGCGGGTGAACGCGGATTACGGGAAGCCGGGTTTTACGAGGGATTGCGGGAAGCGATTTCATCGCGGGTGCGACATTGCGCCGGTGAGCGTGACGGCGACGGGACGGACGACGTGGGTGGTGTTCACCGATTGCGCGACGAACACGGATTTCGAGAGCGATGAGCCGACGTTTGTGCCCCACGACGACGTGTTTGGCGTGTGGGAGGGCGTGGTGAGCGAGGCGGTGACGGATGAGAGCGTGTCGGATTTTGGGCGGCATGTGGTGATCGAGCATGTATGGCCGCGTGGTGGCGGGAAGTTCTTCACGATTTACGGGCATCTGGCGGAGGCCGCGGTTGCGGTCGGGGAACGCGTGACGGTGGGGCAACGGATTGGGCGGATGGGGCAGACGAGTCGGAGCGCGGATGCGCGGAACTGGATGGCGATTGCGCCACATCTGCATTTCGAAGTGCGGGACGCGGAGGGCCGGGCGTACGACCCGGCGGAGTTCCTGAGGAGATTTTTGGCGCGTTAGCGGGCGTGGTGGCCGAAGAGGCGGGTGCAGATTTGGCGGGTGGCGGCGCGCATTCCAGTTTTGCCGCGGGGCATGACGGCGAGGAGCGGGACGCGGCACAACTCGGGGACGGTGGCGATGTTGGTTTTGGCGGCGAGGTTGCGGGGTCCGCCGATGGTGTCGTTGAGCACAATGCCGCGGACTTTGAGGCCCATGCGTTGCGCGGCGCGAACGGTGAGCAGGCTGTGATTGATCGTGCCGAGGCCGAGTCGGGCGACGATGAGGAGAGGGAGGCGGAGCGATTTCGCGAGGTCGGCGACGAAATAGTTGTCGCGGATCGGGACGAGGAGGCCCCCTGCCCCTTCGACGAGGACGACGGAGTAGATGGATGTCAAGTGCTGGTAACACGCGCGGATGCGGCGGAGGTCGATGCGGCGGCGTTCGAGTCGGGCGGCGACATTCGGGGCGAGCGGATGACGGAGATAGATCGGGTTGAGGACGTCGAGCGGCTGCTCGTGATTCATGATGGCGGCGTAGATCTCGGCGTCATGGCGTCCGCCGGCGCCGCAAGCGATGGGTTTGAACGCGGCGGCGTGAATGCCGCGACGGCGGAGTTCGGCAAGCAACGCAGCGGTGACGCAGGTTTTGCCGATGCCGGTGTCGGTTCCCGTGATGAAGAGACCCATGGTCATGGTTTTTTCTCGACGCCGCACGTGCCGACGACGGCCAACACCGCGAGCATGGGCGTGACGGGGACGCGGAATCGGCTGTTGGATTCGGGGCCGCCGGCGAGCACGACGAAGTAGAGGACGAGAAGGACCAAGAGGATCGAGTCGCGACCGAGTCGACGGGCGCCGACGACGGCGAAGGCGGCGATGGTCAACAGAACCAGGCTGTAGAGCGGGGGCCAGAATTTCGAGACGGGTTTGGATTCGGCGAGAGAATACTCCAGAGCGCGCGTGCCCGGCCCGAGGAGCAGCTTGCCCCAGCCGATGGCGGTTTGTTTGGCGAGGATGAACGGGGAAGAACGGATTGTGTCGAGCGCGGCGTGCTGGTAGTCGGCGAGCGATTGCTGGAAGTGGGATTGGTCGTCGACGAACTGGATGTCGCCGTAGCGCGCGAGGAAGTCGCGCTGGACGTCATCGAGCTGGCGGTGGTGGAGTTCGGCTTCGATGCCGGCGGCGCGATACATGAGCAGGTTGTAGGTGGAGATGGTCGAGACAAAGCAGCGGCCGGTGAGCGAATGATTGCGGGCGATCCAGATTCCGAGCAATGGACAGAATCCGATGAGGAACAGCGCGACGGCGACGGCTTTGTCGCGCCACGAGACGCGGGCGACGCCGATGACAATGATGGGGACCAGCCAAATCCAGATGGCGATGGGACGCGCCAGCGCGGCAACGGACCAAAGGATGCCGGCGGCGAGCCAGTTCGGTTTTTTGGCGGATGGCGACGCGACGAGGCAGACGCCTGAGAGGAGCAAAAGGGTAAACAGCGTTTCGGTGCGGAGATCGGCGCAGCGGAGGACGGAGTTCGGGTCGACGGCGACGAGCAGGCCGGCGAGCAGGGAGACGTGAGGGCGGAACCAGCGGGTGGCGAGCGCGGCGGTGAGGGCGGCGGTCAGGGCTCCGAGGAGGCATTGGGCGGCGAGGAACAAGTCGAGTCGGTCGCCGCCGAAGCGGATCAGGGCGGCGAGGAAGAGCGGATAGGTGGGGGTGCGGGCGACGCTGGGCAATTCGCGGCCATCTGGTGTTGGCGCGATGAATCCACTGCCGGCGGCGAGATTGCGGGCCAGTGAGCGATAGGAATCCAGGTCGACATCACTGTGGAATTTCGGGAGCGCGCCGAAGACCACGAGCAAGCGCAGGGCAAGCGCGTAGGTGAAGACCATGACGACGAATCGGGTGGTGGTGTTCACAGGAGCGAGATCGGGTCGACATCGACGGCGACATTGACGTCGTCGGGTGGTTTGAGTTCGGCGAGGACGCGGGTGAGGGTTTCGACGAGTTGGAGGATGTGCTGGGTGCGCAGCATGAGTTGAAAGCGGTACAGATTCTGGATTCTCGCGAGGGGTGCGGGATTGGGCCCGGCGACGATGGCGAGGGTGCCCGTGATGCGTTTATGCAATTCGCGGGCGAGCGCGCCGGCATAGAACTGGGCCTTCGTTTCGCTGCGGCTGCGAGCGGTGATGCAGACGAGACGGGAGATGGGCGGATATTTGAGTTGTTCGCGGAACTCGATTTCGGATTCGTAGAACCCGACGAAATCGTGGTGGCGGGCGTATTGGACGGCGGAATGGAACGGCGTGAAACTTTGCACGACGACTTCGCCTTCGACATCGCCGCGGCCGGCGCGGCCGGCGACCTGGACGAGGAGCTGGAAGGTGCGCTCGCCGGCGCGGAAATCGGGGAGATGCAGGGCCATATCGGCGTAGATGATGCCGACGAGAGTGACATTGGGGAAATGCAATCCTTTGGCGATCATCTGGGTGCCGACGAGGATATCGATTTTTCCGACACGGAACGCGCCGAGGATTTCGCGGTAGAGCGTTTTGCGGGTCATGACGTCGGAATCCATGCGCTGGACGCGGGCCTTGGGGAAGGCTTTTTCGATGGCGGCCTCGACCTTTTCGGTGCCCATGCCGGCGTAGCGGATGGCGGGATCGCGGCATTCGGGGCAGGTTTTCGGGACGGCGCCGACGAAGCCGCAGAGGTGACAGAGGAGCCGGCCGTCCCGGCGGTGGTAGGTGAGTGACACGCTGCAGTTCGAGCATTTGGGGATGAACCCGCATTTGGGGCAGAACAGGTGGGTCGCATAGCCGCGGCGGTTGAGGAAGAGGATGACCTGCTCGCTTCTTTCGAGGCGGGCCTGGATGGCGTCGCGGAGTTTGCGGGAAAGGACGTACTGGCCCTTTTGGCGGATGGCTTCCTGGCGCATATCGACGATGCGCATGACGGGCATTTTCTGATTATCGACGCGAGACGGCAGCGTGGCGAGGGTGTACCGTTCCCGCTTCGCGTTGTAGTACGACTCGAGGGAAGGCGTGGCGGAGCCGAGGACGACGGCGGCGCGTTCGAGGCGACCGCGCATGACGGCGATGTCGCGGGCGTTGTAGCGCGGGGCCTCGTCCTGTTTGTAGCTCGTTTCGTGTTCCTCGTCGACGACGATCAGGCCGAGGGCCTGGACGGGAGCGAAGACGGCGGAGCGGGCGCCGATGACGATGTGGGACTGGCCGTCGCGGATCTTGTGCCATTGATCGTGACGTTCGCCCGCGCTGAGATTGCTGTGGAGGACGGTGATCTGCTGATTTTGGAAGCGGGCGCGGAAGCGCTCGACGGTTTGCGGGGTGAGAGAAATTTCCGGGACAAGGACGATCGAGTCGCGGCCCTGATGGAGGGCGTGTTCGATGGCCTGGAGATAGATTTCGGTTTTGCCGCTGCCGGTGACGCCGTGGATCAGGACGGGCGCGGGGCACTGAGCAGGCGACGGGGATGAAAGCTGATCGATGGCGGCCTTGCAGAGGTCGAGGGCTTTTTGTTGGTCGGGCGTGAGCACGAGGGAGGTGGTCGGGAGAAAGACTTCGCCGCCGAACGGGTCGCGTTCGTCGACCTGATCGCTGAGCTGGACGAAGCCTTTTTGCGCAAGCTTTTTGACGGTGGCGTCATCGGCATCGGCGAGCTTGAGGAGTTTGAAGACGAACATGCCGGCGTCGGATTTTTGGAGGATATCGAGGACGCGGGCCTGTTTTGGGGCGCGTTTGCGGAGTTTGTCGAGGTCGGCTGGTGTGATCGCGCCGGGGCGGACGAACTGGCGTTCTTTCCAAGAGATTTTGGCTTTGCGGACGACCTCCGGGAGGGCGCATTTCACGCAGAGCTCGACGGGGCAACAATAGTATTTGCCCATCCAGCGGGTGAGCTCGAGGATTTTGTCGTTGAGAAGCGGTTTTTTGCTGAGGACCTCGGCGACGTCTTTGAGATGCGGGTGTGGGGATTGATCGGCGAGGCCGACGACGTAGCCCTGAGCGGTGGTGCGGCCGAACGGGACAGCGACGCGGGAGCCGATTTGCACCGTGGCGGCGAGATGGGACGGGATGCGGTAATCGAATTCGCGGTCGAGGGCGAGGTCGACGACGATTTTGGCGATGGCTTGCGGCACGGTGGAAGAATACTACCACAACTGGAGATGGGTTCTACCCCCGAGAGGCGGGATGGGAGGGGTGGTTGGCGGCTGGATGGGGATTCAGGGTTGGGACGGGGGGGATTGAGAGGCAAGAGCGATGTTGGAGTGGCTGACGGAGGGTTCCGGGTGGGTTGTTACTGCCCGAGATCGGTCGACTGAAGTGTTCCCTTGATGCTGACACTAGATAATGTGTCCCTGTTCCCGCTCTTGTCGGTTACGTTCTTCGTGACCACTGTGCCAAACACTGGCGTGCTATCGCTGGACACACTGAGGCTACCCAAATCCATCGAGAACGGCACGGTGTCCACCACAGGCCCCGTGTCATTGCCATCGAAATAATCGGCATCAATGGCACTCTCGAATGCATTTCCGTTGGCGTCCGAACCCGTTTTCGCGGAGACGGAGACGGTGACTGCCTTCGTGGTCCATGCCAGCGAAATTGTTTCATACACCTTCTGCGGACAATCGGAACCAGTACTGACATCTTTCGCAGTACACAGGTCACCCGACAGCTGAAACGTGGCTTTGCTCGCCCCGGCGACGTACCCGGGAGCATCGCCCAGCGTGTCCCTGAATTCGTAATCGCCCAGCGCGATATCGAAGAGCGTGTCCTCATTCAACTGACTGGGATCAATGACGGCCCCGAAATCGTCCGCGGTGATCACGGCTTTGAGCGTGAACTTGCCGCCCGAGTAGGGCTCGCAATCGAGGCTGCCCTGGCTGCTTGAGCCCGTGCACGCCACCTTGTCAACCCAGGTTTCGGAAAAGGTAACCGCCGTTGATGCCTTTCCGCCAGCTGCGGGTGTTCCCAAACTGCTTGTAGAAGATGCGCTGGCGGTAAAACCTGTGTTGGGGTCGTACTCATCGCCCGATGCCGACAGTGAGTCCAACGAGCCGCCCGTGGTCGAATAAACGTCGTTGCCAGACTCGTAAGGATTAATGACAGGGATCGGATAGCTATTAACCGGGATCGTGACAGCCACCACAAAGAAACTAAGCTGGACGATGGCTTGTTTCCCGGCAAACTTGGGGACGGGGTAGTTGCCGTCGATCTCGTAGTCCCCGCTTTCGCCGTAAATAGTTTCGCTGATATCGTTTAGGGCGGCTACGGACGCGCCGGTCTTGTTAATCAGAGTGTACGTGCCATTGGTGATGGCGAGTGTGCCGGTTTCCGTGCCGTGATACGTCTTCGAGAAGGTAGGGGTTTCGCCGCCATTATCGACGGCGATGGTCACTGACCACGATTCGGTGACAGAATAATTGCCGTTCAGGTCAGCATTTTGAGCCACGGCTGAATGGAATGCCAGGCAACTCGCGATCAGGGCGGCCGGATACTTGTTGAGTCTCATGGTTCGTCCTTTTCTGGTTTCTGGTATTGTTGCGAATTGTGCTGGTTAGGCTACTTCACACCCGCCTGGGTGACCGTGAACGTCTCGCCGCCGATGGTGATCGAGCCGGTGACGGTGGTGGTATTGGTGTTGGCTGGAACGGAGTACGTGACGGTCCCCTTCCCCGTGGCGCTCGCGCCGCCGGTGATGGTGATGAAGGGGTCATTGCTGACGGCGGTCCAATCACAATCGCCGAGGTTGGGGGTCACCTTCACGGTGGCGGCGCCACCGGTGGCTTTGAGTTTGCCGGCCTTCGGGCTTAGCTTGACCGTGCAACCGCCGGGTTCCTGGTTAACGGTGAATGTCTGATCGGCGATGGTGATCGTGCCACTGCGCTCACTCATGTTGGTGTTGCCCGGGACGGTGTAATCGACCTTGCCGCTGCCGGTGCCGCTGCTGCCGGAGGTGATCGTGATCCAGCTATCGGTGGTGCTGGCCGTCCACTCGCAGGCGGTGCTATTGGCCTTCACGCTCACGTTCTTGGAGCCGCCTTTGGCGGGGAGTGTGACGCTGGCCGCGCTTGGCGTGTAAGTGCAACCTCCAGAGCCGCCACCGCCGACAGCGAGTTTGAACACGGTGCCGCAGCTGGTGTTGGGGCAATTGGTGCTCGTGCCGCCGAATCTGGTCGTACCGTAGAAGTTGCCGTCGCTGCCTTGCACCACTCCGTCATATGGATTAGCCCAGCCGTTCGCGGGGTAGTTGCCAAACGAATTCAGACTTGTGTAATGGCCACTGGGGCTGATCCGAAAGACGGTCCCACAGCCGCCAGGGCATTTGGTGTTCGTCCCGCCGGAATAGGTCGTCCCGTAGAAATTGCTGTCGCTGCCCTGCACAAGCCCGGCCATCAAGCCAAGTCCATCCTTGGAGGAACTGCCAAACGAGTAAAGAACGGTTTCCTCGCCGCCAGGAGTGATCCGAAACACGGTGCCTTGCCCTCCGTACTTGGCTTCATTCGCCCCGCCAGAGTCGGTCGTTCCATAGAAATTGCCATCGCTACCTTGCACCAGCCCGGCCAGTGGTTTGGCCCCATCAGCAGGGGCGCCGGCAAACGAGTACAGACTCGTGTAGGTGCCGCTGGAACTGATCCGAAAGACCGTGCCCAGGTTGTAGATCCCGCCCCCGGTGGTCGTCCCGTAGAAATTGCTGTCGCTGCCCTGGACCAGCCCGGCCTCTGGACCGACGCCATCGTTGGGAAAACTGCCAAAGGAGTAAAGAATCGTTTCATTCCCGGTGGGACTGATCGCAAACACGATGCCGTTCCCATATGTCCCACCTGCGGCGGTTGTTCCGTAGAAATTGCTGTCACTGCCCTGCACCAGGCCGGCCGATGGATTTATCCCATCGTTGGGGGAGCTTCCGAAGTAGTAGAGGACCGATTCGTCGCCGCTGGGATCGACCTGAAACACGACGCCATCGCTGTCCGATCCGCCGCCGTACGTGGTCGTGCCGTAGAAATTGCCGTCGCTACCCAGTATCAGTCCCGCAGATGGACTATATCCATCCGAAGAAGAGAAGCGGCCAAGAAACGAGTACAGAACGGTTTCATTCCCGCTGGAATCGATCTGAAATACGGCGCCACCGCCGTACGTCCCGCCTTCATACGTTGTCCCGTAGAAATTGCTATCGCTTCCCTGTACCAGCCCGGAGTGCGGATTATTCCCATCGGTTGGGCCGCCGACAAAGGAGTAGAGCGCCGTCAGCGTCTGCGCCCCGGCGTTCAGTGCTCGACTCACTATAACCAGCAAGACAATGGCCAATGGAATGCGAAGGATTTTCATGGCTTCTCCTCTTTCGTAGTTATCGACGCCAAGGTACCAAGCGGGCGGAACGGAGCATCGTGGGTAAATGGGCACAGGGTTGGCGTTGCGTCTGACCGGAACGCTTCAGCGTACGGCCCGCGTGATGCGTTGACTGTCACAACACCCTCTGATTCTGGAAACGCAACAACAAGAGGAAGCAGTAGAGGAAGACGCAAACGGGAAGCTCAACCACTTCGCGCTCTCCAAGCGGAACGGAGTACAACAAAACATCGCTCAACCGTCAAGGATTTTGGGGATTTGGAGCCTGGGCGCGGCGGGCTGCGGAGGTGGAGACGCATGCGTATGTAACACAGGTATCATGCAAGGACGCGGGCAGCGAAGAGGATAGGAGGTGGATACATCTCAAAGGTATGTATGATGGGCTGGAAACGGGCGGATATATATGTAACGTAGATATCATGGGGGAGAGCGCGGGAGTCGGGGGATGCGAGGCGGGGACGAAGACAGAGCCGGAACCATGAAACCGACCCCTTTACGAGAGGCGGGATGGGAGGGGTGGTTGGCGGCTGGATGGGGATTCAGGGTTGGGACGGGAGCGTTTGTCTGGTCAGGCGGGTGAGTTCGGCTTTGAGTTCGGGGCGGTTGGTGAGGTTGACGCGGCGGAGGGCGCCGGTCGGGGCTTTGCGGACGGTGGTGCCGCCGTGCTGGCAGTAGCGGATGGTGAGACCGAAGTCGGCGATCAGGGTTGAGCCGATGAGGTGGACACCGTAGTCGAAGAACAGCGGGTTGCAGGGGACGGTGGGTCCCAGAAGGACGCGGTATTTGGCGCGTGGGGTGCGGGTGAGGACTTCGAGGAACGTGCCATTGATAAGGGTGAGGCCGGTGATAAAGACGATTTCGGCCTCGCGGAGGGCGGGTCTGGAATCGTTCCAATGGATGTCGCCGGGGCGGGGCTGAAGCTCGATGATGGTGACGGGGTGACCTTGATCGCGCCAGATCTCGGCCTGGTTGAAGTGGCCGATGAAACAGCTCGGGCACTGCTTGATCATGTCGGCGAAGGGGTCGACGGCGTTGGCTTCGAAAAGGTCGCGGGGGAGCGGGAGCGATCCGTTGAGACAGGATTTGACGAGGGCGAGGCGAAGAGGGTCGGTCGAATCGGCGAACGTCTCGGCGATTTCGGTAACAGGTTTGCCGATGAGGTCGCCGAGGTAGGAGCTTTCATAGCAGGTTTCGCCGGTGTCGGGGGGACGAAAGAGCGTGGCCATGCCGGGTCGATTGCAATTGGCAATGACCCAGTGGAGGAAGATATGGAGATGTTTCAGGTGTGGCTCGGGTTGCGGGAGTTGGGCGAGCAGCTTCGAGAGGATTTCGCGGTTGATGGGCATACGGTTCGTTCCTTTAGCGGATGGTTTGCAGGCAGATGACGGCGGCAATGGCAAGGATCGTCCAGTCCAGGAACGCCAGTTGTCGGGACGGGGCGGCGGCGGTTCGGGTGGAGATGCGGCGGACGACGAGCATGACGGCGGTGTCGTGGGCGCGGCACATTTGCGAGACGAAAAGCGGGACGACGATCGGCAGCCAACTGCGGGGGGAGGACGGGCGCAGGCGGAGACCGCGGCAGCGTTGGACGTCGTAGATGCGGCGGGCTTCGGCGAGCGAGAGCGGGAGGAAGCGGACGGCGGTGGACAGGAGCGTGCCCATGGCGGGGGGGATCCAGCGATGGGAGAAGAGCGCGAGGATCTCGCGGGTGCTGGTCATGCTGATGAAGACGAGATTGGCGAGAAAGAGGGATTCCAGACGCAGGGCGTAACGGGCGCCTTCGATGAGTCCCCAGGAAAGGGCCGGGGCGAGGGCGCGCGTGTTTTCGCAGCCGATGGCGATGAAGAGGAGGAGGGTGGCCGGCAATCCGAACAGGTGCGCCCAGAGGAGGAGCCGGTAGTGGGACGAGGCGGTTCCGCAGGCGAACAACAGAAGGAGAAGGCCGCCGAACAGCAGGAGCTGGGGCAGGAAGTCCTGTCCCAACGCGGCGGAGAGGCAGACGGTCAGGAACAGCGCGAGACGCGTGAGCGGATGCAGCCTTGTCCACCATGCGGTCGTCATGTTGTCCTCCGCGGCGCGCTTGTGTCCGCGACGATGCGACCGGCGCGAAGCGTCAGCCGGCGCGTGGCGACGGCGTTGGCGAACTCCGTGTCGTGCGTGGCCATGAGGACAGCTCCGCCGTTGGCGGTGAATTGGCGGAGGACGGCGGCGACATGGACCAGGGAATCGTCGTCGAGGCCGACGGTGGGTTCGTCGAGGCAGAGGAGCGGGGAACGTCCCGAGAGGACCGAGGCGAGTGTGAGGCGGCGTTTCTCGCCGTAACTGAGCGAGAACGGGACGCGATCCGCGAGCGATGGCAGGCCCACGTCGTTCAAGGCCTGGCGGGTTCGCGACGAGATTTCGACGGCGGGGAAACCCTGATTGCGCGGCAGGAACGAGCATTCTTCAAAGACCGAATGCGCGAACAACTGGGTGTCGGGATTTTGGAAGACGAGCCCGACGGAGTCCATACGAGAGACATTGTCGGCACCCGTGATTCGGCCGCCGTCGGGCTCGAACAATCCCTTGACGAGATTGAGCAGCGTGGTTTTGCCGGAGCCATTCGGGCCGGTGAGGGCGACGATTTCGCCGGTGGCGATGGAGAACGAAACGTTATCCAACGCGGGTTGAGAGCCGTTGTAGCCGAAGGTGACGCGATCCACGGACAGAGCGCGTTCGCCGCCGTGAACCTCCCCCACCCCACTCTCGGCGGCGGGTTCGGCGAGAAGTCTGGCGGGCGGTGAATACGAATCGGGCGGACTGTCGAACATCATTTGGCCGTGGCGCATGGCGACGAGGCGCGAGGCCCAGGGGCGGAGGCGGGCGAGATCGTGTTCGATCACGAGGACGGTGAGGCCGTGCTGCTGCGTCTGCGCGGACAACACGTCAAAGAGGAGATCGGCTGTCGGCTCGTCGAGGTAGCTGGTGGGTTCATCGAGGAACAGGACTTTGGGGTCGAGCGCGAGCATGCTGGCGATGGAGAGGCGCTGTTTCCAACCCAGCGAAAGCGTGGCGACGGGGTGGTCACGCATCGAAGCGAGATCGAACAGATTCAACCAACGATCCAGCTCGCGCTGACGGTCGAAGGCACCGGTTCGATGGTGGAGGCTGAGGGCGATTTCCTCGGCGACGGTTTCGCCGAAGAGTTGGAGCTCGGGATTTTGGAGGACGACGCCGGCGAACCCTTCGCAACCGGAGTGGGTGCAGTTGCGGTCGTTGAGCGAGAGGCGGCCGGAGGTCTGGCCGAGCAGGGCGACGCGGTGGAGGCCGGTGAGATGGAGGGCAAGAGTGGTTTTGCCGGAGCCGGATGGGCCGATGATGCCGACGCGTTCGCCGGGGTCGATCGAGAGGGAGATATTCTGGAGGAGCGGCGCGTCCGTGCCGGTGGCCTGAAAGCCGAGTTGTTCGGTTCGGATCAGTTTTCCACCTGTAACATGCGGGTGATTTGGAGATTGCGGATGCGGGCCCAGACCACCAGCGCGAGGGCGGCGGCAGCGGCGCTGACGAGGACGGAGGTGGCAGCCTGGATGCCGAAGAGGGTTTGCGTGACCTTGGTCCATGGAAGATGGAGGACCTGGACGCGGAGGAGCGTCACGACGACCTTGCTGAGGAATCCGCCGACGATCGCGGAGATGAACACGCGGGCGCGCGGGAGACGGGGAAAGAGGGAGAACCCCGCGTCGTGGAACAAGCCCTGGATGACGGCGGGGGTGAGTTTGAGCGGGCCGGGGAGTATGGCGCCGGGAAACGCGAAGATGGCGAGAGTGCCCCAGGCGAACTGATAGGCGGTGAGCACGCCGAAACGGTCGATGATGAGACGGGTGAGCATCCAGAGGATGACGGGGATGGCCATGTCCAGGCGCACGACGTTGGAGATGCCCGAGGCGTGGAGGAGCGATTTGGAGAGCTGGCCCGTGGCGAAGTCGAGCGCGACCATGGAACCGATAAAGACCCAGTGACGGGTTTCGAGGCGGCGACGGTGAGGCGCGGCGAGCGAAGCGGTTTGCGTGGGGTTGTTCATGTGCGGGGGAAGTTAGAACTGCGTGTGAACGCGGTAGAAGGCATTGGTCCAGCCGGGCTGGATGGAGTCGGACCAGTTGGTGGTGATGCCGGTGGCGACAAAGGAGAACACGCCGGTCCAGGTGTTGTTGGACAGATTGAACGTGCGCTCGATGGTGTTGGTGACGCCGACGGTGAGATTGGTGAGGCTGAAGGAGATGGCGCCGTTGGAGATGGTGGCGTTGAGCAACGTGGGCTGGACGGATAATTGCACGGACGGCCAGTAGGCCGGGGTGTACGCGGGATCGTAGACGCT
This sequence comes from Verrucomicrobiia bacterium, assembly GCA_035501175.1. Classification (GTDB taxonomy): domain Bacteria; phylum Verrucomicrobiota; class Verrucomicrobiia; order Palsa-1439; family Palsa-1439; genus Palsa-1439. The sequence continues at coordinate 19,688 of DATJWQ010000006.1, read as the reverse complement.
GGTGAACGGGGCGCGGGGCATGCCGCTGGCGGGGATTGGTGTTTCATCGATTCGGAGCATCGCGCCGTAACGCTGAAGTTCGGCGCGGCTGGTTGGATGTTGGAGCAAGGCGGTGATATCCCACGTGAAGAAGCGGTCGTTCTCGTCGGAGAGGACGGGGCCTTTCACGGCGATGGAGGAGAAATTCATGTCGACGTCGCCGCCGGGGCTGGACCATGGGTTCACGCCGTCGCAGGTGAACCAGGTAGCGCCGTCGGGCGGACAGGTGCCGTAGCCGGTGCCCTGGACGAACGAATGCGTGAGGGGGAAGAGCGTGACGTTACGGTCGACGGTGTTGTCCTGCCAGACGTAGAAGGAGACGGTGGCGGTGACGATGTCGGCGGGCGAATAGGACCAGAGTTGCGGGGGGAACTGGAGCAGGCCGCGGCAGACAGAGCCGTCGCTGGTGACATTGTTGTCGACGACGACCTTGACGGTGTGGGCGTTGCCGTAGTTGTTGGTTTGATTGGAGACGCGGCTGTCGATGTAGGTGGTCACGGTGATGTTGGTGGCGAAGGTCTGGGCGCGAAGCGTCGCGGGGCAGACGGCGAGCGCGAGGAAAGGCGGCAGAAGAAGCGCGGCGCGGCGGGTGGCGGTGTTGATCAGTAGTCGTACGGGAACCATGTGAGGTCTCCTCGTGTGGGGATGCGGGGGTTGACGAGGGCGCGATTCCAGAGGTCATCACGCCAGTCGACGTGGCCGTCGAGGTAGAGGACGTTGGAGCCGAGTCCGCCGAAGTGTCGGTGGCGTTCGCCCTCGGCGCGGGCGTCTTCGGCGGTGAACTGGCCGGCGGTGGTGAATCCGCCCGCCTGACCGTAGCCCTGGGACGGGTTGAGGGTTTGCTCGAACATGAGGATGGTTTTCGATGTGGCGGCGCAGGCCTCCAATTTCAGGAAGCTGGGCTGCAACGGCGCGCCGAAAGGCAGACCGAAGAGGAAATCCTGTTCGAGATACGAGTTCATGACGTAGCTATGCCAGCCCACGACGGATGGTTTGAAGGAGGCGCTGTAGGAGGAATCGGGCAGCGGTTTGGCGGAGGGGCATTGCCAGATGCCGCCGGTGGGTTTTTGGCCGTTGGGGAACGAGCGCCAGGAACGGAGGCCCATGTAGGCCGGGAGCACATCGACGTAGCAGCATTCGTGTTCGGGATGCTTGGGGTCGGAGGTGAACGGCGGAGAATTACGGCCTTCGTCGTCGGTGTGGGGGAGATAGCCGTTGTAGTCGGCGGCGTAGAGGTAGAAGGCCTGGCCCCAGTTGCGGAGGTTGGCGGCGCAGCGGGCTTCCGCGGCGCGGGCGCGGGCTTTCGAGAGCGCGGGCAGGAGCAGGCCGGCGAGAACGGCAATCACGCCGATGACGACGAGCAGTTCGACCAGCGTGAATGCGGACGACGGCGATTGATGTCGCGCAGTATTCGTAATGTGGCGCAACCTCCGTGAATGTTTGGCGGGGCGTGGTTTGCGCTAGGAGCGTGATTTGGCTTTCATGAGGAAGAGTGGGAGGCCGGTGAGGCCGATGACGAGCAGCGCCAGCGAGGACGGCTCGGGGACGACGGTGAGTTCGACGGACGGGAGATACGGGGCCTGATAGCTCGTGCTGTCGGCGCTGGTGAAGGAGGCGTAGTACTGTTGATTGGCGGGGGGAAGCGGCTCGCCGAGATCGATCGTCAGCATTGCGCCGTCGTCCTGCAATTCCGCCGCGGTGGTTGGATTGGCCAGCAAGGAGGTAATGTCCCAGGTGATGAAACGGCCGCTGGGGTCGGCGGGGTTGGGGCCGAGGGGGCCTTTGACGCCGACGATGGCGTTGGCGGAATCGTAATCGCCGCCGGGGGTGGCCCAGGAGTTGGTGCCGTCGGAGGTGAGCCAGGTGGCGCCGTTGGCGGGCGAGGTTCCCTTGCTACTGGCGCCGGTGCCGGCGCCAAAGGCGCGCGTGAGCGGGGCGAGTGAGACGTTGTAGTTTCCGGTGCTGTCACTCCAGACGTAGAAAGACACGCTGGCCGAAACGATGTCGCCGGGCGCGCAGGCGAAGAGGTTGGCGGGGAGATCGAAGAGCGTGTGGCATTCGGACGGGCTGGTGGAGGGTTTGTTGCTGTCCACGACCTTGGCGTAGCCGTAGGCGCCGAAATTCGAGGTGGGGTTGCCGCTGTCGATATAGGTGTCGATGGTGATTGGGTAGGTGTAGATGGACTGCGCCGAGGCGATGGCGCCGGCGGCACAGGCCGCGAGGGCGCAGGCGATGATGGCGAACTTCATGGTACTCATAGCGGATTCGATCCTTTCGCGTGTCGTGATGCGGATGCTGAGAATTTCGTTTTGATGTTGCACGGCGGCCGCCGTCTGGGCGGGGCCGTGGCGGCGCGGGACGACCGGGGCATTCCTGACAAGCGTGCGCGGGTGTCCGTTAGCCTCTCGTTATATTTCCAGAAATATAACGTAGGCCCGGGTGCGTCAAGTGAAATGTTTCACAAGGCTGAGGCGGTCCCCCACCCCGCTGCGAGGGGGCTGGGGTTTTCGGATTTGGAGGTTTCGCCCGGGGTGTCGAGCCGGAGGGAAATCGCGAAGTGTCGGGGCCGGCACGGGTGGACGGTGGGCGGGTCAGTGGTGGTTGAGGTCGTGGAAGAGGATGGCGAGGACGAGAAGAATGCCGGCGAGAACGACGACGCTGCCCATGGCACGGCCGGCACGGGTGGGGAAGTTGCGGACGATCCAAACGCCGAAGCAGACGCTGAGGACGATGTAGATGAGCGCGGAGAGATGGTCTTTGAGTTGTTGGGTGGTGACGTGCACGGGGTGGCTATGGGGTGGTTGGGTGGAAGAGCTGCTGGGTGGATTGGCGAGTGAGGACGATCAGGGTGATGAGGCCGAGGATGGTGCCGAAGGGAAAGAAGAAGAGTTCGAGGACGGCGATGATGAGGCAGAAGGTATAGCGTTTGTGTGTGGCGAGGGAGCGGCCGGCGGTGATGAGAAGGGCGGCGCAGGTTCCGATGAGGAGAAGTATGGCGCAGCCGATGAGGAGGAAGATCGAACCAAAGCGGGGCGCCAGTGCGCCCTGGCCAACCTGTTTGGAAACCAAGGCGGCAGGACAAGCGAGGACGAGGAAGGGAAGCGCGAGGACGGAGGACAGGGCGGCGAATCCGCCGATGATATAGTGGAAGATCGAGAGGAGGAGAAGCTTGTCGGCGTCGTTCGAGTATGCCATGGCGCTTCCGGGTTGGGGTGATGGTGGAGTTATGGGTGGGTGTAGCCCTTGCTTTGGAGTTCGCTGATGATGTTATCGAGGACATTGCTGGCGGTGAGGCCGTTGTTGTTGTCGGGGATGGTGCGGGCGGGAGAGAAGGTCATGCGTTCGCCCCAGGTTTTGAGTTGGAAGGCACCGGCGGAGTTGGCGGCGATGTTGCGGTTGTTGGAGCCGGAGAATTTGACCGGGAAGATGACCTTCGCGTTGGAGGAGATGGTGAGTTCGGCGTTTTGGCCGGAGATCATGTAGTCGTTGAGATAGTAATAGCCATTGGAGTCGATGCCCGAGCCCGAGGAGGCGATGACCGTGTGGGTGATGTTGTCCCTGCCGGAGACGACGACGAAGTGGAAGTTGGTGACGGTATCGAAGTAGTACGTGTGATCGGTGTTGCGCCAATCGACAAAGGTGACGTTGGAGGAGATGGTGTCGAAGATCATGACGCCGGCGAAGGCATAGGAAGGCTGGCTGCCGGCGTAGATGAAGGCGTCTTTGCCGGCGTAGTCGTATTCGATGAGAGCGGCGCGGGTGGTGATGGCGAGGAACAGGACAGTGAAGGCGATGGAGGTGCGCTTCATGGGAGTGATTTTGTAGTGGATTGGGGGCGGATTGGCGAGGGGAAAACTCGAACGCCGGATGGCGACACACGAGGCGCAGGGGTGTTGAAGCCGAAAGGCCGGGTGGGTTTTTAGAGCGCAATGTGAAGTGTCGGGAGATGAGGTCGATCGGGCGGAGCCGGTCGCGGATGAGGCGCGGAAGGATGATTGGGGAGAGGTGAACCGGTCAGCCGTCCACTGGCACGTTTGCGACAGGTGGTGGGGTCCGCGTACAGGCCGTGGCAACAGCCCCCGCAAGCAGAAAGAACTCTGCAATGTCGAACATTGGTAGCCCACCGACCTCCCAAAGACGTCTGCTGGAGGCAATCTTCAAAAACATATAAAGGATAGCCAAAAAACTGACAGTGGAGACCAAGTCACGGCGGCAGGTGCTGAACGAGAGAATCCCAATGACCATAAGGGCCAAAAAGAAGATGAGTGTGAAAAGGCGTGGGTTGCCGGGGTCGCCGCCTCCGACAAGAAAAATCAGGAACGAAGACAAAATGAGCAAAAGCCCTGTAGCCCTGCTACCACCCTTCTTTGGTATGTGGTCTGCCATTGATGCGGCAGGTATTGACTTGTGCGGCACTTCATGTGGTATCCCGCATTTTGGGCATTTAACGCTTTGTCCCGCCTTGGCTTCGTCAACTGCGAGTTCTCTGCCGCAAAATGTGCAATTGAAAGTAATATCCACGTGATCCCCTTTCTTTATCCGACACTTCCCACATGACATAAGCCCCGCAAGCATCGCTCAACATTCAGTCGGACAAGCACCCATGGTATCGCTTTTGACAATGCCAACAAGCCCATTCTGAGCCCATGTCGTTGCTCCGAATGCAAGCAAGTTTGACCTGCACTCCTGAAACTGGACCATTCGCCGAGTGAGTCTTGGCGGGTAATCTGGCGAGAGCCAGGAAGGAGACAAGATGAAAAGGAAATGATTCCGTGAGGAGCAGATCATTGCGATCTTGAAGGAGGCCGAAGCCGGTCTGGCCGTGGTCGAACTGATCCGCAAGTACGCCGCCAGCGAGCAAACCTACTACCGCTGGAAGAGCAGGTTCGACGGGATGGAGCTCAGCGATGCCAAGCGCCTGAAGCAGTCGGAGGAGGAGAATCGGCGGCTGAAGAAGTTGGTGGCCGACAAGGCGTTGGACATTCAGATCCTCAAGGAGGTCAACGTGGGAAAGTACTGATGCCCGCCGCCAAGCGGCAGGTAATCACGGCAGTGCGGGAGCACGCGGTGAGCCTGCGGTGTGTGTGCGGGCTGATGCAACTGGGTCGCAGCAGTTACTACTATGAAGTCCAACCAGACCACGACGGCGCCCTGCGGCAGTGGCTGCGCCAACGGGCCTCGCAGAGGCGTGGCTATACGCCAGAGGCGGACAAGCAACGGCCACGCGGGCGGGGCCGAGCGGCGCTAGAAATCAGACAAGCGTGAAATCAGAACTGAGATGGCGGCGCTGAGAACGAGGATGCCATTGGCAAACTCTACCATTATCGTGCCCTTGGCTGCCGTGACATACTCCTTGGCGGGTTCGTTGAATACAATCGTACTGAAGCTGGCGTAAAAGGTATTCAGTCGATCTGGACACACTGTGGTGAAGAGTCCGCCGAAGCCGGTGATTATGGCGGCCAAGATAAATGTGAACACGATGATCCCGGTGAATCTCCACGGGAACAAGAGCTTCATAACAGGGTGGTTCTTTGTGACGTCTATGGGTTCCCCATCCTGCTTGGCGTCGGCCCGGTAGGCGGCGAGGAACAAAACGGCGATCAGGTAGACGTCTGATAGACCAATCGCGACCCAGGCCGCGATTCTGGAGCGGGCAAAAAGTGAGCATAGGCCGATTGTGAACAGAACGATGCTAATGGGAACAAGCGCGAGGTCGCTTTTGTAACGACAGGGCTTTGTGTCGGCGGGTGCTTCCTTCAGAGCGGTGGCACATTCGGCGGCGAGGTAGGAGATATCGGCGAGGTCTCCTTCTATTGTTATGTTTTCCCGCGCGACGGTTATCGTCGTCGTATTAGATATACTAGAGGTGACCTTCAGCACGTGGGACTCCTTTTCTGGGGATTGGTTCTATGGCGCTAACGAAACTGGATTGGGAGAGTTGTGCGTGGAGATGTTTGTAGAATGACTGACGGGATTGCTGGATATAGTTGGTGCGCGTTCGTTCACAGTCGACCCAGAGAAACCAGCGCGGAGAGTGTAACCTGAGGACGTGGGAGGGGGCAACCCCGAAGTCCGAAATGGTTCGCGGGTGGTGGGTGGGCCACGTGATGCCCGGTGGGCAAACGTGGCTTGGCGGGTACACGAATAGGACGAAGAAGACACGAAGCATGGGACGCCCCGCGAATGAGATTCGCGGCTATCCGCCAGAGGCGGACAAGCCGCGCCGGAGGCGGGCAGGCACCGGAGAAGCGATCGGCGCGCTGGGCCAGCGCGCCCTACCAACGACGGGGGGACGGACCGGACGCAGGCTAAAGTTGCGACCTGGGATACGACCTGGTCGCGTGTCGTCGGACTCCGCTTGCGGCTACAATAACGAGGAGCTTACTGCGGGCGGGAGGGCGGTTGACATAGTACTTCTTTCGTCGAGGTGGCGGGGCTTGCCCTGCACTGGCGCGGGGATTAGCATCGGGTTGATGAATCCGCGGATGAGTCGGACCCTGGCGAAGGTGTGTGTGAATTGCCCCGTGTGCCGTCGGGCGAGGAAGCGGCAGCGCGGGATGGCGTACGGGCTGGTGAAAGGGGTTGAGGGGCGGGTTTGTCCATTTGGTCGGGCGTACGCGCGGGTGTACGAGCGGCGGCCGCACGAGCCGGTGGCGCGGTCATGATCCAGGTTTACGGACTCGGTCAGTGCACGCTGGATCACCTGGCGATTCTTCCGTCGTACCCGAAGCCGGACACGAAGTGTGAATTTCGGGAGATGACGGTGCAGGGGGGCGGACCGGCGGCGACGGCGATGGTGGCGCTGTCGCGCTGGGGGATTCGATGCGCGTTTGCGGGTGCGGTTGGCGATGACGCGATTGGCGCCCAGATCAGGCGGACGCTGGATGACGAGGGGGTGGACACGAGCGGGTTGCTGGTGCGTCGCGGGAGCGGGTCGCAGTTTGCGTTTATCGCGGTGGAGGCAGGCACGGGGAGGCGGACGATTTTTTGGCGGCGTCCGAGCGGGGCGGCGCCGGCGGCGAACGAACTGGATCGCGAGCTGATCCGGCAGGCGAAGGTGGTTCACACGGATGGCTTGTACGTGGAGGCGTCGGTGGCGGCGGCGAGGATGGTGAGGGAGGCCGGGGGTCAGGTGGTGGTGGATGCGGGGACGTTGCGGGACGGATCGCTGGAGCTGGCGAAGGAGAGCGATTGTTTTATTGCGTCGGCGGGATTTGCGCGGGCGCTGATTGGGGAAGATCGACCGTTGGATGCGTGTCGGCGGCTGGCGGAGTTGGGGCCGCGGGTGGTGGGAGTGACGCGCGGAGAAAAGGGATATGTGGCGTTGGATCGGGGCATGGTGATCAAGCGGCCGGCGTATCGGGTGAAGGCGGTGGACACGACGGGGTGCGGGGATGTGTTTCACGCGGGGTTCATTTACGGTCTGGTGCAAGGGTGGGATGCGGGGCCGTGTTTGGATTTCGGCGCGTGGGCGGCGGCGCGCGTGAGCCTGCGGCCGGGGGGTCGCGATGGAATTCCGTCGTTGGCGGACTGGCCGGAGCGGAAGTTGGTTTGATCTCCGAGCTGGACACGAGCCAGGTTTGCCCGCGGCGGAAGGCGAATGAGCCCGATTTGTTGAGGAGACAGGCCGGGCCGGGTGTTTTGGGGGTCGGCGTGTTGCGGGGTTGAGACCGGGCACCGGGGTCTGGGTGGATTGCATTGGGTGGAGGTCTGACGCCGATAACGGGTGGGCAATCCGGGCTTGTCGAAAAAACTCGGGGTGTCTACAGTGCCGGGCATGAAAGGTCCTGGACGATTATTTGGCATTGTGGTGATGGGCTTGACGGTGGGCGGTCGAGTGGGCGGGCAAATCAATTCGGTGGCGGGTTCGGCGCAGACGGTGGAGACGATTGTCTCGATTCGGCATGCGGAAAAGCCTGCGGGAGGGCTCGGTCAGTTGACGTGTCGCGGGCTGAATCGGGCGCTGGCGTTGCCGAAGGTGTTGCTGGGGAAATATGGCGCGCCGCAGTTTGTGTTTGCGCCGAGTCCGTCGCAAAGGGTGGATGGGAAGGACCACGACGAATACTTTTATGTGCGGCCGGTGACGACGATTGAGCCAACGGCGATTCGGTGCGGGCTGCCGGTGAATACGCAGTTCGGTTATCGGGACATCCAGGGGCTGGAGAGGGAGCTGGAGAAGCCGGAGTACCGTGGGGCGACCATTTTTGTCGCCTGGGAGCATGGGCTGCTCGATGACTTTGTGAAGGACCTGGTCAACTCCCATGGTGGAGACGGCAGGCAGGTCCCGCCGTGGCCGCATGAGGATTATGACAGCATCTTCGTGGTGAAGATCACGCGGGGGGCGCGAGGGGGATCGGTGGCGTTTGCGATCGATCACGAGAACCTGGACAACCTGAGTGATGCGTGTCCGTGAGGGTGGCCGGGGATCATGCCGTTGTTGAGGCGGCAGAATGATTCGATGTGACGGGGCAATGCCGTTACCAATTGGAAATGGAGAAGAGCGCAATGCGAGGTTCGCGAGGACAGGCGGCGGGTCGGGGTGGCGTGGGGAAGCGGTCGCCGGTGGCGCGATTGCTTGGCGGGATACCGAATCGTCTCCAACTGGCGGGCGGGTGGATTGACCAGCCGTTCGTATCGCGACACAACCCGGAGCCGCCTGGTTCGATGGTGGTGGCGCAGATTGAGCCCGATTTCCGGCCGATGGATCGTTCCGGCATTGCCAGCGGGACGCGGGCCACGGCGATGCGGCTGTGGAAGGGCAAGTTGCCGAGGCGTCCGTTTGACGAGCTGGCGCGCGAGCTTTACGACGCCGAGAACGAAGGCCGGGCCGAGCCGAGCGGGTCACAGGACATGATCGGGTTGATTTATCCCGGTGTGAATCGGCTGGACTACGACCATCGGGTTGACGGGGGCGTTTTTCCGGCGCACATCGAATCGTGCACCAGCGCGAAGGTGGCGCGGTGGTTGAGCGGGGTGTTGCACCTGATTCCCGTGGAGCCGCGGCCGGAGGGATATCGGCCGCTGGGGATCAAGCATCTGGAGCCGAGGTGGGTTGCGCGGCTCGGGGAGTCGGGTCGGGATTGTTACGATGCGATTGTGAACCGGGATGCGGGGGCGCTGGGCGCGTCGCTCAATCTGAACATGCGGTGCTGGGAGACGCTGCTGCCGCACGTGGTCCGGCATCCGCGGTTGCGGGTGGATTTGATGCCGCTGCTGGCGGCGTATCAGCGGCAATACCTGGGCGCGATGTATTCGGGTTGTGGCGGCGGGTATCTGATCGTGGTGTCGGAAAGGCCGGTACCCGGGGCGTTCCATGTCAGCGTGCGGACGGCTTCGAGATGAGTTCGGGGAAACAGGTGATCGTCAGCGGCGCGTTCGATGACATCCGAGCGCGCGACCTGCGGTTTCTGGAGGAAGCGGCGAAGCTCGGGGCGGTGACGGTGAGCCTGTGGACCGACGAGACGATTCGGCGACTGACCGGCGCCGGGCCGAAATTCCCGTGGGCGGAACGGTTGTATGTTTTGAATGCGGTGCGCTACGTCGGCCGGGTGATGGAGGCGGGAGCGTTGGCCGGGGCGGAAGGGTTGCCGGAGGGACTGAAGGCCGAGATATGGGCGGACCATGGGCCGGCAGTGAATTCCGCGCGCGAAGCGTTTTGTCGCGAAAGGAGAATTACTTACCGATCGTTTCGAGCTGACGAGTTGGAAGGTTTTCCCGCGCCGGCGCCGCGGCCGTCGGCGCCGGGCCGGAAGAAGGTCGTGGTGACGGGGAGCTATGATTATTTCCATTCGGGCCACGTGCGTTTTTTCGAGGAGGTCAGTGGTTATGGCGATCTGTACGTGGTTGTGGGGCACGACGCGAACCTGCGGCTGCTGAAGGGTGAAGGGCATCCGATGATTGGGCAGGACGAGCGGCGGTACGCGGTCGGCTCGATTCGGCACGTGACGGGAGCGCTGATATCCAGCGGGAGCGGGTGGTTGGACGCGGATCCGGAGATTCGGGCGTTGAGGCCGGACATTTACGCGGTGAACGAGGATGGCGATCGGGGCGGGAAGCGGGAGTATTGTCGGAAGCTGGGGATTGAATATCTGGTGCTGAAGCGCCGGCCGGCGCCGGGGTTGCCCGAGCGCAGCAGCACGGGGTTGCGAGGGTTTTAGGTCAGGCGCGGGAGAATGGATTGCGGGGTAAGGCCCGCTGACTACGGATTCGCGCGCCAGCCGGCAATGTCCCCGTTTGGCAGACGCACCATGTCCTGGGTGTCGGTGTGGTTGGGTTGCCAACCGTCGCCGAGATGTACCTGGGTGGTGAGGCCCGACTTGATGACGACCGGGACGCGCACGGGGAACGTACCGCCGTCGCCGTCGGCATCGGCCTCGATTTCGTATTGGCCCGGGGGAAGCGAGACGCGGGTGGGAATCGGGTCGTATTGGTTGCGGGCATTGCGAACCCATTGGATCAAGGTGCCCTGGTCATTGTAGAGGGCGTAGTCCGAGCGGGCCGGGGAGAAGAGGAGTTCGGTGGTCCAATCGTTGTTCCAAACCCATTCGCGGTCGATTACATCCGGGCCTGTCGGCGCGTGGGCCGAATAGACCTGAAGGGAGCCGTTACCGTTGGCTGCGAGGGACTCGGTGGGCGCCGGGCCGACGGGGGAAAGGACGGCGGTTGTGCCGAGGAAGGTGCAACCTGCCAGAGTGAGAGCGGCGCCACAGAGGGTGATCGCGAGCCATGGTTTGATGGTTTGGAAGAGTTGCCGGCTGGGTGGTATTGCATCGTTCGCAAGCATAATGGTGCTCCTTAATTGAAGTTCGATCTCTCGCCACACTGCAACGCTACAATCATATCGCAGCCGGAGCGCATTTGCAAGTTAGGCACTGGCAGGACGGCGGCCGCGTCCGAATTGGGAGGCGGGATTGGGATTGGTCCGACCCGCGGCGTGGGGGGTGGTTAGTTGGCGGCGGGGTTGGGGGCGGCGATGATTTCTTTGATGACGGCGGAGAACTGTTGGAAGGCCGCCATGGCCCGGGGATTGTTCTTCATTTCTTCGTAGAGGGCGCCGAGGGCGAGGTCGGTGGTTTTCTCGGTAACGAGGTCGAGGCGTTTGGCGGCGAGGGTGGTTTGGTTGACGCGGGCCCAGGCGTGGGCGAGACGGGAGAGGTCGGCGGGGTTGGGATTTTCGGCTTTGGAGGTTTTGCCGAGGGCATCGAGCAGGAGCGAATTCACGAGGTGCTGGGCGCCGGCGGTGGTTTCGGGGGAAGGTTCAGTCTGGCCGACGGTGGCGGCGAGGTCGTCGGTGGAACGGACGATGCGGAGGCAGCCTTCGCGGTCGCGTTTGGATTGTTCGTCGCGCCAGTGTTGGAAGTGGGAGTGATACCAGGCCGAGAGGGCGACCCCGAAGTTGCGGACCAACTTTTGTTGGTCAACCGTCTTGTGCTGGTCGGGGGTGGAACGGGTCCAGGCGAGGGAATAGGGTTCGCCGGCTTTGAGGCCCAAACCGGGGATATCGTGGTCGGTGGTCAGGGCGAAGAGCCATTCGCGGATTTGCTCGTATTGCCAGCCGTCGTCGAGGTGGCGATTGAGCTGGTCGCGGAGGGATTGGGGGAGCAGGGCGAAGCGGGAGCGAGATTTCCGGTTGTGGATTGGGGAAGGATGGAGGATTGGCGTCATGGAATTTTGGGGTGATGGAGTGGTGGGCATGGCTGAAGACCTATGGTTGACGGTTGGGCCGCAGCTCATGCACGCATGGGCTGGGCGCCGCAGCCGTTGCGGGCCGGCGGCGGTTGAGGGTTGCGGGTTGGCGGTACATCGTTCGGTAGTATTCTGTCTATCGTGGAATGATAGCACAAAAGGATGCGGGAGAAAAGGCGAAAAGTATTTCTCGCGCAGAGACCGCACTTCGACTTCGCACAGGGCAGGCTCCGAGCGCGGGGGGCTGGCCACGTGATGCCCGGAGGGCAACCCCGATAAGGAATCGAGGGCAGGACGTGGCTTTTGCGCCACATGATGCCCGGTGGGCAACCCCGATAAGGAATCGAGGGCCACGTGATGCCCGGAGGGCAACTCCGTACACGACACGCGAGCGGGACGTGGTCTGCGCTGACGCTACGAGCGAGGGGGGGGCCGGAAATACGGGTCGGCGGGGTGATCACGTCGCTGAGGATATGTCGCCTAGCGATACATCATGGTTAGATGTATGATGGCAGGGGTGGCGGGTTCGGAGGCGTTTTTGTCAATTGTCAGTGACTGACCCCTTCGAGGAGCCGACGACGGGCAGGATATGTCGCTTAGCGATATATCCTCAGAGGATACATCATACGTAGAGGCATGATGATGTGGGCGGACGAGGCCATACATATGTATCGTAGGTATGATGGGAGGGGATGCGGGGGATTGGGGGGTGTGGGATGAGGCGGATACCGTAGAGTCTATGGGATCATGGCAGGAGTGACAGGTGCATACATCTCAAAGGTATGCATCATGGCGGGGCAGTCGGGAGCATACATAAGATACTTATGTATCATGAGAGAGAACGCGGGATGGGGAGTGGAGACGGCAGGAGCGGGGCTTAAGAGTCAGAGTCCAGCAGACGGAAGGGCGGCGAGGAGGGGGAGTTACAACTCGCCTTTGAGGGAGCGGCCGGGGACGGAGGGAAAGGAGGGGGGAATTCGCCTGAGGCGAACAAGGCCGCGCCGGAGGCGGACAAGGGCGGCGGGTGCGGAGGCGTTTTTGTCAATTGTCAGTGACTGACCCCTTCGACCCTCGATGACCCCCTCGACCCCCTCTACTACCGCCGAATTTCTTCTTCGGCGGCAGCGAACTCGCTCATAGCCTCTTTCAAGTGCTCTACGATTTCCCTGACTAGTGCCTGTGGAGATGCGTCTTTTGCGCCGCCCATCACCTCCTGTGACCAATGTATGTCGAGGTTCGCTCTGTCACGAGCGATGATCTGCGAATACTTAAAGCTCCGGAAGTTTTCGGTTTCCTTGCGGCGCTCTCGATCGTCGGCGTGGTAGCATCGAACGAAATCAGTCAGGTCGTCGGGGCGAATCGGGTTTTGTTTGACAGAGTATTTGCGGTTCGAGCGCAAGTTGTAGATCCATACTTCCTTCGTGGCCGGGTTCTTGTTCGCAGGCTTTTTATCGAAGAAAAGAACGTTCGCCTTTACGCCTGGCGAATACCAGATGCCGGTCGGGAGTCGCAGGATGGTATGAACCTCGCATCTTTGCAGTAGCAGACGACGAACCTTCTCACCAGCCCCGCCTTCGAATAGCACGTTGTCGGGCACAACCATGGCGGCACGACCGGCTTCTTTAAGCATCGAATGGACGTGCTGAACGAAGTTGAGTTGCTTGTTGCTGGTTGTGGCCCAGAAGTCCGGTCGCTCGTACGAAAGTTTGTCGGTTTGCGTCTTTCCGTTCTCTCCAACGATAGTGAAACTGCTCTTCTTTCCGAATGGCGGATTTGTGAGCACCATATCCACGGATTCGGCTTTCATTTCGAGGCTGTCGCCGATCCTGACGGACGGAAGAGTTGGTTCCGTCCCGATTCCGTGAAGAAAGAGGTTCATAGCGCACAACCGGGCGACATTAGGGACCAGCTCTACTCCCTGCAACGCTCTAGTGCGGATGTGGTCGGCTTCCTTACCGCTTGTGGCCCTGCGCTTAAGGTACTCAAATGCTGCCAGCAGGAAGCCGCCCGTACCGCATGCTGGGTCGGAAATCCGCATCATTGGTGTTGGGCGCATTACCTCTACGATTGCTCGGATGACGGGCCGCGGGGTGAAGTATTGCCCTGCTCCGCCACGCACATCATCAGCATTTCTGGCTAACAGACCTTCGTAAACCTCCCCTTTTACGTCTACGTCGAGCCTGGACCAGTTCTCACTATCCATCATGCGGATAAGAAGACGGAGTTTAGCGGGGTCATTAATCTTACTTTGAGGTTTCGTAAAGATTAGGCCGATCAGACCCGGGAGTTTGCTCAGTTTGCGCAGTCCCTGGTGATAGCGATCCAGGCGCTTGGCATCGTCATTAATGTTCTTCAGTGCGGCCCAAGAGTAGCGTGAGGGAATCTTGGCTGATCCAACCTGTTCTTGCTCTCCCGCCATTTTCAGAAATAGGAGATAGGTGATTTGCTCCGTGTAGTCCATAAATGCGAGACCATCGTCCTTGAGAACGTGAGCGTATTTCCATACTTTTTGGACAATGGCAGGAGAGGTACTGATCATAAATGCCTAGTTCGGGTTGGGGACCGCTTGAGGTTGTGGCATTTGGACAGCTGGTTGTGTCGCTAGTGCCTGGGCCCATTGATAAGGAGAATTGCGAAGACAGCTCGCAACGACTGAACAAAAGGGTTCGTTCGGCGCGAGCATCCGCTGTAGGGCAGTGAGCGCCTCATGCTTCTCTTGGGCCAGTGCGGGTGTCGGTACGCCGTCATTGATTTCCCTCTGCTTGGCGGCCATATACTTTTGGATGAACTCGGCACACCTCTGCCATACTTGTTGGCGTCCTTCGACAAGTGGCTGAAACCGGCTAAGCCCAAAGCACTCATTCGTTACGACCACACGCAGTCGGTCCCATCCCGTCACATCCGACCGTGGGCGCATGGCGCCACGTTCGTCATAAGTCACCAAGCACACGTCGTCCAGCCGTCTCGGATCTAGAAATACGGGGATTTCGTTGCGCCAAACATGCTTGTGATTACTGTCCGCAACAGGAGAGCCGCTGTGGAATGGAAAGAAATTGCGCTTCTCCTCGCGGTTCATGACCTGAGCACAGAGCAATAAGTTCTCAGGATCAAACGCCAGCCACCAGTACCCTTCGCGGACGCGGTTAGGGAGCTTTAAGAGCATGTTATCGTCGGCTTCCGCACAATCTTGGGCCGATAATTCGACGGTTTGGAGTTTCGGGCGGAAGTGCTCTACATCGAGACGTGCTCCATAGTTCGCTGCGTCTGTGTACCAGCATTTGTTTCCGAAGTGGGCTCTAAACTCCGCCCCAAGGTCTTTCCAGACCTGGCCGTGCGCATTGATGTAGTCCCTTCGCTCGGCGACGGTTGCTTTAGCCAAGAGCTCGGCCGTGGCTGCCCGTGCGCGCTCCACCCATTGTGCTGAGGGTTGGAAGGTGTGAATAGGAATGTGTCTCACTGCCGTTTATCTTCAGCTAAGAGTTTCTTCACTTCGTTGAGTGCTTGGGCGTCCAGTTCGCGAATTTCGTCAGAGCTTAGTTCGAGCCGGCCAGCGCCGCGAACTTTTGCCACAGCGCGGGCATACCGGTCATAGTTGTCATCGCGGAAGTCTTGCGCGAAACCCGCGTCAGCAAGTTCTTCGGATAATTGCTTCAGGCGTACGTTCTCGTCCGGCGTACGGTTGGCCTTCGCTGTTAGCTCAAAGCGTTCGTCAAGTTTCGCTTGGGTTGGAAGGTCAAGTGTCGTGCGCAAGCCAAACATCGAACTCTTGAGAATTCCGGATATTCCCATTCCCTGCGGATCAATTTCCGGATGGCTGGCAATAATATTCCCCGTTTGTCCATCTCGGTCGAGCACTAAGACTTGCTGTTTGCGAAGGCCGGAAATCATTAGCGGATCGTGGGTTGCGATGAAGATATGGCTGTCACTGCCTGTCTCCGCGATTTTCTGCAGGGTATCCAAATACTGCATACCCCAGACTGGATTTAAGTGCGTGTCCGGTTCGTCCAGCAGGAAGAGGGACTCCTCCTCTTTTGTGAACCGCAGGAGCCCGACGACAGTTAGCAATTGTTGCTCGCCTTCGCTCAATTCCCTGAAAGTCAGCGAGCCGTCACATTGCCGCATCTTGACTCGAATGCGAGTCTCATGAATGAGGCTAGACATGTATGTGCTCTCCAGCTCCTTGAAGAACTCAGCTGGCGTCGGGGATTGACTGGCCAACGCTTCGAGAGAAGCGAGATCGCGTAAGTGCAAATAGAGAAACTCTGTGGTCTTTGGTTTGTCGAAGCCTTCCGCTATTTTGCCGGAAACGCGCATGGGAGCTAACGACTTATCCCATAGCTTGGATAAGAAGACTCGGACAGTTCCAATTGCCCTCCAGAAGCGAGGATCACCATTAGGTTGTCCCTTCCATTTTGGTTTTCGCAGCACGAAGAGTACGCTCTCAAGTCCCTCTATTCGTAGGCGATCACTGAGGAATCCACGTATTACGTCATCATCTTTGGTAAAGAATGCTAGCAGGACAAAATTACTGTGAACGGGTCGCGCGTAAAACATGGGGCGAAACGGACTTGTCTTGCCTTTGAGAAGGTCGCGGTAGAATTGTTTCTGGTGCGGGCGAAAATGCTCTTCAAGGCGGTCGCTTGGGCCAGAGTAATAGGCGAAGACGTGTTTGGGCAACCACAAGCGATGCGAGGGCTTTTTTAGGTCGTCTCGTCGAAACGATTCGCATTCTCCGTCACTCCTTTCGGCAGTGAAGGTAAACCGGTCCGATGGCAACGTTGCCTTGGGCTGGTTCCTTACTCTGACCTTGATGCTGCCTCTTGAGAGGGTGTAACGCAGTTCGTACGCGAACGTAGTTTCATTCCCCAAGAACATGTCGCGGAAGATGACAACCAGCACTTCAAGGAGATTGCTTTTACCCAGACCGTTTCGGCCCAGCAAGACCGTGAAGAGTTCGGTGGGGTTATCGTCGAAGTCCGCGACGAAGCCTTTCAGGTTCTTGAACGACTCGACCCACAGGTAATTGAGTCTCATGACTTGAGTTCCAGCTGGATTGTCGTGGGGTTTGGCCGCAATTCTCGCACCGGGCCATCTTCGCCGACTAGGCCGCGGAGCTCTTCGTAGAATTGATCGACGATCTCTTGGCGATACTCATTAACTACGAAGTCATCTAGGTAACCGGAGCGTTCGAACAACTGCTCTGGTGTAAGTAGCTGCTTCTGTTCGCGCAGCACATCGAGAAGGGCGCGGCGTCGTGTTATTATTTTGGGCTTTGGCATACGCTTGGGCCTTGGTTTTCTTGCTTCGGCTTCGCGGGCCGTACGAAGCTTTTCTAAGAGAGCCGAAGCGGGTTCATCATCTTGGTTCTGGTCGACGAGGCGACCGGCGAAAGCTTCGCGCAGTAGCGATTCGCGCGTGGCACGCGCCGTTGCAAGCTGTTCGTCCAACGATGTGGCCAGACGGTCTGCGTTCGTCAATCGACGGTCCAATTCGAGAATAATCCGCGCTTGCTCGGCTACAGGGGGGATCGGAACCGGTAATCTTGCGAGGACATCTCGATTAATTGAGGCTAGGTTCACCGTCTGAGTAGCATGCTCGATAAAGAAATCCTGCCCAAAGGTATTCGCCCAATAGGACACGAAGCGGGCATCCACCAAGGTTTGATCGTAAAGGCGGGCTCGGAACACATGATTCTGATGAACGCAGTTGGGTAGCTGTCCCTCCCAAATCCATCCACGTCCCAATTTGTCTCGGTCTCCACCTTCGTTAAACAGTAAGTCTCCTTTGCGTAACAGGTACTGTGCCACTTGGGCTTTCTCAATGCGGATCGTCTTGACTTCAGTGAGGTCAAGATGGCCACGCAGGACATTTGCAACACGTAGGTAGGGCAGTTCAATCGGGTCATTCAAAATGCGATTTCGGCTAACAGACACGCCTGTGCCAATGTCGGCAATCATCTCCAGGGAAGCCCAAGCCCAGTTGCGTGGCAGTGGCGGTAAATCGCGTGTGTTTGGCGGTGTCGGGATCGGGTGGCGTGATTTCCATTCGTTGTCTTTTGGTTTCCTGCCGCCGGTAGTGAGGCGCTGCAACTCCGCCTCTTCCCAGCGCGCTAGTCGGGTGGCAAGAATGCGCCGCAACACAACCTGCCCGGTCTCGACCCCGGGACTTTGGTTTGCGTTATGGAGCTCGCGCCAGTCCCGAGTTAGCTCTCCGAGCACGGCAGCGCGGAGAACCGCGCCGTGGTAACGCTGGAGCCTCTCTTGAGCGCGTCGGGCGATCTTCTGCCCTTTGTCAATCCGGGTTAAGACTGCGTCGACCTTCGCTACAATTCGGTCCTGCTCGGAAGTGGGCGGTAAAAGGATGGGGAAACCCGACAGCTTATCGAAATCGACGCGAGGACGCTCTCCGCTGATCTGCTCGTTCGAGAAGGTGACGAAATCCTCTGAACTGAGGCGCAGGGCTAGGAACCGGCTGTTGAGGCCAGCGCACTTCGGGAAAACGAGGAATTCGGTCGAGCAGAGCCCGTCGAATTCCGCGACCCACACTTTGTTTAGATAGGGTCGCATTTTCCCATAGAGCACATCGCCTTTAGAAAACCGCATGGAGGAGCTCCGTGCCTCACGGCCGTAACCGTGCCCCAGAAGTGTCAGCGTTTGAGGTTCGATATGGTGCAAGCCGACGTATCGGGCGTCAGGGGATTCAAAAGGCGATGCGTGCTCTCGTGATGGCTCGGTGATTTCGCCGAGTCGTGTCTCCACCCACCCTTTTGGGAGTATGTCAGGCATTGGTCAACTGTCGCTTTGTTTCCGCGGTTCGCCACGGGTCTCGCTCGGCCCGCTACGTAGGACGGGAGTTTACAGGGGAGCGGATGGGCGGGCAAGCGCGGTGTGGTCGGCTTGCGGGACGGGATTTCCGGTGAGATTTCAGATTTAGGATCTAAGATTTCAGAGGGGAACGGCGGACGGCGCGAAGGGGGGCGAAGCGCGGCTCGCAGAGCCGCGGCTACGCCAGCGGACGGCGCGCTCGGAGATCGGGCCGCGCCGGAGTCGGGTAAACCTACCGGGAACGGTGGCGTGTCTTGTAGGCTGACGAGCGTTCGCGGACAACCGGCGTCTGATCGGGTTGGATGCGGACGACCTTGCCGTCCTGCCAGATGGCGAGGGGCATGTGTCGCTGGCGGTGGTCTTGGACGGTTGCACTCGTTCGCTCCCGCTCAGCTCGCCCGAATGGGCCGCCTGCGGCGTTGCGTCTCGCCGCTCCCAGCGGCTCAGCTTGGCGACGGCGTCGCGCATGGCGGTGAGGGCCTTACGCGTCATCGGATTCTTCGGTACGGCTGTTCGTCTCATGGTTTCGCACTACGGAGCATCCGTTCATGGCATTGGGTAATTTCGCAAGCAAGCCCGGGCGTGGGCGGGCGGAGGTGGACAGCATGGACAGAGTGGACGGGGTGTTAGCGGTTGGATTTTTTTGGGAACGCGTGGTAAGAATTCGGGGGCAGATACCCCTCACCCTGACCCTCTCCCGTAAATGGGCGAGGGGGTCGGATTGCGGGACGGGATTGGGGGGGTGTACACGGGCGGAAGTGGGCGGCATGGACGAAGTGGACAGAGTGGACGGGACGCGGGACGGGATTGGGGGGGGAGAAACGACTGAGATCCTTCGACAAGCTCAGGATGACAGCGTTCTTGGAGCGAGTGTTTTGGGGCGCGTGGTGAGGATTCCACGCGTTTAGTTGCGGGGAACCATTTTGAGGAGCGATTACGATTATGAAGAGGACTACGAAGGACGTTTTGGTTGGGATTTTGATGGGGAGTGATTCGGATTGGCGGGTGATGAAGGGTGCGGGGGATGTTTTAACCGAGTTTGGTGTGGGGTGGGAGGCGCGGGTGATGTCGGCGCATCGGACGCCGGAGGATGTGGCGGAGTATGCGCGTGGGGCGGAGGGTCGGGGGTTGCGGGTGATC
>DATJWQ010000005.1:0-31209 GCA_035501175.1 Verrucomicrobiia bacterium | reverse complement strand
ATTCGCCGTGACCATTGCGGTGTCGGTGTTGTTGTCGGCGTTCAACGCCCTGACGCTGAGCCCGGCGCTCTGCGCGCTGCTGCTGCGACCCCGCAACGCCGGGCACGGCTTGCTGCAGCGGTTCTTCAATTGGTTCAACCGGGTGTTTGCTGGGGTCACGGAGAAGTATGTGAAATGGTCCGGCGCGCTCATCCGCAAGAGCAGCGTGGCGTTGCTGATGTTAGTGGGATTCACCGTCGCCGCGGGGGTGTGTGGGGCGAGGTTGCCCACGAGCTTCCTGCCCGATGAGGACCAGGGTTACTTCTACGCAAATCTTCAGCTTCCCGATGCGTCGTCGCTACAACGCACTGACGAAACGTGCAAAACAATCGAGTCGATCCTGATGCAGTCGCCGGGCGTGGAATGCGTCACGACCGTGGTCGGGTCGAGCTTGCTCAGCGGCGTGCAGGCGACATACAACGGGTTCTTCTTCGTGACGCTGAAAGACTGGCATGATCGGACGCGTTTCGCCGAACAATATCAAGTCATCAAGGACCGCGTGAATCGGCAATTGGCCGCGATTTCCGAGGGTGTCGCGTTCAGCTTTTCGCCTCCGGCGATCCCCGGTGTTGGCGCTTCCGGTGGCGTGACATTCATTCTGGAAGACCGCGCCGGTAAGAGCGTGGCGTTCCTGGCGGAGAACGTGAAGAAATTTCTCGACGCGGCCGCGAAGCGTCCGGAACTGACCCAGGTGTTTACGACCTATCTGCCCGACGTGCCTCAGCTGTATGTGGATGTGGATCGTGACAAAGTGATGAAGCAGGGACTATCCATCAACGAGGTTTATGAGACGATTCAGGCGTTTATGGGGGGAGAGTTCATCAATTATTTCAACCGTTTCGGGCGCCAATGGCAGGTGTACGTGCAGGCCGAAGGCGATTACCGAACCCGTCCCGAGAATCTGGGTCAGTTCTATGTGCGTAACGGCAGCGGTGGCGCCGTGCCGTTATCATCCGTGACGCGGATCGAGCAGCGGACCGGACCCGAGTTCACCATGCGGTACAACCTCTATCGGTGCGCGCAGATCAATGCGAGTCCGGCGCCCGGCTACAGTTCCGCGCAGGCCATGCAGGCGCTGGAGAAGACGTTTGCGCAGACAATGCCGGCCGAGATGGGGTTCGATTACCTGGGCATGTCGTTCCAGGAAAAACAGGCGTCACAGGGCGTGCCGGCATCGGCCATCTTTGGGTTCTCATTGCTGTTCGTGTTCCTCATCCTTGCGGCGTTGTACGAGAGTTGGTCGCTGCCGTTCAGCGTGTTGTTGAGCACGCCGGTCGCCGTGTTTGGCGCCTTCGCCACCCTGTGGTTGCGTCGCGCCGTGTTGGCGTTGTTTCTGCCGCCGTTCATGGTGCAGGTCGAGAACAACGTATTCGCGCAAATTGGCCTCGTCATGATCATCGGATTGGTCGCCAAGAACGCGATCCTGATTGTGGAATTCGCCAAGGAAGAGTATGAAAAAGGGAAACCACTCGTGGACGCCGCTCTCGCCGGCGCGCGGCTGCGGTTGCGGCCGATCCTGATGACCTCGTTCGCGTTCATCCTCGGTTGCGTGCCGCTATGGACGGCGAGCGGCGCGGGCGCCGTGGCCCGGCAGGTGCTCGGGACCGCCGTCATCGGAGGTATGATGGCCGCAACCTGCATCGCGATATTCCTCGTTCCCGTCACCTTTACTATTGTCGAGAAGCTCTCGTCACGGCGTGAAACAAAGATCGAAGGAGGCACGGTGGAATCATGAAAACAGTCTCCATTGCATTGCTGGCACTTGGTCTGTTGGCGGGCTGCACAACCACGAAGGAAGTGACCGGGCGCGCTCAAGTGACCGACCAGAGTGTTTTGACCGCGCTGCCGACAACAGTGCCATCGATGGTCTATGTGAGTGACTTCGATCTGGACGCCGCGGACATGCAATCCGACCAGCCTCTCCTGCCGGGACCCGGAATCGTGCAGCGCCCCCTGCATCGCCTCCGCGGGGAACCGGATGACCCGGTGGCCTACGCGCAGAAACTCGTGGACGTGATGTCCACAACGCTTGTGACCGATCTGGACAATGCGGGTGTGCCGGCCCGGCGACTGGCGGCAGGCGAACCTCCGCCGAGCGATGGATGGCTCGTTCGGGGTGTATTTACCGACGTGGAAGAAGGCAATCGGCTGAAGCGGGCGATCATCGGCTTCGGGGCGGGTGCGACGAAGATGCAACTGAATGTTGTCGTGAGCGACCTCAGTTCCAATGCGACGCAGCCATTCTATACATTCGATACGAGCAAGGGCAGCGGGAAAATGCCCGGCGCGATTATCACGCTCAACCCATACGTGGCCGCGGCGAAATTCGTCTTGAGCCGAAATGGTTTGGAAAAAGACACCAGGAAAACTGCCGCGAAGATCGCTGACGAAATCGCCACGCAAGTCAGGCAATTGAAGCAGAACGGCAAGTCCCCCGAATCATGACAACCATTGCCCCACCCCAGGCGACGCGACGGAAGCAAGTCCGAATCACGGCATTGTTCATCATCTGCTTGTTTGCTCTGTCCCTGGCCGGCTGCGCTGTTGGCCCGAATTATCGGCGTCCCACGGTCAACGCACCGGCCACCTTCGGCGGGCAGGAGGGCCAGGCGCAGCAGGCGTCATTCGCGGACCTGCCGTGGTGGGATGTGTTTAAGGACGATGCGCTGAAAGGGCTGATCCGGGAAGCGCTGACGAACAATTACGATCTGCGCATCGCAGTGGCGCGAATGGAAGAGGCCCGCGCGGCCGCCATTCAACAACGTTCGACATTGTTTCCGCAAATCAACTATCAGGGGGAGGCATCTCGCGGACGCAATTCATTCCTCGGACAACCGACCGCCGGGACCGGCAAGACGGTCGACTCGTACCTCGCCGCGTTCAACGCCACGTGGGAAGTGGATCTCTGGGGGCGCTTGCGACGACTCAACGAGGCGGCCACGGCCCAGTACCTATCCTCGGAGGAGGCGCGACGCGGAGTGGTGCTCTCACTGCTCAGCAACGTGGCGCAAAGCTACTTCCAGTTGCTCGAATTGGACGAACAACTGGCGATTGCCAGACGTACGAGCGAATCGTTTGCCGGTAGTTTGCGCATCTTCCAGGATCAACTGGCCGGGGGCACAGCGTCCAAGCTCGATACCTCGAGCGCCCAAGCGGCGCTGGCCACCGCCAACGCCGCCATACCGGAACTCGAGCGGCAGATTGTCCTGCAGGAAAACCAGATCAGTATCCTGCTTGGGCGCAACCCCGGACCGATTCCACGGGGCAGGACGTTGTTGGAACAAGACATGCCGCCAGAGATTCCGGTGGGACTTCCTTCCGCGTTGCTGGAACGCAGACCCGATGTCCGGGAGGCGGAAATGAACGTGCGCGCAGCCAACGCGCAAATCGGCGCCGCCATCGGCGATTTTCTGCCGCGGATCGGGTTGACGACCCTGTACGGCGGCGTCAGTACCGAACTTTCCGATATCACGCGGCCTGCCGGGAATTTCTGGTCGGCTGCGGCGAATCTTTCCGGACCGGTGTTTCAGGGTGGACGGATTTATGGCGAGTACCGCCAGGCAAAGGCTTCGTGGGAAGAAACGAAACTCCAGTACGAGGAAACCGCGCTGAACGCATTTCAGGAAGTCTCCAACGCCCTGATTTCGCGACAGAAACTCGTGACCGTGCGCGAACAACAGCAGTTGGCGGTGGACGCCTACCGGGAAGCCGTCTCCGTCTCGCGCACTCGCTACCTGGCGGGCAAAGCCAGTTACCTCGACGTTCTCCAATCCCAACAAGAACTATTCCCCGCGGAGAATTCGCTTGCCCAAACGGAGCTCAATCAGCTCCTGCAGATCGTGCAACTTTACATTGCCCTTGGTGGTGGTTGGAAACCGTTATCGCCGCCAGGACATCCATAAGTGGTCTTCGAGACGGCGTGCCGCCGATCCCGGTCTTGAACATGCGTTTTCGCTGGGGGCTCGGCACTCGACGTTGCGATCGGTTTGGTTCACTCTCTTTTTCTCTCAAATCCCTGCCTCGGGATGTTCTCCTCTATGCCGTCATCGACAAACTCATCATTGTCCGACGGCGTTTTGGCTGGCGCGAGTGGAGTGCTTGTGACAGAGTGAAATATGGAAGACCTCGTGAAGACGTGGACAAATCCAGGCCCGTTCGTGGAACTCTTCCGACGCTGGATGGTTGCGCTGATTTTCGTTTTGGCCGCATGCAACCCGCTGAATGCCGAGACGGTTTCCATTGTTCTCGCCTCGAACGCAACAGCGCGCGTTGAATTCGGAGCCGCGCGCATCGCGCGCTCTCTCGAAGATGTGGGGCTCAATTTGGTTGTCGAAGGCAAAGACGGCACCACCAAACCTGACCACCGCATTATCATCGCTGACGTCCACCAACCGACAATCCAGAGGTTGATTGCCAACGGATTCCTGACACTCAGGCCGGGCGAGCCCGGGAAAGAGGGCTACATCCTCGGCGCTTGGAGCAACAAGTTGGTGGCCGTTGTGAGCAGCGACAATTCCGGCGCGTTGTACGGTTGCCTCGACCTGGCGAAACGGATCCGGGAAATGCGGAGGTTGCCGGCGGATTTGCGCGTTGCGGACAAGCCATCGTTTGTCTTGCGCGGTCCGTGCATCGGCATGCAGAAAACGTTCATTCTCCCCGGCCGCGACGAGTACGAATATCCATACACGCCTGACCTGTTCCCATTTTTCTACGACAAAATATTCTGGCAGGAGTACCTGGATTTCCTAGTCGAGAACCGGATGAACACCCTGTACCTGTGGAACGGGCATCCGTTTGCGTCACTCGTGAAACTCAAGGATTATCCCTACGCCGTCGAGGTCCCCGACGATGTGTTCCAAAAGAATGTCGAGATGTTCCGCTACATCACCCGCGAGTGCGACAAACGCGGCATCTGGCTTGTGCAAATGTTCTACAACATCATCGTGTCCAAGCCATTTGCCGAGCACAACGGAATCAAGACCCAATTGGCTGCGCCGACGCCATTGGTTGGTGATTACACACGCAAATCCATCGCTGAGTTCGTGAGACAGTATCCGAACGTGGGCCTCATGGTTTGTCTCGGCGAAGCGCTGGAGGGCGTGACGAATCAGGTCGAGTGGTGCACCCAAGTGATTCTGCCGGGTGTGAAAGATGGAATGAAAGCCGCCGGGCTCACCGAGCAGCCACCCGTTGTGCTGCGCACCCATGCCATGGACGCGTCGGTCGTGTTGCCGGCCGCACTCGAAGTCTATTCGAATCTTTTTACCGAAACCAAGTACAACGGCGAGTCCCTGACGACGTACGAGCCACGCGGCAAGGAACAGACTGTCCACCTAGCCATGAGCAGGCTCGGCACACACCTTGTCAATATTCACATCCTCGCCAACCTCGAACCGTTCCGCTACGGCGACCAGGAGTTCATCAAGAAATGCGTGCAGGCGGCGCGCGACCGGCTCGGCGCAAAGGGCATTCATCTGTATCCGCTGTCGTACTGGAACTGGCCCGATTCGCCCGACATCACTGATCCGGCCCTCAAACAATGGAGCCGCGACTGGATTTGGTTCGAAGCATGGGCGCGGTACGCGTGGAATCCCGACATCCCCGATAAGGACGACCGATCCTACTGGGTTTCGCGATTGGCTGAGGTGTACGGCAATACCAACGCGGCGGTCCACATCCTCGATGCCTATAACAATTCCGGCGAATGCGCCCCGCGCATCATCCGCCGGTTCGGTATCACCGAGGGCAACCGCCAAACGCTGTCGCTCGGCATGACACTCGATCAATTGGTCGATCCGATGAAGTACAAAGCATTCCCCGGTTTGTGGGAATCGCAATCACCACCGGGCGAGCGGTTGCAGGAGTTCGTGGAAAGAGAATGGAAGAAAGAACCCCACCACGGCGAGACGCCGCCGCAGGTCATTCACGAAATTCTCGATTACTCGCAGCGCGCCGTTGACGCGATCAACACCGCCGCTCCATACGCGACCAAGAACCGCGACGAGTTCGAGCGCCTGCGCAACGATGTTCGCTGCATCCGTGCGATGAGCGAGTTCTATGCGGCCAAAGCCAGCGCCGCAATGCACGTCTTGCGCTACAACTACAGCAACGACATCGCCGACATGGATCACGCCGCCACCGAACTGGCGACCAGCCTCAAGGCATATGAACGATTGGTGGCGTTAACCGAAAAGACCTACCGGTTCGCCAACGGATTGCAGACGTCTCAGCGGAAGATACCCGTTCCCGGCGCGATCGACGGTGTCCCCGCGAACTATCACTGGACCCAGCTCGTCGGCCTCTACGAGAAGGAACTGCAAGATTTCCAGGCAAGGGTCGCCGAGTTGCACAAGCACGCCGGATGATCAGGTCTCCATACCCTCGATCCTTAGCACGCAAGCGAAGTCGCATGGTCTCTCCGCCGGCAATCGAACGACGAGCCCTTTTTCATCGTGTTTCCAGCGCAACCGGCCGTCATGGCCGAGCAGATTCACGCCCTGAATCCTGCCAAGAGTCTGCGGCCGAGCTGTAGCCAACGGAGCGATCACAATCTCCCGTTTCTCTGGCCAGCCCATGAAGAATGCATACAGCGTGTCGCCGCGCGTCGTGAATCGCAGGTCATCGGCCGTCAAGTCGCGACGGTTGGTCTCATCGTATTTTTGATTTGGGTCTGGCTTTTGGACGGTCGGGCCATCGCCGAAAATCTTCCACGGACGCGTTCCGTGAATCGCTTCGCCGTTGATGGCCATCCACTCGGTGATCGAGGCGAGGATTCTGCACTCTTCGCCATCGAGCACGCCGCGGTTATTTAATGGGAAATTGAGCAGCAGATTGCCGTTACGACTGACCACGTCCACCAGCATGTCGATGATGCGCTTGGGAGATTTGTACCGGACATTGCGATCGTAATGCCAGTGGCCAATGCAAGTGTCCGCCTGCCACGGCTCCGGACGAATGCCGTCCACGAGGCCGCGTTCCTTGTCGAACACACAGGTGCCCGCCGCGGTATCTTCCTCCCGCTTACTGGTGAACACTGCTTCGACTCTGCCATCGTGCCGTTGCGCATTCCGATTATAGAAATGCGTCACGAGCTCGACACCCCAATCGCCGAAGGGAATCTGTCCGTCGGAATAAACGTAGTCCGGCTCGCTTTGGTCAATGAGATCCTGGATGCGTGCAAACCAGTGTCTCTTCCATTGTTCCGGGATGCCGTCCTCATTCCACGGTAGCTCGCGGTACACCCGCGGACAATCCCCGTACAAATCGGCATAGCGCGGATTGGCCCCATCATAAGGCACGCCGGCCCGGGAACCCCTGCTGTCGCTGCCGTGCGCCACGGAGAACCATTTGTACGCGCACCACAAATGATCGCTGACACCAAATCTCAAGCCGTGCGCTCGCGCGGCGGCACCGAACAGGCTGACGACGTCCTTCTTGACGCCCATGTTAACGGCGTTCCATCGCGTGAATTTCGAATTCCAGAGGTCAAAGTTATCGACATGCACGCCCATGCTGACGAAGTATTTAGCGCCCGCCTTCCTGTAAAGGCCGACGAGGTGCTCCGGGTCGAGCAGGTCGCCCTTCCACGTTGGGATAATGTCCTTGTAGCCGAACTTCGACGGATGACCATAATGCTTGAGGTGATGTTCATATTGCGCGCTGCCCTGAACATACATGTTGCGGCCATACCAGTCGCCATCCTCCGGTGCCGATTGCGGTCCCCAATGCGCCCAAATACCGAGTTTCGCGTCGCGGAACCAGTCCGGGCAGCGATAGGTTTGGAGAGATTCACGGGTCCCGGTAAACGGACCTGTCTCAACCCCCGGAGAATCCTGCTTCGCCGGTGCGACGGCTCTCAAAGCCCGTGCCAGTGCCAGGCTGGGTGGCGCACATGCGAGCAGTTTGAGCGCCTCGCGCCGCGTCATGAATTTCCCATTCTTCATGCTTTAATCGCAGGGCAGTTTGCTTAGCACTTCGCGAACCCCGCGTCCATTAAATCCAACCACTCACTCACGACTGCCGACCGATTGGAAAAGAATTTGCAACCGCGCGCGGAAATTCCTACGTTTTCATCCGTGACACGCCTCCGACTAACGATCCTCGCCGCTCTGATACCATTTTGGCTTCTCGCACCGCACACCACATCCGCCACTCCGTCGCCGCGTGAGCGAATTCCATTTGACGACAACTGGCGGTTCATCCGGGACGATCCCGCTGGCATCGTCGACGAATTGAATTACACCAACGTCGAGAAATGGGTCAACGTCACCGGCGCGGACCTCACGACAAGTTCGCCTACAATCAAACCGGAAGGCAACCCGGGCAGTGACGTCTCTTATGTGCAGCCCTCCTTCGACGACAGCATGTGGCGGCAACTGGACCTGCCCCACGACTGGGCGATTGAAGGGCCGTTCCGGCAGGAATATGACGGCTCGACCGGAAAGCTAAGATACTGGGGTCCGGTATGGTATCGAAAACATTTCGTCATCCCTCCCGAAGACGCCGGTAAGAAACTTTTTCTCGATCTCGACGGCGCAATGTCCTACTCCGAGGTGTGGTTGAATGGACGGTTTGTTGGCGGCTGGCCCTACGGTTACTCCTCGTTCGAACTCGATCTCACTCCTTTCATCAAACCGGGCGCCGATAACGTGATCGCGATCCGCCTCGACAGCCCGCCTGAATCATCGCGCTGGTATCCGGGCGCGGGCATTTATCGCAACGTCTGGCTCGTGGAAACCGCGCCCGTGCACCTCAGCCACTGGGGCACGTTCGTTACCACACCTGAGGTTGACTCGTCGTTGGCAACAGTGAGAATCAAAACCCGTGTAGATAACGAAACCGGCGACGACGCTGGCGTGACCGTCAAAAATGAAATCTTCGAACTCAAGCCCAACGGTGACAAAGGAAGACGCGTCAACTCGCTGACAACCAATAGTCTGCAAATCAGCCCCCACCGAACCGTTTCCAACGAAGTGCAAGTTGTTATCAGGAACCCGCGCCTTTGGAGCGTTGCCGAACCGCAACGGTACGTCGTGGTCTCGTCCCTGGTGCGAGATGGCCGGCTTGTGGATCGTGTAGAGACGCCGTTCGGCATTCGTACAATCCAGTTCACAATAAACAATGGTTTTCTTTTGAATGGCCAACGCCTGCGCATCAACGGCGTTTGTCTGCATCACGATCTGGGCGCTTTGGGCGCGGCGGTCAACACGCGCGCACTGGAACGTCACCTTGAGTTGTTGCGGGAAATGGGCTGCAACGCGATTCGCACCAGCCACAATCCTCCCGCGCCAGAGCTGCTCGATTTGTGCGACCGGATGGGTTTCATCGTTATGGACGAGGCCTTCGATTGTTGGGAGAGGCAAAAGCGTCCGGGCGATTACCATCTGGTCTTCGACAACTGGCACGAGAAGGATTTGCGTGCCCTCATCCATCGCGACCGCAATCACCCGTGTGTCGTTCTCTGGAGCATCGGTAATGAGATCTACGAACAATATCAACACGACGGCTGGAAACTCGCCGCGCAACTGGCAGCACTCGTGCACGAAGAGGATTCCACCCGACCGGTCACGGCGGCGCTTCACACGATCGCGGCCAGTACGAACGGATTTCAGAGGGTCGTGGATGTGTTCGGTTACAATTACAAGCCGTTTGGATACGCCGAGTTTCGAACAAATAACCCCGGCTTGCCGCTCTTCGGGAGTGAGACTTCTTCTTGCATCAGTTCACGCGGCGAGTATTTCTTCCCTGTCACAGATGACAAAAAACAGGGGTGCGCTGATTTTCAGGTAACCTCATACGATGTTTCCGCACCCCCGTGGGCGATGCCACCAGACGCGGAGTTCAAGGGCCAAGATGAGAATCCGTTCGTTGCCGGAGAATTTGTCTGGACCGGCTTTGATTACCTGGGCGAGCCGACGCCCTACGACCGCGCCAGCACCAACCAGCTGGTTTTCACGCAACCAGGCGCCCAGGAGCAGATGGACGACGAATTGAGAGCATCGGGCAAGATCGAGGTGCCATCGCGCAGTTCGTATTTCGGCATTCTCGACCTCTGCGGCTTCAAAAAAGATCGGTTCTATCTTTACCAGGCGCGTTGGCGCCCGGATTTGCCAATGGCGCACATCCTGCCGCATTGGAACTGGCCCGAGCGTGTCGGTCAGATCACACCGGTGCAAGTGTATACCTCCGGCGATGAAGCCGAGCTTTTCCTCAATGGCAAATCCCTCGGCCGAAAGAAAATGGAACCGCACGAATACCGTCTCCGCTGGGATCAGGTGGTCTACGAACCCGGCACCCTCAGAGCTGTCGCCTACAAAAACGGCAGGAGATGGGCGGTCGACACCGTGCGAACCGCTGGTCCTCCGGCAAAGCTCACGCTAAGCGCCGATCGCGCCAAATTCCGTGCGGACGGAAAGGACCTCGCATTTCTCACCGTAACCGTCGAAGACAAAGATGGCCTGATGGCGCCCCGTGCGAAGAACCTGATTCGCTTCTCCGTGGAAGGTCCGGGCGAGATTGTCGCGACCGACAACGGCGACGCCACAAGCCACGTATCCTTCCAGTCGAAAGAACGGGAAGCATTCAACGGGCTTTGTCTCGTTATTGTCCGCGCCAAGGCAGGCACACCGGGCAGAATCACGCTCCATGCGGAATCCAACGGATTGAGAGAATCGGCTATCGCGCTTCACAGTGTGAACCGCTGAGCTGTTTGACGACGCGCCACACCCAGAGATCGCGTCCGTGACATCCCGAAGCCCCCGATAGGAGGCCGCTTCTACTAATCGGTCGCAAGCAAGTCTTGGAAAGCTGGTTCGAGTCCGGCGGCGTCCCTGATCCGTTGTGAAACCGTCGGACCGTTGTTCTGCCATCGGTTACCGGGACCATTGGCGTTCTTCATGAATCTCTCTGTCGGACACCAATTATCACGCACAGTCATGAACGACGAACCTTCATCAAGATAAAGATAGAACCAGTGGTCGGGGTCAGGAACGTAAGGACTCATTTGGATGTCATGGATCGAGTTCTCGCTGACGACCGTGCCTGGTTGTGCGGAGAGGGTGTAAATGCCTGCCGTGTCCCCAAGGCGTTCGGCGACATGATGGACGTGGTTGGCATGAATAAAGTTTCTACTCATGCAATTACTGGCCTTCATCCAGCCCCAGCCGACGCTGATGCCCGTGTAGGGCAGATGGCTGATTTCGTTATGCTCGATGCTGATTTCCCGCCCGTAGCCGACGCCGATACCAACGCATCCCCAATCTTCATTGCCGCAATCTGTTATCAGGTTGTTGGCAATCCTCTCGCGACGGCAAATCTCGCGTTCGTCCTTCGGGTTGTATGGAATATGCGTCTCGACTCCCGCATCGGAGAAATGGCCGATCTGAATGCCGTTGCCACCGATGTCGTGAAACACGCAGCCCTCCACGAGGTCGTCATGCGTGCCCGACTGGAAATCCAGACCCGCCGAGGCCGTGTGCTCAAACCGGCAGCGCTCAAACAAAAGATCGTGCGCGCCACGAACCGAAACGCTCGCCGGTGGGCGACCAATCCACGCCTGATTGTCGAGACCGTGTGCATAGGCCGTTCCGGGCGGCGACAGCTTGTACGCATCGAGCAGAAACATTCCTGCTTGGAGCGGCACATGCCCGGCCAAAGATGGTCGCATCCACGTCGTATGCGAGAAGCCGATTCCTTTGAAACGCAGGTTGGAGACTGGCCGGTCCAAACTGCCTTTGATTTGCACGAGCGATTCCAGGGCGGGCACAACGATTTTCGCGCGCTCCATGTCCTCACCCGGACGTGGCCAGTAATAGATCTTCCCTGCCGCCATATCTGCGAACCACTCACCCGGTTGATCCAGGAACTCGATCGCATTGGCCAGAAAGAACGGCGCATGGTAATTCGTGGTCACGATGACCGGCGGCCAGGGATGCCCGAATTCAAGCCTGCTCTCGGGTTGCTCGAAACTCACTCGCGCCCTGTCGCCTTCGACATGCAAGGATTTGATCCGGAGCATGGCGATTTCCCATACTTGATCGATCACCATCTCCAGGCCCGACACGCTGTGAATCGATGGTACCAGAGTCGGCGAAATCCAAGCGTCTTCATTCTCACTGTTCCAACCAAGAAGTGGCGCCAGCGCATTACCGTTGGGGTGCCTTGCCCGAATTGCCTTCGATCCATTGACCCAAAGCTGGCGGAATCCGAGAGGTCGACCACCGAACGTTGGCACATTGGCGACCCAGACGTTTCCTTGGGCGATTGCTGGCAAGCCCGGAATCTCACCCTGCGGTTTCGCCCAACCGCCAACCGCGACCCCGCCGCTCAAAACTGGCTGTTCGCCGGCGGCTGCTTCGATGATTGTCGGGCTTACTTTTGTGCCGGAGTCTTCTGAACGGACAAGCAATGGGCTGGTCAGTGGATAAACTCCTCCGCGAAGAATGATCCGAGCCCCGCTCTTTACGGAGGGATCTTTCAGTCGCCGCAACTCCCGCACCTTGCGCAATGCCATGCTCACGGATGCCAAGGGATGCTCCTGTGTGCCCGCATTCGTATCGGCTCCGTCCGGTGAAATCCAGAATTCGGTGGCTGCTCGCTCCTGGGCGGTCGCGGAAAGAGCGAACGCCAGCAGCCCGCCGACGATCAGGAGTCGAAACCCGGTCATGCTTGTGAATTTCCTTCTCACGGCGAAAAACATTTCGCAGGTGATGTCATTGCTCAAGCGGCTTGCTCGTGATCAAACCAATGCCGCGGCCTTCGGTCACGGTTCCCTTCTGACCTGGTACCGCGTTGTAGAACATGTAGTACGTGTCGCTTTTCAGATTGTACACCAGTGTCACCTTGTGGGCATAGCGTTTGTCGAGCCCGCTGGGATTTCCACCCGCTTTGTACAAGGGTTCCGGATCGGCCGTCCAATGAAGCAGGTCCCGCGAAAACGCAATCATGATGTGCGCCCCACTGTGGCCCACGCCGAAGTAGAACATCGTCCAGTGATCACCGTCGCGATAAACCTTCGGGTCGGAAGCGAACCCTGAATCATACCCACCAGGCCGGAGACGAACGACCGGATTCGACGCGTACCTTATCCAGTGGATCAAATCCGTCGAGAACGCCACACCAGTCTGCTCGCGCGAACCATTCGCCGCGTTGTAGAAATCAAAGAATCGTCCGTTGTGTTCGACCAGCCACGGTTGATAAATGCAGCTCTTTTCCCACTCGCCACAATCGGGATCGGATGTGGAAAGCACCGGTTGGTTCCTCACAGGGCGCCACATCAGCCCGTCATCGCTCACCGCCAATCCTTCCGAGCCGGGCCGCAGTTCGTACCCACCCTGCAGTGGGTAAGCGCCGTACAGCGACCAGAATTTTCCATCCCGCTTCTTCAGCAACCGCGCCGATTTCAGGTCGTACGATTCTAGCAGAAATCCGCCGATCACCCGTCCGCCGTGATCGAAGTCGCCTTTCGGTCCATACCCCATGGCCAGTCGGTAGTTGCCCCAGTGCAACAGGTCGGCGCTCTCGGCCACGTACGATTGATAGCCCAACCCGTCGAATGCCACGAAGCTCATGTACCATTTCTCGTCCCCGGGAATCTGGAACACCGTGGGGATGTCGGTGCCGAAGATGTTCGTCGCGCCCGGCAATGACGGACTTGAGGGGATAACGTGGTTGGGCCAGTAATGCCAATTGCGAAACGGCGCCGACCACGCGCGCAGAGTCTCGGCGTCAATTGGTGTGGCGGGATCCGTGCCAAACCCACGTTGCGGGGCGATCATCGCCAGCAGTAAGGCAAGGACGGCAACCACCGCCCTCCGTGAAGTATTTCTCATGCGTCTAATCCTTCCAGATGCTGGCAAAAACGTATGTTCCCGACACCGCATCGCAGATGAGAAACCATTCGTCGCGGCCCGTTACGCGAAGACCATCAGCCCTTTCAACTGGCTCACCGCTTTCGGTTACTCCGGTTCCCGGCTTGCTCGGCACATGCACGCGAGCGGTCGTGTTCGCGGGGATGCGGATCGTCCACGCGAGCTTGTCACCGGCCCGGTTCCACTCGCTCGCAATTTCTCCGTGCATCGTGCGATAGCTTGCACGCACGAAATCGAGGCCCGCGCCCGGAAACGGACGCAGCACGAACCTCTGGAAGCCAGGGACATTGGGATCGAGTTCGATCCCGGCAACATGACGGAACAGCCATTCACCCACCGAGCCGAGCGAGTAATGGTTGAATGAGTTCATCTGCGGGTCGAAAAAACCGTCTTCCGCCGTCCAGCCGTTCCATCTCTCCCAGATCGTCGTCGCACCGTGTTTGACCGGATAAAGCCACGACGGATAATCATCGCGCAACAAAAGACGGTAGGCAACGTCGGCATAACCAGCAAGCGTCAATTGAGGGTTGAGATGGCTGACGCCGATAAAACCAGTACTCAGATGCCAGTCGAGGGCGTGAATGTTTTCGACGAGATGTTCGGCGGCGCGCGCACCCACACCGTCCGGCAACAGATTGAACGCCAGCGCCAGCAGGTAGGCGGTTTGCGTCTCGACAGTGAGCCGGCCGTCCTCGCGAAGAAACTCCTTCTGAAACGCAGCGCGCACCCGTTCAAACATATCCTGAAAATGGTTTGCCTCTCTCTCGCGACCAAGCACGTGCGCCATGCGAGCCATTTTCGCCGCGTCATCGGCCCAGTAGGCCGTCGCCAGCAGATTCTTCATCGGCGAGTGGGTACGAAATGTCGTGTCGCTCGGAATGCAGAGCCAGTCGCCATAGTTGTTGCCGAGCTCGTGTACGCGCAAGCCGTCGGGATTGTGGCGTTCGATCCAATCCAGCCAGGCCGTCATCGCTTTCCAATGGCGTTCGATGATCCGCCTGTCGCCATAAATGCGCCAGATGGTCCACGGCACGATGATGCCGGCATCGGCCCAACCAGCCGCGCCACCCAGTCCGTCGAGACCGACGAAATCCTCGCCCTCGCGCAAACGGGGGGCGGTATCGGGGAAAATGCCATCGGCGGTCTGCGCGTCTTCAACATCGATCATCCATTTGGTGAAGAAGGCTGCCACGTCCATGTTGTAGGATGCGGTGCGCAGGAAGACCTGAGCATCGCCCATCCAGCCGAGACGTTCGTCGCGTTGTGGACAATCAGTGGGTACGCTGAGGAAATTGTCCCGCTGCGACCAGAGACCATTCAACCAGAGCCGGTTCACACCAGGGTGCGAACACTCGAATTGGCCGGCCGGTGACGTGGCGGAGCGAATAACACAGCCTGTGATGGCATCCTTATCAGGCGCAACGGACAATCCACTGAGTTCGACGTATTGGAAACCGTGAAAAGTAAAATGCGGTTCCCACACTTCCTGTTGGTCACCCCGGCAAGTGTACACATCGGTGGCCTTCGCGCGTCGGAGGTTTTCCGTGTAGAGCATGCCATCTCCGGTCAGACGTTCGCCGTGGCGAAGTTGAACCCGGGTACCCGCGGGAGCGTTGACGTGTAAACGGACCCAGCCGGATATGTTTTGGCCGAGGTCATAAATGAATACCCCGGGGCGTATTTCATTTACCGAAACCGGCGTGATTGTCTCCACCATTTGTACCGGCTCTGATCTCTGGGCCACAAGCGGCGCCGCCGGCGCGGTGACTATTCGGGCGGGGAGCCAGTTTTTGTCGTCGAACCGGGCGCGGTCCCATCCCTTGTGTTCGCGACGGCTGTCGTAGACTTCCCCCATCATGAGATCGGAACTGAGAATCGGTCCGGTATTGCAGGCCCAGGTCTCGTCGGTGCTGACCCTGAGCCGCTCACCATTGACAAGTTCAAGCTCGAGCTGAACCAGCAGGCTGTTCTGCAAGCTGCCGTATCGGGCGCGAGTCGACTGCCAGCCGACGTAACCGCTCCACCAGCCGTCACCGAGAGTGGCGGCCAGGACATTCTTGTCCGACTCAAGCCGTTTCGTCACATCGTAGGTACGGTAGTGAATGCGCTTGTCGTAATCGGTCCACTCCGGCGCAAAAACGTCCTCGCTGATACGACAGCCATTGGCTCGCAGCTCAAAGAGGCCGCAGGCGCTGGCGTAAAGCGTGGCGCGTTTGATGGGAGAGCGGACCTCGAATTCCTTGCGGAACAGGGCCGGCGTGCCCGGCTCGGTGAGTGTTGGCGCTATCGCTCCGGCATCTCGCCGGATGATCTCGGGGTCGGCGGCAATCCAGCGGGCTGACCAATCGGATGCTTCCAGCAGCCCCATTGTCCAAGACGAGTATGCGGAGCGGATAGTGTCGCCGTTGTCGTCCCAAACCTCGACGCACCAGTGGCACGCATCACGCGAACGCAATGACCGCCCAGCATAGGCGATGTGCGTAGTCTGGTTGGTTTCGACGCGGCCGCTGTCCCAGAAATCACTCTCGCCAGCATCGAGCTTCTCGGGGGAGCTCGCAACACACACCCGATATGCAACCTGACGCGCGCCACGACGGCGGGACTCGATGCACCAGCTCAGGCGCGGGGCGCGTTCGTCGAGGCCGAGCGGATTGACAAGGTATTCGCAACGGAGATGATGGACTCGGACATGGTCGGATTGGTCTGACGAGTTCACGTGTCGGCACGCTCGGTTTCGATCTGCTCCAGCGTTTTGCCGGAGGTATCGGGCATAAAGAAGAAGCCGACTGCGCCACTCATAACAAGGAAGAGGGTCAGCAGTGTGGCGAGCATGCCGATGCCCTGATTGGATAGCGCCGGCACGAAGAAGCTCCAGATGCCAACGGCGGTCCGGGCGAGGCCGAAGGTAAAGCCTTGGGCCGTCCCGCGCAACATTGTGGGGAAGAGTTCCTGGCTGAAGACCTTGTAGAAGGCTTCCCCCGCAAGGGAGGCGCCCCCGGCAAACAGAACGATATTTGCGACAATCACCGGGATGCTGAAGGGCATGACGATCAGCAGTCCGTACGCGAAAATCTGCGTGACCGCGCCGATGGCCCACAGGAATTTCCGGGTGGCATAGCTCCGGTCGGAGAATCGCATGAACACCGTGACTGTCACCACCATCATCGTAACGAACGCCACGCTGGGCAGGCCGACGCCGAGAGCCTGACTGCCGGCGCTATGCGTGCTGATGATGTAAGAATTGAAAGCCCCGGCGGTGCCGGCGGCGAGATTCCAGAAGAGGTAGATGGTCGCCGTCCATACAATAGCTCGCAGGTTGGGGCCGGAGAAGAGCGCGCTCGCCTTATGGTGGACAGCCAGGCTGGCTTTCGCGGCCACCCAGCGCGCCGACTCTGCCAGGCTCCTTCGGAGCGCCCAGGTGACGATCGCCACCACGAACAGGTGCAGGAAGACAATCCGGATGCCCAGCAACTGGAGCCGTGACAATGCCAGCGCGAGCCAAAGTACAATCGACGGTCCCAGACACCAGGCTACCTGCGTGAACCCAAGCAATTTACCACGCGCTTTGGCCGGCGCGAACTCGCCGACCAGCGCGAGCGACGTGGGCACGTCCGCGCCGACGGCAAGGCCGACCACGAACGTTCCGAGGAAGAGGGCGTCCCGGTTGGTGGCGAGTGCGATGCAGAGAATACCGGCGGCATAAACGAGGAGGTCGTATTGATAGATTCGTTTACGGCCGAGCTTGTCACCGAGCCAGCCGCCAAGAAACGCGCCGAGCGCGCAACCAATGGCGTTGGGCCCAATCGCCTGCAACGCGCCGACCGCGCCGTCGCTCAGCTTGAACCTGGTTTGAAAGAGAGACAAGCCTGCTCCAAGTGCGACAATCGAGCCCGCGTCCAGATAAGAAGCCATGCCGGCGAGTGCAGACCATTTCCATTGCTGCTCGGTGACGGCGGAGTCGGTGTCGGGCTGAATCGATGAAGGGGGCAGGTTCGAAATATCAAGCGAGTTGTTCATCAGCGCATTGCGCAACCCTCTGTTTCCCTGTCGAGGCGGCCAGATTAGTCCGAAGACAAACTCGTTATCAAGACGGAATGGCGCCGCGCGAGCGGCTTGTTGATTCTCGCACAAACTGCCGCCTCTGCTTTATTCCCTGTCCGCAACGAGACACTCCAAGGACGTGAAGTTGCGCGCCGCCGATGCTTACCCGCCAGCCCTGTTCCGGGCCAGCCGGAAGCCTATCCTTGATTTTCATTACAGAATTGTAATAACTCCGCGCTGGTTGGCGGAAAGGGCAAGGTGTATGTTGCCATCAGTCAGAACCGTGAAAATACTCGTGGTGGAGGACGATCGCAAAATTGCCTCCTTCGTCCAGAAAGGACTGAAGGAGCAGGGCTTTGTCGTGGAGGTCTGCGGAGAAGGGAATGACGGCTATGCCCGCGCGACCAACCAAACTTACGACGCGATCGTTCTGGACATCATGTTGCCCGGACGGGACGGCTTGAGTATTCTGCGGGCGTTACGAGAGCGGAAAAATACGGTCCCCGTGATTCTGCTGACCGCCCGGTCAGCACTCAACGAGCGCGTCGAGGGATTGAATCTCGGGGCTGACGATTATCTGCCCAAACCGTTCTACGTGGAGGAGTTGATTGCCCGCCTCCAGGCGGTTGTCCGCCGCGCATCCGGAGACCAACTGACCCAACTGGCCGCCGGCAAGTTGGTGGTGAACCTGATTACTCATGAAGTGAAGCGGGACAAACAGCGAATCGAGTTGACCACCCGCGAGTTTAACCTGCTGGAATTGCTGATGCGGGCGCCGGGGCGCGTCTATACGCGCACCCAAATCCTCGAACACGTTTGGGGCTACGATTTCGATCCGCAGACCAACGTGGTGGATGTGTATATTCGCCGGCTGCGCGCCAAGATCGACACACCAACGGGATCCTCGTCAATTGAAGCGGTGCGCGGGGTCGGCTACCGGTTCCGCATCGAGGAGTAACGGTTGAAGTTCCGTCTCAAAATCGCCTTGTTATCGCTGTTGATTTCAGGCGCGGTGATGGTCGGCTTCGGGATTTGCTTCCTCCGCGTCATCGAGCGCGTGCAAATCGACCGGGTTGACCGCGAGATTTCCGCGTTGTGTGACGTACCTCTCCGTCGGTGGGTACCAGGAGAGTTTTGGAAGGATTTCGGCAAATCGCTGCAAATCATCTATGGAGACGCTTCGTCGAACCAAGTCGTCGCGTGTGTTTGGGACACTGACAAGAATGCTCTCTACAAGGCGCCACAATGCCCGAAGGAGATTGCCGAAATGACGCTGCCCCCGATGCAATTCGCTCAACCGCAGCCGCCCGAGCCTGCTCGGCTGGACGGCATGGGGATGGGGCCACCTCCTTTCGACGATGCGCCGACCAATGACTTCTCCAACCGCAGGCTGCCGCGCGATCAGCGATGGATGTCACCGCGGCGGTCGCCGGGATCCGATGACCCTGGAATGATGCCGCGGTGGCCCGATGAGCCAGGGGGAATGCCGGGGCCTCCCGGGGGACCGCGGCTGCCCATGCCACGGTCAACGCGGATGAAAACGCCCATCTTCCGAACGGTGCAAACATCCGCCGGCGATTGGCGCGTGGGGATTTTGGGTAACGATTCCGTCACTGTCGTGATCGGGGCGAATTTGGTCGAATATCATCGTGAAGCCGCGCGTGTCCGAAACGCGTTTCTCGTTGCTGCACCGCTCGGGCTGCTCGCGTTGGCGGCGGGTGGCTGGCTGTTGGCGACGCGGGTGCTCCGTCCGATTACGGTCATCACGCGCACAGCGGCAGGGATTACAGCGCGTGACCTCGGTCAGCGAATTCCTGCAACGTCCGCCGATCCGGACCTGGGTCAACTCGTGGACGTGATCAACAGCATGCTCGACCGGTTGGAGAAGAGCTTTCACCAGGCGGTGCGATTCAGCGCCGACGCCGCCCACGAGCTGCAGACACCGCTGACCGTGTTGCAGGGTGAACTGGAAGCCGCGATCCAGCGGGCGCCGATGGGTTCCGACAACCAGCAATGGTTCGGTGACCTGCTCGAAGAAGTGCAACGACTCAAGGCCATCATGCAGAAACTGCTGTTGCTGGCGCGGGCCGATGCTGGACAGCTGACTTTGTCGCTGGAACCCGTCGATTTGTCCGCTGTGGTGGAGGATTCCATCGAGGATGTGAGGGCCATCGCCCCGCACTTGCGGGTCGAGGAACGGATTGCCTCCGACATCCGTGTTTTGGCCGACGCCGATTTGTTGGCCCAAGCCATTCGCAACATGACAAGTAACGCCGTGAAATACAATATCGAGAACGGTTCGGTGTGCTTCGATCTGCAATCAACAGGCGAAGTTGCGCGGTTGACCTTGAGCAACACGGGCGCGCCGATTCCGGAGAAGGACCGGGAAAGAATATTTGACCGGTTCTATCGTGTGGATGAATCACGAAACCGGCGGGTGGGCGGGGCCGGGTTGGGGTTGAGCCTTGCGCGCGAGATCGCCCGGGCGCATCGCGGCGACCTTGTCCTCAATCGCTCGACCGACGATCTCATTTCATTTACTCTCACGGTTCCACTGGCGAACAAGGCAGGGCCAACGCACGCTGCGGACCCAAGCGTGTGACAGACGCCGTCAGGCCTGCCCCGGCCGGTGGCGTTCAGCGTCATGCCCGATGTGATTATGACATTCTTGTAATCCCGGGAGCACCGTCATTGTCATGATAACGGTGCAAAAAGCCCCCGTGTTTGACCGATGCGCCGTTCAACTTGCCGTCGCGTTGCGGACGGCGCGCCACCGCCGGCCGCAAGCGATTCGGAGGGACCCGGGTCGTAGGATGGTACGACCGCTTGAACTGGCATTGCCTGCACTGTTCACCCCAGTAATCAGCGGACGATGCTTGCCTCGAGCAGGGAAGCACCTACATTCCCGGGTCTCTTCGGGTCAGACACGTCTGACGAGCGGCAAACCCCGCCGGCGGAGAGCCCCGCCAGCGGGTTTGCCTAATCCAGAGTATCGGACAAGCCGGAGAGATTGCGATCACGCAACAAGCGACCACAAACTTTGGAACGCCTGTTCGGTTGCGTTCCCCGTGCTGTCGTAACCTGTTGCACTTCCGGACGCGTTCTGGCTCGAACCGCTTGGCGGCGGTGGTGGCGCCTGTTTCATGGCCGATTCAAGTTCCGACTCGGTGATTGTCCCGCTCCCGTCGGTATCAGCTGCCTGAAACAGCCTTTTTGCAAAGTCGGCTGCTGACAAGGTCGACTGGTTGGAGGTTCCCTGCATTTGCGCTTGTTGTTTCTCCATCGCGGCTTCCAACTCGGACTCGGTCACC
Source organism: Verrucomicrobiia bacterium (assembly GCA_035501175.1). Lineage (GTDB taxonomy): Bacteria > Verrucomicrobiota > Verrucomicrobiia > Palsa-1439 > Palsa-1439 > Palsa-1439. Next base: position 9,950 of record DATJWQ010000005.1, on the reverse strand, counting down.
TTCCCGTCCCCATCCGTGTCGGCTGCCGAAAACAGTGTCTGCGCCATGTCGGACACCGACATCCCCCCGGGTCCACCCTGGCCGTCCGGCGGAGGCGGCGGCGGACCGGCCATCTGTTGGCTCGCCGATTCCAATTCGGATTCAGAAATGGAACCGTTCCCATCCGTGTCGAGCTGACTAAACAGGGCACTGACCGTCGAGTCGCTCACGCTCGAATCCGTACTCGACAGAGCGGTTTTCAACTCGGATTCCGTAACCGAGCCGTCACCATTCGTGTCCAATTTCTTGAAGAGCTTCTGTAACAGCGCGGTTGTGTCATAGGCGCCATATGAAGCGCCGCCGATACACGATACCATGACTCACACTCACTTTCGTAGGCGGGTGCGATGCACCCTTGCGGCACTGCGCTGCACATACGGGCAAGATTGCCCGGTTCACCCCATACAGTTTTGGTTATCGGACAAATCGGCAAGAACTTGAGATCGATTTGTCCGGCGTTGCTCCCATCCTGCGGAGGCACGGCGACGACGTCATTGCCCAACCAGCCTATCGAGCGGATTGCCGGCCTCGTGCCGGGCTGCGATGACTCGATGATTACGTTTTTGTAATCCCGTAACACGTCCTGCCGTCATGGCGAACATGTCAAATGTCAGCCCGAAGACAGGCCGCGAGCGATGGCTTGTCGGCAATGTAGCGGATATGCCAACTCAACACATGGTTCACGCGCGATGGTTTCTCAAGGTCGCCAGGCGGCGAATCGCGGGTGGATTTGACGCTGTGGCGGGCGCCATCGTGTTCTTGCTGCTTGTGACACTGGTCCAGGCTGCCCAGCGGCAGGCGTTAAGCGGTCATGTTCCACAAGCAGTAAAAAGCTTTGCACGGCGACCCATCCAGCGGGTTCCCGGCACGAATGTGCTGCATCTGGCCATCGGCGTGCCATTGCATGATCCGGATGGCGCCAGAGCCTTCCTTCAGGAGCTGTACGATCCGACAAGTCCGGTGTTCCATCAGTATCTGACGCCGGAGCAATTCACCGAGAAATTCGGCCCGACGGAAGACGACTACGAACAGGTTATCGCGTTCGCAACGGCCAACGGCTTTCAGGTGACCGGTGCGGATCCCGATCGCCTGCTGCTGGATGTGCGCGCAACCGCCGCGGACATCGAGCGCGCGTTTCAAGTCAGGCTGTTCGAATATCAACATCCAGGCGAAGCGCGGACATTTTACGCTCCGGATGTCGAGCCGTCGGTCCCATCCGGATTGAAAATCGTCGATGTCAGCGGGCTAAGCAACTTTGCGCGTCCGCATCCCAACAGCCACCGGGGAGGAGAGCTTGCTGCGGCGTCGGTGCCCAGACCGGATAGCGGCTCGGCGCTCGGCGGCCAGTATAGGGGATATGATTTCCGTGCGGCCTACGTTCCCGGGACCCCGTTGACGGGCGTTGGGCAGAGTGTGGCGCTTGTGCAGTTCGACGGCTACTATGCGTCCGATATCACCCGCTATCAAAGCCTCGCCGGACTACCGCGCCCTTATCGTGACGAATATCCTGCTGGATGGATTCAGCGGTGTCCCCACCACCGGCACTCTCAGTGGCAACGGTGAGGTATCCTTGGATATCGAAATGGTCAACGCCATGGCGCCGGGAATCTCCCGACTGCTCGTCTATGAAGGAAATCCCAACGATTTCATCCCGAATGACGTCTTGAGCCGAATCGCCAGCGACGATGCCGCCAACCAGATCAGTTGTTCGTGGACCTGGACCGGCGGCCCGAGCGCGTCGACCGACAACATTTTCATTCAGATGGCCGCCCAGGGGCAGTCGTTCTTCGTAGCCTCCGGCGACAGCGATGCGTATCCCGGCTCAACTGCCGACAGCACAACCGGGTACGGCACACCATCCGAGAGCGCCTACGTGACCAGTGTCGGCGGAACGACATTGTCGACCAGTGGCCCGACGAACAACTGGACTTCCGAAACCGTGTGGAATTGGGGAGTCGAATACGGTTCTTCGGAGAACGGCGTCGGCAGCAGCGGTGGGTACAGCGCCTACTATGCGATACCGACATGGCAGCAGGGCGTGAGCACCAACAACCTGGGCTTGAAGACAGGACGCAATTTTCCCGACGTTGCCATGGTCGGGGATCATGTGTTTGTGGCCTACGGGAACGGCACCACCAACTGGTTTGGAGGCACAAGCTGCGCCGCGCCGCTGTGGGCAGCGTTTACCGCGCTGATCAATCAGCAGGGAGCGGCCAATGGCAAGTCGGCAGTGGGCTTCCTCAACCCGGCTCTCTATGCAATCGGCACCGGGACAATCTACAGCGCTTGCTTCCATGACGTCACCAGCGGCAACAACGAATGGAGCAACAGTCCCAGCGCCTACACCGCGACGACCGGCTATGATCTCTGTACCGGCTGGGGCTCGCCAACCGGCACCAACCTGATCAATACTCTCGCCGGCCCGTTAACGAACGCCTACCTGATGCTCACCGTCTCAGCCGTCAGTGGCGGCAATGGCAACGACGTTATTGACGCGGACGAATGCAATTCTCTCAACCTGATTGTCCAGAACATTGGCCTATCGGCTGCCACCGCGGTGAACGCGACACTGTCCACCACCACGGCGGGAGTCACGATCACTCAATCCGCTTCGACGTACCCGAATCTTGCCGCGGGCGGGGTCGCCACCAACGCCACACCGTTCCAGATCAGCACCTCACCATCTTTTATCTGCGGCACGCCCGTTTCCCTGTCATGGGTATTGTCATATAACGGCCGCTCTGCGACCAATACACTCACGCTGCCCACGTGTACGGCGTGTCAGGCCACGCAGGTGACGGGCGGCCTGAGCGCGAGTTCTGCGACACAGGTGAACGAAGTCTACTACGATGGTGATCCCACCACTTGCTCCGCTTCCACGACCTGCCCCGGCATCTACTCGGAAGGGAGTCTGGCCTATCAGGCCTATTCATTCACCAACATCAGCAGCGAGTCGGTCTGCGTGTCCGTGACCGTGTCCAACGCCTGCGGCTACCCGGACTGCATCGCCTCGACAGCCTATCTGGGCCATTTTAACCCGAGCAGCGTGTGTGCAAACTACTTGGCCGACATCGGATATGTTTTTTACTCAAAGGCATTGTCATACTCGTTCAATGTCCCCGCCAACACGAATTTCACGGTTGTCGTGAACGCGGCTTTCGCCGGTTACGACTGCAACAATTTCACCGTCAGTGTCGCGGGGCTTCCGTGTTACGTCGACGGAGGTGGAGTGTGCGCCGGGATATCGGCACTTTTTACGGGAAGCCCTACCAGTGGCGACGTGCCACTGGCTGTGACATTTACGGACACATCGACCGGCTCGATCGCCAACCGGTTCTGGAGCTTTGGCGATGGCAACACCACGAATGTGACCACCAATACCATCGTGTACACTTACGGTTCAACCGGCATCTACACCGTGGCCGAGGTTGTCACCGGCCCGGGTGGTTCAAGCACCAACACCCAATTCGATTACATTGAGGTACTACCCTCTCCACCAATTGCCAGCTTCACGGCGACTCCCGCCATCGGCGCGGCGCCACTGATCGTAACTTTCGCGGATACATCAACCGGTAATATCACCAACCGGTTCTGGGATTTCGGAGATGGCGGCACGAAGAATACCATGACCGACACTGTTGCCTATATTTACGACGCGACTGGTATCTACACAGTAACCGAAATCGTCAGCGGCCCCGGCGGATCGAACACCAATTCACAGACCAATTGTATCAGCGTCTTGACGCCGTTCGAGGCTTGGCAGATCCAATACTTCAACAGTACCAACAGCGCCATTGCCGCTGCCAGCGCCGACGCCGATGGGACAGGCCAGAACAACCTGTTTAAATACGTGGCTGGTCTTGACCCCACGAACCCGGCGTCCGTATTCCTGTTCGCCATCTCGATGCCGACCAACCCGGCCGCCGAACAGTTGCAGTTCATTCCGATGGCGAGCGGGCGAACCTACACCCCACAGTTTTGCACGGATCTGGTCGGCGGCGTCTGGTTGCCCCTGATTACTTATACGGGTCCTTTGACCAACGGCGACCAGATCTCGGTTACGGACACAAACCCCCTGCCTCCGCAAGAGTTTTATCGCATTGAGATTTCACTGCCATGAGGTGCAATGTCCGCGGTAACATCCGGTCATCAGACGATGAGAGCGAAACGGAAATAGTTCATGGAGTCGTTTAACCGTGAATTGGATGTGGCGTTCGAAGCGTACAAGGCCGGACACTACGACGAGGCCGAGGTTGCCTGTCAAGCCCTGCTCCTCGCCGCGCCGGGTGATGGTCAGGTCTGCTTCTTGTTGGGAATGGTCCTGCACAAGGAGGGTCGCGACGAGGAGGCCGTTCGCTGGCTGTCTCGGGCCGCAACGTTTCAGCCCGAATCGGCGCAGATTGTTAGCGGACTCGGATGCGCCTATTCTGCGATGGGCGAGAATCATCTTGCGATGGACTATTTTGCCCGGTCCATCCAGTTGGATCCACGGTGCGCGGATACGTATTACAGCATGGGCAACGCCTGCTACCGGATGGGACAAACGGAACGGGCGCTTTCCCTGTATCGGACGGCGGTGGAGTTGAACCCACGGGATCACGAGTCGTGGAACAATCTCGGGACGACGTTCAAGGATTTGAATCGCACCGAAGAGGCCATTGCCGCCTACGACCGCGCCCTGGGAGTCGACCCCAACCATGCGCGGACCCATCGCAATCGCGCGATCGCTCTGTTGGCGGCTGGTCGTTTGGAAGAAGGCTTTCGCGAGTACGAATGGCGCTGGTGCCGGGACGGTCAAAGGACCGCATCCCGGCCGTATCCGCAGCCAGTCTGGGATGGAGAACCGATTCCGGAACAAACTCTTTTCGTGCATGCCGAGCAGGGGTTCGGCGACATGATCCAGTTCGTGCGATATGTCCGGGCAGCGCGCACGCGCGCCGCGCGGGTGATCCTGGAATGCCAGGAGCCATTACGGCGCCTGTTTCAATTCTGCGGTTTTGCGGACGCAACGATTGCGGTGGGAGAAAATCCGCTGGCATTCGATTGTTACGTTCCCTTGATGAGCCTAGGGCGCGTTTTCCGGACCTCGTTGGACACGATTCCGAATGAAGTGTCCTATATTCGTCAGCCGCCAGGCGACACTTTGCCGCCCGCGCCCGACGGCCATCGAAAAGTGGGCCTGGCATGGGCGGGTGATCCGAAACATCACCACGATGCCGCGCGCTCCATCGCTCTGGAGAAACTCGTTCCGCTTTTCCAAACTCCCGGGATCACATTCTACAGCCTTCAGACGCCGGTGCCGCCAGGCGACGTGGCGGTTCTGCGCTCGCTGCCTGGGGTTGTCGATCTCGGCGGGCAGCTCAAGGATTTCCATGATACCGCGGCAGTGATCGGACAGCTGGATCTGGTCATCAGCGTGGACACGGCAGTCGCCCATCTTGCCGGTGCGATGGGGAAGCCGACATGGATCTTCCTGCCATGCTGCCCGGATTGGCGCTGGCTTTTGCATCGCTCCGATACCCCTTGGTATCCCACCATGCGTTTGCTACGCCAACCTGCAACGGGCCAATGGGATACGACCATTCAGCTCGCGACGGAACAGTTGGGCGTGTTTTGTCGGAACAATTCCCGAGCGAACGCAATGTGATCAGCCATCTGACGGAGCAGCGTCAGACCGTTTGCCATACCGGATGACGTTCTTGTAATGCGGTCTCTTGTCGTCCTGTCACGATGACAATGTTGAATACGAGTAGAACGTTCGGAAGGGAGCGTCCCTGCCGACACAAGAACCGAAGGGAGCAACACGATGAAAAAAGTAATCATTGTCACCGCACTGGCCGTTTGCATGTCAGCGTTTGGAGCTACAGCCCAGGACGAAGGAGGTCCGCCGCCATTCGGCGGACCCGACGGCGACGGTCGCCGGCCGTCGCTGCCGCTGGTGGTCACCGCACTCGATGCCAACCATGATGGGGTGATCGATTCCAACGAGATCGCCAACGCGTCCGCAGCGCTAAAGACGCTCGATAAGAACGGTGACGGCAAGCTCACGCCTGACGAATTCATGGGACCTCGTCCCGGCAATATGCCACCAGATGGTATGGACGGGCATCGTCCGCCGGCTCCGGCTATCGTCCGAGCACTCGATGCCAACCATGATGGGGTGATCGATTCCAACGAGATCGCCAACGCGTCCGCGGCGCTGAAGACCCTCGATAAGAACGGTGACGGCAAGCTCACGCCTGACGAGTTCATGGGACCTCGTCCAGACCCCCCGACGGATCAGGGAGACGGCGGTCCGATGTCCGATGGCAACCCGGATGGGGCATTAAACTTCTGAGTGCCAGCTCCGCGGTGTCGACCGGGAGAAGGGCCGCCCCAAGAAGGACGGTTTACCCCCCCACGAGGGGGCCCGGTCGCCCGCGTTGCCCCGGGACTTTGAGGTGGAGAACAACCCATCGCATCCTTCAAGTTCAAACTTGGAATGGACGAGAGTCGAGCGACAGAAAACTACTACCGCCAGCCCGTGGCGTAAAAGGGTGTGAGCAAATCCTGCCCCACGTCAGTATCCAACTTGAAGAATACCGCGGACGAAATCCACTCGGCGTGCCCATCCACGTATCCGCAGTTTAATCCATCGTGCGGGAGCCAGCCCGGTTGCCAGTTCGGCCACGCCATGTCGGAAATAAGAATGGCTGTCGAAGGATTGATGACGTTCCCAAGGCGTCGCCCTGGCGACGTGCCGGCTTTCAATGCGCCGTACTTGGTATCGTGCGCTGCCCAATAGCAATTGTACCGATAATCGCACGAATTCGTGTGCATCAACCAATACGGATCGCTTGTGTTCGGGATGATCTGCACATTCGGGCACTTGAATTCCTGCTGGATGTGATTGGGCAGGTTGGCGATCTGCGGGCCGATGATATCCTGGATGAACGGATCCGCAGCCGTGTCCGCAATAAAATACCCGACGTCTCCGGTAAACGTGGCGCCAAATGGCAGACAGTCGTCGTTGTCGTTGGCGTACATGGTGCAAGCCGTCAGGATCTGCCTGATATTGTTGAGACAGGTCGCCTTTTGGGCGGTCTTGCGCGCCTTGCTCAGCGCCGGCAACAGCATCGCCGCCAGGATGCCGATGATGGCGATCACCACCAGCAACTCAATCAACGTGAATGCCTTCGGCTTGTGCCGCGCCATTGTCCCTGATGGTCTCGTCTGCTTCATCGCGACTTAAACAACCGCATTTGATTCGATCACCTTGGAATACCAGTAGCCGCTGAGTTTGGGGGTTCGCTGAAGCGTCCTGTAATCGACGTACACGAGTCCGAAACGCTTGCTGTACCCGTCCGTCCATTCGTAATTGTCGAGCAACGACCACACAAAATACCCGCGCACATCGAAGCCTTCGTGAACGGCGCGATGCAACGAGATCAGATGGTTTCGCAGATACTCTCGTCGTCCCAGATCGTGAATCTCCCCACTTGCCAGGACCTGATCGACGTACGGTGCGCCGTTTTCCGTGATGTAGAGCGTCTGGACCCCGTACGTCTCCCGCGCGTGACGCACCGCCCAATACATCGCCTGGGGCACGATGTTGAGCCACGAAATGTCCGCCTTTGGATACTGACTAGGAAGCGCGACCCGCTCGGCCCGGCCGTCCGCGCCTTGCCGCACAAATTCGCCAAAGTAAACATTCAGCCCGAGGAAATCCGTCTTCTGCGAGATCAATTCGAGGTCGCCGCGCTCCAGCTTCGGCGCGTCCGCACCCGCCCTTTTCAGAAATGCTTCGGGGTAGGCGCCGAGATACAACGGTCCCATGACCTGCTCGTTCTCCCGGATATATTCCGATCGCGCCGCTGCGATGTCGTCCTCTGTCTCAGCGACCGGCACGGGCGTGGGCGGATTGTGCGCCAGGCCAATGCGCGCGCCACGTCCGCCAAACCGTCGCACCGCATCGACCGCATACCCGTGAGCGAGCAGCGTATGATGATAAATCTGGTTGATCACCGCCGGCGTTTCCGTCGCCCCTGGTGCATCGCATCCGTAACTGTACCCACACGGCACAAACCGCAGGATCTCGTTCAACGACATCCAATGCTTGACCCGGTCGCCGAGCCGCTGCACCACGAAGGAAGTGTACCGCCCAAACGCCTGTGCCGTGGACCGCATACGCCAGCCGCCCTTGTCTTCGAGCGCCTGCGGCAGGTCCCAATGATACAACGTTATCCACGGGGTCACGCCGTTCTCCAGCAACACGTCGACCAGTCTGTCGTAGAAATCCAACCCCTTCAGGTTGACCTCGCCATCGCCATGAGGGAACACGCGCGGCCACGACACCGACAGCCGATAATTCGCGATGCCGAGCGTCTTGAGCAGGGCCGCGTCCTCGCAGTAGCGATGATAATGATCGCAGGCCACTGCGGGCGAATCAATCTTGCGGGTCTGAGCGAACCGATCCCAGATCGACTCTCCCCTGCCGTCCTCCAACGCTGCGCCCTCGACCTGGGCCGCCGCTGTCGATGCGCCCCAAACAAACTGTTTGGGAAACGAATACGCCTTGCGAGGCCGTCTCGACTTGCCGCGGCTAAAGGGACGGGCTGGTTGTCTGGTCAGATCGGCAGGTGTAATGAGCGGTGGCATTGCAAACTCAAAGATTCGTGGTTGGTCGACTTATCATGCGCGGTTTCATGGCAGTTGCTTGGGTGCTGGGAGCGCGACCGACGATGAATTCACCGAGTCGTGAACGCCGGCTTTGTCGTTCTTGTTGCCGTGCTTGTAATCTCGTGACAGTCGCGCTCCCCAGTTTGATCCCGTGTCGAATTACGGTACTTGCCTCACCCGGTAATAACGTGCCGGCCTGTTGGTCGCGGCCGACGCATCCGTGAAGCTCGCGGTGGTGGCGCTGCCGGCGGTGCCCGGGATGATCATCTGCGCACTGATATCGGCGAAGCCACTCGCATTATAGTTGCCGCCCGATCCATTCGTGGCTTGCACGGCGTTGGTGGTCCCCGCCGTGGTATTCCACGTCAGGACGACGCCGGGATACGGAACCGTATTGGTGATCGCAATGGATGCAATGTTGAATGCATTCGTCACAATCACCGGCACTGCCGGCGTCACATCCGCATAGTTCGTCCCAATGCGGATTTCATCGAAACTGGCCATCCCTCCATTGCCGGCCGTGAAGTTAATGCCGTTCTGCGTGCCGATAAAATCCGACAGGGTCGCATCGGCTGTCACCGGCTCAGGAGCGCCGGGCGTCGGGTTGACGTACAGCCGGAATGTGTCATTGGTCGTGCCAAAATCTCCGCGCACGACGAGAAACACGGTTTGGCTTAGTGTGCAGGCGACGCTGGAATACGCATCCGTGCCAATACCAGCCTCGATGCCCCAGTTCATGCCGGAACCATTCTTGCCGGCCAGTAGACCGGGGTGCCCCGACGAAGCGTAGATGCTGAGGCCATAAAAATTGGTTGTCGTCGGTGTGTTCTCCGGACGTACCAGGACGCTCCAGTAGGCCGTCGAGCCGGCGGCGCCGAAGCTTGGAAACAGATTGAATCGTCCCGCGTCGCCTCCAATCGTACAAGTTGTCTTGTTTCCGCCGGTCACCAGCAGGCCGGAGGGATCCGCCAGGCTGCCGGCGGTAATCGTATAGTTGAAAGCGTTGTTCAGGTACTGTCCCCAGGTAACGTTATCCCATCCGAAGCCTCCGTTCCGATTGATGAGCGGCGTCGGCACGCCGTCTCCGTAATCGAATGGCTCATAGGCCACGATGTCGGGATCCAATGTCGGCGTCGTCGGCGTCACCGAGACGAAGGTCGAACCAATGCGGATTTGGCCAAAACTGGCGGCGCCGCCGTTGCCCGTGTTCAGGGCGATGCCGTCCTGGGTGCCAATGTCATTGGTGATCGTCG
>DATJWQ010000004.1:0-31017 GCA_035501175.1 Verrucomicrobiia bacterium | reverse complement strand
CGGGGCGGGCGACCGTTGCAAGCCGGGATAGCAGCCTTACTCCGACCCCACTCAGCCCTCCGCAGTCGCCCCACCACCCGTTGCCTGACGAACTGGCGAAGGCTGTAGCGACCGCAAACGGGGGCTGCCCGCCGGCCACTGCCATGACGAGCGCTCGCACTTGCTCCGACCGCAATCCCGTGGCAAAGTACCGGTCGGCAACGGTTCGGGCAAACAAAGGCGTAGAGAAAGGAGTATCACAGATGAAGATCCGCGCACATTTTCCGTGCATGGCACTGGTGGCATTGATCGGTTTGACCGTCGGCCTCGCACCCCAGGCACGCGCCCAGGGCGGCTTGACGATTTCCTTCAGCAACATCACCGAGACCGTCAAGTCCAAGACCAAAATCATCAAGTCCACCATGACGACCAATACCACGTCGAAGTACACCGTCTCGGGCAACGTCGTCTTCGCCAACGATACCACCTCCAACACCCCCACATTCTGGGTGCTGTTGTGGATCGAGCAGCCGACCAACCTCGTGACCTATCCCGATGGCGTCCCGATCGGATTCCCGCGCAAGGAAAAAGCGCTCAAAGCAGGTAAATCGACCAAGGTCCCCGTCAAACTCGCCTTCACCAACGACCAGGCCGGCACCTACTTCTTCCTTACCGACACCAACATCAACGTCATCACCTCCGTCAAGATTCCGCCCGTCGCCCCGCAATAAGGCGGCGGTCGCGGGCTGACTCACGGGGCCGGCGGCACGCCTTTCCAGGTCGGCTCGGATTCCTTGCCCGTCGACTCGTCGATCGTGGTGCGGTATTCGCCGCGGGCGTTCGCGCAACTTTGGCCGGCGGGTTGTTGAATGACTGAGCTGCCCGGGTCGAAGGCACACCCGGCGACGAACAGGAACACCGCGAAAAACGCCCCTCTGACCAAGGCTCGTTTCACGCCGGAATTCTAGCAATGCGGCATCGCTCGCCGCGAGGAGAAACTGGCCAGGGCGCGGTCATGCCGACAGATCGATTCATTATTCAGGTGGAGTCTCGACGTGCTAACCTCCGTCAAGATTCCGCCGGTCGCCCCGCAATAAGGCAACGGGGGCGTCGATCTGTTGCGGCACAATGTATCAAGGCGTTCGGGCGCTTGACGGTGCCGTCGCCGGGATCATGCCCGGAGACCGCGGAGATTGAACGTTCGTTGCACCGTCTGGCTGGCCGGAATGTCGTGTCATTTCTTCTCGTCCGCCTGACTGTCGGTTTCTGGTGCCCGCGCCAGTAGAGCTTGCTTCATCGCGCGCACTCCTCGCAGCCTCCATTTGCCCTCGACCTTGTGGAATGTCGCGATAGGGAGGTACAGGTCCCTCCCGTCGATGAACTCGCACGTGACGAGGGCCTTGTCTTTCTCCTCATTGTATTGGGGCGGCTTGTTGCCTTTCCATTTCCCGATCTTGATCGTCTGTGCGACCTTCTGGCCCGCGATGGCAATGTCTTCATCCGACAATGGAGACGATCCCGACTCGATGTATTCGATGGCGGCGTGAATATAATCACCGTAGCCGCAAGCGCCACATTCCGTATTCGTATTCCGTTGGCCAGCTTCTTCCAAGAGGTGCTTGCTTCTTGGAGATGCAATCAGCTTCAGCGTCTGAATCGCGCCGGCGAAGGTTAGAAAACTCTCATATTTGTTGTTCGCGCAGTCGCGCAGAAACGCCCACTCTCGCTCCGTACTGGGTTCTAAGAGAGCGGTGGCGACATCGTAAACCCAGCGCTCGTCAGACAGGTCCCGCTTGGGCGGTGGGGCGTGTTCGAGGAAGAGCCGGATGTCATCCGGAACGCCGATGAACGCAAGTTCCCCACCGGCCTTTGTGCCAACTTTGGGGTCACGGACCAAGGTGCGCAATGCGGGCCGGAACTGGCGCTCATGAGCAAACACCAGTTCCTCGAGGCTTGGATCTTCTAACCCATATTCAAAATCTCCCGCCAGCAATTCGCGCAGTTCACCGATCTGCGCCTCGCCTCGAAGGCCAGCGATCCGGTCGACATCCGCAGAGTTGAATTTGCGCTTTAATACGAACTCTCGCCGCCACTCGGTCGTGCCATAACCACCATATCCGTCCTTGGAAACCTCCGCCCAAATGTCTTCGCCCTTGGGGATCGACTTCTCGTCGTAGGTCCCTTTGACAATGCCGTTGCGGTCTGAAACCAGCTTCGCCAAATCGACCCGACGCACGTCGTTTGTTGACACTGACTTGAACCAGCAAATGTTGACCGCGGCGTTGGAAATGGGGCGGCCAAGAGGATCAATAATCTTGGTCGTCACATCGGCGCCGGAAAGAAGCATGGGCCGAGCGACGAGCAGGAGCAGGCATCCGACGAGCATGTAACGAAGCTGCATGGCGTTCCTGGGTGATTCTTGCTTCCGTGGCACCCAACCGGGCAACCCTATACGGCTCGGGTTTCCGTCGTCAACCATGGCGAGAAGACATCTCGACTTTGGGGCGAGATTTTGGCAGCATCACGGGCGGTGAGGGCCTGCTTGTGGCCTGTGGCTTGGCCCGTTCTCGGGTTGCACGAACAGAGAAGTATGTGAACCAGGAGAGCATTGTCATGAAACGATCACTCACCAAGCTCACGTCGTTCACCGTTGTTGCCGCCGTCTTCACCTTGCTGTGCGCCACACCTGTCAGTCTCCGAGCGGCGACCAATACCGTCACCAGCACCGCCGACAGCGGGTCCGGCACGCTCCGCGCCGCCCTCAATGCCGCCGGCAACGGCGACACCATCAAGTTCTCCGTCTCCGGAACGATCACGTTGACCAGCGGCCAACTGACCGTTCCCAACAACGTGACCATCCTCGGCCCCGGCGCAGGCAGCCTGACCGTCAGCGGCAACGGCGCCTCCCGCGTGCTCAACGTCGCCGGCAGCGAAGTCACCATCCGCGGACTGACCATTGCCAATGGTTACGCCGCCGGCATGGACGGCGCGGGTATCTACGCCGGGGGCGCCGCCGGCAGTGTCGTCACCATCCGCGATTGCGTCGTCACCAACAACTACACCACCACCGACGGCGGCGGCATCTACAACAGCGCGGAGGTGACCATGCTCATTAGCAATTGCGTTGTTTCAGGCAATATTGCGGCTTCGTGGGGTGGCGGCATCTACAACCACGGCGAGTCGGGTCGAACCGCGTTGATGACGATCGACGCCTGCACGATCAGCGCGAACTCCGCCAACGCGGGGGGCGGGATTCTAAACTGGGGCTGGGCGGGCAGCGCGACGCTGACCGTCGCCCATTCCAGTATTTCGAGCAACGCGGTGTCCGCCAAGGGCGGGGGCATCTACAACGTCGGAGAGTCGGTTGGGACGGCGGCCTTGATCGTCAATGCCAGCACGCTGAGCGGCAACTCCGCCCACGATGGCGGGGGCATCTACAACGACGGCACGTCGGGCAACGCGACGCTGACCGTCACGTCCAGCATGCTGAGCGACAACCTGGCTCAAAGCGGCGGCGGGATCTCCAACGACGGTTCCACCGGTACCGTAACGCTAACGATCAGCACCAGCACGTTCAGCGACAACATGGCGAGCAACACCTGGGGCGGCGCCGTGTTGAACACCGCCACCTGGGGCTATGCCTGGATGACGGTCGACGCCAGCACCTTCAGCGGGAACTGGGCCGATATCGGTGGCGGCGCCATCCTTAGCTATGGTCCTGGCGGCAACGCGACGCTGGAGATTAACGCCAGCACCTTCAGCGGTAACTCGTCCAGCGCGGGCGGCGCCATCGCAAATGACGGGGAGGGTGCTGGCAACGCCGTGCTGACGGTCAATGCCAGCACGTTCAGCGGCAACTCGGGCCAGCTTGGAGGCGGCATTTACACCGCGGATGCGACCGTGGAGATCGGCGACACCATCCTCAACGCCGGCGCCACGGGCGCAAACATCTACGTGGGTCTCAGCGGCACGATCACCTCCTACGGTTACAACCTCAGCAGTGATAGCGGAGGCGGTTACCTGACCAGCGCGACCGATTTAATCAATACCGATCCACGGCTGGGCCCGTTGCAGGACAACGGCGGACCGACGCCGACGCACGCGCTGCTGGCCGGCAGCCCGGCGATTGATCAAGGCAACCGCGCTGCGGTTCCGGTCATGGTCAGCAATACCGACCAGCGCGGGTACCCGCGACCGTCCGACATTCCCGCTGTGGCCAACGCTGTGGGCGGTGACGGCAGCGATATCGGCGCGTTTGAAGTGATGAGCTCGCTGACCGTCACAAAGCTGCAGCTCAAAGTCAGCCTCAATCCCGCCCGGACGAACCTCGATACCTGCAAACTGACCGCCACGCTGGACCTGGGACCGGGATACAACCCCAGCAACGTCGTGGCGAATGTGAACGTTGGTGGTGCGCAAGCAAGCTTCACGCTCAATGCGAAGGGAATCGGCGTCACCGCCACGAACTCCTGCAAATGCTCGTATAACAAGAAGACCGGCTTGTGGACCGTGATCGCCTCGCTGAACAAGGGGACCTGGGCCGCGCCGTGGGCGACCCACGGCCTCACAAATACCACCACCCCAAAAACGGGAACGACCGTGTCGCTGCCGGTCATCCTGCAATTCGGCAATCAGGCATTCGCCCAGGATAAATCGCTGCGGTACACGGCTGCCGCCGGCAAGTCCGGCACCGCCAGATGAACGTGACGTGATATCTGGAACGAGTCGGGGGAAGATCGATCCATTATGCACGCGCAGTCTCAACGTGCTCACCTCCGTCAAAATCCCGCCCGTCGCTCGGCGATGGAAGCGCCCGCCTCTCTCGAATTTCAAATCTCAAATCGTGTCCGCGGATCGCCCCACGCCGTTGGGAGGGTCGTGCTCCCGCGCGACCGCTGACAATATCCATCTGCCCTGTCGTGCGAAGGTCTGCCGTCTCCAAGACCGGGTCCTTTCCGCAAGCGGAGTCCGACGACACGCGACCATGTCGTATCCCAGGTCGCAACTTCAGCCTGCGTTCGTTGCCGCCCGTCGTTTCCGCGCCGTCTCCTCGCCCCTTTCGGGGAGAGGATTAAGGTGAGGGGCCGCCCTCTTCCGAAACGCAACACGCCGCCCTTCAATCCCTCCACGCCCCGCGCAAGATGCATTCCACTGAAATGTATCCTCCCCAAACAAGACGGGTCGCACCCAACCCCCGCAGCCTGGATTCCGGAGAAACGATCTCCCTCGAGGCCGGCATTGATGGCTCAAGGATGAGCGGCTCCGTTATCAACACAACCTCCGGACTGCAATCGACCTTTGCCGGGACAGCAACCAGTCAACAAATCACCGGCGAATTCTCCGGCGCGGGCCCGGGTCAAACAATCAAAGGTGTATTCACCATCTACCGCTGGCAGGGTCATGAAAAACATGCTGAATTTGAAAAGTAGCCCCTGTAACCGCTTGATTGGCAAGGCCCGGTTTTTCGAGAAATGACCTTTTCAACAGCCTGCTAGACCGCTCCACTGCCCCGTCCTCCAACCCCTCCACGCCCCGCGCAAGATGCATTCCACTGGAATGTATCCTTCCTTCACCGAGTAATCGCTCGCGGCGCCAGTCGCCCTTTGGGCTCTATCTCCCCGCTGTCTGAACCCCACCCGTGTTTTCGCCTTGAATCCGTCCCGATTATTCAAGGGGAGCAGTATAACTCCCGCCCGCGCCTTCTCAAGGGTGATGGTGCACCACGACAAACATCACCATCGCCCAGAACGCCAGACACATCGCGGCAATGCCAAGCATCGTTAGAAACACCAATCGAATAACCCGCCCCAAATTCACCGTGTTCTTGTCTCTCATGTTCGCCTCTCCCTGTCTCACGTTCCCAACCCGGCCGTGCACGCTCACTCGTTTTCCCGTTTGCCGGTCACGACTCGGACCACAAGGTTCCACACGCCCACGAATGTGAACAGCGCGCCAAAGAACCCCCAAAAACAAACGCAACCCCACTTGCCCAGCTTGCTGTAGATCATCCATTCCACGAAATGCAGCGAGACATACCCGTACTCGCGCTCCTGCCTGCCAGTGTCCCAGTAGTCCCAGACCGCCAGCGCCCAGAAGAACAACGCGCAAATCAACTGTCCCCACCACCGCGTTTTCAAGTACTCGAGAAAATTACCCATCACAAGCTCTCCTCTCTGTACCTATCGATCCTCCACTGAGGCATGACCGGCGTTAGGCAACAGCGTTCCCGCGCCTTGCTTCCCGCCTCGCCCACAACACAACCACCAGTGCCCAGATTGGAAATAAGATCAGAAACTGGGCCATCAGCCCCCACAACAATTCGAAGTGTCGTTTGCACCCAAACCATCAACCCCAAACCCTCTCAAATTCGCCGCTTGATTCACGGGGGCACTAGACGATTCCCACGACTCACAACATCTGTTTGCATCGCTTCGCCCGCCACGCCCGACCTTCAACGATCGCGTTCGCCCGGCAATTCGGATATCTACCACTTCACTTTGACAGTGCGTTTCTGGCCGAGGCGGTCGGTGTAGGAAACCTCGCCGTGTTCCCTGCCGTACTCGTGGAGTTCCTTGGTGATCTTCACGTCGAAACAACAGTACTCGGCAATCTCCATGATGCGGCCCTGTTTCCACCACTGCAACGCCTGCATCCCATCGGCGATCTTCGGCGCGTTGAGCGTCGCTTTCGCCAGCGAATCGAGCGACAGCCGGTGGCCGAGCTTCTGTTCGAGGTCGGCCATCAGATCGAGCGTCGGCGTCGCATGCAGGTCCAGCGGCGTGTAGCCGTGCAGCACCTCGTAATCGAAATTGATGATGTTGAACCCGATGACGAGGTCGGCGCGCATGAGCTGTCGGACCAGATCCGCGACCTTGTCCTCGGAGTAAATCCGATATTGTTCGTCGGCGGTGCTGAACGTGACGCCGACGGACATCTTCATGTCGCGTTTGCGGTCCCAGCCGCCGACCTCCGTGGCGCTCTTCTGGGTTTCCAGATCGAAGTAGACGATGTTCGGCATGATCAAAGCGACATGCGCGGCAGCCCGAGCGTCCGCATCGTGTGCAGCCCCGGCGGGCATTCGACCAGCCGCGGCAATGTGTTGGCCAGAATCGCCGGCGTCGCCAGATCCCCGGGCACGCCGCCTTCCAGGACCAGCCGCAACGGCGGTTCGCCATCGATCTCGATCACGTCACGCGGCTTCGGCGCGCCGACGTACATCTGCAGTTCGAGCGTAAGAACTTCCTTGCCGCCACGGATGCCCCGCGCGAATTGATGGACACCGGCCACCGCGCCCTTTTTCACCGTCAGGAATTTCGTTTTGATGGTCTTCTTCGAAATCATCGGGGCCACGGTGTCCTTCACTTCGTCGAGCGGCCAGCCAAGCCCGTCAGCCACGAACAGGAGCGACTCCGCGAGGCCGACGTGGCCGATCTTGTGTTGGCGATTCAAATCATCGAACTGCGCCTTCGTCATCGTCGCGCCGACCTTGCGCTGGAGCGCTTCGCGGCGCGTCCCCGCATCGACCACGCGCAGCACGCGCACAGCATCGACCCGCTGAGAGGCCAGCGTTAACGTCAGGGCGAGCGTGTCCATCACCAGACCCGGGTTGACGCCCGTGCCGACCACGGCGACGGATCGCTGGACGCACAGGTCATCGAGTTTGTCCGCGAGCAACTTGTGGCGGTAGTACGGGAACAGGGCTTCTTCGCACGATGTGACACAATGCAACCCTGCGCGGACGATCTCGGTGATTTGCTCGTAGGCATCGACGAAACTCGACGTCGTGCAATGCACCACGGCGTCGGCCTGGGTCTGCGCGAACAGCACCACCGGCTTGTCGGACACCGCGATCCCAAGTTTGCGTTTCAGGCCGAGCACCGCGCCCAAATCTTTGCCCGCGACTTTCGGATCACGGTCGATCGCCCCAACCAACTCCAGGCCGGGCCGTTGCAGCATCAGGCCGGCGGTGAACCGCCCGATGGCCCCCAGTCCGTATTGAATCACGCGAATAGGTTTGCTCATGATGAATGCTCGCCCCCAATCGTCACGGGATGAAACGAACGTGTTGTACCGCCTCACCGCGCCCGCTTCAACTCTTAATCCTCAGAGCCGCCGACAGCGCAGGCCGCCGATCGCAAATGCACGCGAATCTACGCGAATGCGACGTCAAAGATGCCAAAACGAAGCCAACGCAAAAACCGGCGCGCCAACATCTCCAACATCCTGTCCCTCAAGCTCATCCATAAGCACAACACCCGAAAAACCGTTGGCTTCGTTTCGCAGATATAGGGGGTCCCCTCCTCCTTGCCCTGAGTAGCGTCGAAAGGTCGCCACAGGAACCTCAGTCCGTCCAGCCCGGTGGAAGGCGAACCTCCCGGCGAGCCGAACCCTGAACCGTCAACAGCTGCGTCAACCCCGAGCGCGGGCGAGCGACTGCAAAACAACTCTCCTATCTCATGTCAAAGAACAACGACGTTAAATCATATCGTACAACGATACATATGTCAACTAAAAAATCGCATCACCGATTCCCCGCCATCCAACCGCCACCGCGCGCCCACCACGTGCCGCCGGCCGCGCCAGCCGAACGACACAACGCTTTTCGGGGATGCTTGCGGGCAGAGTCGTTTGCAGACTGCGATCAGACACTGCGAGGTGAACAACGGCGTAAGTGGGGGCGGTCTGGGGATTGGGGGGCAGAGATGCGGGCCGGACGGCGGGGGCTTGAACATCGTTGCACTGATTGATAGACTTCGCATGGTAACCATTCCAACCAACATGTTATCGTGGAGGCAATCGCCATGAAAAAGAGCGAACAAGTCAATACGAACGTTCAAGTTACCAAAGATGGCCCTTATCTCGTAAGCGGAGGCTTGCCACTGAGCGAGCAGGCGATTGTCACCAATGCCGAGGGCGAATCGCTCGAATACCAGGAAGGAAAAAAGTACCCGGCCCAGCCGCAGTATGCGCTCTGCCGCTGCGGCCAGTCGGCCAACAAGCCCTTCTGCGATGGCACCCACAAGAAGGTCCACTTCGACGGCACGGAAACCGCAAGCCATCAGCCTTACATGGAGCAGGTCGAGACCATTGAAGGCCCCACGATGCTGCTCACCGATAAGGAGAATCTCTGCGCGTTCGCCCGGTTCTGCGATCCAAAAGGCAGAGTCTGGAATCTGGTTCAGGAGACGGACAAACCCGAAGCCCAGCGACTGGTGAAACACGAAGCGGGCCATTGTCCCGCCGGGCGTTTGGTGGCATGGAATCGAGAAACCGGCAAGCCCATCGAGCCAAAGTTTGAGCCGTCCCTCGGACTGATTGAGGACACGGCCAGGCAGGTCAGCGGCCCAATTTGGGTGCGCGGAGGCATTCCGGTGGTTTCCGCTGACGGGAAGACCTATGAGATTCGGAATCGGGTAACCTTGTGCCGATGCGGCAGGTCAGAGAACAAGCCGTTCTGCGACGGATCGCACGCGGCATGAGCGCGCGGTCTTGACGACTAAGTCTGCCGGGCCTACTCGACGACCCAGATCGCAAAGCCCACGGGGTTTCGCAAGAGGTGTTCGACTACGCTGCCCAATAAAAACGCGGCGACCATGGATCCGCCGCGTCGTCCAACAACGATGGTGTCACAGTTGTGGTCTGCTGCGGCCTGCAAGATTTGGGGCGCGATGTTGCCTCGTTCCTTGGCGATCTCCGTGGTCACCTGTTCGGCCTTCAAGCCCTGCTTCACCAGGGTTTCCTTTGTCATCGCCAAAATCTCCGTTGCTGCGAGACGTGTTCGATCGTCAAACCATTCCAGCGCTTTCCGAATCGGGATGGTCACCCCGGCCATGTAGTCGTAGATTGGAAATGCCGGCAGGACGTGGAAAACGACGACGGCGAACTCCTCATCGTTGGATCCCACGCAGGCGCGGGCAACGTAGTCAATAATCCTCAAGGAGGCTTTCTCCCCGTCCACCGCAACGAGCAATTTATGTTTCATCCAAAAATCTCCCCCCTCAGACGCGAGGGTGTAATGTCTCAATCTAAAAACTTCTGGAAATCTTCCGGGGCCGGAGCCTTCCGAGCGAACCAATCGTAAACGAACACACGCGCCTGTGCTCCGAATATCTCCTTCGCTTCCATCAGGCTTTCGCTCGGCATGCCCGTCATCTCGTTTACGCAGATGGAAGTCAATGGCGGTAGTTGGTGATGCTCGCAATAACCCTGAATCGGGACAAGAAACTTGCAAACCAACTGCTGCGGAATCCCTGTCAATTGATGCACATTGCCATAACTGAGGATTTTCTGATCGTGGGCGGCAAAAACCAGCAGTGACCAGACTTGAGCCGTTCTGTCGTTGTCTGTCATCGGTAGCCTCTTCCGTGCGATGCTAGGACTGGCTGGCGGCAATAGCAAGGGGAACCGGCGGCGACACGGCGGGCGGAGGGCGGTTGGAGATTCGTCAGGCTGTTGGAGTATGGTTCGGCGACGCCACGAACCCGACGCCCTTTGGGGAACAGGTCTATCAGACCAAATCCCTTACCAATGTCGGTTGATATCAGACTCGCCCGTCGTGCGACTTGCTCATGATAAGCCGGGCCGCGACAGCGGGGAGACGCAGTTGCGTGGTTTCAACGGCGATCCTTCGCGATACATCATGCAGACCGGCCAGCCATATTCGCGCGCAATTCGTGCCTACTCGTCCCCCATAGCCTCATCGAAGGCGGATTCGGGGTCGAAAACGACTTCGCGGCAGCTCAGTACCCGATCTCGCGGGTGCTCCACTGGCCGCCGTGTTCGTCCGTGATGCTGCCGAGCGCCGTGGGGTCAGGCACGGGAGTCCCGTCCACCATGAAGCGATAGACGTAGCGGCCGCGGGGCAGTTCCGTGCGGAGACTCCAGGCGCCATCGACGGTCTGACTCATGGCGCGGGTCGACGGCACGTTCTCTTTCGCGAGACGGATGACGAGCAACACCTCGCGCGCCTTCGGCGCATCGAGCCGGAACGTGACCGTTTTGGCAATCGCCCGATAC
Organism: Verrucomicrobiia bacterium; assembly: GCA_035501175.1. GTDB lineage: Bacteria > Verrucomicrobiota > Verrucomicrobiia > Palsa-1439 > Palsa-1439 > Palsa-1439. The sequence goes on along the minus strand of DATJWQ010000004.1, from coordinate 20,022 downwards.
GCCTGCCGTGGACCGTAAGCTTTCACTCGGGAACGGTACGCATTTTCCCGACGCCCGCAAGCCCGTCACCTCACTTTTGCCCGATCTCAAGTGGGCGCAGCGCCGCGACGATAAGCCGTGCCCTTTGTACGCTACGGTGAGATCATGTCGATACAGACGGACCAAGCATTCTCCCCGTTGCCGAAGGAATTGAAATCAGGGTACAACACCAATGGACCGGAATCAGATGCGGCGAACGTCCCACTCGTCCCCAACTGAATGCATTGACCGTTAATCTCCCCGACAAGTGAGTCTCCCGCAAGTCCCGGTCACACATAACCTTCCCCGGCGGTGATCGGAGCGCACTGGATGACACCACCGACATACTGCCCGTTGGCGTTTACACGGCAGAGGCCGCCGTCGGGGCTAACTTGGCCAGACGCAGTGTACTGGTACACCGTTCCCGCCACGACATCGCCCCAAAAGCTTCCACTTGAGTTGCCCGCCGCGACCGCCACGCAATTACTCGTCGTAGCCGTGGTGCCCGTGAGTGTATTGGTCAAAACAAACCCGTATTCGTCCGTGAACAGGATCAGGTTGGTGAAACTACCGGCGGTGGATGGCGCGAACTGAACCACGACGTTGGTAGACTCACCGTTGGGCAGACCGAACGGAGTGCCCGAAGTAACGGTGAAGGGCCCGCCGCTGATCACGGCCTGGCCGTTGGTGATCGGCAATCCACCGATGTTTTCGATGGCAAACACTTCCTGCGTGGCCGTTCCCGGCAACACCAGGAAATTCAACGACACCGGAGTGCTACGGAGCGCTCCCGTTAACGGAGCCACCGTGATCAGGTTCGGCTGGCTATCGGTGCTGGAGCCCAAGGGCCCGACGACAGTCAGCGTCACCGAATATACGCCAGCGTTGCTGTAAATGTGGGTGACAGCGGTTGAGAAAGCATTGGTGATCACAAAGCCGTCGCCGAAGTCCCACAAGTGATTGGTGACGGTGCCAGCGGAAGAATCGGCGAAGGTAACCGCGAAAGGCGCAAAACCGTTGGTCGGGTTGGCGGTGAACTGGGCCGTGGGCGGAGACGCCGTGATGGCGGCGATGCAGGCGGTATACGCTCCCCCGTTCCCCACAATACCAGCGTCATCGTTGGGGAGAAGCGTCAGCGTTCCGGAGGATGGGGCTACGAATGCGCCGCTAGTCCCCAGTTGGATGCATTGATCGTTAACTTGACCTATAAGCGAGAAGTGAATCGAAGCGTCACAGCTGAAGTGATACCCTGGTCCATCGGACACGCAGGTCCCGCTGACCATGTTGCCGTCAGGGTCGGCTTGACAGCCGTTATGATACGCCACAAGTCCAGAGGCTTCGTAAGCGTAGGCTTGCCCCCCCACCACTCCGCCCCAAACCACTGGATTAGAATAATCCCCGGGTACCGTGACGCAGTTATTGGTAATCGCGCCAACACCCGTCACGACATGGCTCGTGGCCAGCCCATATTCGCTGGAAAAGACCACCGTGCCAGCGAAGCTGCCGCTGGTGGACGGCTGGAACCGGATTGCGATGTTATTCGATCCACCGATAGGCAAGCTGAATGTACTTCCCGACGCAACCACGAACGGTCCGGAAGAGACTGTTGCCTGGCCGTTCATAATCGGCGCTCCGCCTATGTTCGACACCACGAACACTTGCTGGGAGGCTGTCCCCGGTACGAGCTGCCCGAAATCGAGCGAGGAGGGACTGACCTGAAGCGTCCCCGGCAATTGGGCCACAGTTATGAGATTTGTCTGGGAGCTGCTCGTCGAACCAAGAGGCCCGCTAATGGTGAGGTCAACGGTATACGTGCCAGGCTGGTTATACGTGTGCGCGATGCCCGCCGTGGTAACGTTGGTGGTCGTCCCGTCACCAAAACCCCAAAACCAATTGGTGATCGCGCCGGTGGAAGCGTCCGTGAAGGTCACCACCAATGGAAGCGAACCGCTCGTTGGGTACCCCGTGAATCCGGCGACGAGAGGCACACCGCTGACAATGCGGTAGAAGCGTGATGGTAGATTGGTGGCTCCACCGGCGTCCACGTAGTTGGTGACCACAAAGCCCGGGTTGCCAAGGGGAATGAGCATCGGCGTGCTGATGTTGCTGAAGTTGGTTGGGCATCTACCATTGGCGGCTTGCACCATGTTGGTCATGCCTGCATAGGCATTCCAGGTCAACAGCACGTTGTTGCTTTGTACCGTGATCGACGTGATTTGAAATGGGGACTGAACGGCTGCCACCTCGAAATCGAGGCTGTAGGAATAATCGGTATACTCGTCGTACCCGGCCGTACTCCCACCGATGGAAAGAACATACTGGCCGGCTGGCAATATGCCATTGGTCGAAAACAAACCGTAGGGATAAAACTGGCATAAGGTTGCCCCGCCGGCAACCGACAGGGTCACACTGCTTGAACCAAAAAGCACTCCCGAAAACGACCCGTTGACAGAATACGTGCTCGGCTCTGCCAGTGCGAACGTCACACTAAACTGCGAGGAAGCCCCGTAGGGAGCAGCGGGACCGTTGACGGCGTAGGCCGCGATGGTGCCACTGGCGAGAATGGAGGTCGGACTGATTTGAGAATTCTGGCTTGCGCTGGCACCGCCAGCTGACGTTGAAGTGCCAACGTTGCCGCTGAACGGTCCGAAATTCGTGGCCGTTTGAGAAGTGGACCCCGCCTGCACAGACCGAGATTGGCTGATTGGATTAACGAGTTGTGCTCGGGCTGAAGCGTCAACCAAGATAATGCCCAGCATTGTAAGACATAACGTTCGCGCTCGCATCTCGCTACCCTCCGCTTTGCGCGACCCGTGTACCGCTCCTCACCGCGGTGCCTTGCAAAGAAACCAATGCCCTACGGGCAAGGAAAATACAAGTCAATTCGTCTCATCGCTCCGTAACACTTATGTGCCGTTGAGAGCCATCACGCCGGCGCGGTGCCGCGGTAGCGGATGACACGGACTTTTTCGAGGGTGATGCGGCAGGGATTGTTGATGGGCCGGTGTCATTTGGTTTTCCCCGAGAACTTTTCGAGGGCCCGCAGCCAGGCAGTGGCTTCAGGGCCGAACGCCGCAGCCTTTTTGTAGTCGTGTTTGTCGATGAACGCCCGCAGTTCATCCGCCAGGGTGAGCAACGTCGCGGCTACGTGGGCGCGGACGGTCTCCCCGGTCGCCGGGTCGCGGATCATCGCCGCAACTCTTTGAAAGTGCGGCAGACAAAAGCCTTCGGAAGCGAGGAATCTGTCACGGAACTCCGGTTCACTCACACGCAGGCAAAACTCGCCGAGATAACGATCTTCCCCAGCCCCAGCGGCGCGACAGATGGGACAGGGTTTTGCCGTCTCCAGAGACTGGCCCCGGGTGATGCGAGCCGCGGCGTCGCGGCAGAGCGCCTCGTAGAGCACGGCGATACCGAAGGCATCGCTCATTTGCGTCGCCAGTTCGGCGTGCGCGGGACAAAATCCGAGTGAGGCCGACAGGGCGTCGCGCGTTCCGGGATCGTTGACGTTCTCGTACAGTAACGCGTCCAGAGCATCGTGCTCCGCCCGGGCAACGAGCCGGCACAGCGCGCAGCCCTCTTCCGCCATCGCGTCCATGAGGTTGAAGAAGGTCGTGTGGCGTTCGGGAGGAGGGCGTTTCATGGCAGGCGCAATTCCTTGATGCGCCGGTCGACGTCGAGCAGTTGCGTGGACAGGTGCTTTCCGAAGACGTACTGGCCGCTGGCGGCCTGCTGGCACAGTTCCATGAGAATGTGGAGATTGTGACCGGCGATTCGCAGCACGTTGGCCTCGAACCGCTGCGAGTCGGGCGCGCGCAACCGGAGTTCCTTCATCCGGGCGCGCAGCGCTTGCCGTGTCGCTTCGCGGGAAAGCGGCGCGAGTTCCAGCTTGTCGAAGTCCCAGAGGATCATTTTGAGATGGCCCATTTCCGACCATGCCACGCTGCGCGTGACGACGATCATCGGGTGCGATTCCCGGACCCGATCCAGAAATGACAGCAGCCTGGGTCCAACCCAGCCAATATGATCGAAAACGAAACCGCAATTCCTTCCGGCCGTCTCATTGAGGATTGCCCGTTTGCGGACGATGTTGTCGGCTTGCGGCACGGTCAGGTTCAGCCGCAAGAGCAACGATTCGCACGCGCTTTTCAGCGTCGATGTGTCAGCGCAGTACAGAGCGTCCGGTGCGTCACGCAGCGCTTCGCTGACCAGCGCCGTTTTGCCGACGCCTTCCGCGCCGAACACGATGAGGTTTCGGCCCGCCCGCAAATGCTCGCGCACCGCGGCCAGTTCCTTGTCGCGTCCGATGAGGCTCATTGCGTCCCCACTGCGTCACTCTGCGACGGTCTTCCCGGATGCTACCGGTATGTCACGATCAACACCCTGCAATGGGCATGACCGCTGGTGCGGTCGGCGGCATCTCCCGGCCGCCGTCTCCATAATTCGGAGTGGTCACTGTGGCCCATCAGGATTTCCCATCACGTGCCCGTCTCAATTTCACGAGCGCTACGTCACAACTTCTTCGGGTTGCCCTGGTATTTGATCACGCGCACTTTCTCGAGCGTGACGAGGCCGTCCACCATCATCTTGTCGAGTTCGGGAATGAACTCGTTGATGCGATCTTCCTTGTCGACGATCTCGATGAGGACGGGCAGGTCTTCGCTGAGCCGAAGGATTTTGGCGGTGTGCAGGTGCGAGTGCGCGCCAAATCCCATCGGACCGCGCAGGACGGTCGCCCCGGCGAGACCCATCTCGCGGGCCTTGAGCACGATCGCCTCATACAGCGGCCGATGATGCCACTTGTCGAGTTCGCCGAGATAAATACGCAGCAGGGAACCTTCGCCGTCGAGTTTCACAATGTGCCTCCGTGGAATTTCGCCTGGAGCGCGCGACCGCTGGCCCAACCCAGATACGTGGCCAGCAGACCGAGCACGTTCGAGCCGACAACGTTGACCGTCACGCCGAGCCATTCGCCGTCGCGGGCGAGATTGAGCGTCTGCAATCCGTAACTGGAGAACGTGGTGTATCCGCCGCAGAACCCGATCATCAGGAAATCGCGCCACTCGGGCTTGATCCAGACACGACCTGCGGCAGGTCCGCTGATCGCGGCGACGAACCCGATGGCGAAACATCCCGAGACGTTGATGACCATCGTGCCGAGCGGGAAAACCGCCACCAGTGGAAAGTGCTTCGACTGGTGGGCGGAAATGACACCGTTCAACCCGTACCGGGTCAACGTGCCAAGCGCTCCGCCGATGATGAGCAACAACAACCGAAACATGGTGTCCTCTCTGCCCTGGTAGGAGTCATCAGCGCCCTGACCAGCAGGGGCGGTTGCAGGCGAACCCCATCGCCGGGGAGGAACGTATCACACGAGCCCGGAGAACTTCATCAAAAAAACGACTCGGCATATGGGATGAAATGCCCGGCGCAGCATGCGGCCCGAAAAACCCTCTGTCGCTTTTTTATCAGGCTGAACAACGCGCATCTGTCGACCGCCCGACTCGCGCCAAGTCGATTTGATGCAAGCCGTTGTGTTTTAACGTTTTTTTAACAACAGCTCCCGGGCTGGCACAGCGGACGCTAGGGCCTGACTGCAAGCGAGTGTTTGGATTCGACCGACAGAAACTGGGCAATCGGCGTGTGTGGGGTGTGACAGGGCGCTGAGTCGGCGAATTAAAAAAACGTAAAAAGCACGGAGCGTAAGGAGAACAACAAAATGGCAACGGTAGAAACAGGCGGGGCTGACAAGCCCAAAACAACGGGAACACTGGGGTTGACGGGGCTGACGTCGAACGCCATGGCGCTGATCGCGCCAGGAGCGTTCCTGTGGTTGACCTTTCAAATGCAATCCTTGTACGGGGCGCCGATGGCCGGCTGCGCGATGTGGTTCGGAATTCTCGCCGCGCTGCTGTTGTGTTTTGCCACGGCCATCAGTTACGCCGAGTTGTCGAAGTTGTATCCCGGCGCGGGATCATCCTATCTCTATGCCGAGCAGGCGTTCCTGTCCAAGACGCACGCCTACAAGTTCGCGCGTGTGGCCAAGTTTTTCACCGGCTGGGCGAGTCACCTGTACTACTGGGTGTACCCGGGGTGTATGGTCGGTGTGACGGCGATTCTCGGCGGCTATCTGCTGAATCAGTTTTGGCCCGACACGTTCAGCGGATCGTATAACAGCCCGCTGTTCATGTTCATCTTCTGCATCCTCTTCGCGTTTGGCGTCGCGTACATCGCGTTCCGCGGTGTGACCGGCACCACGGGCGTCAACCTGGCAATCAACATCATCCAGATCACCGCCCTGCTTGTGTTTACGGTCATCGCCATCGCCTACCGCGTCAATCACCCGCAGGGTTCGCAGGGCTACCACCTGTCCAACGGGGTCGCGGTGAATTATCAGGTCGCCCAGGAGGTGGTGAAGGATGACAAGGGGAATCCGACCCCGGTCCTGGATGCCAATGGCAAAGCCACGGTCGATGACAAGGGCAAGCCCGTCTATCAGATGCAGGACTCGCAGGACAAAGACGGCAATCCGGTGATGGCCGACAAGGACGGCCATGCGACAACCGATGCGAAGCTCGCCGCGCCATTCACGGTGGATTACTCGGCAGAGGGAGCAATCACCAAGGACAGCAGCGGCAACCCGACATTCAATTATCACGCGACCGCCGGGTCCGTCATTGCGCCCCACGGGTTCAACTTTGTGTTCATCCAGGCCTGCATCGCGATTCTGATTCTGGTCGGGTTCGAATCCGTCACGGCGATGGGCGAGGAAGCCAAAAACGCCAGGCGCGATATTCCGCGCGCCGTGTTGCTCTCCCTGGCGATCCAGGGCGGATTCTGCTATCTGGTGGAATACTTCGCCGCCAATTATTTCCTGCACAACGGGTATACGCTGCCGAATGCCGGCGCTTCGGGCGCGCCGTTGGGCGACATGATGGTGATTGTTGGCTCGTGGCTGTTTGGCAGTTATGCCGCCGGCCGCGCGTTCATGCTGGTCCAGGCGTTGACGGTCTTCCTGGCGCTGATCGGCACGACATTGTCCTGCCTGAGCACGGGCGCCCGCGTGACCTACGCGATGGGTCGTGACGAAGAGGTCCCGTCGCACTTCGGCCTGCTCCACGGCAAGACGCTCTCGCCGTATCGGGCGATCTGGACGCTCGCCGCCTTGTCCGCGATCATCGGGATCGTCACCTGCTCGGTGTACCTGGGCGGCCAGAGCAGCGCGCCGTCGCCGCTCGATGCCAAGTATCACAACCTGTGGTACAGCTTCGGGATTTTCTCGCCCGATTCGTATGTGAAATTCCCGAACACGCTGGTCATCATCACGCTGATCAGCAACTTCGGCACGTTCCTGCTGTACATGACCACTTGCATCGTGGCGATGGTGGCATTCAAGGAACATCACTCGTTTAACGGATTCAAACACATGTTCGTCCCGATCTTCGGGCTGCTGGCGAACCTCGCCTGCATGTTGTTCTATCTGGTCGGGCCGTTCACGGTGGCGGGCATGAGCTGGCACGAGCCGTACATTGCCCTGGGCATCTGCGGGTTGTGGGGCGTGTATGGTGCGTTCTACTTCATGAAGTCGAGCAAGGCGAAAGGACGGGAGACGATTCTCACCAGCAAACCAGCCATGACCGCCGTGATGTAGATTCGCGCGTTGTGCCCTGGATCGGGCCGGCCCCCTCCGTGGTCGGCCCGATCCGGGTCGATAAGGGTAGAACCAATAACCGTCGTACAACGTAGTCGGAGCAAGTGGAGACAACGATGACACCAAAAGAGGTCCTGGCGCTGTGCAAGAGCAAGAACGTTCAGCTCATTGACATCAAGTTTTGTGATTTTCTGGGTACCTGGCAGCACTTCTGTATGCCGGTCGCGGAGTTGGAAGAAGAGACCTTTGAGGCCGGCGTGGGTTTTGACGGGTCGTCCATTCGCGGGTGGAAATCAATCGAGGCCAGCGACATGCTGTTGCTCCTCGATCCCGTCACGGCGTTCATCGACCCGTTCCCGCGGATCACGACGTTGAGCATCACCGCCGACGCCATCGATACGATTACGCGCGAACCCTACACGCGCGATCCGCGCAACATCGCCCGCAAAGCCGTGGCCTACCTGCAGCAAACGGGGATCGCCGACACGGCGTTCTTCGGACCCGAAGCCGAATTCTTCATTTTCGATGACGTGCGGTTTGGACAGACCTCCAACAGCGGCTACTATTACGTCGATTCCGTCGAGGGCATCTGGAACACGGGCTGCGAAGAGTCCCCCAATCTCGGCAACAAGATCCGTCACAAGGAAGGTTACTTCCCCGTTCCGCCCCAGGACACGCTCGTCGATATTCGCAATGAGATGATCACCGTGATGAAAGATTGCGGGTTGATGGTGGAACGCGAGCATCACGAGGTCGCGACCGCCGGCCAGGCGGAGATCGATTTGCGGTTCAACAATCTCGTGTCGATGGCCGACGGCATGATGGTCTACAAGTACGTCGTCAAGAACGTCGCCAAACGCCACAACAAGACCGTGACGTTCATGCCCAAGCCGCTGTTCGGCGACAACGGCTCGGGAATGCACACGCACCAGAGTTTGTGGAAGAAGGGCAAGCCGTTGTTTGCCGGCAACAAGTACGCCGGCCTCAGCGATCTCGCCCTCAATTACATCGGCGGCATCCTCAAACACGCCAAGGCCAACGCGGCGTTCACCAACCCGATCGTCAACAGCTACAAGCGGCTGACGCCCGGCTTCGAGGCGCCGGTCAACCTGGCCTATTCGAGCCGCAATCGCTCCGCCGCCGTGCGCATCCCAACGTATTCGCCAAGCCCCAAGGCCAAGCGCATCGAGTATCGTCCGCCCGATCCGGCGGCGAACCCGTACATCGCGATGGCCGCCATGCTCATGGCCGGGCTCGACGGCATCCAGAACAAGATCGATCCGGGCGAACCGCTCGACAAAAACATTTACGAGATGCCGGCCTCCGAACTAAAAAAAGTGCCGTCGATGCCCGGCAGTCTGACCGAAGCGTGCGATGCGCTCGAGAAGGACCACAAATATCTGCTCCAAGGCGATGTGTTTACCGAGGACGTGATTGATACGTGGCTGGAGATGAAGCGCAAGGAACAGGATCAGGTTCGATTGCGCCCGCATCCGTGGGAATTCCACATGTACTACGATTGCTGAAAACCGCAAAGATTTGCTGACTTTTTACTGACGAAGACGCACGACAACTGAAGAGTATCTGTGAAGCCCGCTGGGGCCGAAGTGGTGGTCGTTTCGGCATGGTGTCCAGGCGACGGTTTGTTGTTTCTTTTTGCCCACGCTGCCTAACAACCTTCTGACAGGGCGCACCCTCTCACCGGAATCATTTCGCGAAAGTCCCTGTCCGTTAACGACTTTTTAACAGAGACATTTTCCGTGGCACAGGGGGCGCTAACGCGGCAGGGCCATGCGAGTGTGGTTATTCGCTCCGGCAAAACGCGACGGCACACGTCTGCCGGCAACGAAGGAAACGTTAAAAACTGTGTAAGGAGAACACACCAATGGCAACGGAACAACAAGCGGGCGGGGCGGGAGCCAGGCCCAAAACCACGGGCACGTTGGGGTTGACGGGGCTGACGATCAACGCGATGGCGCTGATTGCGCCGGGCGCCTTTCTCTGGCTGACGTATCAGGAGCAGTCGCTGTACGGTGCGCCGATGGCGGGCTGCGCCATGTGGTTCGGACTGTTCGCGGCGCTCTTGCTGTGCTTCGCGACGGCGGTCAGTTACGCCGAACTCTCGAAGCTCTATCCTGGTGCCGGCTCGTCGTACTTCTTTGCCGAGCAGGCGTTTCTGTCCAAGACGCACGCCTACAAGTTTGCGCGCATGGTGAAGTTTTTCACGGGTTGGGCCAGCCACCTGTATTATTGGGTCTATCCCGGCTTGATGGTCGGCGTGACCGCGATTCTCGGCGGCTACCTGGCAAGCCAGTTCTGGCCGGACACCTTTAGCTCAACCTATAACAGTCCGCTGTTCATGTTTATCTTCTGTGCGGTGTTCGCCCTGCTCGTAGGTTATATCGCCTATCGTGGCGTAAACGGCAGCACGGCGGTCAACATGGCGATCAATATCATCCAGATCACCGCACTGATCGTGTTCTCGGTCATTGCCATTGCCTATCGCGTGCAGCATCCGCAGGACTCCGTCGGCTGGCATCTCTCCAACGGCACGCCGGTGAATTACAACGTCGATCAGGTCAATCAGACCGATGACAAGGGCAAGCCGATTCAGGATTCGTGGGCGGATGGTTCACCCAAGACCGACGACAAAGGTCAACCTGTCTACAAAACACAGGACCGTCAGGTCACCAAGGACGATCTGGCCGATAAGAATCTGAACCTCGCCGGACTTGGCCTGGGCGAAGGCGACCCCTACCCGGTGCTCCAGAAGGATTCCGGCGGCAAAATCATCATGAAGGACGGCAAGCCGGTGCCGGACCCGTTCGTGCTCAGTTACAAGCCTGAAGACGCCGTCTCGGGCAAGCCGGGCGATGCCAAGGACCCGCAGACGTTCAATTTCCACACCAGCGCCGGCTCGGTGGTCGCACCGCACGGATTCCAATTCGTGTTCATCCAGGCGTGCATCGCGATTCTCCTGCTGGTCGGCTTTGAATCCGTGACATCGCTCGGTGAAGAAGCCCGTGATCCGAAGCGGCACATTCCGTGGGCGGTGTTGCTATCGCTGGCGATTCAGGGAGCTTTCTGCTACCTGTTCGAGTATTTCTCGGCGAACTTCTTCCTCAACAGCGGTTACACGATCTCGACCGCGGGGGCTTCGGGCGCGCCGTTGGGCGACATGATGGTCCTCGTCGGCACATGGCTGTTTGGGAGCTACTCGGCTGGCCGCGCCTTTATGTTGATCGAGGCGTTCACGGTGTTCCTCGCGCTGATCGGCACCACGCTTTCGTGTATCAACACGGGCGCGCGCGTGACCTACGCCATGGGCCGCGACGAGGAAGTCCCGTCGCATTTCGGCATCCTCCACGGCAAGACGCTGTCGCCGTACCGCGCGATCTGGACGCTGACGATCCTGTCGATCATCATCGGCATCGGCACGGTAACGGTCTATCTCGGCGCGCAGAGTGCGGACCTCGCGCCGCTGGACAAACACAACATCTGGTACAGCTTCGGTATCTTCTCGCCGCACGCGTACACCTGGCTGCCCAACACGCTGATCATCTTCACGTTGATCAGCAACTTTGGCACGTTCCTGCTGTACATGACGACCTGCATCGTGGCGATCGTGGCGTTCCGCGAGCACCACATGTTCAATGGCATCAAACACATGTTGATTCCCGTGTTTGGTCTGCTGGCGAACCTCTGCTGCATGCTGTTCTACCTGGTCGGCCCGTTCTCGGTCAGTGGGATGAGTTGGCACGAACCCTATATCGCGCTCGGAGTCTGCGCCTTGTGGGGCATCTACGGCGTGTTCTACTTCATGAAGTCGAGCAAGGCCAAGGGGCGCGAAGCGATCCTGACCAGCAAACCGGCGGCGGCGTCGCTGGCGCTGTAGGCCGGCATCGATACCGCTGCGAGACGTTCTCCAAACAGCCGCCTCCCTCATCGGGGGCGGCTGTTTGCTTTGGTTCGCCGCAAACATTCGTGGGAAGAAGATGGGTTTCTGGTTGGCGGGTGTGGCGCGAAGGATATCGGTGTGTGATGTTTCACAAAATCGTGATATGATTGGCGCCGTGAAAGCCGGGGTGAAGATGCGGCAGAGGTGGGAGGCGGGTGCTGGGCGGAAGAAATTGAGGAAGTTGGGCTGCCAACCGGGGCGCGTGGCGGTGTTGGCGTTGGAAATCAAGAAATGCGAAGCGAACCCGAGTTTTGCAGGTTGGAAGTCAGTTCGGATATGGTTGACAGTCAATAGATTGCGAACCAGCTCACGGAGTGATGCAGCGACAATTTGGCGCAAAGAGGAACCAAGGTGAACCAGTAGCCCGTGATCTTTGACAATGACAGGACCAGGATTGAGGCTTGGGAGCAGTCATGGGCGCAGGGCCTTCCAATTGAACGCCCTGCGCCTCCGCTCTGTCCAACCTCGCATGTATGGGAGAATGCGTCGTATTTGGCGTGAGTGGATCATTCCGGCATTGATGGTCACGGCGGTGTTGGCGCCGTTGCGATCGGCGGTGGCGGATTGGAACGATGTGCCGAGCGGATCGATGACGCCGACCATCCTCGTTGGCGACCGCATCTTCGTGAACAAACTCGCGTACGACCTCAAGATTCCCTTCACCACATGGCATCTGGCGAAGTGGGCCGACCCGCAACGCGGCGATATCATCGTGTTCCGCTCGCCGCATGACGGGATACGTCTCGTCAAACGCGTGGTCGGCGTGCCGGGCGATCAAATCGAATTGCTCAACGATCATCTTCTGATCAATGGCCAGCCGGCGTCCTACACGCTGATGCAGCGCGGGACCGAGCCGTCGTTCGTCGTGGACGAAACCGTTTCAGGTAGGACGCATCCCGTGATGATCGACCCGCAATTGCCGGCACGCCGCTCGTTTGGCCCCATCCAGGTTCCGCCGGACGAGTACTTCGTCATGGGCGACAACCGCGACAACAGTTTCGATTCGCGGTATTTCGGGTTCGTGCCCCGCGACAGCGTTTACGGCCGCGCCAAATTCGTGGCGATGTCCCTGGACCACGACCACTACTTCATGCCGCGCTTCGACCGATTCGGCGCCAGCCTGCCGTAATTTGCTGCGACCAAGCCATTGGCCTATCGAGATTTGGGCTGCAAACCTCGGAAGTTGTGAAACCTGGCGTCGTGCCCGTCCGTCTTGTGAAGTGTGAGTGCGATCCCAAATCGCGGTCGTTGCCGTGGGTTATCTGATACAGTAGCATTGTGACGATGGCTTCCAGCGATTCCGACGTGACGCTCATGTTGCGCGTGCGCGAAGGCGACACGGATGCATTGCGCGAATTGATCGAGCGCCACCAGCGGGCGGTCGTCAATACCATCCATCGCTCCATCGGCGACGCGTGGGAGGCGGAAGACCTTGCCCAGCGTGTCTTTGTGCAGGTCTATCGCTCGGCCCGGCGCTACCAGCCAACCGCGAAGTTCACCACGTGGCTGTTCACGATCACCCGCAATACCATCCTCAACGAGCATCGGCGCCGGAACCGTCATCCGTCGGAATCTCTCGACGCGCTCCAGGAGCCGCGCGATTCCGAGTCCGCCGGCTGGCAACCGCCCGACCCCGCGATGCGCGATCCGGCGCAGGAAGCTGTCGAGCGCGAGTTGCAGGAGAAGATCAAGGAGGCAATCCACGAATTGCCCGAAGCGCAGCGGACGGCCGTCATCCTATGCCGTTATGAGGGGCAATCTTACGAGGAAATAGCCCGGGTGCTGGGTTGCTCGGTTTCAGCCACAAAATCACTGCTGCATCGGGCCCGCCTGACCCTGAAAGACAAGCTGCGAGGTTATTACTAAATGAAAACCATTTCCCGAACCCGGTGTTTAACCAAATGGACAGGAAGGACATGAGTTGCCAGACCATACAGGATCAGTTCGACCAGCGCCTTGACGGGCGGCTGGACGCAAGCGAGCAGGCGGCGTTTGAGACTCACGTGGCGGGTTGCGCTGATTGCCGTCGCGAATGGCAGGCGTACGCAAATGTGTGGCAGGTGCTTGCGCGTGACAACGGCATCAAGCCGTCGTTCGGGTTCGCCGACCGCACGTTGCGCCGGCTGACCGAACGCCCGGTGGCGGTTCGAACCTGGTGGTTGTGGCGTCCGTCGATTCGCTGGGCGGTGCTGGCCACGACCGTTGCCGCGCTGGCGGTTGCTACCTGGGTCGGGCACGAGCGCACCGTGGGCAGAAAACAGGCCGAGGTTTACGCGCGCGTCCAGGAAGGAGATTATCTGGAAGATTACGATGTAATCGCCAACCTTGATCAACTCAAGGAAGGCGGTCATCCGTGAATCGGCCCTTCCTTCTTGCCGCCATGGGTATGGGCGTGGCCGTCCTGAGCACGTGGGCGCAGCAATCAACACCGGCGCAATCACCGCCAACGCCGGCCCAGGCGCCGGCTCCGTCCGTCTCGCCGCAATTGCCGCCGCCGAAAGTGAAGCAGCCGATGACCGAAGAGCAGCGGGCAATGCTGGAGCAACGGTTGGATGCGCAGTGGAGCAAAATGTCGATTGAAGGCAAACAAAACCTGATGCGGCTTCATCGGGCGCTGACCCAGATGCCGGCCGACGAACGGAAATTCATCCACGAACGCATCGAACGGTTTCTCACCATGACACCCACGGAACGGCAGCGTCTCCGGCAGAACACGTTGAAGTGGCAGGAAATGACACCGGAGCAACGCCAGCAGGCCCGTGAAGAGTTCCTCAAACGCCGGCAGGAATTCGAAGACAAATGGAGCCGCGAGCATCCCGGTAGTGAGCAGCCGCCGTCGGGAAATGCTGCTCCCGCGCCGCCGCCTTCAGCAACAACGCCCTGAGATTTCCCAACGACCATGTACCCCGTAAACCCATCGCAGTCAAACCACTGAGGAGATTCAAATGAAACGCCGATTCGTGATTACCTGTTTGATCAGTCTGGCCATTGCGGCCGGCGCCTACGCGGCAGGCGATTCAACCAATGCCCCGCCCGAGGCGCCACGACCGATGCGGCCGATGATGGGCAACCTGTTGCCCCCTCGCGTCCTCGAACAACTGGCGCTCACCGCCGACCAACAAACGAAATACGACGCGCTCGACACCGCGTTCAAGGGCGATGTCGCCAAGTTGCGAACGCAGATGACCCCGTCGGCCGGCGCCGTTACGAATGCGCCGCCCAGCGGAGGACGGCAGCAAATGAGGGAGTTGCGCCATGGTTACCTCGAAAAGGTCCGCGCCATCCTCACCGCCGATCAGCAGACCAAGCTCGATCAGGCGATGGAGAACATGCGTGGCCGTCGTCGAGGCGGTGCGGGTCCGGCCGAGGGATCAAGTCCACCGGCGCAGACACCGGCCCCTTCCAGCAATTGACCGGATGGTTTGAACGATTCGCCGCGTGAGGTGAGGTTGCCTTACGCGGCGTTTGTTCGTCGAAATCTGGCGACGAATGCGCCATCGACCCCATCGCGTGGTGGAAAGAGTGATTGCGTTGTCTCGAGCTTGAAAGCGCCGTGCGTTGCCAGAAAGGTTTCCACGACACGTTCATTCTCTTCCGGCTCCAAACTGCACGTGCTGTACACGAGAACGGCGCCGCGCTTCGTGAATCTCGCGGCCATGTCCAGCAGTTTCGTCTGCAGCGACGCGAGCCGGGCGATTTCCTTCTCTTCGATGCGCCAGCGCAGGTCGGCGCGCCGTCGCAACACGCCCGTGTTCGAGCATGGCGCGTCGACCAGCACGCGGTCAACCTCCTCGCCGCGCAGACAGTGATCCAATCGCGTTCCCTCGCAGGCGAGTGTCGCGACAATGCTGACCCCGAGCCGGCGACAATTCTCGCCGACGAGGGCGAGCCGTGAAGCCGCGGAATCGGCGGCGATGACGCGACCGCGGTTCTGCATCTTCTGCGCGATGTAGGTGGTCTTGCCGCCGGGCGCGGCGCACATGTCCAGCACCGATTCCCCCGGCCGCGGGTCGAGAACGTCGACGGCGGTCAGTGTGGACGGGTCTTGGACGTAGAAGTCTCCGTTGAGAAACGATTTCGTCCGAAAGAGGCCCGACGCATTCGTGACACGCCAGCACACGGGATGATTGGTCGGTTCCGCCGCGACATCGGCCGGCGCGCCGGTGGATTTCAGTGTATTGACGCGGATATAAATCGGCGGTGGCTGGTTGTTCCATTCGCATAGCGCCGCGGCATTGTCGTTGCCGAGCCGCGCGGCCCAGCGGTTCCACAGCCATTCGGGATGCGAGTAATAAACCCATGGCTCGGTCTCGTGCGTGGTTTGAAATTCAGTCCAGAGCGCGTTGTGTTCGCGGCCCGCCCGGCGCAGGACGGCATTGACGAATTTCGCCTCGGGTTCGCCGCCGTGCCTTCTTGCCAGTGACACGCTCTCGTTGACCGCCGCGTGCGCCGGTGTGCGCAGAAAGAAAAGTTGGTAGAGACCGAGCTTCAGGACATTGGCGAGGACCGGTCGAGGAGGTTTTTCGGCAAGTCGGCCGAGCAGGAATTGGAGCGCAAGTTGTTGTCGGAGGCAGCCGTAGAATAACTCGGTGACGAAACCGCGGTCGGATTCACCCAGCGACGTCGCCGCCAGGGCGTCTTCGAGCAGCTCGTCGGCAAAGGCGCGCGACTGCGGCCAGCGATTCAGCAAATCCAGCGCAAGTTCCCGGGCGTTCACGCTCCGAGGCTAACACGGACCGGCCCAATCGAACAGATGCGGTTCGACTTTCAGTTTCGACCCGCGTCCGACTTCGGCTTCCGCGAGTCACTTCCTGGCCAGGGGTTGCGCCATTTTGTAACGAATCCATACGCCAGACGGGTCGTTGGTGAGGGCGGTAATCTGGACGATGCCGACGCCGCCTGCACGAGTCTTGAAGCCGTAAATAGATGGCTCATTTGTGTCCACGCTCATGCGGACCTGTGGCACGGTGTTCGTGGTCGAGGATTCGATGCGGCGCATTAACTCGGCGGGATTCATCCCGCTCCAATCGGAACTTTGCAGTTTTGCCAGTTTCATCCCAACCGCCAGCAAGCCCTCCGATGATTCATAAAGGGCGTCCAAGCCTTCTTTCTCCATCCAATCCAGCGCAGTTATGACGCTTTCGCCAATGCCATCTCGATTCACGTACGCGGGCGCTTGCTCCACCAGCCTGCCGGAATCAAAACTGATGAATGCTTCGTTGGTGAGTGCGATCTCTTTCACCGGACCGAAGGAAAGATTCTGTGCTTCTGTCTTGGATTCTCTTTCACCGCCAGAGTCTTGAATCTCCACCGTCGTCATATAACCCGGTTGTAGTGAGACATTGCGGAATTCGACCCATTGATACTTGCGCCGCTGCAACTGGAATTCCTTGATGTGGGCGAAGTCGTTGGACGATACCAAAAGAACTCCTCCCGTCTGAAGCGCTGAGGCCCGTGCGGAATTTTCGGGAACCGCGGTGATCTTGCCGTTGCCATTCACATAGACCATCCGCGTCTCCCAATTCGCGCTTCTGCAATAGTTGCAACTGACGGCGGCATTGCCGTCGCGTCCCAACATGGCGTCATATGACGCGCTCCATTCACCCTCCTCGATAGCACTGCCGGCAACATTGGTTTCATGTTTGAGCGTGACGGCGGTTTCCCAGGACCCTTCGGCGATGCCCAACGAAATGTTCATCGCTCTGGCATTGGTTGGACAGGTGATGGTTTGGAGGAAAAGCCCGTCGGGCGACCGCTGGCACGGCGGTTGCCATGCTGGACCTTGCGTTAGAACGCCCGAATCCTCGTTGACGCGGGAAACCGGAGTAGAAATATCAGTACCCCCTTTGGTGAGGACTCGAAATGCGACTCTTTCCACCTCCTTGTTTGCCGACCAGGCGTCTGTGCCGCCATTCATGGCAGGAAATGGGTCTTTCGAGATGGCCCCGTCCGCCCGCCAGCAAATTCCGTTTGTCCAAGGTTTGGATGTCAGCGCCACCAGTTCCACTGTGCCGCCCCCGTAACGGGCCACAAATGGCGGATTGGCTGCCGATGAACTGGTTTGCACCAGCTTGTAGCGGATCCTGGCGCGGTGCAGGTTGTCGGTGAAACCGGTGATTTGCAGAATGCCTGTCGCGCCTTCGCGGGTTTGAAAAGCATAGGTTGCCGGGAAACCGGCAGAACCATTTGCATCCGGCCTGAATCCAACAAACACCTGAACGCGCGCGCGTTCGATCTCGTCAACAGTTTGTTGTGGATTCAGTGTGTCCCACTGCGAGGTGGTGAGGGGCAAGACTTTCATGCCCAAAGCGAGGATGGTATCAGGACTGTCTTGAATCACGTCCCAGCCCGCCTGTTCGATGGTCACGATGTTCTCCAAAAGCCGATCCTTCCCACCCTTTGCAACACCAAACACGGGCAGCGGCGAGGTTCCTGTCCTGCCCGAACCAAGAGCCATCGCGTTGTCCAGCACCCGTTCAATTACCGGCCCGAAGGTAATGGTCGCAGCTTCGGCGGAACCGGATGGAGTATTGGTAATCCAGCCTGCCCGGTTTTCTTCCAGCGCTTCCGCCTTGGTGCCAAAGTAGAGCGACGCGAATGGATGACCGTCGGCGTACATCGAAACGTGCGGCAGGCCCGGAACAGGATGGGGACGGACCAACTCGAAATCTCCCGCGCCTTTGGAGATGTTCAGTTTCTGGCGTGGTTCTATGGAGGTAGCTTCGCGGTTCGTCGTGGTGATAAAGAGCGCCAACAGCGCGCTGTCGTGACTGACCAGATTGTAATGGCCTTTTGCCATCAGGCGTTCTTTGGTTCGCACAACGGAAGTGATTTCAATGGAATCGCCTCCCGGAAACCAGGTCTGTCCGATGTAATCGGACTTTATTGACAGAAGATGAGGCGACCAGAAGCCAAAAAGAATCCCGAGTACCATGACGATCATCCACGGGACCATCGATTTCGCCAATCGCCGAGCTTCAGGCGTCTTGGTCGTTATTGCCTGATAAGCGATGAACAGAAGGCCGACCGAAGCTAACCCCGCGAAGATCTCCAGACCCAACCGGAACCAGGCCCACGTCTGACCGATTGCCTCCGAGCTCATGGCGAGGAGGACGATCAGGCACGCAAACAGCATCGAGACGCCGGCAACAAAGAATCGGCCTGCGATCGGAATCAGACTTCTACTCAGAGCCGGTGCCGGCGCACCGCGGCCGGGGGGCGTCATCACAATTGTTTCGACCTGTGTCTTCACATCGCTGGCGTGCTGGTAGCGATGCTCCGGTTCCTTCTCCAGCGCGCGCAGGACAACCTCATCCAGCCGCACGTCGATCTGCACTTTGCGCGACGGGGCCGCGAAGCGACCGATGGGCAACTCGCCCGTGAGCATCTGATAGAACACAACGCCGAGCGAGTAGATATCGGCGCGATGATCGACGTCCTGCGGATGCTCGACCTGCTCGGGGGCCATGTACAGCGGCGTGCCGATCACGTCGCGGGCACTGGTAATGGTCAGGTCCTTGGCTTCAAGCCCGACAATCTTCGCCAGCCCGAAATCCGCAATCTTCACCACGCCACTCTTGTCGATCAGGATGTTCTCGGGCTTGATGTCGCGGTGAACGATGCCCTTGTCGTGCGCGTATTGGAGTGCATCACAAATCTGCGGCACGATCGCCAGAGCTTCTTTCGGCGAAAGCTTTCCCGTGTCGAGCAGTTGACGGAGGTTCATGCCATCCACGAATTCCATCACAAAATAGAACAGTCCGTCGGTCTGCCCGAAGTCGTGGACGGTGACGATGTTGGGGTGCGTGAGGCGGGCCAGTGCTTTCGCTTCGCGCTGGAACCGTTCGGCGAAGGCTGGATCACGGCTGACGTTGCCCGGCAGGATTTTCAAGGCGACCAGGCGATCGAGCCGTTTCTGGCGGGCCTTGTACACCACACCCATGCCGCCACGCCCGACCAATCCCAGGATTTCCAATTCCGGGAAGTGCTGCGCCAGTTCCGCGGGCGGCGGCGGCACGAACTCGGTGCGCGCGCCCTGGTTCTGCGATTCGCCCGCTCCGGTACTCGACGCGAATCCGCGTTTCAGCAGGCAGGCAGGACAGAGTCCCTGGGGGGCATCTGCGGCCAGAACGGCACCGCACTGGGCACATCGCTTCTCCTCACTCATATCGACAGGTCCTTTCTACCTCATTGCTTCCACTGGTTACAGAAGCAAAACGGAAGAAAGGTTACAGACCAGGGGTTATTTCGTGGCGTGGGAGAAGGGGTCCAGCCTTTACAAAGGCGATGCAGGATTGTTCGTAGCGGCCGGTCGGAGTCGGGCCAGTTCGGCAGCCAAAACGATGTTTTCGGTTCGCAATTGCTCGACCTCCTTGCACTCGCGGTGGAAGGCGCT
>DATJWQ010000003.1:0-128662 GCA_035501175.1 Verrucomicrobiia bacterium | reverse complement strand
GGCTGAACAGACTGGCGCAGCGTAGCATGGAGACGGCCTCCGTGGCTGGGTGTTGATGGTTCGATCATTTCCATCAACCGTTATCACCCGAAACGGAGGCCTTTTCTACCGCGTCTTGAAAGTCATTTTGGACAGGTCTGGCCGGTTCCGAAATTGGGGTCAGGTCTCAACATTGATACATTTGCCGGTGCGCTCCGCACCGTCACGGGACTCAGTCACCGACTCTTCATTTCCTCCGAGCCGGAACCAATTTCGTGTTCGGCTGGCTAAGCACATCGGTGAGTTGCTGTGATTTTCGCGGACTCACTTCGGCCGCCCATGCCGCCCGCATCCCACCGCCCATTCACTCTTGCAGCCAACCTCCATCAGTGATAGCCTGTCCGTCACCATGAAGATGTCACCTTTCCTGGTGCCCTCCGCCGGTTTCCTGCATGTTGGGATCTGCAAATGTATCTTCGGTGCTGGCGGTCTTTTGATCGGGCTTCTCGCCGTGCTGTTTGCCGCTGCTGTGGTGGCGTTTGCGCTGGCCGTATCGGCTGCCGCGGTTGTGGGCGCGTTGATGCTGACGGGGCTGATTCTTCTCGCGGTCGCCTTGCCATTCCTCGCGCCCATCATCGTCGTGTTGGTCGTTGTTGTTCTGGCGACTCGCCACTCCAACCGCCGAAACGTTGCCTGAAGAACACAGCCGGGATCTTGCCCGCCGCAGTCCCGCCACCGGAATCTCGCCCGCTATCGCCCTGTTCTGAATTCACCAAGCCGTCACCCTCCTGCCACCCCGCCGTAAGAAGCCGTGCCCACAATCCCAGCATAACCTCCTGCTTTGCCTTCATGAGGGCGGGAAACCAGGGACACGGGTGATGAAGGCAAAGCGGGAGCTGTAACTCCCTGCTTTCTCCATCAGGCCAAATCGAACCCGAACTCCACCATCTCGTCACCCCACCCCGGATCGCCACGTCCATGCAGGCCGCGCTTCAAACGGGAGCCAACCCGCGCAAATGGCGTCATGAATGGCCCGGGCCGCTGGCCCATTCATCCGCTCCCGTTGCGGAAACGTCGAGCCGTCCAGCCCCGCGTCAATTAATACGCATTGACGATCACCCGGTCGCTCAGCGAGGGCACACTCACCGAGCTCACCGTCACCGGTATATCATACGCCGTCGATGTCGGCACGTCGTTGGCCGTGACTTCCATGCGGATCATCGCGCTCTTCGCCGTAATCGCCCCGGCCGCCATGGGCGACGTCGTATACGTTCCTCCCACAACCTCCGCCGTAATGTCCGCCGCGGTGTGCGTCGTCCCGAGGAAATACTTCACCGCGAACTGCGACGTGCTCCCCGCGCCCGAAACCAGGAATGAATCCGACGCCGAGCCCAGGTTCTGGATCGCAATGTAAAACACCTTCTTCTTGCCCTGTTTGATCGTCGCGTAGATGGTTTGTGACGCTCCCGTCGGGTCCAGCACGCCGGCGCCGACGAATTTCTTCAGACTCGTCGAGGTGCCGATCAACGCGTCCGGCAGCGCCGTGATCGAGTTCCCGCTGAGCCCAATCGTCTGCGGACTGCCCGCCACATTGTCGTACACCATCAACGACGCCGTGTACGCCCCGCCGCCGTTCGGCGCGAACTGCACCGAAACGCTGCAGGTGCCTCCCGCCGTCACGCTCCCGCACGTGCTCCCGATGACCGCGAATTGCGCGGCATCAGTCCCGGTCAGCGTCACGTTCGTGATCGATAGCGCCACCGTCCCGCAATTGGTGACCGTCAGCGTTTGTACGGCGTTGCTGCCGGCATGCACGTTCCCGAAGTTGAGCGAGTTGGCCGAGTAGCACGCCCCCGGCGCCGGGACGACTCCCGTGCCCGATAATCCAATGGAGTGCGGATTGCTCACGGCGTTGTCGTACAGGATCAGGGTGGCCGCGCGTGCTCCGGTACCGCCTGGCGCAAATGAAACACTGGCCGTGCAGGTCCCGCCCGGCGAAATGGATGCGCTCTCGCAGTCGTAACTCACCAGCGTGAAGTCGCCCGCATTCGCCCCGGAGATCACGTGGTTCGTCACCGTCAACGCCGCCGACCCGCAATTCGACACCACGATGCTCTGCACGACGCTGGTCGTTCCCACAAACTCATTGCCAAATCCCAGGTTCCCCGCGCTCAAACAAACCAGCGGGGTCGCCACGAGACCGGTGCCGCTCAACGGCAACGTCTGCGATGCGCCGGTCGTGTCCGACAGAAGCTGCAGCGCCGCCGTTCGCGTTCCGGTCGCCGTCGGCTCAAATACCAGCTCGATCTGGCAAATCCCGCCGGGCGGCACGGTCGTCCCGGAACATTGGTTGGCAACAATCTGGAAGTCGCCCGGATCGTCGCCCACCAGCGAGATATCGTTGACGTTCACCGGCAGCGTCGAGCCGTTCGTGAAGGTCACGATTTGCGGATTCGTCGCGGTGAACGGATACGCGGAGCCAAAGTTGAGGCTCGGCGGCGCAAATCCAATGGCCGGCTCCTGGGCATTGACATTCAACACCAGATGACCGGTGGCGCCTCCCAGGCCTTCCGCCACGACGTAGTACATCGCGTTGGTGTCGGTTACCGTCCACGATACCGATGGCGGCACCGGCGGAATCGTCAGGCTCGGGGCCGCCGACGCCAGTTCAAACAACGCTCCGCATTGGCCCTCCCAAATCGACACTTCCGTGGGAAACGCGCTGCCAATCGTGTTGGCGCTGATGATCGTCCCCGGTATCGGCCGCGTGATGCTGAAAAATTCCTTGAGCCCCCCCGGTCCCGCCGACGGACTCGGAGACGCGTTGACATACGCGGGTGATGCCAGGGTGTTGGTCCATGCGAATGGGAAGGCCGTGATCGGTATGGCGGTCTGGCAGGTGTCGTTTGTCTGTCCCGTGGAAACGTCCGACGCGTTGGTGCCGTTGTACACCACCAGCGCGAAATCCTGGTTCACGAGCGACTCTTTTACGTTTGGCACCGCCGCGCCGGCGATGTCCTGCGCCTGCACCACCACGCTCCACGTGCCGGTCTGTCCCGCCGGCAGGAACACGCTCTCCATATTGTTGACCTGGTCCAAAACGCCGCCGGACACCGAGTTCGGCCCCGCAAATACGTTGCCCAGGTACAACTGCCCGCCGATCGTGACCTTCAGATTCAGATCGTTCACCAGTTGCTTGAACGCCGCCGGATTCCCGGGCGCGTCTGTCCACGCCAGCGTGACACGAAATGGCTTGGTCGGGTCCGCCACCGTCCCGCTCAACGCGTACGTTTGCCCGGATTGCGAGAAGAATGTCTGTTGCGACACCGCGTTCGTCCCCAGCAGCGGCGTGTCAATCGCTCGCGGCGTCGTCTCATCCCGCAGCACCCGCGACACGCCGTCGAACATCCGCGCCAGGTCCATCCGCCCCATCCCCTGCGCGATCGATGGCAACGTGTCCTGTTTCCCCGTCAGCGGGTCGGCGATCGGCAGATACTGCGCCGAGTTGCACAGATACGCCTTCAACATCGACGGACTCGGCGGCAGCATTTCCAGCCGATTCTGGAAGTACCACCACAGCAGTTGCGCTCCGCCCGATACCGCCGGAGCCGAAAAGCTCGTGCCGTCGTACGCCGAGAGGCCATTATCAATATCGCTGTATAATCGGGTGATGACCGCATTCGTCAAGACGTCCGGCGAACATACGGGCGGACTGGGATCGTTGGGATCGCAACCGTCACACTGCGGATGAACGTACGTCGCCTGGGATGTTGCCCCATGGATCCCTTCGCCGGGCGCCACAATGTCCGGCTTGAACCGGCCGTCTTCGCAGGGACCGAAGGAACTGAACGAGGAAATCCCGTTGCTGAACGTGCTCGATCCCACCGCGATCACGTTCTTCGCCGTCGCCGGCGCCGTCACGATCACATCCCCGAAACCGCCAACGGTTGAATCCGCTCCGTTGGCATTCCCGCCGGAAAATACATAGAACAGTTCCTGGTTGACCGGCGAGTAACCCGGGGTCGGGGGATTCGTCGACCCGGTTTGTACCGCGTCGCGGACGAGACTGTCATACGATTGCGACATCGCGTCGTACACGCCGCCGTTGACACCCGTGATCAGAACCTCACCCCAACTGTTGTTGCTGATGCGCGCTCCGTGAAGATACGCCCGCAAACCCGCCGTCAACGCGCCGGGATAGTCGCCCTCCGCCCCGCCAGGACTCGAGCCGATCCGCCCATAGGGCGATACTCCCAGCCCGCATTGCAGTGACCCGATCCGTCGGTAAATCGTGGCCGGGAACGGCGGCGATGGGCTGTCCGTAACCGGGTAACAGGTCGTGCCGTCAGTACTGTTGGTCTGGGTGTAACAATGGACTGTTTCGTTGGGCTCCAGATCGAATCCCGCCGCCACGGATGCGACCACCGTGCCGTGCCCGTCGGTATCGGAATCGGTGTCGTACATCACGCGCGACGCAGTTGATGGGGAGCATTGCGCATCCGGCGATACCGGAAACGCCGGGTCATAGAAACACGGATGCCACGGGTAGATGCCGGTCGTCTCACTGGGCTCGTCCAGCCCGGTGTCGGCAATGTCCATGATGGGATATTGCGATGGGTCGTCGGGGAAACCAATGGCGTTTAGAAAAGTAAGATAGCGCGCCGGCGCCGAACCCGTACTGCCCGTGGCCAGCAAAATCGCTTGCTCCTCGTCCATGCGCCGCATCGGCACGACCTGTTGAACCCACAACACATCCGGCAGCCGCACCACCGACACCAGCGCCGTCGCCGGCAGCGTCGCCCGAATCTGGATTTGACCGTCAAGTTGTGTCGGCTCGCCGCACGCGCCGTCGTGGCACAGCCCGCGAATCACGCTCAGGCTCCGCGGCGACTGCGGTGTATCCACCAATTCAATCGTCACGTCGACCGTCGTATTGGTTGTCTGCAGCAGCGAAGGTCTCGCTTTGTAAAACGGATGATAGGCGCTGATCCACTGAACGGGCCCGTCCGCGGTTTTCAGTCGGCGCAGATTGGACTCAGCCGCTGCATCCACCCACACCACATACGCGTTGTTCGGCACGTAACTCACAACCTTGATGTCCCCAACGCCCTTGATCTGCTCCAACCACTGGGGTTTCACCGGCCCCTTGAACTGAACAAGCCGCAGGCGATTGCCCGAGACACTGCCTTCACGCAAGCTCTCAGGAATGCCGGAAGGTTCTCCCTGACTCGCATCGATCTCACAAACATTCAACTGGATCCGGTTCATCGAGTCGGCCTTCATCGCGCGCTCGCCATACCGCGCCTTCACCGATGCCATCTGCGCGTCCGTCACCTCCGCCAGCCAGTACGAGCCGTAATTGATAACGTGGCTGATGCCAAACTTCTGCATCTGTGAAATCGATTCGTTCGCCGATGGATAAATGACGATCTTGCTCCGGCGGCTGTTTGCCGACTGCCCCAGGACAACGGTGCTGGTTGACAACGACAACATGGACGCGCCTAGAACCCACAGCGCAAGAAAACGGACACAGGGCGAATTCTTCATTCGGATCCTCCTTCATTCTACGACAAGGCAGTCTTCCGCCATCGGAAGGCCATACGTGCAATGCACTTCTTGTGCCAAAAATGGCCCACAAACACGCGGAATCCAGCCTTGCATCGCCGTGACTTGCCCGGTATCAACCCCATCCCATCGTGAACCCGTCTCCGCTCCGTCCTACCTTGCGGAGCTGGCCATACGCGCAGGCCACGGACACTCTGCCGCCCCTTGTCTCTCAACCCTCCCGCAAGGCCATCGAGATCAATCCCAGCCTCAATGGCGTTGAAACAAATACTGGTGCTCGCAGGTGCGCAGATACGGCGTATCTGCTTGCCGGCCCGACCGAACATGGCATAGTAGGCCCGAACGTACTGGTACTGGCATCAATTCGGTGCGCCTGTAGCTCAGTTGGATAGAGCATCGGATTTCTAATCCGGCGGTCGCGTGTTCGAATCACGCCAGGCGCGCCAGTTTATCCCCCTGTTATGCAGGGGGTTCTGGTTTCCCCCGTTCCTCCCGAAAGAGCCAACATCTCGTTCCGTGGCGGGAAAACCAGACTCGATGAACGCGGCAGAAGGGTCTCAGGTTCCTCGCTTCGTGTATTGCCTGAAGCTGCAGGGAGAAACTGCCTTCTGTCCCATGATGTAGCGGACACCAGACACAGGAGCAATGGCGCTCCGAATTCGCCCCGGTGAGGGAGTGGATGGGACCCAGTCGCATGGCTCGGGATGAATACTCGAAAGCGCGCTGTCACACATGACAACCTCCGGCGCGGGATGGCCGGCAATTCTTGCGTGACGTTTCGCGAGGACTCTTGTCTAATTGCCGATGCAATCGACTGCGGTATCCGACGAACCCGTGCCCGTGCCGGGGACCGATTCTTTGCAGGCTGAGGCGCCAGAATCCGGGAAGTGGCAGGCTCTCTACGAGCAATACTCGCGGTATGTCTACTATCTGGCGCTGCGAATGGTGGGCGATTCCGCGTTGGCCGAGGACATCACTCACGATGTGTTTTTGAAGGCGTACCACAGCCTGGACCGGTTTCGCGGCCATTCCAGTCTCCGCACGTGGTTGTATCGAATCACGATCAATCATTGTCACAACATCCAGCGCGCCTGGCAGCGGCGGAACATCATCTCCACGGGCGATGCCCAAACATGGGACAGCGTGGCCGCCAATACCGACAGCCCGCTGCGCGTGTTGGAGATCAAGGAGCTGGGCCAGCGCATTCAGAAGACGCTCAACGCGCTGCCGGACGAATACAAATTGCTGCTCCTGCTCGTCGCAGACGAGAACCTGAGCTATCAGGAAGTGGCGTCGCTGACCGATCAGACGCCCGACGCGGTCCGGGGCAAGCTGCATCGCGCGCGCAGGGCGTTCGCATTGGAATTCCAAAAACACGGTTGAGAGGTCTTTTATGGATCCAGACACACCCAAACATCGGTTTCAACATCGGCAGGCCGAGGAACAGACCTCCGAGCAAGACCATGCAGCACAACAGCGCACGGATCGCACGTTCGATTCCGTGGAGGACATGCTGCGATTCGATCTCGCACAGACCGAGCCGCCGCCGTCGATTGCAGAACGGCTGCAGGGCAGTCTGCAGGCCGAACCGCAGAAACGTCCATGGTGGCGACGGCTCTTCAAGAGGTAAGCGCCCATGAACTCCATAAAGAGAGCCTGGAACTACCTGCCTGTCGGAGTCCGCGGGCCGGTCGCCGTAATAATTCTCGCAGGCGTTGTCGCGCTGGCCGGCGTGTACTCGCACAGGTTTGATTTG
Organism: Verrucomicrobiia bacterium; assembly: GCA_035501175.1. Taxonomy (GTDB): domain Bacteria; phylum Verrucomicrobiota; class Verrucomicrobiia; order Palsa-1439; family Palsa-1439; genus Palsa-1439. Next base: position 121,362 of record DATJWQ010000003.1, on the reverse strand, counting down.
TATGGTCCTCTCGCTCTCTGGCCCGCGGACTTTTTGCGCGGGCAAGTATGGCGGGCCCTGACGTACGCGTGGTTGCCGGCCGGGCCGGCCGATTTGATTTTCAACGGGTTCCTCGTGGCCATTCTCGGCACGCGATTGGTGGCGGGCCTGGGACGCCGGGAATTCCGGCTCTTTTGCCTCGTCGGGTTGCTGGGGACGGCGATTTTCAAGCTGGTGCTGAGTCCTCTCAGCCAGGGGCCCATGGTCGGCATGGCGGGCGTCGTGTTTGCGATGTTCGCCGCGTGGTGCCGGCTGTTTCCCACTGAGGAAGTGATGTTGATGGCCACGTGGCGGATGTCGATGCGGTCGGCCATCCTCATCGTCGCGGGGCTGATCATCATGTTTGGCCTGTTGAGCTCCTGTGGATTCTGGAATGCCGTCGCAATACTTGGCGGCGGCGCGACAGGCTGGCTGTATTTGGCGGCGCAATCACGATGGCGAATGCACCACGGCCCGCGCGTTGTGCCATCGGAACGAATTCGCCGATTGGAACTATGATCCTGATCGAATCCAACGAGACGTCCATCCTGACCAAACCTCGCCCGTTGGTGGCCCGCGAGCGTGCGCGGGCCGCTCGCGCGGCCCTGGCGGATTGCCGGTTGTGCGCGCACAACTGCAGTGTCGACCGACTGGCCGGCGAACAGGGCCGATGCCATGCGGGAGCGGAAGCGCGTATCTTTGCTGCGCAGGCTGAGGTTGGTGACGAGTTGGAATTGCTCCCGACATTTGCGATTGCCCTGAGCGGTTGCGATTTGCGCTGTTCGTTTTGCATTACCGGAGCGGAGAGCTGGAACCCGCGCGCCGGAGAACTCTTGTCCGCGGAGATCATCGCCGCCAAAGCCGCGGCTGCCATAACGGACGGCGCGCGTACGGTGATGATCCTCGGTGGTGAGCCGACCATCCACCTGCCGGTGGCGCTGGAAATCGTCGCCGCCCTGCCGGAGACCGCCCGTCTCGTGTGGAAGACAAACGCTCACGGGTCCGCCCAAGCCAGAGAATTGTTGGACGGCCTGTTTGATGTCTGGCTCGCCGATTACAAGTTCGGCAATGACGATTGCGCGGAGCGACTGGCGGTCATTTCGCAATACCAGCAGATCGTGCGCGAGAATCTTCTCTGGGCGAATGAACACAGCGAACTAATCGTGCGCCACCTGTTAATGCCGGGTCATATGAAATGTTGCTGGGAGCCGATTGCTCGATGGCTGGCGACGGCTTTGCCGGGGGTGAAGGTGAGCTTGCGGTCCGGATTTTGGCCGGCTTGGAAATCCGCCAATCACCCAGAGCTGTGTCGGCCTCTGTCCGCCACCGAATCGGATCGGGCATGGAGTATCGCCCGTGATTATGGCTTGAATCTGATCCCATGAAACCTGAGATTAACCAGGCCAAGATGGCAACGACACAGCCCACGCCGACAACGGAGTTGCTGATCCAGGCTGACGGCACGATCCTGACCCACAATCTAACCTCGGCGATGGCGGACATGTTGAGCGCCATCAACCCGGCCGATCAGTCGATGAAGCAGCGCTCCCGTGCTTTACAGCGCAAAGACCGCCCATGAACTTCCCGCAAGAACTTGAGACACTGATTCGCGCCCGCTACCCGATCCTGTACGTGGTGACCTCCGAGGAAACGCGCGTTCAGAACCTGATCGTGGACGTTGCCCACAAGCGCCAAAAGAAAGTATTCGAGTGGTCCTACAGCACGGGCGTTGTTCCCGCTGGCACGTCGTTCCAATCCCAAAAGAACCGCAATGCCTCCACCAAGGATCCGCTGGCGGCGCTCGACCAGGTGATCGATCAGGTCGAACCGGCCATCTACGTGTTCAAGGATTTCCACCCGTTCCTGACCCGGAATAATTTCGCCGTCATCCGGAAGCTCAAGGATATCGCCCTGCAACTGAAGAACAGTTACAAAACGGTCATCCTGATTTCCCCGACGCTGGAGATTCCTGCCGAATTGGACAAGGAAGTCACGGTGCTCAACTTCCCGCTCCCGACACGGGAGGATCTTGGGGGGTTGCTGGACGGCATTATCAAAGACGTCAAGGATGTCCGCGAGATCAAGATCGACCTGGATGAGGCAGGCCGTGATCGGCTGCTGCAGGGCGCGCTGGGTCTGACGCTGAGCGAAGCCGAGAACGTGTTCGCCAAAATCATGGTCAAGGACGGACGCCTGAGCGGCGATGACGTACAGGAGGTGTTCTCCGAAAAGCAGCAAATCATCCGCAAGAGCGGCTTGTTGGAGTATTACGCGACCACCAACACCATCGCCGATGTGGGCGGACTGGCCGTGCTCAAAGATTGGCTGTTAAAACGCGCCGTGGCGTTTACCGAACAGGCCCGCGAGTTCGGGTTGCCCGCTCCCAAAGGAGTGTTGCTGCTGGGTGTGCAGGGGTGCGGCAAGAGTTTGTGCGCGAAGGCTGTCTCCAGCCTCTGGCAGCTTCCCCTGCTGCGGTTCGACATGGGCCGCATGTTCAACAGCCTCGTGGGGTCGTCCGAGGAGAACGTCCGCAAAGCCATCTCCGTCGCCGAGTCCGTCGCCCCCGCCGTCCTCTGGGTCGATGAAATCGACAAGGCATTCGCCGGATCCCAGGGCTCCGGCTCCACGGATGGCGGGACAACCGCGCGGGTGTTCGGGACGTTTCTGACGTGGCTTTCGGAAAAGACGTCGCCCGTGTTTGTCGTGGCGACAGCCAACGATATCTCCCAACTTCCCCCCGAGTTGCTGCGCAAGGGAAGACTGGACGAGATTTTTTTTGTGGACCTGCCGGCGGAGGAGGAACGCGCTGACATCTTTCGCATTCACATCGCCCGGCGCGGACGGCAGCCGGAGAATTTCGATGTCAGGGCCCTGGTGGCCGTCAGCGAGCACTTCAGCGGCGCCGAAATTGAAGAGGCGATCATCAGCGCGTTGTACGATGCCTTCTACGCGGGACGGGACCTGACGACCGACGACATCCTGCAAACGATGCGCCAAACCGTGCCGCTCTCGAAAACCATGGACGAGCACCTGAACCGCCTGCGCAATTGGGCGGAAGGACGGGCACGCAACGCCAGCGTCCCCCGCAACTCGACGCCGGCCAAAGATCCGCGACGGCTGGAGTTCGAACCGTGAGGACGGAGGAGACAGGGGCGAACCATGAACCTTGAACCCCTCGGGGAAGCCTTCCGTCGGTGCAGCCAGTTTGGCGGGAACATATTCGTCGCTGCATTTTTCGTCTTCATAATCGTTGCTACGCTGATTGTCGTGCTGTCAATGGTGGTTGGTCACCATTGAATCGCCACCCCGGTGGCAGCCCTCCCCGCAAATCCTGCTGCGTGAGGAAACCCCTCTTGCTGGTTCTAATACATGAGAGGGTCGGGCTCGCGGCTGCTGGCCGCCCTCGGGCTGTAACCTGAAGACGGAAAGGAGCGATTATGGGAGCCGTATGTGTTTTGACGCCGATCGTGGTCGCGGCGTGGCCGGTGTTTAGCGCCGCGGTTGCGTCGGCTGCCACGTCGCTGGGGTATACCGTCGTGGCCGACGTGATGAACAATCTCGCCGAAAACCGGGAAGAAACGACAACGACCAATCAGGTCGAATTGCAAATCGCCAACACGGAACTGGTTACGGGACAGCTGGAGCGCGACCAGCACATTTCCGTTACCCGCGGTGGCACGACCGTGACCTTCTCGCGCGATGCACGCGGACGGGCAAAGGTGTGTGTCACGGGCAACGGACAAGCAGAGGAAGCCCTGCGCGCACTCGGCGAAGAGCTGGGGCAGCGAGTGGTCCAGCAGTACGTATACCAACGGCTGATTGAGGAATGTCGCGCCCGTCAGTTCATCGTCGTCGAAGAAGAGGTCGAGGCCGACAAGAGTATTCGCTTGAAGGTCCGTCACTGGGAGACCTGACCATGCCACAACGGGAATTTGACATTACCATCGCGCCCGACGGCCATGTGCAATTGCATATCAAAGGCTACAAGGGTAAAAGCTGCCTGGATGTCGTTCATTTGTTCGAGCAGATTGTCGGCGAGGTGGAATCACGCCGCGAGACCAGTGAGTACTACGAGCCCGAGGAAGAAGTCCGATTTCGGATCGATCAGCGACGGTAATGCGGGACAGCCAAAATGAAGAATGCCGCGACAGATATGGCCGCCGATACCTCGCCGTACTATCCGCCACGGGAACACTGGTACACGAGATTCTGGTATCCGTGGTATGCCCTGCGGCGGAGAGTTTATCTGCACCTGCTGACCGACACATTCGACCTGCCGGTACGCCACAAGGTGTTGTTGGGTCTGCTGGTACCGGGTTTGTCATTCCGTTGGTACGGCCGACCTCTCTTCGGTTGGATTCTGATGTTGGGCTACGGCCTGTCGATCGTCACATTTTTGGCTTTCATCGGGTATCAGGCTGGAACACTGGCGTTGACGGCGATGATGTCGATCCATGCGGCCAGCATCGTCCAAATGCAAAAACGGACATTCGCCAACTTGAGCCTGGGGCTGCGCATGTTGTGGTCGCTCCTGTTGTTCGTGCTGATCAGCCAACTGGTTTATGCGCCGATTTGCCGGCAGTTGGAACAACGATGGTTCATGCCGTTGCACGTGCGCGACCGTGTGCTGGTTGTCAGGACACGCGTTCCCGTTGGTGCTGTGAAACGAGGGGATCTGGTTGCCTATCGGATTGAGGCGCAGAACGCAACCGCAAGCATGGCGTGGGTGCATTTGAGGGAAGGATACGGAGTCGGGGACGTTCTGGGGGTGGCTGGCGATAAGGTTTCATTTCAGCCGACAGGCGTTTCGGTCAACAACCAGTTGTTGCCTCTCCGTCCCTACATGCCAACGGATGGATCCATGGTCGTCCCGGAAAAGCACTGGTTTATCTGGCCCGAACTGAATATAAACGCTCACGGACACGGAACGGAAGCTGCGGCAACCGAAATCATGAGCAAACTGGCGATGGTGCCAGAGACGGACTTTGTCGGTATTCCATACGGACACTGGTTCTGGCGTCGACAAACACTCCGATGAGTCGATTCAACAATCTCGAGTTCGGTGGTGAGTCCGGGGAAGAATCAGCCCGGCAGCAGCCGCTTGTCAAAGACGAGGCCTACTATCAGCAGGAGGCTCAGGCAGAATTCGAATCCGGCAATTTCGAACGGGCACTCCGCTCCTACTCCAAGATGCTTGAATACAATCCGCAGAATCCCGTCGCGTGGACCGGCCAGGTGCGGATGTTGATCGAGTTGGGCGAATTTCGTGAAGCCAAGCTCTGGGCCGACAAGGCGTTGGAACAATTTCCCCACGAACCCGAGCTGCTGGCGGCCAAGGCGGTGGCGCTGGCGCGCATCGGGGACTTCAAGAACGCGCTGGCCTTCTCCGACGCCGCCATGGAGGAACGGGGAGACACCTCGTATGTCTGGCTTGCCCGAGGCGACGTGCTGCTCGCGGCGAAACGTCGGCAGGCGCGGTTCTGCATCGAGCAGGCCGTGACCCGGGCCAGGGGCTGGTTCGTCCACTGGCTGGCGTCAAGGATCTACTATTACTACAGCAAGTTCTCACTCGCCCTGCAGATGGCGCAGCAGGGATTGAGCTTCGATGTGTCCCGCAGCTCGCTCTGGCTGCAAATGGGCTACTGCCAGATGGCGCTGGGACTCACCGCCATCGCCGCCGAGTCCTTCGAGCAGGTTCGCCAACTCGACCCTAACAACCGCGAGATCGCGGAGGCGCTGCTTCAATCCGCCCAGATCGGGCGGGCGGGACGTTTCTTCCGGTCTCTGCGCCGCATCGTTCGCCTATGAGAATGATTGACCTTGATTCCCTGCTGTCCGCCGCCAAGGAGCATAAAGCCTCCGATCTACATCTGATTTTTGGCGTGCCACCCGCCTATCGGATCAACGGGGAAATCATCCTCGCCGAGGAAGACGCCATGACGGCGGAGCAACTTGTCGAAATCACCAACAGCCTGCTGAACGATCAGCAGCGCCAGAAGTTCGAGCGCGAGTGGGAATTGTGCATCTCCCTGTTTCACCAGGCCGCCGGGCGCGTGCGTGTGACCGTGTACCGTCGCAACGGGACACCGGAACTGTGCTTCCGGCTCTGTGGGGAATCGATTTTACCCCGGGAAGACCTCGGCCTTCCGGCGAAGGTGGACGAACTGGCGCGCAAGCCCAACGGGTTGGTGCTGATCACCGGGCCAACGGGTTCGGGAAAGACCACAACGCTCAATTACATGATCAATCTGATCAACAGCGAGCGCCGCTGCAAGATCGTCACCATTGAGGACCCGATCGAGTACGTTCACGAGGACCGGTCCGCGATCATTGTGCAGTTGGAAGTGCTGACCGACACGCTTTCTTTCAATCGCGCATTGATCCACGTGCTGCGTCAGGACCCGGATGTCATTGTCATTGGCGAAATGCGCGACCCGGAAACGATCGCCACCGCGCTGACCGCAGCCGAAACCGGTCACCTCGTGATGGCCACGCTGCATTCGCCGAATACCGTCCAGGCACTGGAGCGGATCACGGGCATCTACGAGGGCAGCACGCAACGGCAGGTCATTCTTCAGTTGGCCAACGTGTTGCAGGGAATTATCGCGCAAGACCTCTTGCCATCGGCGGACCGCAAGCGGCGCGTGCTGGCCTACGAGTTGATGATCGCCACGTCCGCAATCCGCAATGGGATTCGTGAGAACAAGATCAATCAGATGGAAAACACCCTGCAGATGTCCGCCAAGGACGGCATGGTGTTGATGGATAATTATCTGGCCGAACTCTACGAACGCTGTCTGATCACCTACGACACGGCTGTCAGCCGCGCGCGACGACCTGAGAGCATTATCAAGGATAACAAGCGGGGCAATGGCCTGCCTTCCCGCGGCTGAGACTCCGCCATCCAGGCGTTCGCCCGCGGGCGGCGCGACGATCAGCCGTTCAGATCGAGGACAGCTCTCACGGATTTCAATTGTTCGACGACCTGCGCGGTTTGTCGTTCCAGTCGTTCCTTCGAAACCTCCAACATGCCTGGTTGCTCCGAGGCGTTTTTGATCACCCTCTCCCTCTCGGGCAAACGATTCTCGATGTCCAGGGCGATAATGTCACCCCAGCACACAAGCGAGGCCAGGTTTTCGTATGGCTTGGCGCTTGCCGGGTTGTGATGATTCCAAATGGCCGCCACGATGGGCGCTGGAAGACCCCACCGTACCAGCAGGCGTCCCCCGACTTCGGAGTGTTCGGCCCCGATCAGCTTTTTCTCCATCTCGACGGGATAGGGATGTTGCGAACCCAGTTCTTCAACCAATCGCACGTAATCCCCGCCGAAAACATCGCTGAGAACCACCTCGCCGATGTCGTGCAACAGTCCCGCGGTGAATCCGACCGCCGATCTGATGCCGAAATCTTTCGCAAGTGATTCCGCAGCGATGGCCACGGTGACGGAACGCTTCCACAAGCGTGTGTCGCTGTCGGCACAAGCGCCGTGCCGCGTCAGGGATTGTGCCCAGCAAACGAAGGCGACCATTTGGTAGAGCTGGGTGTATCCAAGGCGCATCACCGCCTCGTGAATGTCCTGTACGGGCTCGTGGCCGGCGAAAAGCGAGCTGTTGGTAACCTTTAATATGTTGGCCGTCAGGGCCGGATCGTAAGAGAGTATGTTTGTGATCTGGGCGCCGTCGGCATTGGGGTCGCCCAGCAAACCCAACAGTTGGGTCTGAACGGCGGGAGCAGGCGGTAAATGGTCGGCCCTGGCAATATAGCTGTCGATCCGATTTAGCTGACTCTCTTCGATGGAGAGGTAAATGTCTTGCATAAGACCACAGCAGGTCCCTTGAAGAAACTGCTAACCGGTGAATATATGAAGGGGATGAAGGGACCGACACACGACGACATCCCTGCAATACCCGAAAAACGCTCGCATTTCAGTTGCCTTGCTGCGAGATGAACCGGCTTGTCTGGCGCACCTCGCCATTAAGGTTATCGGCATCGGGCGAATGCTGGTTGAGGGGGACTTTCCCTACCAGAATCATCCGGAATATTAGTATTCCCAATTGCTGGCCGTTATGGTAACCGTTTGTTTGGTGGCCGCTGGGAATCGTCGGGACTGGGTCGTTGGGTAAACAGTCGTTGATGCGAAGGGCTAGGGCGCGCGCGGTTGCCATTAGCTGAATTACACAAAATGGCGTCGTCAGGTCCCAAAGTTAAAACACGGGGTCACAATGGTGGTGCCCCTCCAACCAAGAGCTTGTTGTTGTCAAGTGTTTTTGCCACCCTGTTCGACACATATCCTGATGCCATCGCCATCATTGATGCCGAGTCCGGGGAAATTCTCGATGCCAATCCAGCGCTTGCGGATCTCCTGGAGTGCTCAAAACGGGAACTGATCGGTCGGCATTATACACAGTGCTTTCCTCCCGACGCGAAGAACGACCACCACAACCCCCCCCCCCAACTGTTTCAGGCCAAAGGCGTCGGCGGCCCGATTGAGACCGAGGTGCTGACGAGCAAGGCCCGTGCGATCCCAGTGGAAATCCGGACCAGGGTTGTCAAACCAGCTCGCGGAAAACGGCTCGTCGAAATCCTGATGCACAATATTTCCAACCGTCAACAGATCGAGGAGGCCCGGAGCGCTTCGGAAGAGCGGTATCACAGCCTGGTCGATAATATCGGGATTGGCGTCACGCTGATCAGTCCACAGATGGAGATTCTCGCGATGAACCGCCAGATGCGGACCTGGTATCCAAATGTCGAACTGGCTCGTCAGCCTGTTTGTTATCAGTCGCTCGCCTCACCTCCGTGTAACGAGCCGTGCGCGAAATGTCCGGCTTGCAGCGCTCTTCAGGACGGCGAAGTTCATGAGTCGGTCGTGGAGATGCCGACGGAAAACGGCGTGCGCACCCGCCGGATCATTGCGTCTCCCGTCCGGAATCGGGCCGGAGCCATCGTGGCCGTGACCGAAATGGTCGAAGACATTACCGAACGCAAACGAGCCGAGGACGAGCGGGCCAGGCTCTTCGATCAATTGCGCATCGGTCGCGAGCGAACCCAGCGACTTGCGCAACAAGTGGTCGCGGCCAGCGAGGACGAGCGAAAACGTCTCTCGCGTGAGCTGCACGACGAAGCCAGCCAGATGCTGACGGTGTTGAGCATCCAGTTGGATCTCCTGCGCCAGGAGTTGCCCATGGAGAATGACACCGTGCAGGAGCACCTGGAAGAAATGATCGAACTGACCACCAGAATGGGAACGCAAATGGTCGGTGTCGTGCGTTCGTTGCGTCCGCCCGCTCTCGACACGCTGGGCTTGAATGCCGCTCTGGAAGAATTATGCGGCGAATTCAGCCAACGATCGGGTCTGGCGATTGCTTACCACGGCACTGAAATACCCAAACTGAGAGACATGGCAACGACGCATCTCTATCGGGTTGCGCAGGAGGCGCTTACCAACGTCGCCAAACACGCGCGAGCCCGGCAAACCGAGGTTCGTCTAGCTGTCGACGGCGATGTGTTGCATCTTTCAGTCGGTGACGATGGGGCCGGATTTGATGCGGCGCCATCCCGTTGGGGGCTGGGCCTAGTGGGAATACGTGAGCGCATCGACCAGCTGGGGGGACAACTCGAAATCCGTGCTCAAACAGGGAAGGGCACACACCTCGAAGTGACAATTCCCTGCAAGGAGCCAACATGATCACTGTGGTAATCGCCGAGGACCATCATCTTGTTCGACAGGGAGTCCGGGCGCTTTTGGAAAAGGACACTGGAATTCAGGTGGTCGGGGAGGCCGCCGATGGTCACGACGCGCTGGATCTTGTCCAAAAACTGCTTCCGGACATTCTGTTGATGGACATCGCAATGCCCCAACTCAACGGAGCCGAGGCGGTCCGTCGACTGACGTCCATGAAGCTGCGAACACGCGTCGTCATCCTTTCCATGTACTCCGACGAGACCATGGTCCGACAAGCCATCCAATCCGGCGCCCGTGGTTACCTCCTCAAACAATCCGTCGCGGGAGAACTTCTTCAGGCGGTGCGCGCAGTGCATCAAGGGGGACTGTTCTTGTCCTCCACGCTGCCCGCCCCGCTTCGGGCTAGTCTGTGCTCGGGCAGCAGCAACCAACCCGCCTCGGGCCTGGATCAGCTCACGTCTCGCGAGCGCGAAGTGCTCCAATTGGTGGCCGAAGGCCACACCAGCAAGGCGATCGGATTCAAGCTTGGCTTGAGCGAAAAGACGATTGAGAAGCACCGGGCGCAATTGATGAAGAAGTTGAGCATTCATGATACGGCAGGTCTGGTTCGGGCCGCCATCAAACATCGGGTCACATTCATCGATCCCTGAGCTATCCGCTGAGATTGCGGGGCCAAACGTTTTCTGGCCCGGTAGGGGAAGTCCCCATTCATTACCTCGGTTCATTGCCGATTTCCTTAGCTGGTGACGATGAACACCGGGAGTCCAAATACCCAACTTCCTTACGTGATCTTCACGGTCAAGGACTGCCTGTACGCAATCGCCTCGGAGAGCGTCCAGGAGTTGCTGCTGATGCCTCCAGCGACCAGGGTGCCCACGACGCCGCCTGAGATTCGTGGCTTGATCAATCTCCGCGGCAACATCATTCCGGTGTTTGATCTGCGCGTCAAACTGGGGCTACCCTCGATAAGGGCGGAATCCGAATCGTTGGTCCAGATGCTTCAGGACCGTGAGAAAGATCACTTGAATTGGCTGCGTGAATTGGAGGCCTGTGTGCGCGAGCACCGCACGTTCGGCATGGCCCGGGACCCTCACAAATGCAAGTTCGGAACTTGGTATGACCAATTCAAGACCGACCGCAAGACCGTGCGGGCCTCGCTGCGCCTCTGGACAACCCTCCAGCGCATGGACGAACCACACCAGATCATCCACGCCACGGCCGAAAAAGTCCTCCGTAAGGCCGACCAGGGCGACACCAAGGGCGCCCTGGCATTGATTGAGGCCCGACGCCATGAAGAATTGGCGGTACTGATTCAGTTGTTTGCCGAATTGCGCCAGATTCTGGCCGAGGACAATCGCGAGGTGATCATCGTGCTCTGCTTTGGCTCTCGCCGGCTGGCGCTGAGCGTCGACTCGGCGGAGGCCGTCGAACAGATTCCGGCAGAGAACATCGAGCCGCCATCTGCCATCGGCATTGGATTGAATACCGAGAGTCGGTTCCACATCGCCAAACGGCTGCGAACTAACGAGATGATCTTGCTGCCCGACAGCGGCTTCTTTTCCTCCTGAACGGCGCCGAAACGGACCATCACATATGGGTGGAAATAGCAAGAGCCCTGTGGATCTCGAAACGTCTCAGCCCGCCGCTGCTCTGGTTGCCTGACTCTATTGCCGGTCGCACGCCCCCGTCCCTCTTCGGGCCGTCAGCCCCCCACGAAGCACGCTCCCACATCAAGAACGCCATTTGAGTAGGGGAAGTCCCCATCAAGAGTGTCGAGTTGGCTGCCGACCTGTCTGGCGTGACCAAAACGTCAATTCGGAACCTCAACAGAGTGATGGGAACCATGACAGCCAAAACCGTTTCAGCCGTTTGCGCCGTGTTGTTGTCGTTCGGGGTGTTCGGAGGAGTGCGGGCCGAGGATAACAATGGCATGGCCTGGGGGGCGTCCTCCGCGAACAACAAGGACGTGACGACCGTGCAGGAAGACAATGCCCGGTTGCACGATCAGGTCCAAGCGTTGGAAAATGAATTGGCCGACATCAAGAAGGCGCTCGGCAAACCTGTCGTCGCGCCAACCAACACCAGCACCGAATCGAAGCCCGCGACCGTCGCCGAGCCGAAACCGGCCGCGCCTGCGGAATCGAAGAGCCCAACGACAGCCGGATCGAAATCGACCGCTCCGTTCCAGTTCACAGACGCGGAAGTCGCGCAGTTGAAGAAGCTGGCGAACAGCAACAAGAAACCGATGATGTCCAGCCTCGACATGGAGTTCTACGGCTACGTCAAGGCTGATGCCTCGCACGATTCCCAGCGGACATCGATTGGCGATTACGCGCGGTGGGTCGAGTCGGAGCAAGAGGTCAAGAACAACGGTCAGTTCACTCTCACCGCCAACCAGACGAGATTGGGCGTAAAGGCCACGGGCCCGACAGTGGGCAAGATGCACAGCAGCGTGCTGGTTGAAATCGACTTTTACGGCGGCGGCACCGAGAACAAACCGGTGCCAATGATGCGGCATGCGTACCTGAATCTGGATTGGCCGGACGATCAGTTCAGCATCCTGGCGGGCCAGACGTGGGATGTCATTTCGCCCTTGTTCATGCCAACACTCAATTACTCCGTCGGATGGTGGCAGGGCGACATCGGCTACCGCCGTCCGCAGATTCGACTCACCAAGGGATTCGAGATGTCCAAGGACGTGCAACTCAAATTGGAAGCAGCCATCACCCGCGACATCGGCCGGGCCACCGACTTCACCGAGTCCTACAGCGATAGCGGTCAGGATTCGGCCATCCCGGGTTTGCAGGGCCGCGCCAGCGTGACGTTCCCCGGGTTCAACCATCTGCCAACAACCGTCGGCTTTTCTGGCCACTGGGCGCAAGAGAATATCAATCACACGAACACATTTGCCAACCCCACCACGATCGATTCACGCTCCTTCAATTTTGATCTGACCCTCCCGATCACGAAGCGGCTGTCCGTCATGGGTGCGGCGTACACCGGCCAGGATCTGGACCAGTACCTCGGCGGTATCGGACAGGGCTATGATGCCACCCGCAACCGGGCGATTCGCGACAGCGGCGGCTGGACAGCCCTGACGCTAAAACCGGCGCCAAAATGGACCTTCAACGTCGGCGGCGGTCTCAGCAAGGTGCCCAATGGCGATGTGACGCCGGCCACCGGGCGCGTCTTCAACGGCGTGCTCTTTGGCAACGCTCAGTACGCGTTTACTTCGAACTTCACGCTCGGATATGAAATGTCGTACCTGAAGACCGACTACAAGGGCGAAGCGGACGGGGAAGACCTGCGCGAGCAGATGTCGTTCATCTACAAGTTCTAACCGTAACAAGATGCGCAGGTCGTGACGATGCAGAGGCCATAATATGAAACTCGGCACCAAGATCATGTTGGCCTCTGCAGGGGCCGTCGTTCTCGCAACGCTCGGCTCGGTGTTCACAGTGTACACCATCTCAAAACGCAATCGTGTCGATGAATTGCGCCGGGCGATGAGCAACGAGATCAAACAGGCCGAGGTCGTCCGGGGCCAAATGGAGGACATGCACAAGGCCAAGGTCTTCGATTACGACTCGATGCGCAAAGAGGCTGTCAGTCTCGCCAATGGCCGTCCGCTCAAAGATGTCGTCGCCAACACCTCGTTGTATAAGACCATCCCGATCGTTGCCTCCTGGGAATCGCTCCAGGAAATCTCGAAGCAGGACGGCTTCCAGTTCTACACGCCCTCCAAGCCCGGGATTCCCGCGCGGAATCCTCGCAACGATAATGGGGCGCAGTTTGCCGCCGCCTTTGGGGCATTCGAACGCGGAGAACCGGAGTATTTCCTGGAAGACAAATCCCAAAAACAACTCATTCTCGCCCGGCCGGTCCGGCTGTCGGAAAGTTGTTTGGGGTGTCATGGTGATCCGGCCACCAGCGTCACCGGCAATGGACTTGATCCCATTGGCCAACCCATGGAAGGGCTGAAGGCGGGAGATCTGAAAGGCGCTTTCGTGCTCGTCGCTCCGATGACCCAGGACAAGGTGGTTATGGCCAGCATGCGAAGTATGACGATCGTCGGCACCCTGATCCTGCTCGTGGTTGTCGTGGCCTTTTATTTCCTCAACCGTTCCATGATCGTCCGGCCCCTGTCGGCCGCGATCGACACCATGGAGACCGCCAGTGACGACACGTCGTCGGCATCCGGCGAAGTGTCGCGCGCCAGCCAGTCGCTGGCAGAAGGGGCGACCGAACAGGCTGCGTCGTTGGAGCAAACCAGCGCTTCTCTCGAAGAGATGGCCAGTATGACCAAGCAGAACGCAGATAATGCCGGTGCGGCCAAACAGCTTGCCAAAGACGCCCGCACCGCCGCGGACAACGGCGTCAAAGACATGCAGTTGATGGTTCGTGCCATGGAAGACATCAAGGTTTCCGGCGACGACATCGCCAAGATCCTCAAAACCATCGATGAAATTGCCTTCCAAACCAATCTGCTGGCGCTGAACGCCGCCGTTGAGGCGGCGCATGCCGGGGACGCAGGGCGCGGATTCGCGGTCGTGGCCGATGAGGTTCGCGTGCTTGCCCAACGTAGCGCGGTGGCCGCGAAAGAAACGGCTGTCAAAATTGAAGGCGCGATTTCCAAGACCTCCCAGGGTGTCCAGATCAGCGGCAAGGTGGCCGCGACGCTCCAGAATATCGCGGCCAAAGCGCGGCGGGTCGATGAACTGGTCGCCGAGGTCGCCGCGGGATCTGGCGAACAAAGCAAGGGGATCGAACAAATCAATATTGCCGTCAGCCAGATGGACCACGTTACCCAGTCCAACGCGGCCAGCGCCGAGCAATCGGCCAGCGCGGCGGAAGAACTCAACGGGCAAGCCGCAAGATTACGGCAAACCGTCGGAGAGTTGTTCGCCTTGGTTCACGGACAGGCGGACGCGGACCAGCAAACAGCGCGGCGGCCGTCCAGCTCGGACGAATACAAACCGAATCAGCGATCCGTTCAGCCGCGGATTTCCAGCCCGACCAGAAAAACCTCGCTTGCGGCGCCGACCGCCCTCGCTCCGGAAGACTACGGCCCGGAGCGTCCGGTGCCGGAAGAACCCAAAGTGGCCGGCATCATCCAATGGGACCCCGATTCGATGTCGACCGGGGTTGAGTCTGTCGATGCGCAACATCAGGAGTTGATTGCCAAGATCAACGAACTTCACAAAGCCTGCCTCGAAGGAAGGGGCAAGGAGGAAGTCCTGAAGATCATGGATTTTCTGGGGGACTATGTGACACGGCATTTCGCGCACGAAGAGGGCATCATGGAAGAGCACCAGTGCCCGGTCCGCACGGCGAACAAGGCGGCCCATAGCAAATTCCTTCGTGATTACGCCGGGTTCGTCGAAACGATGAAGCGCGATGGTCCAAGCTCGGCCCTCCTCCTCAAGCTGAGAGATTTGGTCGGCGAATGGTTGAGGAACCACATCTGCTCCGTCGACACGCGGCTTCGAGAATGCAGCGGCATATGCGCTCGTGGTCCGAATCCGTCGTGACGGCCGTCTGAGACCTGGCAGCCCGCCGTCCTTCAGGGGGGCATTGATCGGATTGCGCCTCTCCAAGTGGCCTGCCCCAAGCTGTTTCGGTAGGGAAAGTCCCCATTAAGAAGTCCGCCGGTGTCGCCGATTCTCTCTGTAAGACCATGGTAAGAAGCATGGACTATTTTATCGTCGCGCCGTCGGCAGCAGTAAATCCGATGGAAGGCACGAACATTTGTCCTACTTCACAAGCCTTTTTGGAAACAGGAGCACACCCGGGTGCAGGATACCACAGCCACAGGCGATGAACTGAAGACGAACGACGCCAGCGCAATCATCGCGTCCGCACCTTCCGATCTGCAACGACAGATAGAGAAGGTCGCCGAACAATATGTCCTGACGGAATCCGACAATCGTGACGGGCTTACCCTGCTTTTCCAGAACATCGAGACGCTCACGGGGGTTTTCCAGGCCAATACGACCGTGGAATCATTCATGCGGGGAAAATGCATCGAGGCCCTGCAACGAGCCGCGCACCTGGTGGATTCCATCACGAAGGGCGAAGGCGAGAATCCACAAAAGGCATTCGTCGTGGTTGGGCGCACCTTGTTGGCGTTGCAGAAAGTCGGCCACGAAGATCAGGTGAGCAAGATGGGATTTCCGGAGGAGTTGGGGATCAGTTTCTCGGAAGACAGTACGCCCGCCGCGGTTGACTCACCGGAACGTCTGCCGGCCGAAAAATCTCCCGCGGACGGTGACGGCCAGATTCTCCAATTGTTCCTCGATCAGGAGGCGGAACGATTGGCGGCCATGGAGGACGCAATTCTGGCGCTGGAAAACGGATCTCGAGATACTGCCCTTGCCGAATTCAAGAGAACCCTCCACACGATGAAGGGTGACGCCGGCGTGGTGGGCGCGCAAGAAATCTCCTCGGTTTGCCACAAGCTGGAGGACTACCTCGAACAATCGCAACTGGCGCTTTCCGCGGAACTGCTCATGGAGGTCCGTGACTGGTTGGAGAAAGCCATTAGCGATCACTGCGACGGGAAGCAGCCCCAGGGCGTCGACAGATTGATCGAGAAGCTTCGCGGGCCGATTGAACCGGCCAACCCACCGGCCGAGCCGAAGAAGCCAGCATCGGATGTCAGCGCTGAAAAGCCGCCGACAGCGGAAGCGACAGCGTCGATGACGAGCATTGAGATCGCCGACAAGGATCTGGCGCGGGAATTCGTCGCGGAGTCTCAGGAATACTTCGGCAGTGCTGATGAGAACCTCTTGATTCTGGAGAAAGAGCCGGACAATGCGGAAGCTATTGGCGCCGTGTTCCGCGCCTTTCATACGATGAAGGGCGTGGTCGGTTTTTTGGGGTTGAAACCGATCGCCGACCTCGCACACCAGGCGGAAACCCTGCTCGACGCCGTGCGCAACGGGAAGAAAGCTTTTGCCGGCAGCGTCGTGGAAGCCACGTTCCGGTCGCTGGACATGTTGAAAATCATGGTGGCGGACGTCAATCAGGCGGTCCTTGCCGGCACGACCTTTTCTCCCCGGCCCGAATTGGGGCCCATTCTCACCACCCTGCAGGACATCCTCGCCGGCCGCGAGGTCGTCTCCGCGGTGAAGGCGGCGGCGGAACCGACCGCCGCGGCACCATCCGTGGAACCTTCCGAGGCCAAGATCGAGGATGGCGTTGAGGAGAAGCCGACCGTTGACGTGGGTGCGGCGATCAAACAGGCGGTCAAAATCGATGCGGATCGTTTGGATCTCTTGATCGACACCATTGGCGAACTGGTGATCGCCGAATCGATGGTAACGCAGGATCGCGAGATCAAAGAGCTGCGTTCCCTGCGCGTCGAGAAGAACATGGCCCACCTGGGCAAGATCACGCGCATGCTGCAGGACATGAGCATGTCAATGCGGATGGTGCCGATCGAAGCCACGTTCCGGAAGATGGCCCGACTCGTGAGGGACCTCTCAAAGAAATCCGGCAAGCGCGTCGAATTGAATCTGATCGGCAAAGAGACGGAACTCGATCGCGCGATGGTGGACAAGTTGAACGATCCGCTCGTTCACATGATCCGCAATTCGGTGGACCACGGAATCGAATCCGAGGCGGATCGTGTCGCGGCGGGAAAGCCGCCCGTGGGTCATGTCACGCTGAAGGCCTATCACCGGGGCGGCAGCATTCACATCGAGGTCATCGATGACGGCAAGGGTCTGGATCGCGATGCGATCCTGGCCAAGGGCATCGAGCGCGGATTGATCCGCGCCGACCAGACCCCGTCGGACAAGGAAATCTACGGGCTGATCTTCGAGCCCGGTTTTTCCACGGCGAAACAAATCACCGAGATCTCCGGCCGCGGCGTCGGCATGGACGTGGTGCGGCGGAATCTGGACAGCTTGCGCGGCAACGTATTGATCGACACTGTTCGCGGCAAGGGGTCCACGTTCACGCTCGTCCTGCCGCTGACCACGGCCATTATTGACGGCATCATGGTGCGGGTCGGCAACGACACGTACATCATTCCCACGCTTTCCATCGTTGAATCCTTCAAACCGGCCGCCGATCAGCTCTCGACGGTCATCGGCACGGGCGAGATGATCCACTTTCGCAATTCGCTCCTGCCGTTATTCCGTCTGTCGCGCCTGTTTTCGATCAACGAGGCAACCCAGGAGGCGACCCGGGCAACGGTGGTGGTGGTGGAAGACAACGGCAAACAGACTGCGCTGCTCGTCGACGAGTTGTTGGGGCAGCAACAAACCGTGATCAAGAGTTTGGGAGAAGCCGTCGGCACGCTTATCGGGATTTCCGGAGCGAGCATTCTGGCGGACGGTCGCCCCGGTTTGATTCTGGATGTGGGAGGCATCGTGAAGCTGGCGGCGGGTGAATCCAAGAGATGATCCGCGCCAGACGGGGACGAAAACTCATGTTCACGATCACAATGAAAACAGCAAATGCAAGAAGACAGCAAGGAAGGAGCAGCAGGTCATGACGACTCAAGCCGTAGAGGCCAGCCGTGATGTGGGAAGCGATATGTCTCATCGAGCCGGCAAATATCTGACCTTCAAACTCGGGGCCGAGGAGTTCGGCCTGGAGATTCTGAAGGTGCAGGAAATCATCAAGATGATGGATATCACCCGGGTGCCGCGCACGCCGGACTTTGTGCGGGGCGTGATCAACCTGCGCGGCAAAGTGATCCCCGTGGTCGATTTGCGGCTGCGGTTCGGCATGGAAGCGAAGGCGACCACCGACAAGACCTGCGTCATTGTCGTCCAGGTCCGGCGGGAGAACGTGACGGTCACGATGGGAACGATCGTCGATGAAGTATCTGAGGTTCTCGATATCGGCGGGGAGCAAATCGAGCCGGCACCGGAGTTCGGCGAGATGGTGAATACGGACTTCATCGTCGGCATGGGCAAGGTCGGCAAGCGGGTGGTGATGCTGCTCGATGTCGACAAGGTGCTTTCCCAGCAGGAGTTGGAGGTTGTTGGGAAAGTGAAAGGCAACTGAACAGGAAGCACGATTTCAAGAAAACGAAAAGGAAAAGGAGATCATCATGAAACGCAGTATGAGTCTGGCAATGAAAATCGGATTGGGCTTTGGCGGCCTGATCCTGGTCATGGCCATCATCGGGATCGTTAACTGGCAGGCGCAGAAAAACCTGAAGGCCGGTGAAGTGCTGCTCGGCAAGGGCCAGCAGTGCGTGGACACGGTCAATGCATGCGGCGCCCTGCGACGCGACTTCGCCATCTACAAGTTTGACAAACTTCCGGGCAGCGACAAGAACGCGGCGGAAGCGTGGCAGGCCAAGTACGATGAGCTGGTCAACAATCTGAACGACCTGAAGGGGTCCGCCGGATTGAGCGGCGAGGAAAAAGCCAAGGTGGATCAGGTCCTCGACATTGGAAAGCCGTACAAGGCCGCGTTCGAAACCCTCAAATCCACACAGGAGTCAAAGGACGAGGCGTTCGACTCCTGGCGCAAGATCGGGGTGTCGATCACGGAAATCGTGGGCGGTCTGGAGGGCAGCTTTGGCGCCCATTTGGAAAAGGCCCTCACGGAAAAGTCCGCCGACGACTACGTGAAGTGGTCGACGATCCAGAAGGATTTCCAGGAGAACATCAACGCGCGTTTCCTGTTGTTGCGTACAAAGGCCGTGTACCTGCTGGCGACGGAGAAGGATGCCGAGTGGGATGGATACACCAAACAATTGGCGGTGACTCGGGAAGGGTTGGCCCAGTGGGCCGATTCCACAAAGGGCGACGCCGAACTGCAGAAGATCGCCGCGCAGGTCGGCGATGGGCTCAAGGGCTATGAATCCGCCGGCGAACGGATGCATGCCTCGATTCTCAAGGATCGCGAGACGACCGGTCAATTACTGGCCCTTGCCAAGGATCTCGTGGGCAAGATGAGCTCCATCAGCAGCGATCTGAACCAGGAGATGAACGCCACCATGGCACGAGCCAGCGTGACTTCCCTGGTCCTGATTCTCATTGGATCCGTGCTCGGCATCGTGGTGGCGATTTTCACCACGCTGAGTATTACGCGTCCGATCAATCGCGTAATCAAGGGGATGACGTCCGGGTCCGAGCAGGTGTCATCAGCTTCCACACAGGTTGCCAGCGCCAGCCAGTCATTGGCGCAGGGCGCGAGCGAACAGGCGTCGAGCCTCGAAGAAACGTCGTCCAGCCTGGAAGAGATGTCTTCGATGACGCGGCAGAACGCCGACAACGCCAACCAGGCGAATGTGGTTGCCAAGGAATCGAGCGAGAACGCCGAGACGGGCGTGGATTCGATGAAGCGGATGACGGAAGCGATCGAGCGCATCAAAAACTCGGCGAGTGAAACCGCCAAGATCATCAAGACCATCGATGAGATCGCTTTCCAGACAAACCTGCTGGCATTGAACGCCGCCGTCGAAGCGGCCCGCGCCGGAGAAGCCGGCAAGGGATTCGCCGTCGTGGCGGAGGAAGTCCGCAATCTGGCCCGACGCAGTGCGGAAGCGGCCAAGAACACCGCGGATTTGATTGAAGGCGCCCAAAAGAACGCCGAGGCCGGCGTTGCCGTAACCGCCGAGGTGGCGAAGAACCTGGGCGGGATCAAGGACAGCGCGGGCAAGGTGGCGGCGCTGATCGCCGAGATTGCGGCGGCTTCGAAGGAGCAGTCGCAGGGGATCGATCAGATCAACACGGCCGTGGCGGAGATGGACAAGGTTGTCCAACAAAACGCGGCCAACGCCGAGGAATCCTCGAGCGCAGCCGAAGAGTTGTCCAGCCAGTCGCAAGAACTCAACGCGATGGTTGCTGACCTGGTGAGGATCATCGGCGGCTCCAGCGCGGAGCACGTTACGACGAAACCGCGAAAAGCGGACATCGCGACGGCGGCCAGGGTGATCGTGTCGAAGCGGGAGGTTCTCCCCGCTCCAAAGTCGTCGCCGGCAACGCGGCACACCAAGGGCAATGGACATGCGGAGCAATCCGGAACGAAGTCGGCAAAGCCGGAACAGGTCATTCCCCTGGATGACGTGGAATTAAAACGGTTCTAAACCCCAGGCCGGAGCCGGCCTGCCGGAAGGCGGCCGGCTCCGGCGCCCCGGCGGCAATTGTGACCGCGTGACGTATGAATACAACCGATGCCATTGACCCTCGGACTTTTCAGAAGTTCTGCGAGCTGATCTACGAAAAGGCTGGAATCAAGCTGGGCCCCCAGAAGGAAGCACTGGTCAGCGCGCGGGTCGGCAAACGGATGCGGAGCCTGGGGATCGAGGAATTCGAGGAGTACTACCAGTTCGTCAGAAGTGACGAGAGCGGCGGGGAACTGGTTGAGCTGCTGAATGCGATTTCGACCAACGTCACCCATTTCTTTCGCGAGGAGCGTCATTTCGAGTTGTTGGAACAGATCCTCCGCGAATGGGCGGCGGCCGGACAAACCCGGTTTCGCGTCTGGTGCGCGGCATCGTCCACCGGAGAAGAGCCCTACTCGCTCGCGATTACCCTGCGGGAGTCCCTGGACGATCTGAGCGACGTCAAAATCCTCGCCACGGACATATCGACCAAGGTATTGGCCTTTGCCCGCGAAGGTGTCTACGAGCAGAAGCACATTGAGAAACTCCCCTCGGGCGCACTCGCCCGACATTTCACGATCCAGCGCGACGCCAGCAAGGGCAAGGTGTACTGCGTAAACCCAGAACTCAAACGGCTCCTTACGTTTGTACGACTGAATCTGGCTCACCCGCCGTTTCCCATGACGGGTCCGTTCGACGTGGTTTTTTGCCGGAACGTCATGATTTATTTCGACAACGACGTGCGGCGGGGATTGTTGTCCGAGGCCTACCGGCTGTTGCGGCCGGGCGGGTACCTGATGGTGGGACACGCGGAAAGCCTCTCGGGCATGTTGAGCAATTTCAAGAGCGTGGAGCCGTCTGTCTACATCAAGTCATGACTCCAGCCGACCATGCGGGGACCGATACGATTGCGGCACACACCGACGAGGAGGCGGTTGTCGACGTAACGCCGGAATCCCCGGTGTCGACGGGCGACCGGTGCGGCCGTAAAGAGGTTGAAACAGCGTTGCTGGAGCAGCGCCGGGTCTTCGAGGAGATTCTCGAGCAATCCCTGGCAGGGTACTGGGATTGGCGCATACAGGAAGACACCGAGTATCTGAGTCCGGCGTTCAAGCGAATGCTGGGTTATGAAGCCGACGAATTGTCGGACAAGCACGATACATGGCAATCCCTGGTGGCGCCCGACGATCTTCCGACCATTCTCCAGGCGTTCTGCCGTCATATTGAAAGCCACGGCGAGATCCCGCTCTGTCAGGAAGTTCGATATCGTCACAAGGACGGTTCGACGTTTTGGGGCCTGTGCACGGGCAAAGTAATCGAGTGGGATGATCAAGGGCGGCCCGTCCGCATGGTGGGTTGTCACGTCGATATCACGCGACGAAAAAGGGCGGAGACGGCGATGGCGGTGAGTGAGAACCGGTTTCGCACCATCGTCAACGCGGCGTTCGACGCCATCATCATGTTGGATTGTCTGGGGCAGATCAGTTACTGGAGCCCCGCCGCCGAACGGATCTTTGGTTATCGCTCCGAAGAAGTTGTTGGACAACCGGTGCACGAGCTGCTGGCGCCCTCGCGCCACCGGGAACAGTTTGCGCGGACGTTTCCAATGTTCCAGTCAACCGGCCGCGGTGCTGCCGTGAACAAGACTCTGGAGCTTACGGCTGTACGGCAGGATGGCGCGGAGATTCCCATCGAACTCTCACTTTCTTCGGTTCAGATGGGGGGCGAGTGGCTTGCGGTGGCCACCGTCCGCGATATCACGGAACGCCGGCAACTGGAAGAAGCGCGACGGACGAGCCAGTTGTTCTGGGAAACCTTGATCGATACGGTGCCGGCACCGGTTTACCACAAGGACACAGAAGGACGATATCGGGGCTGCAACGAGACTTTCGCCAAGTTGGTTGTCGGTTTGCCGAAGGCTGAGACAGTAGGCAAGACCATGTCCGATCTGGTGCCACGCATTCCCGCAGATTTGGCACGATTCTATCACCAAAAAGATGAGGAGTTGCTGAATCAGGGACAAACCCAGGTTTACGAGACCGAGGTCCAATGTACCGACGGCGTGCGACGCAGCTTCATGTTCCACAAGGCTCTTTATCGCGACGCCGAAAACCGTCCATCCGGCATCGTCGGCGTCATGATGGATATTACCGCCCAGAAGCACATCGCCAAGTCCTTGGAGGTGGAAAAGGACAATCTGAAAGCGATCTTCGCCTCGGCGCCCATCAGCATGTTGTTGGTGGACGAGCAATTGAGAATCGTCGAAGCCAACACGGCGGCGGCATGCCTTGCCCTCCGCTCTCCGGAAAAAATGCTCGGCCATCGGCCCGGAGAGGCCCTACGGTGTCCGAACTGTGACGAACATGGAGGTGAATGTGGGGCCGCGGCGGTTTGCGTCAAATGCCCATTAAGAATGACGATAAGCGAGGTTACCGAAGCGGACCACTCGGTGCGCGGTCGCGAGTTGGAATTCACCCGTCTCGTGGGCGGCCAACCGCGCACACTAACCCTGCGGCTTAGCGCCGAGCGATTGTTCCTGATGGGCCATCAACACGTGGTTGTGACCATTGATGACGTTACGGAAGCCAAGCAGACGGAACGAGATTTACGGACAGCCAAGAAGGTTGCCGAGGAGATGAACCAGATGCTGCGCACCGCCATGGAACACGCGAACGCCATGGCAGCGGAAGCCAGCGCAGCGAACATCGCCAAGGACGACTTTCTGGCCAACATGAGCCACGAAATCCGCACGCCGATGAACGGGGTGCTCGGTCTGGCCGAACTGTTGTTGGACACACCGTTGCAGCCGAAACAACGACGACTGACGGAAGCGATTCGGAGTTCGGGGCAGGCGTTAATGGCGATTCTGAACGACATTTTGGATCTTTCGAAGCTCGGGGCCGGCGCCCTCCGGCTGGAGCAGGTTGATTTTGATATTCGAGAGGCAGTTGAAGAGGTGGTGGAGGGACAGACGATTGCCGCAAATGGCAAGGGATTACGGATTCTGACCAGCATTGCGGAAAACGTGCCGGCGCGCCGGTGCGGGGATCCGACCCGTCTGCGTCAGGTGCTCAACAATTTGCTGGGCAACGCTGTCAAGTTCACGGAGAAGGGGGAAATTCGTGTCACCGTCGCGGTAGAGGGGAAGCCGACCGAGACGGAAACCATGTTGTGCGTTTCGGTCATGGACACCGGGGTCGGCATTCCGGCGGACAAGCAACGCCAATTATTCCAGCCATTTTATCAGGCAGACACGTCCACGACGCGCCGTTTCGGCGGCGTGGGGCTTGGCCTTGTCATCAGCCGCAAGATCGTGGAAGCCATGCGGGGGCAAATCGGCGTGGTGAGCGAGGAGGGCCATGGCGCGACGTTTTGGTTTATCGTTCCGTTGCGAGCCGCTTCTGTGTCGTCGAGTTCCGTCGTCGCGTCAGGCGGCGATCCGAGAGATGCGACGGGAACTCAATGGCGGGTGCTCGTAGCCGAGGACAGCGCCATCAGTCAGGTCGTCACCATGAGTCTGCTTCGTCGAGCCTACAATTGCACGGTGGATGTTGTCACGAGTGGCAAGGAAGTGCTGACGAAATTGGGAATCCAAGGGAACGGAACCGTAGCGACTCCGGCGAAGTACGACCTGATCCTGATGGATCTGAACATGCCCGACATGGATGGACGGACGACGACTTCCATGATCCGTAACGGTCCGGAAGCGATCAGCAAGATACCGATCGTCGCGTTGACGGCCCATGAACCGACCATGGATCGGACGCGTTGCCTGGAGGCCGGGATGGATGATTACCTGGCCAAACCGGTGCAATTCGAGAAGATGAAGCGCGTTCTCGATCGCTGGCTGGCGGTCGCGAAGACGGACTCGGCGGGCAGCGAGCCTGCGGATGGCGCTGGGACGTTTCGCGCCACACCTGTGTTCGATCCGCAGCGCCGTCTGCAGGGGCTTGGCGGGGATGCGGCGCTGTATCAGAAGCTGGTTGACCTTTTCTGGAAGGACGCCACGCAGCATTTTCGGCAGGCACAAGCCGCTCTTCTGTCCGGTAACATGACGGAATTGATGGAGAAGGCGCACAAGCTGAAAGGGGCCTGTTTGAACGTCGGCGCGGAACGGCTTGCGTCCATATTCTCCGAAATTGAGGAAAGATCACGGAACCAGGGCCGCGATGCCTGCCCGGAGTTGATGCAGGCGGCCAAGGTCAACATCGAAGAGCTTAAACAGGCGGTGGCCGTGTGGAAAGAAACGTTACGCGGGGGAGAGGCAGCGCCCGGAAGGAGAGAGAACCCATGAAGATATTGATTGCGGAAGATGACGTGACGAATCGACTGGTCTTGGAGTCCATGCTCGCGCCCTACGGAACCGTGCAGTCCACGCTGGATGGGCAGGAAGCTGTCAACGCCGTCGAGACGGCGTTGAGCAGTGACCAACCCTACGACCTGATCTGTCTGGATATCATGATGCCGAAGAAGGACGGGCGCAGCGCTTTGGGCGATATCCGCCAGCTTGAGGAGAAGAAGGGCCTTCGGTTGGGGCACGGAGCGAAAATCATCATGACGACGTGTCTGTCCGATTCCAAGAACATCCTGGGATCATTCGGGCAGCAGTGCGACGGGTACATCGTCAAGCCGGTGGAAAAGGACAAACTCGTTCAGCTCTTGTGGGAGCTGGAGCTTGTAGCAGCGCAGTAACCGACAGTCGTACGAGCCGGGTGATTATGGGATTGAATCAGATCGTAGTCGACATCGCGGACATGGCCGTATCGGAGCGTGCCGAGGATGTGCTGGTGACGTACTCCCTAGGGTCGTGCTTGGGGATTACGGTCTACGACCCGAAGGTGTGTGTCGGGGGGATGATTCATTGCATGTTGCCGCTGTCGACGGTGGACGCGGAAAAGGCGAAGATACGGCCTTGCATGTTTGTCGACACCGGCATGTCACTTCTGCTGCAGACCCTGTTTGACCGGGGCGTGACCAAAGCCAATGCGATCGTGAAAGTAGCTGGCGGAGCCTCCATGCTGGACAAGCAAGGCTTGTTTCGGATTGGCGAACGGAATATGACGGTCTTTCGAAAGATCATGTGGAAGAACGGGATGTTGATCAAGTCCGTGGATGTCGGCGGCGAGATCACACGGACCGTGCGTTTGGAAATGGCCACCGGCCGGTTTCTGATCAAGTCCAACGGCCAGGAGGTGGAACTATGAGCGGCAGTTGGCCACTCGTGGGGGGCTTAGCATGAGCGCGGTGAATACCGATATCCGAAAGCGCATCGAAACATTCGAAGCAATGCCGGCGTTGTGCGCGTTTCTCGTCGAGCATCTGCACGATCCAACGGTCGATCTCCAGTATCTTGCCGATCAATTGCGGTATGACCCGGGGATGACCACCAACGTTTTGAAAGTCGCCAACTCGGCCATGTATGGCGGACGCGAGCCTCTTACATCTGTTCAGGGCGCGATTGCCCGACTGGGAATGAAACAGTTGTTTCAGATGGTCGTGGCCGTGGGGATTTCGAAAACGTTGAAGAAGCGGTTATTTGGATATCAATTGGAACCGGCCGAGTTGTTGGAGCATTCGGTCTATGTGGCCGTCGCTTCCGAGGAGATTGCCAAGACGCTGGGGATGCACACATCGGAAATGCTCTTCACGGCGGGTCTGTTGCATGACGTGGGCAAGATTCTTCTGGATGATTACGTGTGCAAGGAATGGGCGACGCTGAGTGCCCGGTTCCGATCAACGACGGGCGGGTTTGATTCTGTGGAGCGAGAGACGTTGGGGATTTGCCACGCGGAAGCGGGCGCGGCGCTGCTAAGGAAGTGGAAGTTCCCCGAGGAATTGGTGATGGCCGTGCGCTGGCACCATCAGCCGTGGGAAGCGGGCGATTGGACACCGATGGTGAACGTTGTCCACATCGCCGATATTCTGTCGTATTCCGAAGGCATCGGAACGGGCGTGGACGGCATGCGATACAAGATTTCGCGGGATGCCATCTCCAGTCTGGGGCTGCGATCCAAGACCATCGAGGCCGTGGCCAGCCATTCGTTGGACAAGGTTCGCGAACTCTCGGAGATCCTGAGCAACGCGCAAACGGCGCCGCCCTCGAAGCCGGCCTCCGCGACCAGACGCAAAGACGACCCCCGTACATGAAAAGAGGAATGCAATCATGGCCTACAATGTTTTGATCGTGGACGATTCGGCGATCGTCCGAACCGTCGTGGAAAAGACGCTCCGTGTATCGGGATGCGCCCTGGGAGAGATCTGGCAGGCGGCGAATGGGCGTGAGGCCCTCGACCAATTGAAGGCGCACTGGGTGGACATCGTGTTTGCTGACATCAACATGCCGGAAATGAACGGGGTCGAGATGGTCAACCGAATGGCGGAAACCGGCCTGCTCAAGACCGTGCCCGTGGTCATCGTGTCCACGGAGCGCAGCGTCACCCGGATTGAGGAACTTCGGGCCAAGGGTATCCGCGCCTACCTGAACAAGCCGTTTACTCCCGAGGAGATCAAGAAGATTCTCGAAGAGGTGCTGGGCGCCAAGTGATCGAGAGGGGAATGCCATGAATGATCATCGATCCCACCGATTTATCACGGAGCAAACAGGAGTTCTGTCATGAGTGACACACACGCGGTTCTCCAGGAAGTGCTCAAGGATGTCCTGGAGCGTTTCGCCTTCATGTTCGTGGAGGCCGACTCCCTGGAGTCGGCGCCCACCGGTGCTGACGAGGGACTGAAGACGACGATCCGGTTTGAGGGCAAGCAGTGCGGGACGCTGACGTTAATCGCGCCCAAGGAATTTTGTCAGGGAATGGCGGCGAATGTGCTCGGGATGGACCCCGGACAAATCGTTGAGTCCAACGGCGAGGACGCCTTGAAAGAATTGGCCAATGTCGTATGTGGGACCCTGACCTGGACGTTGTTTGGGGATCGCGAAGTGTTTCATTTGAGCATCCCGTCAGTTGTCACGCTGAAGATGAGCGAAGCCGCCGCGCTCCTGGCCGATAAGAACGGGGTTGCCCTGATGGTCGAAGGTCAACCGTTCCTCGCGGGCATGGCGATCGAAAAACCAGTCGAGTAGTTGGCGAACATGAACAAGATCAAAGTCCTTATCGTGGATGACTCGGCCATCGTCCGCCAGGTCTTCTCGGCGGAACTGGGGCGAGAAGCCGATATCCAGGTCATCGGCACGGCACCGGACCCGTACGTGGCGCGCGACAAGATCGTGGAACTCCAGCCCGACGTGGTCGTCATGGATGTGGAAATGCCGCGGATGGACGGCATCGCCTTCCTGCGAAAACTGATGCAGTTCTACCCGCTTCCCGTGATCATCGTTTCCTCATTGACGCCCAGGGGCGGAGCGCTGGCGATGGAAGCAATTGAATCGGGGGCCATCGAGGTCATGTGCAAACCCGGCGCGGCGTACACCGTCGGCGATATGACCGCGGCGCTCGCCGACAAGATTCGAGCCGCGTCGACGGCGAAACACCGGCTGAAGAAAGGCTCCGCCGAAGAGCCGGTTCAAAACCCCCAGCGCCTGGCGTTGACGCAAACCACCAACAAGATCATCGCGATCGGCGCCTCAACCGGCGGGACCCAGGCGATCGAACGGGTGATCACCAGATTCCCTCGGAACGCTCCGGGCACCGTGATCGTGCAGCACATGCCGGAACATTTCACGGCCTCATTTGCCGAGCGGCTCAACGGGCTCTGCGAGATCGAAGTGCGCGAGGCGAAGGACAACGACTCGGTCATCCCCGGGGTCGCTCTCATCGCGCCCGGCAACTATCACATGCTGCTCCGAAGAAGTGGCGCGCGCTACTACGTTGAGGTCAAGAGCGGTCCCGCGGTTTGTCGACAACGTCCCAGCGTGGAAGTGATGTTCATGTCCGTAGCCAAGTACGCGGGCAAGAACGCCGTGGGCGCAATCCTGACGGGCATGGGAGCGGATGGCGCCAAGGGCCTCCTGGATATGCGCCAGGCCGGGGCCCACACCATCGCCCAGGATGAAAAATCCTGCGTGGTCTACGGGATGCCCCGCGAAGCCGTCGAATGCGGAGCCGCTTGCGAAACGTTGCCACTCGACCAGATTGCCCAATCTTTGCTGCAACACTCTTGAAATCAGCTTCACCCAGACAAGGAGAAACACGATGAATATAAACGCCCTCGTAATTGATGATTCAGGGATCATGCGGAAGCTCGTCATGAAGACTCTCGGGGAAACCCACCTCGCCTCGTTCACCTTCCAGGAAGCCAAAGACGGCAAGGAAGCGCTGGACATCTTCAAGGCGGGCAAGTTCGACATGCTGTTTTGCGACTGGAATATGCCAAATATGAACGGCATGGACCTGATCAAGATCATCCGCAACGATCTCAAGAGCCGCGTGCCCGTCGTGATGATCACCACCGAAGGCACCATGGACAAACTCGATGAGGCACTGAACACCGGCCACGTCGACGGGTACATCGTAAAACCATTTACACCGGAAGGTGTTGGCCGAAAAATTGCTCCGATTCTCCAGAAGATGACGGACGCCAAAAAGGCGCCGCAGGGCGTATTCGCCAAACTGGCAGCCAAAATTCAGTGATCTTATGATTGCCGCCACAACAGCCCCAGATAAGAGCGCAACCCAACTCGACGCCGCCGATCGTTCCCTGGTCGAGTCCGTTGTCACCACGATCAGCACGGTCTGCAAAACACAACCAACCCTCAAGGCGCAACGATCCGAAGCAAAGGTCGACGGCGAAAAGGTCATTGCCTCCGTGTCGTTGGTTGGCGATGTCGAGATGACCGTCTTCCTCGGCATGCCATCGGGTACCGCGGTGACGCTTGCCGAGCGGTTTGCCGGGTTCAAAGTCCCATTCGAAAGCTCCGACATGGCCGACGCCATCGGCGAGCTCGGCAACATGGTCGCGGGCGACTTGAAGATCCGCCTGGACCGATCGGGGCTCAAAGCCAACATCTCTCTGCCAACGGTGTTTCGCGGACAGGATCTTACCGTGACGACGCCAAAGTGGGAACTCATCCGCGAGCATTTCTTTGGCACCGAGTCCGGCGATTTCATGGTCGGCCTTTGCTC
The DNA here is from genome assembly GCA_035501175.1 of Verrucomicrobiia bacterium. Lineage (GTDB taxonomy): Bacteria > Verrucomicrobiota > Verrucomicrobiia > Palsa-1439 > Palsa-1439 > Palsa-1439. The sequence continues at coordinate 91,508 of DATJWQ010000003.1, read as the reverse complement.
GCGGAAACTGAAGTCGTGACGGGAACCGGGTTGCCAGCCGCCCGCCGCGTCCACCACTCGGTGTTCCCGGGCTAGGCAATCTCGTCGCCAGCAGCCAAACGGTAGCCAATGTTCGGCTCGGTTTCGATCAGCTTGCCGCTGTCGGACGTTTCCAGTTTTCGGCGCAGATGCGTCACGTACACACGCAGGTACTGCGCCTGACTTTCCGCCTCCGGCCCCCAGACCGACCGCAGCAGATGTTTGTGCGATACCACCTTCCCCGAATGGCGGACCAACTCATGCAGCAGCGCGTACTCGGTCGCCGTCAAATGCACTTCCTGGTCCTTGAGTGTGACCTGGTGCGACGCAAAATCGATCGTCAGATCACCCCGCACAAACACCGGGTCCTCCTTCGCCTCGGGTGACCGTCGTTGAATCGCTCGCAGCCGCGCTAGCAATTCTTCCGAACCGAACGGCTTGGTCAGATAATCATCGGCGCCGCTGTCCAACGCCGCCACCTTGTCCTCTTCGCGGTCCCGCACGGTCAACACCAGCACCGGTGTCTGGCTCCATTCACGAAGCCGCAGCAAAACGGTAAGCCCGTCCATGTCCGGCAGCCCCATGTCGAGCAGAATCACGTCCGGCCGGTGTTTGCCCGCCATCTGCAGACCAAGGTTGCCCGTCTCCGCTTCGTGAACCGCGTAGCCCTGCGTCTCCAGCAGCAGCCGAACCAATCGGCGAATGGGCCGCTCGTCGTCGATGACCAACGCGGTGTGCGACCGCTCCGCTCCGCCATCGCTCATCGTCGCTCGCAGGTCGCGCGGCATCGGGTGCTCGTGCGTTTCAACAACCCGGTTGCCGTTCTTTCAGGTCGCCACTCGCACGTCGTCGCCCTCACTCAATGCAGCCCCTGCCGACGCAACAACAGCCATAAGCACACCCCCAACGGCACAACGATCGGCATCGCCAACGCCAGCGTGACCCCCGCATACTGCCGGACCTTGCGCTTCCACGGCGCCACTTCCGTGAGCCGTTCGCATCGGCCGGTGACCTTCACCAACTCGGGGTTCTCCAACTCCGCCTGCATCGATGTCGCGCTCGGATAACGCTTCCGCGGGTCCCGCTCCATCGCGTGCAATACGATCTCTTCCACTTGCGCGGACAGACTCGGATTCAGCGCGCGCAACGGCTCGGGATCGCCCACCACGCGCGCATTCATCGCCGCCAGCGAGTTGTCGCCATCGAATGGCGTCGCTCCCGTCAGCATCTCGTACAACATCGCCCCGAGACTGTAGATGTCCGTCCGCTCGTCACCGCGTTTTCCCTGGACCTGCTCGGGAGCCATGTAGTCGGGCGTGCCCATCGCCGGGCTCAGTCCGGCAAATGTGACCCGCCGCAACTCCGTCGACTTGGCCAACCCGAAGTCCAGCAGCCGAATCGATCCGTCGCAACCGACCATCACGTTCTGCGGTTTCAAGTCGCGATGGGTAACGCCCTGATCGTGCAGGTACTGCAACGCCTCGCACAGCAACGCCCCAATCTTCAGCGCATCCTTCTCCGGCAACGGCTTCATCGCCTTCAACAAATGCGCCAGCGTGCAGCCCTTCAGATACTCGGTCACGATGTACGGCCGACTCTTCGGCCCGGCCACCGGCACGAATTTCAAGATGTACGGATGGTCGAGCTTCAGCCCGATCTCTTCCTCGCGACGAAACCGCGTGAAGAATCCAGGATCGCTCTCGAATTCCATGTACGGCACCTTCAACGCCACGTCTGCGTTGTGGTTCAACAAATCCTGCGCCTTGAAGATCATCGCCATCCCGCTCCGATTGATCACTTCCGTGATCAGAAACCGGTTGTCCAGAATCTCACCCGGATGCAGGTCGCCGACCCCGTTGGCCTCGGCGTGCGGATGGTATTCCGACACTCCGCGGCAACAGGACACCTCTCCCAGCGGGCATAACGTCGTGGCTTTCATGCCAGCACTATGACATCAACATCACGAACGAGATAATTAAATGGAGGACGCTCCCCGTTAAAAGCGTATCAACGCCAAATCAAAGCCCGAACCGCTTTGAATTCAACGGCTTGACCCGCTTTCAGGACAGCCGGCTGCCACGCTGCTGCTCGGCGCCAAAACGCATCCGAATACCGTCCCAAACCCCCGAACGAAGCCATTTCCGGTAAAACGAAGCCAAGTGTCAAATTGGCGCATCTCAAAACATAACCAATTGTATTCCAATGTGATCCACAAACGCTAACACCCCGGAAAATTGGGGATTATATCTTTGACTTACCAGAAACGGAGGTAGACAGTGGAGAGCGTTGAAAGCAAACGGGTTTTATTCCGTCCGCATCGGCTGATAGGATTGTGGGACATGATTCAGTTTTGTTGTCGAGATTTGCTGGAGCACCTAGACGACTTGCGGAAGGTGGAGGGGTTGCTACGGGAGGCGATTACCACCGGCAAGGCGAGCGAGCAAATTGACGACGAGGACGCGGAGAAAGTTTACGATCTTATCAAGAAGTTGAGTGGGGACTGCATCAAACTGGAACTGGACAAGCAGAAGGCTCAACTCGGTTATTTGGAATTTGTCCTATGGGGGTTCGGAGGATCGAAGTCGAATGAAGTTGTGGCCCACAGTCTGCAACAGATTATCAATGGCATCATTGGAGACTTGGACGACAGGGAGTTTGCCTACATTCCGCAAAAGCTGACCAAGTATTTTGAAAATGGAGCACTATTTGGGGAGGGGGTACGTGCCAGCTTTCCATTGGCAGAGGACGACATCAAGTGTGCGGGCAACTGCATGGCGGCAGAGTTGTACACTGCTGCCGTGTTTCATCTGATGCGGGTAGTGACAATGGGTGAGCGTGCGCTGGCGCGGAGCTTGGGGGTGGCAGACATTGGCGGCAAGCAACTGGAGTTTTGTCGGGACGCACCAATACTTGAAGCCATTGACAGGGCGATTGAGGCCAAGTTGAAGGCCATGGCGAACATTACGCGCGATGAAGCTTGGGAAGTGGAGAATGCTTTTTATCGACGGCTCAAGACCGATTTGGAATACTTCAAGGAGATTGTGCGCGACCCGGTAGCTCATGCCCGCAAAACTTATCTCGAACCTGGGGCACTCGATGTCTATAATCATGTGTGTGGTTTTATGCAACGTCTGGCTGAACGAGTGAGGGAATGACTACGCCGGAATACCCAATCGACTCAGGACCGAAGGCGCGAGACAGGTTTCTGACGGCGATCCGCAAGATAGTGTCAGTGCCGAAGTCCGAGATCGAGAAGCGGGAGAGGAAGTACAAGGAGGAACGGAGGCGGAAGAAACGGTAGCGCCTCAGCACGAATGCTTCTTCCGTCTCGGTTGTCGTTTCTTCGGTTTGGGATGGTCTCTTTCCCATTGGGCCTGAAGCCTGCGTTGTATGGCGATTTCACTACGAATAAGGAGCGTTATTCCCGCTTTGGTTATTGGGAATTCTTTTTTGTTTATTGACACCTTCTTCTTGCGATAGCCTTTCAAGGCACCAAGAATCCAAGTGGACGCGAGATTGGCAGACACTCCGCCCGCAAATGATATAAGAATTGCGGAGAAGACGCCTCCTTCAGCGGAGCATTGGATAACCGTTCCAAGGTTCTCAACCTCTACAGCATTTGGGGCGGGGGCTTGGAGAAGAAGCTTGGCCGCAACGGGGTCAGCGAATTTCAAGTCCAGACACCATCGGCCTCTTGCCATAAATTCTGCTCCGTTCGATACCGAGAAAATATTCTAATCACTACGGATGTACAAGGTCAAGACCGTCGCTGATTCGATTGGCCCAGAAGTTGCAGCAGGGCATACGCCGTAGGTAATAGGGTTAAAAACCCACTGGAACAAACAACTTCTTGCTGCTGAGTCTTGATGTGGTTCTCCAACCGCGTCACCTATTCCAGTGGGTTTCAGACTCAGCGGCAACTTTTGTTTATGGAGGATGGCAGTGGGTATGATGGCATGGAACTGAAAACAAAGACCCCACCCGCGCTGTAACGCGGATGGGGAATCATTTGCGTGTCCTTGTGTGCCGAAGTTGGCATCTCCAATCCGCCTTCCACAAGCGGGAATGATGCTAACGGGTCGATTCCAACCCGACCGATCAGGCACCAAGGCACCATCTACAAAACGGTCACTACAGCGCGAAGTGTACCAGTTGACATTGAAATGTCAACGGTTCTACGCGGGTTGCAGTCCCATGTCCTCGAATCCACCAAACGGTTTTCGCTTCATGCGTCTCTTGCCTTCTTTGGCTTCCGCTTGCCTCGTCCCTGACGTCGGAGGCTGGCAGTAACCGCGCTGACCGATGAGCGTGATGTATTGCAGGCGTTTACCGACAACACCGAGAATGCCCTTGAGGAAACGACCGGCATCGGTGTCCTTGCGTTCATTGAAGCGGAACGCCTGCTCATCGAGGTAGCGAAACAGATGGAACGGCTCGACACTGACGTAGGTGCCTTTGATCGTGCGTTTGAGCAACGACCAGAAGTTTTCCAGACCGTTGGTGTGGACGTGGCCTCTGGCGTAACAGACCGCGTGATTGATGACGCTGTGGGTGTAGTCCTTCTTGAGGCCGACATACGCGCCGTTCTCATCGGTGTAGACCTTGGAGCCCTTGAGTACGTACTCCTTGATGTTGCCCTGCAACTCGGCCTTGTCGAGTGACCGCACCTGCATGAGAGCCACGCGAGAGGATTTGCCGTCCTCGGTGCGCTGGAGGATGCCTTGAACGGGAGCTTTACCCGCAAACGGACCGGCGCTGACCTTCCGGCTCCATGACCGCCATTGTCGATTGTTCATCTTGCGGGCTTTACCACCGATGAAAGTCTCATCGACCTCGACGTTACCGGCAAACTTGCAGAGTGAACCATCCTGCAACGCCAATCGAATCCGATGGAGCATGAACCACGCGGTTTTCTGAGTGACACCCAAAGCTCTGGCGATCTCGCAACTGCTGATGCCGTTCTTGGCGTTGATAATCATCCAGACAGCAGGCAACCATTTGTCGAAACCAAGCGGTGATTCCTCGAAGATGGTATTGATCTTCACCGAGAACTGATTCTTGCAGGCCCGGCACTTGAATCGTCGGCAGGACTTCATGTAGTAGACGGACTCAGACCCGCACCGTCCACACTTCACGCGGCCATCCGGCCATTGCACCGCAGTCATAAACTCAATGCAACGGTCAGGCTCAGAGAAGTATTGGACGGCCTCTCTCAGTGTCTCGGGAAACTCAGGCTTGGCTTTCATGGTGCCGCAATTCTAAAGCAAGTCGAGCGGTAAGTCAAGTATATAATCCCGGGGAAATTGGCTTCGTTTCGCAGTATATAAGGGGGGTATCCCCCCTCCCCCTGCCTGCCCGCTTCGGGCGGGCTCTGTCGCCGTGCCTTGCAGCCTCGGCAGCCGTCGTACTGTAGCGGCGCTTTACGAGCGCCGGTCGTCCCATTACCAATCCTCAAACCGCCATTTCAAAGAACAACAGCACCCACCCCATTTCAACACCGAGCAGGCGCAACAACCATCAATCCATCATATCGCATACCAGATATCATATCCGGATACAGCCGTCAACCACAAAATCGCCTAACGATTCCCACGATCCAATACGGCCAGTGTCGACCACGCGCCGCGAAAGGCTCGCCCGCCTCAGGCGGGCCCCCAATTCAGCGCGCGGATTAGGTCCGACAACTGCAGAACCCGGCCGATGCCTCTACCTTTTGACGGTTAATACCAATCACTCTATACTTGCAACCTCACGAGACCGGTTCGACTGGGCCGGTACAATAAGCCTCAGATAATACCCCGGGAGGGATGTTACGATGAGTGAAAGCCGAAGACTCGGACAAGACTGGACGGATCCCGAACTAATAGCCGTCCTGGATATGTATTTCAACGGCCACTTTACGGACAGCCACGGTCACGACGAGTTCGCCAAATGCCTTGGACGGTACAACCCAAATACAAACTCGCACTCCGACGGCGCGGTGAATGAGAAACTTGCGGAGATCAAGGGCCACATTGAAGGCTCGCGAGCGCACCGTCACCCCGGCGCAAGCCTCATTGCTTTAATCGACAGGTACAGTGACAACCATCGAGCACTGCGGGTTGCGGCCGCAGAAGCATGGAGGGACATTGTGCGCGAGTATTCCGGGGAGCCACCAAGTTACGTCCAAGACCTTCTCGATGGCTGGTAACCCACCAAAGCGCGGAGCGTGTCGCACATAAACTGCTGCGACCGCTTCTCTTCAAAGTCAGCCTCCACCGGCCTTATCGCGGACAATCCTCCTCGCGGACATTCCCTCACCAATCAGTAGTAAGCGGGAATATTGCGCTGCCGAAATCGCTTTAAGTTCACCTTGTGACAGGTACAAAAACGTAAGGAAAAGTCATTTGCGCTTGGCCTCTTCGTGCAACACGTTCTCGGCAGTGGATGCCCCCACAACGGCAATCTCGCACTCGTCCGGCTCGACTTCGTCGAGTCGCATTTGCTTCATCTCGCTGGCGACTCGTTCCGCCGCTATTTCGCAGTACTTCCTGGAAAGATCGAGGTGGACAAAATGGCGACCGGTCCGTTGCGCTATCGTCGCGACAGTACCAGTGCCGCCAAACGGATCAAGAACGACGTTTCCGCGATAACTGTAGAACTTGATCAACCTTTTGATTAACTCCTCCGGAAAGGGAGCCGGGTGGCCGTTCTCCTTCATCCCCGGCGTCTTGCGTCCACGACGTGGCGGGTAGAGGCTTTTCAGGAACGGTTGGCGACCGCGTGTTTCGGGTGGGATGTACCAGAAGGCGTCGGAATACTTGATGAATTCCTCCCCGGTAATATCCGCATCCGCCTTGTTGCCCTCCAGCGCCCACGAGCCTTTCGAGAATACGAGAACGTACTCCCAACTCGGCACCACGTGGGGATTGCGAGGGCTTTTCCATGAACCCCAAGCCGTGCGGCGGCGCATCGTCTGTTTGTACCAGAGGATCTCCGTGCGCATGATGAAGCCGAGACGCATTAGGTCCCGTGCCATGTCGTAGTGAATGGGGCGAAAGTCCTTGATGCTTGTCGGAGCGACGTTGAGGGCGAACCTCCCACCCGGCACCAGCACCCGGTACAATTCGCTCCAGAAAGACGTGAGCCACTTCAGGTACTCTTCGTACGGCATCTTGTCGTTGTGCGAATCGTACTCAAGGCCGACATTATACGGCGGCGACGTAATCGCCAAATGGATGCATTCATCCGGCAACGCGTGTAAGACTTTTTGCGAGTCACCGCAGATGATTTGGTCCCTCCACCAGTCGCCCTCCTTACAAGACGGCCGAAAACTGAGCACATGTGGCAAATGTTTTACAGAGTTGTGCATCGAATCTCGCCTCCGCTTCATAGCAGATGCGACCGGAGATGGCAGTAAGAAAGTGATTCTGGGGGGCGGCGGGTAGAGGACGTAAGCCCCCGTTGCAGACGGGGACTGGGATGAGATGCTTCGGGTGCTCAGCGGCCCGGCCATCAAACGGCGCAAACGCGTCCGGGTTTGATTCCGGACCAGCGTGAAAAAAGAATGCAAAAAATCTTCTCGATGTCGTGGCCCGAAACATCGACGCCGTTCAACCGTGCAGACCAGGAAATATTTGGGCGATGGACGATTCGAGCGGGGTGTCGACAGGGGCTCTCATCTTGCCCCTCGTTGATACGGGCTTGATTCTCCGCCGCTGATTTGCTACCCAACCCGCCGGCCGCAAGGGAGGCGTCCAGGGCTGTCAGGCGAGTGAGCGGCCGATGTTTCATCTCATGGCGGGATCATTGCCCACGTCGAGCAACGCTGTGGGCTCAGGCTTTGCCGTGCAAGGCCGCGAGCGACAAAAATCCGAAAAGCGAACACGTGAGCAATCGATCGATCTGAGAGCCGGCTTTGGGACAACATAGCAAGCGGGGCGTCGGGGACCTGAGAAAGACGTGTCAAACCAGGGCGTTGGAGATGCGGTGTCCTCACCATCAGAAGAATGCCCGGGTGATGATTGACGGCGAAAACCTCGATAACGTCACGTTCGAAGTCTTCACCTGCTGCGAACAGTTTCGCGCCCGCGTCTACGAAGAACTGATGCGCGAACTCTACCACACCAACAAGACCGGCCCGATCCGCACCCGAGGCTTTACCGATTTCGGCTTCGCGCTGTAAGCGGCACACACTGCGCCCGGTCCCCCGTTCTACCTGCCGCCCAGCCAGAAATAGGCATTGACATGAGGTCCCGCGGCGGATATGATGTTAATACCTAGTATCATACTGGTTTGTTTTGCCCCCGACGGTAAAGTTGCGCGATCCGATGATCACGAAGTGTCTAACTGTCCTGTTCGCAGTTAGTGTCTGGGCCACAATGGCTTCGGCACAATCCGTCATACCGGTCGGCGCGGGCTCTTATGCCTCCTACCCGCCCTCGCAAGCGGGCGGCACCGCCACCGCGACCATCAATCAGCCCATCTATGTCGTCAATACCAACGGCGTTCCGATCCCCACCAACAAATGGTGGACGGACGACGTTGTCGCCCAGTACGCCGGCAATATGTGGGCCTACCCGCTCACCGTCTCCGCCAGTTCCCAGGGCATCAACGTCTACGACCCGACCAACTGGGGCCAGTCGGGCACGAACCCGCAACTGGGCGTCGGCACGCCCATCTCCATTCTCGGCCAGGGATTCACTGCCGCCAGCTCGCCCGCGCTGCGTTGGGGCGATTGGACGCTCACGTTCCGACTTGAGCAGTCGACGAATCAATTCATCGACGTGACTCTCGGTCATGGCCTGCCGTACGTCTGGGCGCAGTTCACCGGCGTGCAACCAAAGATCTCCCTGCCCGGCGGCGCGACCTATTTCGGCGACAACGGCAATGCCGTCTCGTTCCCGGTCACGACGAATCATTTCGGCATCTCCGTGCTGGGCCAGTATTGGGCCGTCTTCGCGCCCGACAACACGCAGTTTGCGCTCAGCAATAGCGCGATCACCGTGACGTTCAGCGGCACGAACCAGTTTCTCGCCTTGGCCGTGATGCCCGCCCAGACTAATCTCAGTTACTTCTCCCAGTACGCCTATGCGTTGCCCACCAACAGCGTGATGACCTGGGCCTACGATCCGAACGCGGGCGCGGTCACGACCTCCTGGCATCTGGCCACGCAGACACTGCAAGGCTCCCAGCCCCAGCTCATCCAGGGCTGGCTCGCCCACCACTGGCGCAACACGACCAACAACCTCGCCTTCAATGGCATTCAGTATTCCGTCGCCCGCGGCCTGCTGAAGTGCGCGACCGGCACCGATTTCCAGATCGTCTATAACTTCAATGGAATCGTCCCCACCCTTCCGGCGCCGCAACAACTCGGGCTCACGAACGACTACGATCCGTCGCGCATGGCCTGGTATCTGTCGAATGTCGCCGCCAGCACCAACGTCGCGCCGGACACGTATTGGGGCGGCAAAGACATGCTCCGCTACGCCCAGCACATGGCCTACGCCAGCCAGATTGGCGACACCAATTTCACCACGCTCGAAAACACGACGCGCGAGGCGCTCACGAACTGGCTCACCTACACGCCGGGCGAGCCCACGTATTATTTTGCCGAGTACCCGACGTGGAAGGCGCTGGTCGGCTTCGAAGCCAGTTATGGCTCCGACCAGTTTAACGACCAGCATTTCCACTACGGCTATTTGACGCACGCCGCCGCCCTGCTCGGCATGTACGACCAATCGTTCCTCGCGGATTACGGTCCGATGCTCAAGCTCGTCGCCAAGGAGTACGCCAACTGGGACCGCACCGACACGAATTTCCCGCTCTTCCGCACGTTCGACATCTGGTCGGGTCACTCCCAGGCGAGCGGATTCCCCGACGCCACGCGCGGCGGCAATCAGGAATCCAGTTCGGAAGCATGCCAGTCGTGGGGCGGGTTGTTCCTGCTCGGCTCGATGTTGAACGACAGCCAGATGCAGGCCGCGGGCGCGATGGGCTACATTACCGAAACCACCGCCGTCCGCGAATACTGGTTCAACGCCAACGGCAGCAACGTTTGGCCCGCCGTGTACGCGGAATCCGTCGTCGGCATCCTTTGGGATAACGGCATGGATTACCAAACCTACTTCGGTCTCGTGCCGGTCTACGTCCACGCCATCCAATGGCTGCCGCCCTCGCCAATCATGAGTTATCTCGTGCGCGACCCGGTCTTTGCGCAGAAGAACTACGACAGCATGCTCGCCGAGCAGTTGTCGCAGGAAGGCGTCAACTCGATCACCTCGATGGGCTCGGAGTGGGGCAATTACGCGCTTGCCTACGCGGCGCAGTTCAATCCCGATTACACCGCGGCGCAGATGGATCAACTCTGGAGCGCGGACGATCCCGTCGCCACCGATGTCACCTACGCCGGCGTGACCTATTACCAGACCCACGCCACGCGCATGCTCGGCTCGATTCAATGGAACATGCACATCAGCGTGCCGACCAGCGTGGTCTATTACAACACCAACACCGCCCAGTACTCCTTCATCGCGTACAACCCGCAGCCGACCCAGCAGGTCGCCACGATCTACAGCAACAACATCGCAATCGGCACGATGACCCTGCCGCCGTACTCATTCGTGAACCAGCAAACCGCCGGCAACGTGACCCTTGTCACGAACGTCGTCCCCGCGGTCGTGGCGCCGGGCGTTGCGGTCAGTTGGCCGACGATGGTCAGCTCGAATTATCAGCCGATCTACGCGACCTCCCTGTCGCCGAACACCGTCTGGACGAATTGGGGCAGCCAGATCACCGGCAACGGCTACACCAATTCGTTGTTCGACCCCTTTGGCCAGTATTCGCAAAAGTTTTATGAGGTCCTGCTGTTCGGCACGGCGCAGGGCACGGGTGTGGTTTCGTCGGCCGGCAACGTCGTCCTCAACCCGAGCTTCGAGACAGCCGCGGCGACCGCATCGAGCGCGACGAATTGGACGGTCACCCAGGCGGCGGGCGGGCCTGTGTACGGTATTCGCACCAACGACAACCCGCACAGCGGCTCATTCAATTTCGAGGTTCATCTGGCGAGCACCGGCGCGGGACCGGTCGTGCAATTCCAGCAATCGAGCGTTCCCGTGACCGGCGGCGTGACGTATACGTTCTCGTTTTATGCCGACCGACTCGCCGGCAGCGCGGGCGACGTCGATCAGTATGTGGTCCAATGGTACGGGCAGAACCTGATCAGTTCGACCGGTTACATCCCATTCACGCCGGGTGCCAATGCGTACACCCAAACGACCGCGACCGGCCTCGTCGCGCCGGCCAATGCCACCTCGGCGGCGATCACCTTCTATTGCGCGGGCGCGGCGAGCTCCAGCCAGTCGGCGACGATCGACTTCGACGACATCTCGCTCTCGAACACCAACGGCACCGGCGGGCCCGGCACGATCACCACGACCAACGGCGTCCAGGCCGCCATCGCCCAGTGCGCCGGGATCACGTGGTTCGCCAGCAACGGCGTGCCGTATCAGGTCCAGTGGTCCGGCGATGGGCTCAATTGGAACAATCTCGGCAGCCAGGTCAGCGGGTCGGGCGCGTCCAACACCGTGTTCGACACCTCCGGCGCGGTCCATTCCTACCAGGTGCTGTCCATCCAGCGCATCGTCCAGGCGCCGTAGCAATTCGGCCGGTGTACCACGGGAGAGCCGGAGCTACTTCGCCGTTGGCTTGGAAAGAATCACACGGCCGGCGCGCGTGTCGATGGTCACGACGTAACGGGAGAGGAGGCCGTTGCCGAGGAGGCCGGCCTCGCCGATAAAGATCTCGTCCTTGTGCAGCCCGACCTCGACGGAGTCGATGCGGTCCCCGCCGATTTGCACCATCGCGCGCGCGAACGGCACGGGCACATCGGCGAGACCGATGCAAACTTCCGGCGTGCTCGAGGCGGCCTCGATTTCCTTCGTGACCCAGTGCAACGGCTTGGCGCAGCCGGTGTCGAGCCGCACCCACTTCCCGTGGGAGCCGTTCACGTGCAACGGCACGCAAAACGCCCCGTGCTCCTCTCGCAACGGCAGTACCATCGCATCATTGACGCGGGGACTATCCGGCAGCAGGCGCAGCACATGGGCCGCGTAATCAAATTGCGCGACGCGACCGCGGAAGAAATCCGCGCCGAGCAGGCCGTCCACGGGCCGATCGCAGGCGCGGCTCAACTTCCGCAAATCCACAGCGACGAACTTGTGCGACCAATCCACGCCGTTGACGGAAATCCGTTCAGGGGCGGTCCAGTTCGCCTCGTGTTCGGCATCCACGCCGCGCACCGAGACCGCATCGCGCAGGGGCCAGCCGATCCATTGGGCGGTCTGACGGTCCACGACGCTGGCGGCCGCGCCGGTATCGATGATGAAATCCAGGGGTTGATCGGTCGTGGGTGACGAGACCCGCGCCCAGAGCAGGCCCTTGCGATATTCGAACGGGATCGTGGCGGTGGAATCGGGTTTCGCCGTTGCTGCCACGGCGCCCGACAACGCCAAAACGAAAGCCACGATCGCGACCCGTAAACCACCCATACCGCTGGCAATATACGCACGGGTTGTGCCGCGTAAAATGGTCACCGCCGAATGCGTTGCGCGAGAGGGCAATACAATGCGGGAACCGGAATTGCGCGGGGCGTTCCTTGTCCGCTCCGCGACATCGTGAGCAAATCGGGACAAAGGAGTGTGACGCGCAACGCACTCCCTCACCCGTCCCCGCGAACGACAGCCGGGCCGGCCTCTCGCTCGATGGGCGAGGTGTTCTTCGGGAACGCTTTCCCAAACGCGCCAGTTGACACGCGCGGTGCATCTCGCATAACAGGTGGGCATGCGCGTGATTACTCTGGGAACCGCGGACGCATTCGGGGCGGCGGGTCGCTTGCATTCGGCGGTGGTGGTGCGGTCGGGTGATGTGACGGGGCTGGTGGATTGCGGGCCGAGCATACTGCCGGCGTTATACCGGGGGAAAGTCGGGGCGGACGACATTGATTTCATGCTGATCACGCACCTGCACGGCGATCACATTGGCGGCGTGCCGATGTTGTTGCTGGATTACCAATACCGCTCGCGGCGGACGCGGCCGCTGGTGGTGATTGGCACGGCGTTGTGCCGGTCGCGGCTCGAAGCGCTGACGGCGCTGATGTACGCGGAGATCACGAAGAAGCGGAGGCGGTTTGCCGTCGATTACAGGACGATCCGACCCGGTGGGACGATGTCGGTTTGCGGGATGCGGATTCGGGCGTATCGGATGCAGCATATCGAGCGCGAACAATGCCTCGGGTATCGGATCGAGCGGGGCGGGAAGTCGGTCGCGATCACCGGCGACACGACATGGTGCGAGTCGGTTGCCGAGATGTCGCGCGGGGCGGATCTGCTGGTGACGGAGTGCACGGACTACGATCGACGGACGCCGGTGCACATGAGTTACACGCGGCTGCGGGAGCATCGGGATGAGATCGGGGCGAAACGGGTTGTGCTCACGCACGTCGGGGACGATCTTCTGAAGAACCGGGGAAAGGTCCGCCATCGCATTGCGCGCGACGGCGAGCGGTTTGATGTGTGAAGGACCGAGGCGGGTTCTCCGACGCGCATATCGTCTGTCAACTGCGTAATGATTGGGGCCTGTCGCCGGAATGCAATTGACACAGCGCGTTGAAGTCCGCAGATTTCTGCAAATTGGGGAGCGAAAGAGAAACAGAATGAATATTCGAAATGATCGGTGGCTGGTTCCACCAGCACTCAAACTCGCAATGGTGGCGGGCCTGGCTCTGGCGCTCCTGTCGGGTTGCCTCGGCAGCGGCTCAACCGCTCCCGCCGGCGCGCCCAGCGGCGCCCGCCTCGAACCGACAGCGACGGACACGGGAACGGCCACAGTCGCCTCGGTCAATCAGGAATTGGGGTTTGTCGTGATCGATTTCTCTTCGCAAACACTCCCGCCCCTAGGAACACGCATCAATATCTACCGCGGCGACCAACGCGTCGCCGTTGTGCGCATTACCGAACCCGTGCAAGCGCCGCTGGCCACCGCCGACATCGTCGAGGGCGAAGCGCGCGTCGGCGACGAAGCCCGCTGATCGGAGGCCGCGTGCTCACGGTCACGGAAGCCCGGGACATCATCCTCGTTGCGACACGGTCACGCGCCGGGGTCGCCGTGCCGTTAGCCGACGCGCTCGATTGCGTCCTGGCCAGTGACGTGGCGTCCACGATCAACCTGCCCCTGTGGGACAACAGTTCCGTGGACGGCTATGCCGTGCGCGCCGCCGACGTGTCCGATGCCAACGAGAATAATCCCATTCATCTGCGCGTGATCGCCGAAGTCCCCGCCGGCTCATCGACGAACGCAACCATCGAGCCGCAAACGTGCAGTCGCATCTTCACCGGAGCGCCGATCCCGGAGGGCGCCGACGCCGTTGTCATGCAGGAGGACACGCATCCGCATCACGAAGGTTACATCGCCGTCACCGAATCCGTCGATCCCGGCGATAACATCCGCCGCGCCGGCAACGATGTCGCCAGCGGCGACGTGGTGCTGCGCGCGGGAACGCTCGTCGGTCCGCCGCAACTCGGCCTGGCCGCGGCCCTCGGGTCAACGCAGCTCACCATCCATCCCCGTCCGCGCGTGGGGGTGCTGGTGACAGGCGCGGAGATTATCGAGCCCGGACGGCCGTTGCGAGCTGGACAAATTTATGATGCGAACAGCTACGCGGTGACCGCTCTGGTCAAACAGGCTGGATGCGAGCCCGTGGAACTCGGTATCGCCGATGATACCCGCGAAGACCTGAACGAGAAGATCGATTACGGCCTGAGCGAATGCGACGCGGTCATCACGGTCGGCGGCGTGTCCGTCGGCGAACATGATCTCGTCAAGGATGTGCTGACTCAGCTCGGCTGCGAACAGAAATTCTGGAAGATCGCCATGCGACCGGGCAAACCCTTCGTGTTCGCCACCCGCGAGCCGAAGCTCGTGTTCGGCCTGCCCGGTAACCCGGTCAGCGCCGCCGTGACGTTCCTGATGCTGGTCCGGCCCGCGCTCCAAAAAATGCGGGGGCTGACCGACATCGATTTGCCAACCTTGTCTGCGGAAGCCGCCGAAGATTTTGTGAACACGGGTGATCGCGTGCACTATATGCGGGCCAGCCTGCAACGGCATGGTGACAAGTGGTTGGTGAAACCCATGCCGAATCAGGGCGCCCACGCCCTCGCATCGTTCGCCGGCGCCGACTGCCTCGTCGAGGTCCCGGAGTCGGCGACGATCCCCAGCGGGCAGTCCGTTCGCACGATTCGCCTGTCTGCCTGCATCTGACGGACGCCCAATTGACCGGCCTCCGCGCTTGAAAAATCCGGCCGGGCACCTACACTGGGTTCGCCATGCGCGAAACCGTTCACATCCTGAATCACCCGCTCGCCCAAAGCTTCCTTACCGACATTCGTGACAAGGATTCCGACCGTGCGATTGTCCGCAGCCGCATCCGCGCGCTGGCGGTGTTGCTCTTTTACGAAGCCACCCGCGATTTGCCGCAGGAATCCCTGAGCGTCACGACGCCGCTGGCCCAAACACAGGGCGCCCACGTCGGCGCGCGCGTCGGTCTTGTGCCGATCCTGCGCGCCGGGCTCGGCATGGTCGACGGCATACTGGAATTCCTGCCGGAAGCGCGCGTCTATCACCTTGGCCTGTTCCGTGACGAGAAGACGCTCGAGCCGGTCGAGTACTACAGCAAGTTTTCCGAACACAAACCCGTGGACATCGCCTTCGTGCTCGATCCGATGCTGGCCACGGGCGGGTCGGCGTGCGTCGCCGTGGCCCGCCTCAAAAAATGGGGCGTCAAGAAGATCAAGTACCTGGGCCTGTTCGCCGCCCCTGAAGGCATCGAGAAACTCTCCAGCGCATACAGCAACATGGAAATCCATCTCGGCACCGTCGATTCCCACCTGAACCAACACGGCTACATCGTCCCCGGCATGGGCGACGCCGGCGACCGCCAGTTCAGCGGGGAGTGAATAATCGAGGCTCGGAACCTTGACGAGACCATTAAGAGGCTGTATATAGTCTCCATGAAGACCCTTACAATCACGGATGCGAAAAAGAACCTCGGGCGATGGCTGACGGCTGCGGCGCGCGGGGAGGATATCGGGATTGTTTCCGGGGCGGACATCATCGCCTTGCGGAAGGTGGAGGTGGAATCCACAGATTACGCACAGCGCGAATACGGTGTGACGCCAGAGCAGATACAACGGTTTGAGCGGACCATGGACAGGCGTTATCGGCAGCTCAAGCGATCCGGCAAGTTGACTCGTATTTCGACGGGGGAGTTGAGGAAACTGCTTGAGTAAGGCCCTCTCGCTGGCTCCGCAGTTCCTCAAGAAGCTGCGAGAGTTGCCGGAGAGGGAGCGCGTGGAATGTGTGCTGGCACTCTGTGAATTGCCGGAGGCCTTCGGTCGGCCACATATTCACAGCGGTCTTGGCATCCGCAAGCTGGGTCCCAACCTTTTCGAATGCCGGTGTGGTTTGTCGCGGCGCATACTATTCCGAGAATATCCCGACGAACTCTTCGTTTTTTTCCTGGGCACTCATGAGGAGGTCGGCGCGTTGTTGCGAAGTGGCCGCTATCCCTAGTTACGCGCCCCGAAGCTGTTCAAGTCACGGGTCGTCGCGGCTGATGACAAAGATGGCGAGGTCGGCGTTGAGGTTCGGGTCATCGAGAACCTCGTGACCCTCCTCCGTGTTGAGCGCGATTCGCCGGCGAATGTGGATGGATTTCTCGCGGCAAAAATTCTCAAAATCGGCAATCGACAAAAACCGCAGATCGGTCGTGTCGTACCACTGATCCCGGATCCATCCATGCCCGCGGGGCGCGCGGCCTTCCTCGCCAAGAATGCGGCGGAGCTTCGAGTACGCGAGGTTCGGGAAACTGACAATCCCGACGTGGCCTACGCGCAAGATCTCGTTGATGACACCCTCCACGTCGCGCACCGCCTGTAACGTCTGGGACAGGACCACCGTCTCAAACTGACGACTGGCGAACGCCCGCAGTCCCTTGTTCAAATCCGCCTGAATCACATCCAGTCCCCGCTGCACGCACGCAACAACGGCCTGCTCGTCGATCTCGACGCCGACGAGACGCCGGTGGTCGCCGCGTTGCTGGAGGCGCTGCAGCAGGCCGCCTCGTCCGCAACCGAGATCAAGCACGCTCGCCCCCGATGGGATCAGTTCGACAATGTGCTCATAATCGATGCGTCGTCGATGGAAAATGCTGGTCGGGCTCGATCCGCCTTCGGGAGACGCGTCGCCATCGGGCACCAAGGGCGCCGACGTCCCGTCGCCGCCGTCGAGAAAGGCGCGGATGAGTTCGCCGTACGTGCCGATCTGGTCCGGCAGCAGAAACGCGTCGTGGCCGCAGTCGCTCTGGACATTGCAGTAGCTGACGGGCGCGTTGTTCGCCACAAGGGCGTTGACGATGTCGCGCGACTGGTCCGGAGGAAACAACCAATCACTGGAGAAACTGATCACCAGCCAGCGGCTGTTGGTCTCGCGGAAAGCGGCGGCCAACTCGGCAGCCGTCGCCCCGAGGTCGAACAGATCCATCGCCGTCGAGAGCGCGATATAACTGTTGGCATCGAACCGCTCGACAAACTTCTGCCCCTGGTGACCCAGGTAGGAGCCGACCGAGAAGGTCTTCTCAAACTCGATGGCTTCATTCCGCGGCTGCAGCCGATTCGCCTCAAACTTCTGTCGCATCGCCTCGCGCGACAGGTAGGTGATGTGGCCGATCATCCGCGCAATGGCCAGACCGGCCTCCGGCCCGCGGTCCCGGCCATAGTACTGGCCGCCGTGATAATGCGGGTCGCGGCGAATGGCGTTGCGGCCGACGACATCAAACGCCAGCGCCTGACTGGTCAATCGCGGCGAGGTGGCGAGGGCGATCACGCGGCGTACGCGGTCGGGAAACCGTGTCGCCCACGTCAACGCCAGATGTCCGCCAATCGAGCCCCCAACAACTGCGCGCAATTGTTCAATCCCGAGACGCTCGAGAAGTCGGCGCTGCACCTCGACCATGTCGCCGATGGTGACCGTCGGAAACTCGCGTCCGTACGGCCGGCCCGTTTCGAGATTGATGCTCCCGGGACCGGTTGTGCCCCGGCAGCCGCCGAGCAGGTTCGGACAGACGACAAAATACCGGTTCGTGTCGATCGCCTTCCCTGGCCCCACGACAACGTCCCACCAGCCGGGATCGTCCCGTTCGTCATGCCGGGCAACGTGCGAGTCGCCGCTGATGGCGTGGCACATGAGCACGGCGTTATCCTTCGCCGGGCTCAGTTGCCCGTACGTCTCGTACGCGACGGTCGCCCCGGGCAACCGGCCCCCCAATTCGAGCGCGAGCGGCGCGTCAAACGTCGCCGCCTGCACGTGGTGCAACCGTTTCGCGTGCCGCACACTATCGCTGCTATCAGGGAGAGCGCTGTCCATCCATCACGTCGTCATTTCTGCGAGGCCGTCAACGCCTGATCCAGGTCGGCAAGGATATCGCGCACGTCCTCGATGCCAACGGACAGCCTGACAAAGTCGGGCGTCACACCGGTTTGCGCCAGTTCCTGGTCATTTAGCTGTGAGTGGGTGGTCGTGGCCGGGTGAATGATCAGCGACTTCGCGTCACCGATGTTGGCAAGATGGCTGAACAGCTTGACGTTGTTGATCAGCTTCGCCCCGGACTCCTTGCCGCCCTTGATGCCGAACCCGACAATGGCGCCCTGACCGTCGGGCAGATATTTCTTCACGTTGGCGTGGTCGGGATGACCCGGCAATCCCGGATAGTTCACCCACTTGACCGCCGGATGTTTCTCCAGGAATTGCGCCACCACGAGCGCGTTTTTCGAGTGACGCTCCATCCGCAGATGCAACGTCTCCAAGCCCAACAACGTCAGGAACGAACCCCACGGGCTTTGCGCCGCCCCCGTGTCCCGCAACCAGTGCGTCCGAATGTGAATGATATACGCGATGTTGCCGATCGGCCGCAACGCCTCCTCGAACACGAGCCCGTGGTACGCGGGATCAGGCGCGGTAAACTCGGGCCATTTTTGTGGATCTTTCGCCCAGAGGAATTTCCCGCTGTCCACAACCGCCCCGCCCAGATGCACGCCGTGGCCCGCGATGAATTTCGTCGTCGAATACACCACGATGTCGAAACCCTGTTCAATCGGACGGAACAGCGCCGGCGTGAGCGCCGTGTTGTCGATAATCGTCGGCAACCCGTGGCGGTGCGCGAGGTCGGTGATCTTGCGGTAATCGGGCACGTCGTTTTTCGGATTGCCCGGCGTCTCGATGTACACGGCGCGGGTATTCTTATCGACCAGTTTGCTGAGCGTTTCCGGCTTCGCCGGGTCGAAGAACCGCACTTCGATCCCGAGTTTCGAGAATGTCTGCGTAAACAGCGTCCACGTCCCACCGTAAAGGCTGTTGGCGGAAATGAAATTCTGTCCCGCATGGACGATTGTCATCAGTGACGCGGTAATCGCCGCCTGGCCGCTGGCAAACGCCAGGCCCGCCGCGCCGCCATCGAGCGCCGCGAGGCGCTTTTCCAGGACATCCGTCGTGGGATTCATCAGCCGGGTGTAAATGTTGCCGAACTCGCGCAACCCGAACAAATTCGCCGCGTGGTCCGCGCTGTGGAACACGTAGCTCGTGGTGGAATAAATCGGCACAGCACGAGCGGTGGTGGTTGGGTCGGGCACCTGACCGGCGTGTAACGCCAGGGTGCCAAGTTTGTGTTGTGATGCGTTGTCCGACACGTTCGTATCTCCCTTGATTTGGTGTTATGGGCAATGGTTCTTCGCTTGCGGCGTTTGTTCAAGCCCAATCTTGAAACAGCACGGTGGACAAATACCGCTCCCCGGCGTCCGGCAGAATGACCACAATGGTCTTGCCGGTGTACTCCGGCTGCCGCGCGAGCCGCGATGCCACAGCCGTGGCGGCACCCGACGAAATACCGGAGAGCAGTCCTTCTTCCCGGGCGAGACGCCGCGCGTACCCCACGGCTTCGGCGCTGTCCACCTGTGCAACCTGATCTACGACAGACAGGTCGAGTGTGTCAGGGATGAACCCCGCACCGATTCCCTGAATCTTGTGGGGACCGGGCTTTAATTCCTGTCCCGCGAGTTTCTGCGTGATGACGGGGCTCTCCCTCGGCTCGACCGCGACCGAAACAATCTTCTTCTTCTGCGTGTTCTTGATGTAGCGCGAGATGCCCGTGATCGTTCCCCCGGTGCCGACGCCGGACACCAGAATATCGACCGCGCCGCCGGTCTGCTCCCAGATCTCCGGTCCGGTGGTCTTCTCGTGGATCGCTGGATTCGCCGGGTTCTTGAATTGTTGCGGAATGAAATATCGCCCGGGGTCGGAGGCGGCGATTTCTTCCGCCTTCGCCACGGCGCCCTTCATTCCTTTCGAGCCCTCGGTCAGGACGATCTCGGCGCCAAACGCGGCGAGCACGCGACGGCGCTCGATACTCATCGTCTCCGGCATGGTGAGCGCGATCTTGTATCCGCGCGCGGCGGCCACAAACGCCAGGGCGATGCCGGTGTTCCCGCTCGTGGGTTCCACGATCGTGTGGCCGGGACGGAGGACGCCGCGTTTTTCGGCGTCCCAGATCAACGCGGAGCCGATACGGCATTTGACCGAATAAGATGGATTGCGCCCCTCGACCTTGGCCAATACCGTGGCCTTCGCCCCGTCAGTGACACGGTTCAGTTTCACCAACGGGGTGTTCCCGATGGAAAACGAGTTGTCTTCGAAATAACGCTGTTTGCTCATGTCATCTCTCCTGCCGCCACGGCGGAGGGAATCCTTCCCTCGCGGCGACGTGTTGATTCTTCAATTCTAGAACTCCCATTTTGTCGTCACGCCCCAGACGCCATTGGCATTGTGGTTCAGCACGTTGCCAAAGTGTCCGTAACCGGCGGCCAGCGTGAGGTGGTTGTTCACGACGTATGCCGCGTCCAGCGTGTACCAATCTCCTTCGGTCTGGACGAGCTTGCCGATTGGCTTGTATTCGTTCGGTTGCTCCCGATACTCGCCCGCCAGGGCAAAGTTGCCGGTGACGAACACCACCACGTTGCCCTCGAACAACACGTCATACTTCGAGGTGAATCCACCCAGACCGTTCCACACGCCTTCGGTCGCGCGTCCGCCAAGTTCGACGAGCACGGGCCGGGGCAATTGCGTGAACAACTTTGAAGCGTACAGCGTGAGATCCTCGCCATCGTGGCGTTTGATACCGGCCTTGGACAGCGCGCCGCCCAGCTCACGATCGATGTTGCCGATACCGTCGTTGTACTTGAAATGGGAACCGAACGTCAGCGCGGGGATCCAATTCTGATCGAACTCACCCTCCTTCAACAATTGCAGACGGGCGTTGAAGTTGTGCAGTTGAACGTCCTGCTGGTTGATGCTGACGGTCGTGGCGTTCTTGATGGCCAACGGCAGGTCGCCGAGGTCCAAACGATCCCAACCGTACCCAAGTTCGAGCCGTTTCCACGGCGACTCCGTCAGGGTGAGCGCTTCGAGATTCTGCCCGTGACCGATGTCAACGAGCGAGACACCGGCGGCGGGACGGCCGACCGGCTCGCCGTTGCGTGGCGGGTTCACGATATAGGCGGACAACGTCGAGAAGATGCCCCCATTGCCTTCAATTTGATGCAGGGGCAATGGCGCGCCCTTTTCGGCGGGCTTGGCCTGCACTGGCGGTTGATTGGTGCCGGCATCATCGGCACGTCCCTCGTTGCTGAGCAATGGCATGGCCGCGATCAAGACGGCCAGTACGACGCGATTGGACTTCATAGCAATGGCTATTCTCCGGTGTCAAAACTTCCAGTGGTCTAGTCAGCCTTGCCATCATGCGTTCTGTTTTGTTTGCCTCCAGTGAATCTGGCCGGCACTAAATCCCTTCCATTGACCGCAGATTACCCTCTGCCGTAAGGCGGGTCGCTTCATTCAGCCGCAGCTTCTCCGTTCGCTCGATCTGGACAACCTGCGAATTATGGACAACGATTTGCACGACACCGAAATGCAGCGATCGCACCTGGCGCCGCACCAGCGACAACCAGACACGTTCTTCCTCGGTCATTTGTGGATCTTGCTTCATTTCTTCATCCGGCGACACGCGGCGCGCCGCAGCGCCTCACAAAGCCTACCATAATGGTAGACAATCAGAAGTCTACAATTTCACTAGGGTATTGCAAGAACTTTTTTATGCGTCCGGAGCCCGAAAAACAAGGCTTTCCCCTTGCCGCGCCCCCGCCACACCCGTGTTTACGCCCCGAATTTATCGAGTCGTCGGGCGTTGGCCTGCATGTGGCGGATCAGGTATTTCGCCTCGAATACGCCGAGCGAGCCGAGGTTCGCCGTGCGTTCGGTGAACCGGTCCTGGCCGTCCCAGCCGGCGATCTCGCCGCAAATCATCACGGGTTGTGGGTGCCAGCTGTGACCCTTCACGGGGACGGGCGTGGAATGATCGCCCGTCACTGCCAGCACATCGATCTGCGGCAGAAGTTGAGCGAGCGCGGCATCGGCTTCCTCAATCGCTTTGACCTTTCCGTCGAAATTCCCGTCTTCGCCATACATGTCGGTACCCTTCACGTGGACGAATACGAAATCGTAGGCTTTGATCGCATCGACCGCCGCTGCGAATTCCTCGTTGACCGTCGCGGGCCCCTGTACCTTCTTCATGCCCACGAGTTGGGCGAGCCCTTTGTACATCGGGTAGATGGCAATCGCCGCCGCCTTGAGTCCGTACCGCTCCTCGAACAACGGAATATGCGGTTGATGGGCGATCCCGCGGAGCAGAAAACCGTTCGCGGGTTTGCAATCCTTCAACAACGGCAGCGCTTTCTTGTAGAACTCGGCTACCAACTTTGCTGTCTTCGCCGCCTTGGCGGATTTGGCCAGCGGCTTCGCGGTAGCGATGGGCAATCCTTCGCGATGCGGGTCGCTGTCGCTGAGTGGGCCTTCGAGTCCCTTGCCGCGAAACACGACCACGAACCGATGCCCCTTGCCCGCCTTGATGATCACCTCGGCGTCGCCGATCTTCTTGATCTTCGCCGCCAGTATCGCGCATTGCGCCTCAGTCACTTTCGTATCGATGCGGCCTGCACGGCGATCGGTCACGATGCCCTTTGCGTCGAGTGAGCAGAAATTCGCCCGCGCGGCCACGTCGCCGTGCTTGAGATCGATTCCCAATCCGAGCGCCTCGATCACGCCACGCCCTACCTCGTATTCGAGCGGGTCATACCCAAACAGCCCCAAATGCCCGGGGCCGCTGCCGGGCGTGATGCCGTGGGCGACCGGGATCATGCGGCCCAACGCCGAGCGTTTGGCGAGCATGTCGAGGTTCGGCGTCCGGGCGGCCTCCAACGGGGTGCGGAACCCTGTCGATTCGGTGGCGATATCGCCGAGTCCATCAAGGACAACCAAAGCGAGTTTCGTGTCATTCGGAACGAGTAACTTGTTATAAACTTCATCAGTATTCATGGGAAATTGATCCTGTTTTTGGCTTGAAAGCGCGTCTACTTAGAGTCATGTTGGCACACACGTCCGGGCACTGTCAAAGACGAAAACTACCACGATGGTGACGGAATTGCACAATGAATTAACTTTGGGACCGTGGTGAAAACCTCCTTTCTGGACAAACTCATCGGTCGCATGGAGCGGGTCGATCCGCAGAGTTTGCAAAGCGTGGTGCTCAAGCTCGCGCGAGAGAAGGGATTCCTGGAAACCCTCTTCAACACGATCCAGGAAGGCATCATCGTCACCGACGCCGAGGGCCGGATCACCTATCTCAATGCCGCCGCCGGCCAACTCCTCGGAATTGACCCCGAGCGTGCCGTTCAGGAGCCGCTCTCCCGCTACCTCCGCGACCTTGACTGGCAGAAAATCTGGTCGGCGGATAAGGACGAGTGGCGGAAGGTGCTTACCCACGAAGTGGAGGTGTTTTACCCGCAGCAGCGGTTTCTGGGGTTCTACATTGTGCCGGTTGCCGACGAAGAAAACTCCGTGGTGACCGGCATGGCGGTCATTCTGCGAGACATCACCGAGACGCGCCGACACGCCGCCACCACGCTCGAATCAGAGAAACTGTCCGCGATCACCCTGTTGGCGGCTGGCGTCGCCCACGAAATTGGTAACCCATTGAATTCGTTGAATATCCATCTGCAATTGATGGAGCGCGAGTTGAAAAAGCTGCCGAAGGCGCAGGCGGAACAGGCGCGCAAAGATCTCCATGTGGCGCGTGACGAGATAGCCCGGCTTGACCAGATCATCAACCAGTTTCTGCACGCGATCCGGCCGACGCAGCCGGAACTGCGACCGACAAACGTGAATGACGTCGTGGCGGCGACATTGGCCTTGATGGAGAGGGAGATAGGCGATCGGGACATTTTGGTGGAGCGGGAACTGGCCGATGGCCTGCCGCGTATCCTGCTCGATCGCGCCCAGATCAAGCAGGCGTTCTACAACATCATCAGGAACGCCCTGCAGGCCATGCGATCCGGCGGTATCCTGCGCGTCCGCACCGACGCCGACGACGCTTATGTCTCGATTTCGTTCATCGACAGCGGCCAGGGCATTGCCCCCGAGCAGATCGGCCGCCTGTTCGAACCATACTTCACGACGAAGCAGAACGGCACCGGTCTCGGCCTTATGATCGTCCAGCGCATTGTTCGCGAACACGGCGGCCTGATCGAAATCGAGAGCAACAAGGACCGGGGCACCACGTTTCGGGTGAAACTGCCCATCCACGAAAAGCGAACGAGATTATTGGAAGCCCCCCGTGAAAACGGCGTTGCAAAGGATTCATGAAGAAGCCGACCATTTTGGTTGTCGATGACGAGCGCAACACCCGCGAAGGCCTGCAGCGAGCCCTTGAGGGCCGCTACGACGTGTTGCTGGCGGATGACGCCGATAAGGCGACACAAACGCTCGAGTCGACGCCCATCGACGTAATGGTCACCGATCTGCGTATGCCTGGTGTGGACGGCATGGGATTGTTGCGCCGGGCGATGTCGTTGACCAACCGCCCCGTCTGCATCGTCATGACCGCGTACGGCTCGATTGAGAACGCCGTGCAGGCCATGCAAGCAGGGGCGTATCATTACGTGACCAAGCCTGTAAACCTCGACGAACTGGAGTTGGTCATCCAGCGGGCCCTCAATAGCCGCCGTATCGAATCTGAGAACGTCAATCTCCGAGAGCAAATCGAGCATAAATACGGCTTGGAGAACATCGTTGGTGAATCGCCGGCGATGCATCAAGTATTCGAAACTGTGAAACAGGTAGCGCCGAGTCGCGCCACCGTGCTGATCACCGGCGAGACGGGAACGGGTAAAGAGTTGATCGCCAAGGCCATCCACAACCTGAGCCCCCGCAAGGATGGGCCGTTCATCGCGGTTCATGCGGCGGCCCTGCCAACGTCTCTGTTGGAAAGCGAGTTGTTCGGCCATGAAAAGGGCGCGTTTACGGGTGCGGTAGAACGACGGATCGGACGTTTCGAGCTTGCAGATGGGGGAACTCTGTTCCTCGACGAGGTAGGCGAACTGGAAGCCCCTATGCAGGTCAAGCTGCTCCGTGTGCTCGAAGAACGAGCGTTTGAGCGTGTCGGAGGGTCAAAGACCCTGCAGGTGGACGTCCGCCTGGTTGCCGCCACGAATAAGGACCTAAAAAGGCTGGTCAGCGAACGCAAGTTTCGAGATGATCTGTTTTATCGGCTTAGTGTTGTAGCTGTGGAACTGCCCCCCCTTCGGGAGCGCCGCGATGACATTCCGCTGTTGGTCCGGTCATTCCTCGATGAGTTCAGTCGGGAGAACAACAAGCAGGTACAGGAACTGACGCCCGAGGCCCTAAACGTGCTTCTGGCTTATGATTGGCCCGGCAATGTCCGCGAGTTGCGCAACGCGATGGAACAGATGGTTGTCCTGGCACGGTCCGAGCGGCTCGGTGTCCGCGATGTGCCCGCCGCGATCCGCGCGGCCGCGGACCCGACCAAGATCAACGTGGTTCGAACCGGACTGACCGTGGAAGAAGCCGAGCGGCAACTGATCGCGCAAGCCTTGCGGGAAACCAACGGGAATCGGACGAAAGCGGCGCAACGGATCGGCATCAGCCGGCGAACGCTGCACCGCAAGTTGAAACAGTTCGGTCTCGAAGATCCGCAGTAGGCGGGAAAATCAGAGGAACAGGAGCAGACAACATGGCCCGATCCGTGGCACCAGAAGCGACGATCCAAACGGCGGTTTTTCAAATGGAGATTGGGCGGGGCAGAAAGATCATGCAGTGGCTGCTGCTCATCGTGCTGGCGGCGGCAATGAGCGTTATCTACACGCTGTTCCAGTTTCGCGGCCTCGATAAACGTGAGTCCATGGATATGGCCCAAGTCGCGCGCAATATCGCTCGTGGCCATGGTTTTACCACTTACGTGATCCGCCCGCTCAGCCTGTGGGAACTCGAGCGCCACGGGTGGAGTATTCAAACCAGAGAGGCGCGGGCGAGACTGATCATCAACCACCCGGACATCAGCAACCCGCCCCTGTATCCCATCGTATTGGCGGCATTGTTCAAGATGCTTCCGGCGAAGTACTTTACCTATGATCAGGCAGAACATTTGTATTTACCGGAACGCCTCGTCATCCTGCCGTTCGATCAGCTTTGTCTCTTTGCCTGCATACTGCTCACGTTCTTGTGGGCCAGGCAGATCTTCGACCGTCGGGTGGCCCTCATGGCGGCCTGGCTGATGTTTTTCTCCGACACGCTGTGGGCTTATTCCATTTCCGGATTGCCGACGAATTTTCTGATGCTGCTCTTCCTGCTGGCAATCTACTGCCTGTTTCTCGCGGACGGCAAATTGAACCCGGCCGGGCAAACCGAAGCTGCCGCCGCTGACCTTGTGCCGTCGAAGGGTTGGGCGGCGGTTTGGGTGCTTACCAGCGCCGTGTTGTTGGGATTGTGTTTTCTGACGCGTTATTTGGCCGCGTTTCTTCTCATCCCGATGCTGATTTACGTGATGCGCATCTTTCGTGGTTGGACAGGGGCCATCTGGGCGGCCATCTATCTGGCGGTGTTCGCCGTGGTCATCACGCCGTGGCTCGTGCACAACCATCGTGTGTCGGGCAGCGCGCTGGGAATCGCCCGATACGAACTGATCGATCGCACCGGCTCATTTCAGGGGGAAACCCTTCCACGATCGTACAGCCCCAATCTCGAAAAAGCATATTCCGCATCTGCGCTGTTGATGAAATTTCTGACAAACACCCGCACCATCTTGTTGGACAATCTGCGGCTTGTCGGCACTGATTTTCTGATCCTCTTCTTTGGGGTCGGAGTTTTGTACGGGTTTCGCCGGCGGGACGTGGCCCGGCTGCGGGGGCTTGTGTTGGGAGCGATTACCGTGGCGATACTCGCCATGTCGCTGATCGGCTCGGACCCGGAACGACGCGGCCCGGAGATAAACGGGGGCAACTTGCTGGTGTTGTTGCTGCCCCTCATTGCGATTTACGGGACCGCCTTTTTCTTCCTCCTCATCGATCGGGTCCCGTTTCGAATCAAATTGACGCGGGGCGCAGCGATTGGGGGGTTCGCGCTTCTGAACGTGTCCCCGATGATTTTCTCGTTGCTACCGCCGCGCCCGGGGATGTTTCCCTACCCGCCCTATATTGCTCCGGTGGAACAATCCGTGGGCGCCTATTTCGAACCCGCGGCGCTGGCTTGCAGCGACCTGCCATGGGCGGTCGCCTGGAACGGGGAACGCCGAACCGTTTGGTTGCCCACAACCATTGACGATTTCTACCAGATCAACGATTTTGTGGCGCCGTACGGCTTTCAGTTCATGCTGCTAACGCCGTACGTGATCGACGCGCGGCCGCAATCCGAAGTGGCCAAGGGTGAATTCAAGGGCTGGGAATTGTTCCTGCGGGGCCAACTGCCGGCGAGTTTCCCGCTGAAAGCCTACAGCCCGTTGCCGCCGGACAACGAACAGGTCCTGTTGGCAGACCGCGCCCGATGGGCCAACCAGCAGAATACCGCCACCGAACTCCAGAGCAGTGTTCTCAAGATCCCGGGCGTGACCAACACCACCACGCGCGCCGCGGGGAAAACGGGCGCAGCCTCGTCTTCCACCAGCGGTCAACCCGCGAAGACGAAACCTTAGGAGCACGTCCGGAAGTGATGGCGGCCGCTCCGCAATTTGTCTTCCGTGCGCCGTCGGCCGCGGCTATATTCGCCCCGCGCATCCTGTGCAGATGAAACCGGCGGCAGCATTCTCAATCGGGTTGTGGACGGGGGCAGCGGTCATCGCGGCCGTCGGCGTGTTCTACCTTCAGCAATCCAGCCGCACGCACAGTGGTCTCGTGTCCGCTACGGATTCTCAACTCGCCGCCGCCACCGAAAAGGCCCAGTTGCTGGAACAGGACAACGCCCGGCTCAACGCCGAGGTCCAGAGTCTCCGCGAGACGGCCGAGGTCCTGAAAAGCAACATGGAAGAGAAGGCCGTTCTCGAGTCCACTCCCCGTCGCATTCCGTTTCGCATGCCGACCCCGCAAGCGGAGACACCCTCCGGCACCCCGAGAAACTGGATGGAACAGGCCGTCGCGACCGGCGACATCAGCCTGTTACCCGAGTTGGAGAAGGCCGCGCGCGCAAACAATCACCGCGCCCTGGAAGCGATTGCCCTGCTTGCGGACCGGGACCAGTCGGCAGCGCTGACACGGGTCTGGCGCTCCGGAACTCTCACACCGCCCAATCAAGCCGATGCGACGCGGTACCTCGCGGCCACGATGGAAGTCAACCCCGACGCGGAACAATTGCTGCGCGCCCTGGTGGCCGATCCCACGACCGATGTGCACCTGCTCTACGCCGCCGTGGATGGATTTGCGGATCCGGCTTTTCGCGTCAGTTTGGGGCGGGATACCCCGTTACAAGCGCCGCCCCATTTTCGTCCGGATTATGCCGCGCGGATGCGCATGCTGGAGATCTTCCGATCGTCCTCGACCGATGAGAATCTGCGCGCGTATATCGATCAGGCAAAAACCGATCTGCAGACGCGCTGGGCGGAGGCGAATCCGACGGCGCCGTGACCCTGCAGGATCGGCAGGAGGTCGCGCGGTGACGGACATCCGTGTCAGGATTTGCGCTCGGTTCATGAAGCGGAGCTTGCGCGTGATCCGGTGTGCGGTTTTCCGGCACATCACAGGAATGCTCTCACCCGGGACAATGACATTGGCTTCGGACACCCGAATCGAATAGTCTGGCGACGGTGAATCGACGCATCCAAACGCTGGTCGCTGTCGCGGCCATCGCCGTTATCGGCGCGAGTCTCGGTCTGCTGGCCCTGTTACGTATTCGGGAGACGAGGGACTTTCATCGTCCTCATCCTGTGCAGACTTACGGCGGGACGAATTACATCGTGCAGTTGGACGAAACCGTCGTGGGCAAAACAGGTGCCGCCTGCGTGCTCATGGTCTACTTGCGATTGCAGAACCCGAATCCGTACGAGGTTACCTTGAACCGCAACTGGTTCGTACTCATGGACCATGCCAAGGATTATTTTCTCCCGTCCGCCACGGGGACCCAAACAGAATTGATCAAATTGCCCGCCAACGGTGTCTTAGATCGTGAGATGCTCAGTTACTCGGTAGAGGACGACGTTTTCAGGGGCACCGTCGCTCTCCTCGTGGGCCGAAATTACCTGGTCCTGATAAAGGACGAGGCGCCGTTTGAGCGGCAACTGCGCGACGGGGAGTTCCGTTCGTTCCAGAGGCGCCGCTGGTAGCCCGGTAATTCCGAACTCATGTGGAAGAGAATCAAGCAGGCTGCTGTCAGCGCAATCATTTTGGCGCTCGGCGGCGTGTGTCTCTACTTGTACTGGTGCGGAGGGCGCGGTGCAAAGGTGCGCCGCGTGACCGATGCGCCGGCCGTTGTCCGGGAAATTCAGGAACTGAGCGAGTTGGTAACGGTGAAATACAGCATCCAGAAAGTGATCGGTTTGGAGGAGGAAAAGGTCCCGTTCGGGTCCGAGCGGATTCTGTTGCTTGTGCAAGGGGAGGCCCTGGGCGGAATCGACCTGGCACAGGTGACCACAAACGATGTTCGGGTGTCTGGGGACGGCGCTGTTACAATCCGTCTGCCAAAGGCGGAGGTCATGCACGTGTATCTGGACGAAAAGCAAACCCAGGTCTGGGACCGGTCGAAAACGTGGTGGACTCCCTGGGTGCCGTACGACAACGCACTGGAGCAAAAGGCGCGTCTGGCGGCGCTGGAAGACATCCAGGTCGCCGCGGTGCAAATGGGGATTCTCAGCAACGCGCAGAACAACGCCGAATCCACCATTGGAAAAGTGCTTCGCGCGGGCGGAGCCGAATCTGTGCAGTTTGCGGAAAGCAGCCCGCCTGCTCTGTAGGGTCATGCATTCCGTGCGGGACAATTGTGAGCTTTTATTGTAACCTCCTGCCCGGTGTTCACGTCTGATACGGGAATACGCTTCGACACGCAATCACGAACGATGGGACCAACGATGGCAACTACGACCAAACGAACTTCCTGGAAGCGGTGGATTTGGATAAGCGGTGTGATCATTGTCGTCGTGGGGATCTTTTGGTATGTGAGATTCCGACGAGATAACGGGGCGCAATATACGACCGCCTCGGTCACTCGCGGTGATATAACGCAGGTCGTGACAGCGGCGGGCCAGCTCAATCCCGTGACGAATGTCACGGTCGGCTGCCAGATTTCCGGGACGATTGCGAAGCTGTACGTCGACTACAATTCCCCCGTGACGAACGGCCAAATCGTCGCGCAGATCGACCCGCGGGTGTACGACGCCAACGTCCATTCGGCTGAGGGCGATCTCGCCAACGCGAAGGCGGCCCTCGAACTGGCAACAGTGAACGAGCGGCGCTCGAAGGAACTGTTGGCCAACCGGCTCATACCCCAGTCGGATTACGATCAGGCCGTCGCCACGCTTCATCAAGCCCAGGCGACCGTGGAAATCAAGCAAGCGACCGTGGAACTGGCGAGAGTCAATCTGCAGTATTGCACGATTTATTCGCCCGTGGATGGATTGGTGATCTCCCGCAGCGTGGACGTCGGACAGACAGTGGCGGCGAGCTTCAACGCTCCGCAACTGTTCCTCATTGCCAATGACATTACCAAAATGCAAATCGACGCCAATGTCGCGGAGTCCGATATCGGTGGAGTCGAAGACAACCAAAAGGTTGACTTTACCGTGGACGCGTATCCCACGCGTACGTTTCACGGCACGGTTGTTCAGGTGCGCAACTCACCGATCACCGTCCAAAACGTGGTCACGTACGATACGGTAATCGGCGTCAACAATGCCGATTTGAAACTCAAACCCGGGATGACCGCCAATGTGTCGATCATCATCGCCGAGCGCAAGGACGTTCTGCGCATCCCCAATGCGGCGCTGCGGTTTCATCCGCAGGACACGACCAATGCGACGCCCCGAGCGGCGGGCGGACCCGTGCCGTCGGGAGCCGGAGGCGGCAGTGGTTCTCCCGGCCAGCATCCCAAAGGGGAACACCGTTTGACTCACACGGTGTACATCCTCAAGGATGACAAGCCGGTGCCGGTGCAAATCAAGACGGGCATCACCGACGGCATCTACACGGAGGTCACCGACGGCCTCGACGAAAGCAACAACGTGATCACCTTTGCGATGTACAAGCAGGCGAGCGGGCCGAACAATCCATTCGGAATGAGACGATTCTAGGGCGTCAGCGCGTATGACAGCCGTCATCAAACTGGACAAGGTGCACAAGACCTATCACACCGGTGAAGTCGATGTGTATGCCGTGCGCGGCGTCACGCTGGAGATCGCCCAGGGCGAATTCGTCGCGATCATGGGCGCCAGTGGTTCGGGAAAATCCACGATGATGAATATTATCGGCTGTCTCGATCGTCCCACCGAGGGCGCCTACTTCCTTGACGGAGTCGATGTCTCCCATCTGGACCGCGACGAACTGGCGGGCCTTCGCAATCGCAAACTCGGGTTTGTGTTTCAGGGATTCAATCTCCTGTCCCGCACATCCGCCCTGGAGAACGTCGAACTGCCAATGCTGTACACCCACGATCACCTGACCGCGGCGATGCAACGGGAACGCGCCATCCACGCGCTGGAAATTGTCGGCCTCGCCGACCGCGCGGACCATCATCCCAATCAACTTTCCGGCGGCCAGCAACAACGCGTGGCCATCGCGCGGGCGCTGGTCAATCAACCGGCGGTCTTGCTTGCCGACGAGCCGACGGGTAATCTGGACACGCGCACAAGCGTGGAGGTCATGGGCGTCTTCCAGAAACTGAACGATGAGGGCATTACCATCGTAATGGTGACACACGAACTCGATATTGCGGCGTTTACGAAACGCAACGTGATCATGCGTGACGGCGAAGTGGTCAACGACACGCAGGTCGAGCACCGCTCGATCGCCGAGGAGGAACTCCGCCGCCTCCAACGGGCCCAGCAAGCGGTCAAACTGACAACATGAGAATCTCCGCCACATTGCGAATGGCGTTCCGGGCGTTGCGGCGCAACAAGCTGCGGTCCACCCTGACGGCCCTGGGCATCATCATCGGCGTCGGCGCGGTCATCGCCATGGTCGGCATCGGCAACGGCGCCAAATCGCAGGTCGAAGCCCAAATCGCCAGCCTGGGTCAGAACGTCGTACTCATCTTTGCGGGGAACTGGAACAGCGGCGGCGTGCGTAGCGGCTGGGGTGGCGCGGGAACCCTGGTGGTCGATGATGCGCTGGCGGTCGCGCGCGAGGTGCCGGCTGTGACCTGCGTCAGCCCGGAGGTGCGCGACCGCGACCAGGTGCTTGCCAATGGGCAGAACTGGAATACGCAAATCCTCGGGGAAGGACCCGACTACCTGCAGATTCGCGATTGGCCGCTGGACAGCGGCGCCATGTTCACCGACCAGGACGTGCGCGGCACGACCAAGGTATGCATCATTGGAAAGACGGTCGCCAACCAACTGTTTCCCGACGAAGATCCGGTCGGACAAACCCTGCGCATCCGTGATATCCCGTTCAAGGTGCTCGGGGTCCTGCACCCCAAGGGCCTGTCGGTGATGAATACCGATCAGGACGACGTGGTGTTGGTTCCCTACACGAGCCTGATGAAACGGATCTCCAAACGAACGAACATCAATTCCGTGATCGTCCAGTCGTCATCGTCCGCCGCGGCCCTCCAGGTGCAGATGGCAATCTCGGACCTGTTGCGTCAGCGCCATCGGCTCGGGCCAAACCGCGATGACGATTTCACGATTCGCGGCCAGCAGGAGATCGCCGATGCGTTCACGGCAACGAGCCGCATCATGACCGTACTCCTGGGGGCCATCGCCAGCGTGTCACTGATCGTCGGCGGGATCGGCATCATGAACATCATGCTGGTCAGCGTCACGGAACGCACCCGGGAAATCGGCATCCGCATGGCCGTGGGCGCGCACGGCAGCGACATTCTGTTGCAGTTCCTCATTGAGGCGATCACGCTCAGCTCGCTCGGCGGAATGATCGGGATCGCTCTGGGGATCGGCTCGGCGAAATTGTTGTCGGCCCTCGCCGGATGGCCCACGTTGGTCTCGCCAACGTCCGTGGTGCTGGCGTTTCTGTTCAGCGCGGCCGTCGGGGTGTTCTTTGGTTTTTATCCGGCGCGGAAGGCTTCCAATCTCGACCCAATCGACGCACTACGCTATGAATAGATCCATGACGTCTCGCCGGGCGATGAGGCCCGTGACAATCCTTGCTGCGGTCATGCTCGCGACTTCCACTGTTCGCGCGGATGTGAGCCCCACCAATGAGACCCGCGCGCTGACGTTACGGGAGTGCATCGAGCGCGCATTGGAAAACAATCTGGAGATCAGGTTCCAGCGTATCACCCCCAGCATCCAAACCTGGGGTGTGATGGGGGCGCAGAGCGAATACGATCCCGTTCTATCGGGATCAATGAACTACCAGGACTCGAAGACCCCGCTGGCCCCGGAACAGTCGGTGGCGCTGGGCCTGTCCTCCCTGGACCAGAAGCAATTGGTATCCAATGTTGGTCTCACGGGGAAGCTGCCCACGGGCGCGAGCTACGACCTGTTCGGATCGAGCACGCGCACCTCCGGCCAGTTAACGAGCAACTTCGTGTACACCGGCTCGTCGGGGGTGAGTGTGACGCAGCCGTTGCTGCAAAACTTCGGGTTCGGAGTCAATGCGGCCATCATCCGCATTGCGCGGGAGAGCCGGACGATTGCCATCCAGAACTTCGTCCAATTCGTGATGACCACGATCAACAACGTCGCCAACGCCTATTATGAACTCGTGTACGCGATCGAGAACCACAAAGCGGCCGTGGAGAATCGGGAGCTGGCCCGGCAATTACTCGATCAGAATCGGATCCAGGAGCGGGTTGGCACGATGTCGCCGCTGGACGTGATTCAGGCAGAGGCGGGCGTGGCCGAGAGCGAACAAAGCGTCATCACCACCGCGCGCGCGATCAAAGACAACGAGAACACGCTGAAGCGGCTCATCTGCCAGCAGGTCTCCGAATTCGGCACGGCCACCCTGGTCCCGGTCGATTATCCGCCGGTGGAGATGGTGGCGCTGGATGTGGCCGAGAGCACGCGTCGCGCGCTGCAAATTCGTCCCGATTACCAAAGCGCTTACCACGCACTGGAGTCGCAGAACATCACCGTCCAGTTTGACCGCAATCAGCTCTGGCCGCAGGTCAACCTGCAGGGCAGTTACGCCGCAAACGGGGTGGGCTCCTCCTTTAACGATTATGCCCAGAACACGGCCGGCGGGAACAGCCCGACCTGGACTCTCGGCGTGGTTGTTTCGTTGCCGCTGGGCAACCGCCAGGCCCGGGCGAATTATCACATGGCGAAACTCGACGCGGATCAGTTGTTGCTCAGCCTGAAATCCCTCGAACAAAATATCGTCGTGGCGGTGGATGACGCGGTCGGTCACGTCGAGACCAATCTGAAGAGCGTCGAAGCGGCGCGCGCCGCGACGCGTCTCGCCCAGGAATCGCTCGACGCGGAAAAGAAGAAACTCATGGCCGGCACATCTACGACATTCCTGGTGCTCCAGGCGCAGACGCAACTGGAAACGGCTCGCGTGGCGCAAATCCGCGCTGAAGCGGACTACCATGAGTCTCTCGTGGCGCTGGATCTCGCGGAGGGCACGATCCTCGCCAAGAACAACATCGTGCTCGACGAGAAGTACTAGGAAGACGGCGTGCACCCGGAGTTTATCCGTCTCGGCCCGCTCGATATTCATACGTACGGCGTGTGCGTGGCGATCGGGTTCATCGTGGGGCTGGCGGTCGCGGCCCGTCGCGCCCGTCACGAAGGGATCAATCCCGATCAAATCACCGACCTGGGGATGTGGTTGATCATCTCGGGAATGCTCGGCGGCAAACTGTTTCACATCGTGTTCTTCTGGAACGATTTTCTCTACGGCTGGCATCAGGAAGGAATCCGCTCTCTGCGCGAAGGTTTTGTGTTCTACGGCGGGTTCATCGTCGCGTCGATCACGGCGGTGGTGTACACGATTGTCAAGAAGCTGCCATTCTTTCGGGTGGCGGACGTTTTTGCGCCCTCGATTGCGCTGGGACACGCGTTTGGCCGGATGGGATGCTTTTTCAACGGCTGCTGTTACGGCAAACCGTGTTCGCTTCCGTGGGCTGTCCGGTTTCCGCCGCCGCATGTGATGGCCGGCATCCCGGTGCACCCGACGGAGATTTACGAGGCGCTCGGGAACCTCGCCATTTTCGGTGGGCTGAGTCTTTGCTATCGCCATAAGCGCGCCGATGGTGAGATTTGGTGGCTGTACGTGCTGAGCTACGGCGTGTTGCGATTCATCGTGGAGTTCTTCCGCGGCGACTACGTCACGTATTACTTCGGCGTGCTGACCCTGGGCCAGCTCGTGGCCGTGGTGATGATTGCGGTGGCGCTCGTCGCCCTCATTTACCTTCCGCGGCGCGTTCAATTACGCACGGCGTAAGACGTTAATTTCGCTTTGAAAGCAGTGCGGTTCCTTGTAGGTTTCGCGCCATGCCAATCTTCGATTTTCCATTGGAACGGCTGCGCACGTACACGGGACGCAATCCCCGGCCAGCCGATTTCGATTCGTTTTGGGACAAGGCCATCGCGGAAATGAAGTCCGTCAACGCGAAGGTCGAGTTGATTCCCCGCCAGACCTCCTCGCGAATTGCGGAGTGCTTTGACTTGTATTTTACCGGGGTCGGCGGCTCACGGATTTACGCCAAGTATCTGCGGCCGAAATCGGGTCCGAAACCACATCCGGCCGTCCTGTTGTTTCACGGCTACACCGCCAACAGCGGCGATTGGTTCGACAAATTCGCCTGGGTGTCGCAGGGCTATGCCGTGGCGGCGCTGGATTGTCGGGGCCAGGGAGGAAAATCCCAGGACCTCGGCGGCGTGACGGGCAATACGATGCGCGGGCAGATTATTCGCGGGCTGGATGATTCGCCCGAGAAATTGTTGTTCCGCCAGATCTTTCTTGATACGGCGCAACTGGCGAACATCGTCATGCAATTTCCCGAGGTCGATCCGAAACGGGTCGGCGCGCTGGGCGGTTCGCAAGGCGGCGGCTTGACGCTTGCCTGCGCCGCGCTCGAGCCGCGGATCAAACGGGCAGCGCCCATCTTTCCGTTTCTCTGCGATTACCAGCGCGTGTGGGAAATGGATCTGGCGGTGGACGCCTACGAAGAATTGCGGGGTTACTTCCGCCGATTCGATCCGCGCCACGAACGCGAGACCGCAATTTTCACGAAGCTCGGGTACATTGATTGCCAGCATCTCGCGCCGCGGATTCGCGCCGAGGTGTTGATGAGCACTGGATTGATGGACCAGATTTGTCCACCGTCGACGCAGTTCGCGGCGTACAACAAAATCACTGCGAAGAAGGACATGGTGATCTACCCCGACTACGCGCACGAGGGAATCCCGGACGTGAACGACACGATCTTCGAGTTCATGGCCGGGTTGTAGAACGGTGACACGATGCCGGCATTCGTTGTGTCAGACGATATTGCGGGCATGCGCCTCGATCACTTCCTGCATCGGGAACTCCCGGATCATTCGCGGGCGTTTCTGCAAAGGCTGATCGAACGGGGCAACGCGCAGGTTAACGGACGCGCCGCCAAACCGAGCTACAAAGTGCGCCCACGCGATGCCGTGACGGTCGAGATTCCGCCGCCGCGCCCGCTCGACGCGCAACCTGAGAATATTCCGCTCGATGTTCTGTTCGAAGATGACGACCTGATCGTCGTGAACAAGCCGGCGGGTCTGGTGGTTCATCCCGCGGCCGGCAATCAGGAGCACACGCTGGTCAACGCGCTGCTGCATCATTGTCGGGGCGGGCTGGCAGGCATTGGCGGCGTGGAACGGCCGGGAATCGTGCATCGACTCGACAAAGGAACGAGCGGGTGCATCATCGTTGCCAAAACGGATTTCGCGCATCAAGCGATGATCGCGCAATTCAAGTCGCGCGGTGTGAGGAAGATTTATCGCGCGGTGTGCGCGGGCACATTCGAACGGCCGAGCGGACGAATCGACACGGTCATCGGGCGCAGCGAGCGCGACCGCAAAAAGATGTCGGCCCGCGTGGCGCGGGGGCGTCAGGCGGTGACGGATTACCGGGTGCTGAAACAATGCCCGGACTTTGCGTTGGTCGAGCTCCACATTCACACGGGCCGGACCCACCAGATTCGCGTGCACATGGCGCATATTGGTCATCCCGTGCTTGGAGATCCGATATATGGACGAAAGTCCGAGATTTCCGTTGCCCGGCTGATGTTGCACGCCTATAAACTCGGATTCACGCATCCGCGGACGCAGCAGTTCATGGAGTTCACCGCGCCGATGCCGGAGGAGATGGTGAAACTGTGTCCGAGCTGAATCAAATCGTCGACGAAACAATTCGCGCGTTGGAGGAAATGAAACGATCGGGGATAACGCATGTCCCCGTGTCGCGCGAGACGCTGGAGGAATTGGGGAAAGCGCCGCGCGTAATGCATGTGGAGGGCAAGCCTCCCGTCGAGCCGCGAAGGAAAACGACTCAGCAGGAGCTTCGCCCTCCAAGCTCGGCTAAGGAAGAGACGGCAGGCGGAGCGCCTGCCCTTTCATCGACTGACAATGTCGCTTCCGAACTCGCTGCAATTGAAGCGCGGGCGAAAAAGTGCGTGAAATGTGGCGAATTGTCGCGATGCCGGCACAGTGTCGTGTTCGGCGTCGGCAGCCCGCGGGCGGAGATCATGTTCGTCGGCGAAGCGCCGGGGCATGACGAAGATATGCAGGGTGAGCCGTTTGTGGGACGCGCGGGCGAGTTGCTGACGAAAATCATCGCGGCGATGGGGTTCACGCGCGAAGACGTGTACATCGCCAACGTTTTGAAGTGTCGTCCACCCGAGAACCGCACGCCCCTGCCCGATGAAGTGGTCAATTGTCTACCGTACCTGCTGTCGCAGATCGAACTGATCAAGCCGAAGGTGATCGTGGGGCTTGGCGCGACGGCGGTGCGCGCGCTGCTCGACGTACAGCTCGGCATCACCAAAATGCGCGGTCATTGGTACACATTTAGAGATATTCCCATCATGCCGACCTTCCATCCCGCCTATTTGCTGCGCAATCCGCCCGCGAAGAAGGAAGTCTGGGAAGACATGAAAGCGGTGTTGGAGAAGCTCGGGCGCGAAGTGCCGAAAGCACGGTGACGGATGGAATTACAGCAGGACCAAGCCTTCCTTCAGTGACGGGTAATCGAGTTTGGGAAGCAACTCGCGTTTCATGCGCGAGGTATCGGCGACGCTGGACACCATACCGATCCTAATGAAGTCGCGGGTCAGCGGCGATTTTGTTCCGACGACCGCGGCGAACACTTCACAACTTGCGCCCGCGAGTGGGAACATGCAGCGCGGACACCGCCACGGTTTCGCGTACCCCCAGTGCTCGGCAATGGTGTCGAGGAATTCCTGAAGCGTTACCGGCTGATCGTCGGCGACGTTGTAGATACCGGAGATGTGCGGTCCTTCGATAGCGGCCCGGACAGCTTTCAGGAAGTCCGGCAATGCGAGCAGGTGTTCCCATGTTGGCTCGCGCCACACACCCAACAATCGGTGCTGCAACAGCCATCGCGCCACCTCGATCATGAGCACGCCCTTCGCGTAAATCATCCCGGCGCGCAACGCGACAGGTGTCATATTCGAATTCTTGCACACTGCGAACAGATGTTTCTCGGCGGCGAGGCGTGTCTGCGCATGAACGGAGTTTGGTCGGCCATCGAGTCGATATTGAGACGGCCGTTCGGGTGTCGATTCGCCTTCGACGTGCGGAAAGCTGACGAGAATGAACTTGCCGACCCGGGCAGCCTGGGCGGCGGCAACGAGATTCTGCACGTAACCGAGGTTGGTTCGTGGGAGGAACTTCTCCGGGCGCGGCGCGAACAAGATGCCGGCGAAGTGAATGATGCAGTCCACGTCCCGGCAGGCAGCGGGCAGACTCTTGGGGTCGGCCAGATTCGCGCGGCAGACGGATGCGTTCGGGTTGTCATCGATACGGAACGGCAGTTCGTGGTGATGGACCATCAATCGCAATTGGTGGGGGCTGGACAAGAGATCACGGGCAAGGAATGAACCCAAATTGCCGGCGGCGCCCGTGATGAGAACGTTCATGTGAGCAGTCCCGTCCACCGCGCGAAGACTTCGCTGCCGACTTTCTGCAGCGCAGGCATGTGGGTATGGGCGTTGAGTTTGATCGCTGCACCGTTGAGGCCGGCGGCCTGGAGTTCGTCGGCGAAGGTCTCGACCATGGTATTGATGTGCGCGAGGGTGACTTCGAGGTGAAAGAGCAGTCCGTAGGCGGTTTTGCCATAGCGAAAGTTTTGGTTCGCGGTGAGAGCGGACGAAGCCAGCAGGGTCGCGCCGCGCGGGAGGTCGAAGACATCGCCGTGCCAGTGGAACGCGGTTAGGGAACGGGGTTCCCCATTGAATAGACGGTCTGTCGCAATGGATTTGGAAAGGGTAACGCGATGCCAGCCGATTTCCTTCTGTCTCACGGGGTAGACACTTGAGCCGAGGGCGGCGGCAAGAAGCTGGCTGCCGAGGCACACGCCGAGAACGGGCTTCTCGTGCTTGATCGCGTCCTCGATCAGCCTCATTTCGTCGCGCAGATAGGGGAACTTCTTATCCTCGTAGACGCTTTGCGGTCCCCCCATGAGGATCAGGCCCGCTCTGTGGCCAATTCCTTTCGGGACTGGCTGGCCCTCAAACGAGCGGATGCATTGCTGTTCCACTCCTGCGCGTTGGAGAGCCTCGGCGATGGTTCCCAGCCCCTCGACCGCGTGGTGCTGGAGAACGATCACCTGCTTTTGGGATGGCATTTGTGTTGTCACAGGCCTACGATACCACATTGTGCAACGGGTATTGATCACCGGCGGGGCGGGATTCATTGGATCGCATCTGGCCGAAGCCCTGGTGACGGAGGGCAAGGAGGTCTTCGTCATCGACGACTTGAGCACAGGCTCGATTGCGAACATCGCCCACCTGCAAGCCAATCCGAAGTTCCATTTCGTCAAGGGATCGATTCTCAACAGTGACATCTTGCAGCCAGCGGTCGACCAAGCCGATTTCATCTATCATTTGGCCGCGGCGGTCGGCGTGGAACTGGTCGTGCGCAGCCCGGTTTTCACCATTGAAGACAATATCCGGGGGACGGAAAACGTGCTGACGGCGGCAGCCAAACGCAAGATTGGCTTCCTATTGACTTCGACTTCAGAGGTTTATGGTAAGAGCGAGCACGACCGATTCCGGGAAGACGACGATCTATTGATCGGGCCGCCGACGTTTGCCCGGTGGAGCTACGCATGTTCCAAGCTGCTGGATGAGTTTCTGGCGCTGGCCTATTGGCGGGAGCGGAAGCTACCGGTGTTCGTGGTGCGGCTGTTCAATACGGTCGGACCGCGCCAGACGGGCCGTTATGGGATGGTAGTGCCACGGTTCGTGCAGGCGGCGTTGCGCGACGAACCGATCGTGATTCACGGTGACGGCAAACAGACGCGGTGCTTCTGCCATGTGACCGACGTGGTGCGCGCGCTGGTCGCGTTGCCGAACCAGATGCGGGCCGTGGGTCAGGTCTACAATATAGGAAGCACGGAAGAGGTTTCGATTGCCGAACTGGCGCATCGCGTCAAGCGACTGACAGAAAGTCAATCGGAGCTGAGGCTCATTCCGTACGAGCAGGCGTACGCGAAAGGCTTCGAAGACATGCGCCGTCGCGTGCCGAGCACTGACAAGTTGTACCAATTGATGGGGTGGCGGCCGACGAAGTCGCTGGACGATATTTTGCGGCTGATGATCGAGTTTCAGCGCGATGTCGACGCGCAAGTGCTTGGCGGGCAAGGGAACTGAACCGTTGCAATTCCCTGGGGCCTATGGTATACACGCGCTAGAGAGTGCCATGGTATAGGCTATGCTTCCGCATAAAGACGTGGCAAAATGAGTTGGTCCGTGAGTGATATACATGATATGACCGGCGACTCGAGAGAGATCGTGATGAACTCGGCGCTATATCGGGAGTTTCTGGCCGAGCGCGAAGAGATCCTGCGTCACAAGTGGTTGGAGAGCGAGAAGGCAGGGTACGACATCGGGTTTGAGCGGGCGTTGTTGGATTGGATCGTGAAACATCGGTCGAACTGGCGCAAGTCCCGCAAGCAGTCTCGTTCGTAGTCGGGTAGTAAAGACGTTCGATGCACCTTTAAGTTGGCACCGAGAGGCCAGCAAGGAGCGATAATGAAAGAGCGAATTGATTTGGTGTGTCCGTTTGCCTCGATGAGGCAGACGGTTTTTTTTGTGTCGTGAGCGCCACGGTGCTCATGGACGGCGCAGCGCTGGAGCGGGCGCTGACGCGGATGGCGCACGAGATTGTCGAACACAATCCCGAGGCTGGATCGCTGGCATTTGTCGGCATTCGCACTCATGGCGTGCCGCTGGCGCAACGGTTGGCCGCCAAGGTCGGGTCGATCCTGAATCGCGACTTCCCCGTGGGCGAACTGGACATCAACATGCACCGTGACGATCTGGCGTTGCGGAACTCCCTGCCGAAGATCGGGCCATCCCACATCACATTCGACGTGACCGACAAATCGATCGTGCTCGTGGACGACGTGCTGTTCACCGGGCGGACGATTCGCGCGGCGATGGATGAGATCAGCGATTTTGGCCGGCCGCGGCGGATTCAGTTGGCGAGCCTGGTGGACCGCGGTCATCGCGAGTTGCCGATACGGCCGGATTACGTGGGCAAGAACGTGCCGACGGCGGCGGGCGACCGCGTGCGGGTGCATCTGACGGAGCTTGATGGGAACGACGAGGTGGTGATCGAGCGATGACAGCAACCACGTGGAAACACAAGGACCTGCTCGGCATCCAGGAACTCACGGCGGACGAGATCAACCACGTGCTGGATACGGCGACCGCATTCAAGGAGGTTGGAGAACGCGCGGTCAAGAAGGTGCCGTCGTTGCGCGGCAAGACGATGGTGAATCTGTTCATCGAGCCGTCGACGCGGACGCGGACGAGTTTCGAGTTGGCGGCGAAACGGCTGTCGGCGGACGTGATCAACATTGCGACGACGGCCTCGAGCCTGGTCAAGGGCGAGACGCTGAAGGACACGGCGCTGAATCTGCAGGCGTTGAACGCGGACATCATCGTCATCCGGCACTCGGCGGCGGGTGCGCCACATTTTCTGTCGCGCATATTGAAAGCGAGCGTGATCAACGCCGGCGATGGCGCGCATGAACATCCGACGCAGGCATTGCTCGATGCGTTCACGATTCGGGAAAAGAAGGGGCGGATCGCCGGACTGAACGTCACGATCCTGGGCGACATTTTGTATTCGCGCGTGGCGCGGTCGAACATCTGGCTGCTGACCAAGCTTGGCGCGCGGGTCACGCTGGCGGGTCCGTCGACGTTGGTGCCGCGGGTGTTTGAAGAGTTCGGCTGCCGCGTGACGCACGACATCGAGGAAGCGATCCGCGATGCGGATGTGATCAACCTGTTGCGGATCCAGCACGAGCGGCAGAGGCAGACGATGTTCCCGAGCATCGGCGAGTACGCGGCGATGTTCGGTCTGAACAAGGAACGGTTCGCGCGCACCAAGCCCGACGCGATGATCATGCACCCGGGCCCGATCAATCGCGGCGTGGAAATCGACAGTGAGATTGCCGATTGCGGACGCTCGGTGATTCTCGAACAGGTTACGAATGGGCTCGCGGTGCGGATGGCGGTGCTGTTCCTGTGTTCGGGCGGAAGGATTTCGGCGGAGGGCGCGGAATGAATTCGCTGGTGATCAAGAACGGGCGCGTGATCGATCCGGCCAACGGCGTCGATGCGGTGCGGGATGTGTTCGTGGTGGACGGCAGGATCGCGGCGGCCGCGGCGAAGGATGCGACGGTGATCGACGCGACGGGAAAGATCGTCACGCCGGGATTGATCGACATGCACGTGCATCTGCGCGAGCCGGGGCGGAGCGACAAGGAGACGATCGAGACCGGAACGCGGTGCGCGGCGCGGGGCGGATTTGCGTCGGTGGTGTGCATGCCGAACACGTCGCCGGCGGCGGACAACACGGGGACGATCGCGTTCATCAAGCAGCGCGCGGCGGAAGCGGCGAGCGTGAATGTGTTTCCGACGGGGGCGATCACGAAGGAATTGAAGGGCGAAGAACTGGCGCCGATCGGATCGCTGAAGAAGGCGGGCGTGGTGGCGATCACCGATGACGGGCGGTGCGTGCAGAACAATGAATTGATGCGGCGGGCGGTGGAGTACTCGAAGATGTTCGACCTGCCCGTGCTCGATCATTGCCAGGATTACAATCTCGCGGCGGACGGTGTGATGAACGAGGGACATTGGAGCGCGGCACTTGGGCTGCGCGGGTGGCCGTCGGTGGGCGAAGACGTGATTGTGGCGCGCAACATTCTGTTGGCGGAGCAGTTGGACTGGCACATTCATTGCCAGCACATTTCCTCGGCGCGCTCGGCGCAACTCATTCGCGAGGCGAAGAAGCGCGGGATCAAGATTTCCGGGGAGGCGTGTCCGCATCACTTCACGCTGACCGATGCGTGCGTGAAGACGTACGACACGAATTTCAAAATGAATCCGCCA
This sequence comes from Verrucomicrobiia bacterium, assembly GCA_035501175.1. Lineage (GTDB taxonomy): Bacteria > Verrucomicrobiota > Verrucomicrobiia > Palsa-1439 > Palsa-1439 > Palsa-1439. The sequence goes on along the minus strand of DATJWQ010000003.1, from coordinate 47,282 downwards.
TTGCGAACGGAGCGCGATCGCGAGGCGATCCTGGGGGGTCTCGCGGATGGCACGCTGGAGATTATCGCGAGCGATCACGCGCCGCATTGCACGTACGAGAAGGAAGTGGAATTTGATGTGGCGCCGTTCGGAATTCTTGGGCTGGAAACTGAACTGGCCCTGGCGCTTGAGCTGGTGAGGAACAAGGTCATCGATCTGCGGCGACTCGTGGAGACATTTACGGTGAATCCGGCGCGCCTGTTGCGGTTGAAGAAGGGAACACTATCGGTCGGCGCCGACGCCGACGTGACCATCATTGACCTGCAGCAGGGATGGACTTACGATGTAACGGCGTCGGCGAGCAAATCCCGCAATTCCCCGTTTCACGGCTGGAAGTTTCACGGTCGCGCGGCGGCGACGATTGTGGGCGGCAAGCTTGTCTGGCGCGAGAACGGACAGGGTTGACATGGCGACGGCGCTGAACGGAGTTTTTGCACTGGAAGACGGCACGGTCTACCGCGGCGTGGGATTTGGCGCGGAGGCGACGGCGTGCGGTGAGGCAGTTTTCAACACGTCGATGACCGGCTACCAGGAGATCCTCACCGACCCGTCGTACAAAGGGCAGATCGTTGCCATGACGTATCCGCAGATCGGCAATTACGGCGTCAATGCTGCCGACGTGGAAAGCTGGCGGCCGCACGTCGCCGGATTTCTCGTGCGCCAACTTTCGCCGGTGGCGTCGAACTGGCGGGCTGAGTTGTCGCTCGACCAATACCTCGAGAAGAACGGGGTTCCCGCTGTATCGGACATCGATACACGCTCCCTGACGAAGATCCTGCGCGTCAAGGGCGCGATGAAGTCGTGCATCTCGACCGAATCGATCAGCGACCAGGAAGCGGTCAAACGCGCGCGGGACTGGCGTGGGATTGTCGGCGTGGATTACGTGAAAGAGGTAACTCATCCGAGGGCTTTCGCGTGGGACCCCGATGATGCGTTGAGCAAGCGCTGGAGGATCGACCGCGCATCGGACGATCAGACGCACAACACGACCGAGCTGCCCGATGCGGACATCCCGATCGTCGCCTTCGATTACGGAATCAAGTACAACATTTTGCGCAAACTGCGTCAGCGCGGTTTCCGCGTGCAGGTCGTCCCAGCGACAGCGACGGCGAGCGACGTCCTGAGCTACCGGCCGAAGGGCGTGTTCCTATCCAACGGTCCCGGCGATCCCGAAGCGTTGGATTATGCACACACTGCGGTTCGCGATCTCATGGGCCAGGTTCCGATTTTTGGAATCTGTCTCGGGCATCAGATACTTGGGTTTTCGTTTGGCGGCCGAACATTCAAATTAAGATTTGGCCATCGCGGCGCGAACCAGCCGGTGAAGGACCTGCCAACCGGGAAAGTTTCCATCACCTCACAGAACCACGGCTTCGCGGTGGATCCCGCCAGCGTGAATACGCGGGACGTGGAAATCACCCAGATCAACCTGAACGACCAGACAGTTGAGGGGATGCGACACAAAAAGTATCCCATCTTCAGTGTGCAATATCATCCGGAAGCCTCTCCAGGGCCGCATGATGCAGACAAACTGTTCGACAACTTTCGCCAGCTAATTCTTGACACCCGCTAGCTCTGATGGCACCTAGTGATTTCCCGCTCGTTTTAGCCAGACCAGGAGGATCGCGATGTCGGCAGGAGTCACTCCTGGAATTCGCGACGCCTGGCCGATGGAGTCTGGACGGAAGCGCGTGAGTTTCTGTCGGGACTCGAAGCGGAGCGCGCCGATCTTCTCGTAGTCGATCCCGGTTGGAATGCACTTGCCTTCGAGCTTGCGGAACCGATCGATCTGCTCCAAGTCGCGGGCGATGTAACCTTCGTACTTCAATTGGATCTCGACCTCCTGCGCTACGTCTTCGGAAAGTGTCGCATCGGCAATCGGCAGAGATCTGTACGTTATCTCCGGACGGCGAAGAACCTCGGCGTAAGTATTGGAACCGTTGCGACTGGTGCGCAGACGGTTGATCTCCCTTTCGATTGCGGTTTGTTTCTTCTGAAAGAGCTCCCAGTAACTGTCGTCGACAAGGCCGACGCGACGGCCCAACGGCGTCATTCGCAGATCGGCATTGTCCTGGCGGAGGAGCAGCCTGTATTCGGCGCGGGAAGTGAACATGCGATAAGGCTCATCGGTGCTCTTGGTAATCAGGTCGTCGATTAGTACGCCAATGTAACTATCTGCGCGTGTGAGAATTAGCGGAGCTGAGCGGGCGAGTTTCAGGGCGGCGTTAGCGCCTGCCACAAGTCCTTGTGCCCCAGCCTCTTCATAGCCGGATGTCCCGTTGATCTGACCCGCAAAGAATAGATTCTCGATGCGTTTTGTTTCCATCGTTGGATGAAGCTGGTGCGGGAGACTGTAATCGTACTCGACGGCGTAGCCTGGGCGCATGATTTGAGCGTTCTCGAGGCCGACGATCGAGCGGACGACTTGCAGTTGGACATCCTCCGGCAGGCTTGTGGAGGAGCCGTTGACGTAGAACTCGTCCGTGGTGCGTCCCTCGGGTTCGAGGAAAATCTGGTGACGCGGTTTCTCGGCGAATTTGACGATCTTATCCTCGATGGACGGGCAATAGCGGGGCCCGACGCCGTGGATTTGGCCGGAATAGAGTGGCGAGCGGTGAAGATTCGCCTGGATCACCTCACGGGTTTTCTCGGTCGTGTAAGTGAGGTAGCACGGCAATTGTTCCACGTGGAACGTTCGCGGTGTGCGGTACGAGAAGAACGGAATCGGATCGTCGCCCGGTTGAACGTCCATGTTGGAGAAATCGAGGGAGCGGCGGTTCAGGCGCGGCGGAGTTCCTGTCTTGAGGCGTCCGAGTTCGAATCCGAGACGCTTCAGGCTATCCGACAGAGAATACGCTGCCGGCTCACCTGCGCGGCCGGATTCCAGTTTCGCTTCGCCGACGTGAATCAAACCGCGAAGAAAGGTCCCGGTCGTCACGATCACCGCATCGGCATTGTACTGAACGCCCATCTTGGTGAGCACGCCGCAGACTTTGTCGCCTTCCACGAGGATATCGTCGATCATGGCCTGCTTCAGTTCGAGATTCGGCTGCTGTTCGACGATCCATTTCAGGCGGAACTGATACGCCTTCTTGTCGCACTGGGCGCGCGGCGCCCAGACTGACGGACCCTTCTTCGTATTGAGCATCCGAAACTGGATGCCCGTCTGATCCGTGTTGACGCCCATCTCACCGCCGAGAGCGTCGATTTCCCTGGCGAGATGCCCTTTTGCGAGTCCGCCGATGGCAGGATTGCAGGACATCTGGCCGATGGTATCGAGGTTTGTTGTGAAGAGGAGCGTCTGTCGGCCCATGCGCGCGGCGGCAAGGGCCGCTTCCGTTCCCGCGTGGCCGGCACCGATCACGATGACGTCGTACTTCTTTGGGTAAACAAAGGCGGGAGTCATTTTCCAATGCAGAACGTGCTGAAGATACGGTCGAGGATATCATCGGTGCTGGTCTTGCCGACGATCTCGCCCAAGCGATCGAGCCCGGCGCGCAATTCTTGGGACACGATCTCCAGAGGTTTGGATTCCTTCAGCTCAGTATATCCGGATGTCAAGTTTTTCTCTGCTGAGGCAAGGAGCGTCCTTTGCCGTTCGTTGATCGCGATGTCGACGGACATCGAGCCGACAGAACCAGACCATGCCAGTTCGATGAGCTTGGCGCGCAGGATATCGAGGCCGTCGCCCCGGGTGGCGGACACGCGAATCGGCTCCCTCTTCTCGACAACCTTGGCAGGTAGACGCAGGCGTGCTGGCAAGTCTGTCTTGTTAAGCACGATGATCGCGTGGGACTTGTCAGCCTCGGCAATCAGATCGGCATCGCCGCGAGAAAACGGACGAGATATATCGATGACGACAATCGCTATCCCACTGTTCTCCAACGCTTTGCGACTACGCTGAACTCCCAACTTCTCGGCAGTTCCCCGGGTCTGTCGGATGCCAGCGGTGTCCGTGAATCGAAACGGAATGCCATCAATGCTGACCGTCTCATCGATCGTGTCGCGCGTCGTGCCTGGGACTGGCGTGACGATGGAGCGGTCGCGGCCGACAAGCGCGTTGAGCAGGCTGGACTTGCCGACGTTTGGGCGTCCGACGATCGCGACCGAAATGCCTTCGCGCAAGATGCGGCCTTCACGCGCGGTGGCCAAGAGGGTTCTTATCAGATCCAACACCTCGTGTGTCCGGACCAGCAGGTTCTCTCTAATTTCCGGGCCAAGATCGTCCTCGGGAAAATCTATATGTGCTTCGATATGAGCGAGAACGGTAAGGAGGCTGTCGCGTGCGCCATCGATCTTTGCGGACAAATGGCCTTCCAGCTCGTGAACAGCGGCCGTGTGCGCGCGATCGGACCTGGCACGGATGAGGTCCATGACAGCCTCGGCCTGGGTCAAATCGAGGCGACCGTTGAGGAAGGCGCGTTTCGTGAATTCGCCGGGTTCGGCCAATCGGGTGCCCTGTTCGAGGCAAAGGGCGAGGATTTTGCGGGCGGTCAGGACGCCGCCGTGACAATTGATTTCGACGGTGTCCTCCTTCGTGTAGGTCCGCGGGGCGCGCATGACGGCGAGCATGACCTGATCGATTGTGTGGCCGTTGGCGCCGATGGTGCCGAAGTGGAGCGTGTGCGAGGGGAACTCAGATACCCTTCCCTTCGGAGAATGGAAGATGCCCTCCGCGACCGCAAAAGCGCGCGGACCCGAGATGCGAATGATGGCGATGCCGCCTTCGCCGATCGGAGTAGAGATGGCTGCGATGGTGTCTTCGATGAATTCGCCCATACCCGGTACCGGGGGATGAGTATAGCAGGCAACTGGCGAATTTCAATCGGCGGAGCGGGGCGTGAACTGTGGTTAAGGCCTATGGTCGCTTGAGTTTTTTTCCCCTCACCCGTCCGCGCGAACGACAGCGGGGCCGGCCTCTCCCCCTGAAGGGGCGAGGCGATTGCTTAGGAATGCGCCTGCATCGCAAGCTTGCCGATGATATCGCGGCTGATTAGATTCGCGACGGGGGGCATGCGAATGAATGCGCGACGATGGATTTGTCGGTTCGGCTTGATGCTAGTGGTGATGACGAACGCATTTGCGGATGCGTCCACGGAAAAGGTTCGCAACGACAAAGTGGTGGTCATGCAAGTGTCACTGGCTCCAGGCGAAGGGTGGGCGCTGCCGAGGGACAGGGCCGGCGTGGTCGTGTACCTCGATGATGGATCGGTGGCCAGCACGATGGCGGAGGAGAGCTCTGCAATGGCGACACAACCCGTGAAGCGCGGGGACGTTGTGTTTCGGTCGACGGCCGGGGGACTATTGAAGAACGACGGCCTGGCGGATTTGCGGTTCGTGTACGTCGAGTTCCTAGGGGCGGGCCGTTCGGAGACGTGGGGATCTGCCGGGCTGGCGCCGGGGTACAAGGTGCTGGTGGAGAATCAATACGTGCGGGTCTACGACATCCGGTTCGCGGCAGGGACGAGCGAGCCGAAGCACACGCATCACGATCGGGTGGTGGTGTGTCTCTCGGGCGCGGAACTGGAGCACGAGTTGCCGGATGGTCGGCGGGAAACTTCCACATTAAAGACCGGGGAGATCGCGTGGCGGCGCGGGGGAACGCACATCGGCCACAACATTGGGAAGACGGATCTGTGGGTGATCGCCATCGAGCCGAAGTAGGGCGTATGCCGAGTCGCACGACGTGACTTTCCGAGCGGGGTTTGTGGCGACGATTTTTCTGCGAGGGCTTTTTCTCTGGCCAACACGGCCAAAGCGATCATAGCTGTAGGCCGTGGTGACCGTCCTGTTCGACAGCGGTACGGCAGCGCTTTACTTTGTTGACGGCGGCTGGAATTCCGGGACACCGAACTGCCAGAAGAGGAATGCGGCGCGGTCGGCCATCTCCTCGAGGACTTGCGATCGTGCGGTGCCGATGCCATGTCCGGCTTCGTAGTTAACCTGAAGCAGGACGGGTTTGCCGCTGGTGGTGGCGGCCTGGAGTCGGGCGGCCATTTTCGCCGAGGCCCAGGGTGGGACGCGGGTGTCGTTGAACCCGACCATGAGCAGCACGGCCGGGTAGGGAGTGCCGTCCCTGACGTGATGGTAGGCGCTCATTTCGTAGAGGGCTTGAAATCCGTCGCGCGTGGCGACGCTGCCGAATTCGGGCACGATCAATTTGCCGAAGGCGGAGGTCTCGGAGCGGACCATGTCGAGGGAGCCGGCGATTGAGATGACAGCGGCGAACAAGTCGGGGCGTTCGGTCATGGCGCGTCCGACGAGGACGCCGCCGGCGCTGCCGCCGCTTGCGGCCAGGCGTCGGGGGGTGGTGTACTTGTGGTCGATCAGATACCGGGCGCAGGCGATGTAGTCTTTCCAGGTATTTGGCTTGGTGAGTTTGTAACCGGCTTTATGCCAGTCCTCGCCGCATTCGCCGCCGCCGCGGACGTGGGCCATGGCGATCACGCCGCCTTTTTCGAACCAGGCGAGTTCCATCGCACCGAACACGGGCGGCTCGATCTCGCCAAAGGCGCCATAGCCGAGCAGCGTGGTCGGATGCGAGCCATCGAGCCGGCTGCCGCGCCGGCAAACGATCGAGAGCGGGACCATCGTACCGTCGTAGCTTTTGGCTTTGACCTCGATCGATTCGAGATCATCGGGCGCGTCGAATGGGCCGAAGGGCTGCAATCGCGTATTGGAAGCCGTCCTGGTGTGCGGATCGTACGAGTAGATCTGCGCGGCTTTGGTCCAGGATTTGATGGCCACGAGCAGGCCGTCGCAGCGCGCATCGTACGCGGCGATGGCCGCGGAGCCGGCGGGCAAATTGACGGCTTCGACCTTGCCGTGTTTGGGCACCCGCCAGAGCCGGCCCATGCCGGCATCCAGAGTCTGGACGTAGAGCGCGTCGTGGGCGGCAGCGAGGCCGGTGACGACGGCATCGCCGGGCGGCACGACAGTTTCGGCGTGGGCCAGATCGGGGTTGGCCAGCGAGGTCTTGATGACCTTGAACCGGGGCGCGTTTTTGTGACTGAGCAGATAGATGTCGTCGCCGCAAACGGCGCGGCTGGTGGTCTCTTCATCGACATCGCAGATTCTGCGCCATGGAATATCGGGGTTGGTCGCGGAGGCGAGCGGCGCGGCGTAGACGGTGCGGGGCTGGCCGCCGCCGTGATCGAGCACGCCGACGATGCAGGTTGAATCCGGCCGGGCATCGACTCTTGGGATATCGCCTGGTCCCATCCGCACGCGGGGCGAAACGTCAAAACCAAACACGGGCGGATCCCTGTCGGCGTCGCCACCGATGTGATGAAGATACACGCGGCTGCGTTGCAAGAGCGCGTCCGCGCCGGCGCCGGCGGACACGCCCGGGACCGGTTGCGAGAGGCGCGTGTAAAAGAAGGCGCGTTCGGTTGGATGCCAACTGATGTTGGGGAAGCGGACGCGATCGATCGGCTGGTCAATTTCGGTGGCGGTCGATGTTTGCAGCACGTGCAAGACCGTGTCCTCGGAGCCTGCGGAGAAGATGCCGAACGCCACGCATGTTCCGTCCCAGGATGGCTCATAGAAACTGATCGAGCATGGTTTGCCGGTTGATTTCGCGAAGGCGGCGGGGTCGACCAGCAGTTTTTCCGGGCCGGTCAATCCATCGCGCACGTAGAGTTTGGGGGCGTTCTCGTTGGGGGAGCCACGGCAACAGAAATAGCGATCGGGCGGGCGTCGGCAGATACTCCAGACCTGGGCGGCAACGGAACTGTCGAGCGCGCGGAGGCGGGCCAGGTATTGTGCGCGCCCGGGAATGCCATCAAGGAGATTGCGGCTGTAGGCGGCCTGGGCCTTGATCCATGCGGCGACCTCGGGGTCGGCGAGATTCTCCATGTAGCGATAGGGATCGTCGACGGTTGTGCCGAAATAGGTGTCGGTGACGTTGCGGACGGGCGCGACGGGTGGAGGCGGATTCGCCGCGAGGGCGTCGGCAACAGCGGCGCGCGAGCATGGGCTGAGGGTGACGGCGATGGCGAAGAGAAAGAGGGTGGAGGCTTTCATTGTGTATGGTTCTGGTGTGAGCCATCGGCGGCCTCCTCTCCGACGTCACGGGTGGATGGTAATCGTGGGCGACGGAGGATGCAAGGATTTCAGGGGCGGGAAGGCCGGGGGAGGCCTGTCTGGCCGGCTCAGGGTGAGCAAGGGTGACGGGCGGGGGTTACCGCGGAGAATTATCGTATGATAATATTTTGTATTGGACAATATATCGGAAGTGGGGTAGGATGGGGGCGGTTCTTTGAAATATGGATGGGAGATGGATAGGCCCTCGCCCTGACCGGCCTTTGTCAAACGTCAGGCGGTCGGGGGCTGAGATTCGCGGCTTGTATCTGCAAAGGCCGGTGCAGGGGGGTATAGATCTGCGAAACGAAGCCAATGGTTTTGAGGGGTTTGGTTGTGCCGATGTGTTTCGGCGGCAGGCGATTGTGGAGGATGAACTGGCGAAAAACCGATTGGCTTCGTTTTGGGGTTTTCGGGTACCGTGGAGTGGTGTTTCGGGCCGGCTGAGGCCGATGGGCGAGACGGTCGTTCTGCTGTTGGCGGATGGTGCGGTTACCTTCCCCAGTTGAGACGGTGTGCTAGCGCGGACTGACTGGGGCGCCGTAGGTGACGCCGGGGATGGGTTCCTGGAGGATGGCTTGTTGGAGGGACGCGAGGGCGTCCTGGCAGAGGAACATGATCTTGCGTTTTTGGTCGAGGGAGATGGCGAGGGAACGGACGTTGGTGTTCTCGCGGGAGAGCGGAATGATCTTCGCGCGGATATCGCTGAAGCGGGCGTAAGCCAGGGTGGCGGTGGCGAGGTCGGTATCGTTGGTGAAGGCGGGCATCGCGGCGAGGCGGTCGAGGTCCCTGCGGACATCCTCGTCGTCAGCGGTCATGCGGGCCTCGAGGGCGTCCATTTTCGCCTCGCTTTCCTCGGCGATGTGGGGTGCGAGCAGGGATTGGATGCGCAGCGCAGCGGTTTCGGCGCCGAATGCGAGCCGGGTCACGGCGAGGGCATCGGGAGAGGAATCGCTCTTTGACATGAGACGGGAGAGCGCATCGTTCATGTCGGTGATCGCGTCCGCGGCGGGACCGAAGGCGAGATTGTAGGCTTTGAGGTTCGTATTTTTGACGGCCAGGGTGAGGAGGTCCTTGTCGATGTTCTGGAAATCCGAGAAGGCTGAGGAGAATTGGGCGAGGAGGTCTTTCTCTCCCTGGGTGCCGCCCTTGTTGAGGAGGAGGGCCAGCTTGTCGCGTTCGTGCGCCACGTCGGCGGTGGCGGCGCGGGCCTGGTCGGCGTACTTCTGTGAATCCTCATCGGTAATGGCCATGACGGCGCTTTTTTCGGCCTCGGACGCAGAGGCGAGACCCAGGCGCATTTGTTCCACGACGTCGACGCGTCTGGCTTTGAAGGCGAGGAGTTCGGCGGGGCTCTGGTTTTTCCCGAAGCGCAAGGCAACGAACGTGACCATGAGAAGCAGAGCGGCTCCGAAGACCATCCAGAGAACGTCCTTGATACCGGGCTTCACGATTACACTGTCCTCCACGCGACGCAGGCGGGGATCGTTGACGCTGCTGTCGCGGGATTTCTGTTACCACAGAGCGGGCGGCAGTGCGAGCGCAATGAGGGGACAGTCATGGCGGCGACGACGGGGTGTCCGGCGGAAGATGCTAGGCGTTGGCGAGGATGCGGCGGGATTCGTCGAGGAAGATGCCGCGGAAATTCATCCGCAGGGCCTCGGAGTTCGTGGCTTTGTTGAGGGCCTCTTCTTCGGTGATCGCCTTGGCCTTGACGAGTTTGTACAGGGCCTGATTGAAGGTCTGCATGCCTTCTTCCGTACCCGTCTCGATCGCCGCGGAGAGTTTGTCGAGCAGGTTCTGCTCGATGAATTTGCGCACCGTGGGCGTATTGATCATGATTTCGACGGCGGGGACGACGCCACCGGCGACGGACGGGACAAGCCGCTGGCAGACAACGGCGCGGAGGTTGGCGGCGATCTGGCGGCGGATCTGGTCGCGTTCGTGGGCGGGGAAGAAATCGAGTGTGCGACCGATGGCCGAGTAGGCCGTGGTCGAGTGCAGCGTGGCGATCACGAGATGGCCGGTGTCGGCGGCGGACAGGGCGGCCATGAACGACTGGCTATCGCGCATTTCGCCGATCATGATGACGTCGGGGTCCTGGCGCATCACATGGACGAGCGCCCTCTCGAAACTCAATGTGTCCAGGCCGACTTCGCGCTGTTCGATGACGGATTGTTTGTCTTCGAAAATGTATTCGATCGGGTCTTCCAGCGTGATGATGTGGCACTTCTCGTTTTCGTTGATGTGCTGGACCACGGCGGCGAGGGTGCTGGATTTGCCGCAACCCGTCGGTCCCGTGACGAGGATGATGCCGCGCTCGGCCTTGGAGATGGCGCCCAATTGCTCGGGCAGGTTCAATTCCTTGAACGACGGCACCTTGGTTTTCACGAAGCGCATGGCGAAACTGAGCAGTCCGCGCTGGTAAAAGACGTTGACGCGGAAGCGTCCGAGCGACGGATCGATGTACGAGAAGTCGGCTTCCTTCTCACGTTCGAGGCGGGACTCGACGTGTTTGGGAAGCATGAACTTGACGATCTCGGCGACCTGCTCCTTGCTGGGCGGATCGACCTGAACGGGGAAGAGTTCGCCCGAGATGCGGATTGTGGCGTGATGGTCGGGTTTCACATGGATGTCGGAGGCACCCATGTTGACGGCGAACTTGAGGAGGCTGTGCAGGTATTCCATATGAAGTTAGCGGGAGATCGAGATGCTGTGGGGAGCGAGGGCGGAGGGAGCGACACTGAGCCGGGCCTGCGCCCGTTTCGGCAGGTCAAGGAACATGAGCACGACTTCGAATCCCTTGCCCTGGGTGCGTCGCGAACATTGCACGACCACGCCGCGGCACCCTATCTCCAGCCGCTGATCCCTGCGCGCTCCCGAGTGGGGCAAGCGCATCTCCACGCCAACTTCCATCCATTCGGGCATGAACGTATCGGTCTGAAACGTAATGCCTTTGGGGGACAGATTAAAGACCTTGTCGAGAACGGCGGCGTTGTGCGAGCGTCGCGGACTCAACTCGGCATCGAACACTCCGGAAAAATCTCTTTTCGTAGCTCCCATCGTTTCTCACCAAGGTCGTTCGGCAAGATAGCACGATCACGCAGCCCTGTCAACGAGAGCCCAGACCGGTCACCACTGGATGACACACGAGGCCCAGGTCAGGCCGCTGCCAAAGACAACCAGCAGAATCAGATCGCCGTGCTGGAATCGGCCTTCGCGAGCGGCCTCGTCGAGCGCGATGGCGACCGACGCGGCGGAGATGTTGCCATATCGATGCAGGTTCACGTACACCTTGTCCATTGGCGCGCCGATTCGCTCGGCGATGGACTCCAGAATGCGGATGTTGGCCTGGTGCGGGATCACGCATTTGATGTCCTGAATGGTCAGGTTGCAACGGCGCAACGCTTCCTCGGCGGCCGTCTGCATGGCGATGACGGCGTTTTTGAAGACCTCTTTGCCGGACATTTTCAGATGGTGCATCCCCGCGCTAACCGACTCTTTCGAAGCCGGATAGCGCGCCCCGCCCGCCGGCATCAACAGAATGTCCGCCTGCGAACCGTCCGCGCCCATGCACGTCGTCAAAATTCCGTGTCCATGTTCCTCGCCGCGGCTGCGCAACACCGCCGCGCCCGCGCCATCGCCGAACAGCACGCACGTGCTGCGGTCCTGCCAGTCAACGATCGTCGACAATTTCTCGGCGCCGATCACCAAAACGGTGTTGTAGGTGCCCGACGTCACAAATTGCTGGCCAATTTCCAGGCCGTAGAGAAACCCCGAACACGCGGCCTCGATGTCAAACGCCGCGGCGCGTTTCGCGCCCAGCTTCTGCTGAATGAGGCACGAGGTGGCGGGGAACGGCATGTCGGGCGTGATCGTGGCGCAAATAATCAGGTCGATCTCGTCTTCGCGGACATTGGCCTGTTCCATGGCGCGGCGGGCGGCTTCGACCGCCATATCCGAGGTGCACATGTAGTCGGGCGCGATCCGCCGTTCCTTGATCCCCGAGCGCGTCGTGATCCACTCGTCGGTGGTATCGACGAGTTTCTCGAGGTCGGCGTTCGTGAGCACGCGGTCCGGCACGTACGAGCCCGTGCCGACGATATGGACCGGTCTAAGATGCTGTCTCGACCTGGGATTGCGCAAATGTGTTTTGCTGGACTTTGTCATGGAACTTTTTGATTTCCTCGACCATGTGCTCGTTGAACCTGGATTCGACAAACTCGGTCGCGACGCGGATCGCGTTCTTGACGGCCTTGGGCGAACTGGCGCCGTGGGCTTTGATACAGATTCCATTGATGCCCAGCAACACCGCTCCGCCGTACTCATCGGGATCGGCCTTGCGTTTCAGCGCCTTAAAGGCGCCCATGGCGAGCAGCCCGCCAAACATTCGCAGCGGGTTCTTTTTCATCTCATCCTTGAGCCACGTGGCGACGAGGCGCGCCGTGCTCTCGCAGGCCTTGAGCACCGCGTTGCCGACGAACGCGTCCGTGATGATGACGTCCGCGTGATTGGAAAACAGATCGTGGCCGTCGATGTTGCCGACGAAATTCAAATTGGTCTGCTTCAACAGCCGATGCGTCTCCAGGGTCAACTCGTTGCCCTTCACGTCCTCGGTGCCAATCGAGAAGACGGCCACCCGTGGACGCTCGTAGCCGAGAATCTGCTTCGAGAACATGCTGCCCATGATGGCGTACTGAACAAGGTTCGATGGAGACGGCTCGAGATTGGCGCCCGCATCCATCAGCACAAAGACGTTTTGCGGCGCGGGAAGCAGAACTGCCAGGCCGGCGCGATCCACACCCTCGAGCGTGCGCAGTTTCACCTGCGACGCCGTCAGCAAGGCGCCCGTGTTGCCAGCGGAGACGATCGCGTCCGCATCGCCGCGTTTGACGAGGTCAATCGCGCGGCTCATGGAACTGTCCTTCTTGCGCCGCACAGCCTGAACGGGCTGGTCATCCATCTCGATGACCTCGCTGGCGTGGACGATCTCGATGCGGTTGTCGGAGAAGCCGAGTTTGTGCAACTCCGCCTCGACGCGCGTTTTGTCGCCGACAAGATACAGGCGGTCGATGTGCTGATTGCCGCCGAGCGCCAGAACTGCCCCGGCAACGATGTTTTGGGGGGCAAAGTCCCCACCCATCGCATCGATGGCGAGTTTCATGATTGCGGAACTAACCGGTCGTCACAGAGACGACCTGACGCCCCTTGTAATAGCCGCACGACGGGCATACACGATGGGGGGTCACCCGCGCGCCGCATTGGGAGCATTTCGACAACTGCGGCGGCGACTTCGGCCTGTTTGCCGCCTTGCGGGTGCGCAGGCGCATTTTTGACATTCTACGTTTTGGGACGCCCATGGGAACACTCTCCCTTACTTCATTTCAGTTTCAAGTTGTCCAAAGCGTGCCACCGTAAGTCTCCTGCCGACGGCCTGCATTGGCATGACCCTTTATTTAAATCCTTGCCACAATACGGGCATAAACCCTTGCACCCAGGGGTACAAAGCGCTCGTTGTGGAAGCTCAAGGATAATATCTTCCCGCATATTGGGCGTCAAGTCCACGAAGTCCTCCCCGTGGAGCTCCTGATGGTACACGAATTGGTCCACCTGCAATGGCAATTCGAACATCTGCAGGCACCGGCTGCACCGCAATGTCGCCGGCGTGGCCAGCCTGCCCGTGACCAGCAGGGCGTTTCCCTGGATTTGCGCCAGGAACTGATACTCCACGTCGTGCTCGAATCGGGCGTCGGGTTCGTCGAGCTCCATAATCGAGGAAGGATCACTACCGGACAATGCTTCCCCGTCCGGCGGGATGCGCTTGACATTGACTTTCATGATACCCCCTTCGCCCCGGTGACCAGACCCGCGGGCCGGTCAGACGGAGCCAAACCTGTGTCTCATTGCGCGTTCGACACCGCGCGGCACGAAATTACTCACTTTCCCGCCCAGTTCACCAATCTCCTTCACCAGGCGCGAACTGATGAACGTATATTCGTCCTTCGTCATGAGAAAGATCGTTTCGATGCTCGGATCGAGCTTTCGATTCATCAGAGCGAGCTGGAATTCGAACTCGAAATCGGACACCGCTCGCAAGCCGCGCACGATCGCCGTCGCCCGTTTGCGCCGCGCGTAGTTGATGAGCAAGCCCTTGAATTCGTCCACGGATACATTGCGCAGTCCTTTGACAGCTTCGCTGGCCATTTGTCTCCGCTCCTGCACGCTGAACAACGGTTTCTTCTCGGAATCGATGGCGACCGCAACAATCACGCGATCAAACACTTGGGCGGCACGACGCACGATGTCGAGATGACCGTTGGTGATGGGATCAAAACTGCCGGGGTAGACTGCGATTTTCAAATGTCACCTCCCTGCCTGCGCAATGACCATAGTTTTCATGCTTCTGCTTTGCAATCTTTTCTTTTGGGCCGTGTCCGTCTAGTGTATGGCCATTGGGCAAGGGGGCGATGAGGCACACGAAGATTACCTGTACGATTGGTCCGAGCACCGAATCACCGGAAATGCTCGCCAAGATGATCGAGTCGGGCATGAACGTCGCGCGGCTGAATATGAGCCATGCGGCCCATGACTGGACCCGTGAGATATTCGATCGGATCCGCGCCGCCTCGGAAAAAGTCGGTGTCCCCTGCGGCATTATGATGGATACGCAGGGCCCGGCGATCCGCACGGGGGACCTTCCCATTCCGCTGGAGCTCAAACCGGGCGACATCTTTGAGTTCACGGTCAAAGGGGCGCAAAGCGAGGAAGAGAAATCCGTCGACGTCAATTACCCGAACCTCATCAAGGATATCCATGAAGGCGATACGGTCCTCGTCGACAACGGGGTGATCCGCCTGCGCGTCCTGGAAAAGCTGCACCGGCGGATGCGTTGCGAGGTTCTCACGGAAGGGGAACTGGGTTCCCGTCGCCATATCAATCTCCCCGGCGTCAAGATCAGCATGCCGTCCATAACCGAGAAGGACCGGCAGGATATCGAGCTCGGGATATCGTTGGGCGTTGACCTGATTGCACTTTCGTTTGTGCGGGAACGGAAGGACGTCGAGGAACTCCGGGCCATGCTGGCGGCGCGGAACTGTGACGCCAAAATCATCGCCAAAATCGAGGACCAGCAGGCTGTTACCAATCTGCAGGATCTCGTGGACGCCGCCGACGGTATCATGGTGGCCCGTGGCGACCTCGGCATCGAGTGTCCGTATGAGGAGCTACCCATCATTCAGCGGCGGACGGTCAAGGCCTGCATCCGCTACGGCAAACCGGTGATTGTGGCGACACACATGCTGGAGTCGATGATCGAGAATCCGATGCCAACGCGAGCGGAAGTGACGGATGTGGCCAATGCCGTGTTCGAACAGGCTGACTCGCTTATGTTGTCGGGCGAGACGACCGTCGGCAAGTACCCGCTCGAATGTCTGGCGGTGCTTGATCGCATCGCGCAACGGATCGAACGCAGTGGCGGCGCCCGTTATGCGGACAATGTCGACCTTTCCGGGGAGCGTCAGAAGATTGTGCGTTCGGCCGTGGTGATGGCCAATGAGCTGAAGGCCAAGGGAATTCTGGTCTTCACGCGATACGGTCACACGGCGCAGTATACGTCCTGGTTGCGGCCGGATTTCTCGGCGATCTTCGCGTTTACGAATTCCCCGCGTCTCCGCAACCAGCTCAATTTGTACTGGGGCGTCATGCCCTTGGTTATCGAGTTCAGTTCCGACCCGGAGACCACGATTTTGCGAGCGGAAGAATCCCTGTTGGAGAGGAAGCTTCTCGCCAAAGGAGATCAGGTAGTGATCGTCTCCGATATCCTCGCTCGCGACAAGCTCATCAACGCGGTCCAGATGCGGATCGTGGAATGAGTCGCTGAGCCCAGGCAATCGCCCTCCCGTAATAGCGGTTTCGCCCATAGGGAACAGGGTGGCCCACAGGCTGCTAATAAGAACCACGCAAGGTTCAAGATTTATGCAGCGCCATCTCGCTAAGTGGTTGATACAACGACATCAACAAGCCATTCTACGCAAGCCGGACCAGCCAAAAGCGTGGTCTAAGCTCTATACGATTTGCACCCAGGAGAACGATTCAGCCGGGTTTCTGCAATTCTGCGAGGACATCATTCGGGTCCATCCTGGTAACCGCCACGCGTGGACGTTTCTTCAACTCGCCAGCAAAGAGGGAACATCGCCCCTCGACCTGCTTGCCCTGTCGAAGGAAATCGTCCGATTGCATTCGGACGACGAGCGCGCGTGGGCGCGTCTCGATGCCGCGTACGAGAAACAGGAAGACGACTACGACCTGATCGAGTTCTGCCAGGAAATCATCAAGCAGCGCCCGGGAAACTCGCCGGCGCTGGCGCGACTGTCCGTGGCCTACAAGAGACAGGGCAAATACACCGAACTGATTTCAACGTGTTTCGAACTTCTTACGGCCCGGCCCGGCGACGCGCAGACCTGGTGCAACCTCGCCGATGCCTACGCGGCGCGGTGCAAGTACGATGACGCGCTCAACGCGTATGAAAAGGCCATCGCACTGAAACCGAATTTCGTGGTCGCCTGGAACAACCTCGGCAATGTCCACCACCTCCAGGCGCAATACGACAAAGCCGTGCGATGTTACCAGAAGGCGATCTCGATCAACTCCGGCGACGCGACTCCGTGGGTCTGGCTCTGCCTCGCTTATGCCGAGATGGGCAAATCCAAGGAAGCCCATGACGCCGTCAAGAAAGTGGAGAAACGCCTCCCGCTCGTTGCCAGCATGTTGAGCGAGGAATTGGCCGAGAAGTTTTCAGCCGTGGCTGCCGCTGCTGGCGTCGGGGTGGGCTGAGGCAAATTTGATTCGGAAGAAACTGACACGCGTATCGCCGTAGACCGCCTCACGGACTCGTTCCCACGGCTCAGCGACGATCAACGCATCTCGTTTCGCTGACTCGAGCACGAACATACCGTCCTTCGCCAGCAAGGCCGGCAGATTCGCATCGCGCAACAATTCCGCCGCCGCTTCACCGTATGGCGGATCGGCGAGCAGGAGATGAAAGGTTTCACCTTCAGCCGCGAGCTTCGGGAGTTGCGATGCGACCGCGGCGCGCAGGACGGTGAACGGGCAATCTACGCCGCGGTTCCGCTCAAATATCCGGATGTTTTTCTCCAGGCATTCCCATGCGCCGCGCGCCTGCTCGATAAAGGTCACCGAGGCGGCGCCACGGCTCGCGGCTTCCAGCCCGAGCGCTCCTGTCCCGGCGAACAAATCGAGCACGTGCGCGCCGACAACGTGTTCACCAAGGCTGGAGAAGATGGCTTCACGAATCCGATCCGCTGTTGGCCGCACTCCCGCCTGCGGCACAACCAGCGTCATTCCCTTGGCGAGACCAGCAATGATGCGCATGGTTACTTGAACAGCTGTTGCAGGCCGTTTCGCAGCAATTGCTGACCGAGCCGCTTTGCGATATCGGTCTTTGGCGAATTCAGAGTGCCCGTGAGTTTGAAATCCAGTGTCAGCGAGCCGTCAGGTTGTTCGGTGAACAGCTCGCGGATGGCCGGCAGCAATACCCCGTTCAAACTGCCTTTGGGGAGGGTGATCGTCATGTTCTGATTCAACCGGTTCTTGTCCAGCGCCACCGTCCCACTGCCGGTAATTTGCACTTGAGGCGACGCGAGACGGATCACCGGTGTCTGCAAGACGTTGTTGCTGATCGAGTACTCAACCAAACACTGGCTGAAGGTCAGGTTGCGCAGTGCGTCCAACTGTAACAGCGTCCCGAGCGAATTGAGAATCGGGTTCTCTGTGAACTGACCGTCATCAACCTCCACGCGGCCACTGCCGACAATGGTCGGGACTCCGCCAGTCCCCGTCAGTGAGGTTGTGATGTTCAGTTTGCCGCTGACCGTCGGCTTCGAACCCGCGTCCTGCAGCAACTGCGCAACGTCGCTATTGGTCAAGCTGACCGTAACGGCGTACAACAAGCCGGTGGCGTAGTTCACGGAAACATTGCCCGAGATCGTGCCGCCGGCCAGTTCGCCGTGCAGCGATGATAATGTCACGCGATCCGGCTCCATTGTCACCTGTGTGCCGGCTTTCTTTACGAAGAGTTTTCCGGACAAGTCGATCACGTCGATACCCGCCTTGCCCGAGCCGGTGAGTTTATTGTCGATAAGATCCACGGAACTGGAAAAGTCGATCCCGTCCAGTTTCACGATGGGCTTGTTGCTGACACTGACCATCGACATCGCGCCCCGTGTTATGGCGAGTTTCGAAAGAACAACGTCGAGAGGAACGGTGCCTTCGGTTTTTGGCGCCGGAGCGGCTGTTGGTGGTGCTGGTGGCGGTATGTTTGTCTTCGATGCAGTCTCCGTTGCGCCGATCTTCTCGTAATTCCACTGACCCTGCGAGTTCTGCGAGAGAGTAGCAATCGGTTTGTCGAGCGATAGCTCTTCGATTTCTATGCGGCGCTTGAACAGCGGCAGGAGCCGGTAATGCAGCACAAATGCGTTGGCGGTGAGCAGGTTGTCCGGGAAGCCAGCCGGATTCCCAATCGTCACGCCACGCAGCTCCACGCCGCTGAAGATCGAGACATTGAGATGGTCGATGGCGACGTTCACCCCCAATTCCTGGCGGGCCGATTGAAGCGCCTGTTCCTTGAATGCCGGCGATTGCACGTAGCGATTCACCAGGAAGAATCCGGCGCACAACAGAACGACGACGAGCGCCACCAGCACGCCGATGATGATCGCGATGATTTTGACGACCTTCACGATTTACCTCCACGAGTTCGCATTTGCATGTGAGAGTTTCTCGCCTACAATATGCGCGGCGTTCGAGAATGGACAAGATATTCGTCATCTTCAATCCCGCTGCCCGCGGGGAAAAGTCCCGGCGCGCTCGCCGATTCCTGGAAGCCAAAGATGGTCCGTCCATGACTCTGGCTCCCACGCAACGCGCCGGCGAGGCGAAAGCGCTGGCTGCTCAAGCGGTGGCGGAGGGCTACAAGACCATCGTCGCGGCGGGCGGCGATGGCACGATCAATGAAGTCATCAACGGCATTGGCACGTCCGGCGTAGCCCTCGCAGTATTGCCACTGGGGACGGTCAATGTGTTCGCCAAGGAGCTCTGCATTTCTGGCAAACTCGATACTGCCTGGGAGACCATCCAGGCGGCCCACACTCGGACGATCGACCTGGCGCAAGCTGACACCAACGGTTCATCCCGTTATTTCATCCAGCTCGCCGGTGTCGGCTTCGACGCGCATGCCGTGCGCACGGCCAGTTGGGGGCTGAAAAAGAAGATCGGTCCGCTCAGTTATGTGTGGGCGGGAATCAAGGCGCTGTCGGTCCGGCATGCGCCCGTCGAGGTATCGGTCAACGGGAGCGGTCCGCTCGGTCGGGGTGTGGCCGTGCTGGTGGGGAACGGGCGTTTCTACGGGGGGCGATTTGCGCTTTTCCCCAGGGCTCGCATGGATGACGGACTGCTCGATGTGTGTGTCTTTCAACGGGCAGGCTACTGGGACGCGCTGCGCTACGCGCAGGGGATTGTTCGCGCTGCCCACATCAATCTCGGCGATGTGAAATACTTTCAGGCCGAGAAGCTCGTTTGCCGCGCGGCGGATCCGGTGGCGATCCAGTTGGACGGCGAGGATGCCGGCGATGCGCCCGTGACGTTCTCGGTTGTGGCGCGGGCGTTGCGGGTCATTGCCCCAAAGCCTGCCGCGGCCCGCTCCCCGGAGGTTCCATGAAAAAACGCGACGTCAAACTTACGACCGATCCGGCTCATGACATTTATCGATACGGACGGCCGTCACTGGATCCGTTCTTCTCGCCGGCGACGGTCGCAGTGATCGGCGCGACAGAAAAAGAGGGCAGTGTTGGTCGCACGATCGTGCGGAACCTCATCACCAGTTCGTTCGGGGGCACGGTTTACCCCGTCAACCCCAATCGACCGAGCGTGCTCAGCATTCGCGCCTATCGGCGGATCACGGACATTCCGGAACCCATTGATCTGGCTGTCATCGTCACGCCGGCGCAGACCGTGCCGGGGATCATTGGCGAGTGCGTCGACGCCGGTGTGAAAGCGGCCATTGTGATCTCGGCGGGATTCAAGGAAACGGGCGCAGACGGCGTCGAACTGGAGCGACAGATCCTGGAACGGGCTCGCCGCGGCAACCTGCGCGTGATCGGACCGAATTGCCTGGGGGTGATGCGGCCGCCGCAGGGGCTCAACGCGACATTCGCGGGCGGGCTGGCGCACGCGGGCAGCGTCGGGTTTATCAGCCAGAGCGGCGCGCTCTGCGCGGCGGTGCTGGATTGGAGCCTGCGGGAAAAAGTTGGGTTCAGCGCCTTCATCTCCATCGGCTCCATGCTTGATGTCGGCTGGGGCGATCTCATTGATTATCTCGGGAGCGACCCCAAGACCCATAGCATTGTCATTTACATGGAGACGATCGGGGACGCGCGGGCATTTCTGTCGGCCGCCCGTGAGGTTGCGCTTTCGAAACCGATCATCGTGATCAAACCCGGCCGATCCGAGGCGGCGGCGAAAGCCGCAGCGTCGCACACGGGATCGCTCACGGGCAGCGACGAGGTGTTGGAAGCGGCGTTCCGTCGGTGCGGCGTGCTGCGGGTCAACGCCATTGCGGAAGTTTTCTATATGGCCGAAATCCTCGCCAAGCAACCACGTCCGAAGGGCCAGCGATTGACGATCGTGACCAATGCCGGCGGACCCGGTGTGCTCGCCACGGACGCTCTTCTGGCCAACGGTGGCGAGTTGACGGAGTTGTCGAAGGACACGATGGGTGCGCTGAATCAGATTCTTCCCGCCGCGTGGAGCCACAATAATCCGATTGATGTACTGGGCGACGCCGGCGCGGACCGCTACGCGAAAGCGATCGAAATCGCGGCGAAAGACCCGGGCACGGATGGTCTGCTTGTGGTTCTGACGCCGCAAGCGATGACCGAGGCGACCCAGACCGCGGAGCTGATGAAACCTTACGCCAAGGCGTTCGGCAAGCCGGTGTTGGCGAGTTGGATGGGCGCAGACGACGTGGCCGGGGGCGTGGAGATTCTCAATCAAGCGGGGATCCCGACGTTTCCCTATCCCGACACCGCGGCGCGCATGTTCGGTTACATGTGCCGCCACCTGTACGCGTTGCGCGCGCTATACGAAACGCCAGCGCTGCCTCGCGGGGGGGACGAGGACGCGCCGGACACGGCTCGCGCGACCAAGCTCGTCGGCCAGGCGCGCCAATCCGGACGAACGCTGCTCACCGAATTCGAATCGAAACAATTGCTCGTCGCCTATGGGATTCCGACAATCGAGATGCGCATCGCGAAGAGTGAGAGCGAAGCCGTCAAGGCGGGGGAGAAGATTGGTTATCCCCTCGTGCTGAAGCTTCATTCAGAAACGATCACGCACAAGACGGATGTCGGCGGCGTACAGTTGAATCTGGCCAACGCGCGGGATGTAAAAAGGGCGTTTACGTCCATCCGGAAATCCGTCACTGAGAAAGCGGGGGCGGAACATTTCCTCGGCGTGACGGTGCAACCAATGGTCAAGCTTGATGGGTACGAATTGATCCTCGGCAGCAGTATTGACCCGCAATTTGGCCCCGTGTTGTTGTTCGGGGCCGGCGGGCAACTGGTGGAGGTATTCCAGGATCGATCTCTCGCATTGCCGCCGTTGAACGCCACACTGGCGCGGCGGCTGATCGAACGCACCCGCATCTTCACCGCGCTGAAGGGAGTGCGCGGGCGCGCGCCGGTGGATCTGGCTGCGTTGGAGCAGTTGCTCGTGCGATTCAGTCAGCTGGTTATCGAACAGCCCTGGATCAAGGAAATCGACATCAATCCGTTGATGGCGTCGCCGGAACGGCTCGTTGCGCTTGATGCGCGGATCGTGGTGCAGGAATCGGGAGTGACCGAGGAGCAGTTGCCGAAGCCGGCGATTCGGCCGTATCCGTCGCAATACATTTGGCGGGCGAAGCTGAAGGACAAGACGCCGGTCACGATTCGTCCCATTCGTCCCGAGGATGAGCCGCTGCTGGTCGATTTTCATCACACACTTTCCGAAGAGAGCGTGTACATGCGGTATTTCCACATGATCGCGCTCGAACAGCGGGTGACGCACGAACGGCTGACGCGCATTTGCTTCAACGATTACGACCGGGAGATGGCGCTGGTGGCGGTACAGAAGGAGACGAAGACAAGCCCGCGGCGGATTCTGGGCGTTGGCCGGCTCAGCCGGGAACCGCACACGGACACGGCGCACTTCGCGGTGTTGATCAGCGATAAATTCCAGCGGCGCGGTCTGGGCACGGAGTTGTTGGGGCGGCTCGTGCAGATTGGACGCGAAGAGAAGCTGCGGCGCATTACCGCGGAGATTCTGCCGGAGAACATCGGGATGCAGACGGTTGCGGAAAGGATTCATTTCAAGCTGAAACACTCCGCGGGCGAGGCCATGGTGCGGGCGGAACTGATTTTGCAGGCCGCTTGACTTTTGGCCTTCCGGAGGCCAGATTTAGCCCGAGCCGATGAGATACTGGCTATCAACCCTGCTGTGCGGCCTGTTCCTGAACATGACTCTCTACTTCGGCGTCGTTCACAATCACGCCGATCTGGTGAGGCCGGTTCGCCCGAACAACTGCGCCGCCTGCGCATGGCAGTTGAATGCCGTCACCGATGTGCCTTGTGTGACGCCGATCTTTTTCGGACCTGTGTTGGAGCGGCCGCTGGAAGTTTTTGATTTCCATTCCTATATCGCGCCGTCCTTTTCCTTCTGCCCGAGCCGCGCCCCTCCTGCCACCCCGGCATAGTCTTCACGGGCAGTCGTTTTAGCGGAATTTCTCGCCGGTCGTGTCGGTTGGGGGAATCATTTTACAGATGGAACCAAAAAGGAACACACATGTCTGACGCCGGTACCAAAACCATTTTGCAGTTGCGCAACCTGCGCAAGTCGTATCCGTCCTCGGATGGTGCGCCGCTGGAGGTCATTCGCCTCCGTGAATTTGAACTCGGGGCGAGCGAACAAGCCGTCCTGGTAGGCCAGAGCGGTTCGGGCAAGAGCACGCTGCTGAACCTGATCGCGGGCATCCTGTTGCCCGACGAAGGCGAAATCCGCGTCAACGGGACCAATCCGACCCAATTGAGCGAGGCGGCGAGGGACCGTTTCCGCGCGGCCAATATTGGCTACGTATTTCAATCGTTCAACCTGCTCCAGGGGTTTACCGCCCTGGAGAACGTGCTACTGGGGCAGATGTTCGGCGGTGGCAACGGCAGCACGGACCGCGCCGTCCAATTATTGAAGAATGTCGGGCTGGGGCAGCGCCTCCATCACAAGCCGCGCGCCCTGTCGATCGGCGAACAACAGCGCGTGGCCATCGCGCGCGCGCTCGTCAATGCGCCGCCGCTGGTTCTGGCGGACGAGCCGACCGGCAGCCTCGACGCGAAAAACGGCGCAGCGGTGCTGGAACTGCTGCGGCGAATTTGCGCGGACGGCAAACATGCGCTGCTGCTGGTCACGCACGACCCGCAGGTAATGAGCAGCTTTGAGAAAGTCGTGCGCCTGGAGGACCTGCAATGAATCTGGTGAAAATCGTGGGCAAGAACATGCGCCAGCGCGCGCTGGCGACGTGGTTGACGGGCGCCTCGGTGATGCTGGGTGTGGCACTGGCGGTGGCGATCCTGCTGATCAAACAGGGCGTGCAACAGCGTTTCGAGCAGGGGACGCTCGGTTACGAGATGGTCGTGGGCGCGAAGGGCAGCCCGCTGCAGTTGGTGCTTAATACCGTGTACAACCTCGACGTCTCGCCGGGGAATGTTTCCTGGAAGTTGTTCGAGCAGTTGCGCAATGACAAACGGGTGAAGCTGGCCGTGCCATTCTCGGTGGGCGACAACTACAAGGGCTTTCGGATCGTGGGCACGACCGACACGTTTTTCAAGGACTTCGAATTTGAACCGGGGCGCAAGCCCGAGCTGGCATCCGGGCGGATCTTCAATTTCTCCGAGGCCTCGTTGATGAGCGCGTTTCGTGAGGCCGCGGAGCGGGCGCGGGAACGCGAGGCGCGCGAGCGCGGCGAGGAAGTGAAACCGGCGCCGGAACCAGAACATGCGGAGCGCCCATTTGAGGCGGTGATTGGCTCGACGGTCGCCGAGCAAACGGGTCTGGCCATCGGCCAGCAATTCATTGCGGCGCACGGCGTCCAGCCATCTGCGGAAGCCAAACTGCATACGAAAAACCCGTGGACGATCGTGGGCATCCTCCAGCCGACGCATACGGCAGTTGACCGCGCGATCTACATCAACCTGGATAGTTTCTATCATATTGAAGGCCACGAGCTCCGGGCTCCGACGGGGCAGGAGAAGCCGGCCGCTGAGGAGAAGGACAATGATCCGGACCCGGGGCAGGTCTCGTCGATTGTGTTGAAGCTGCGCAGCCCGATCATGGCGTTCGGCCTGTATCGCGAGATCAATGATCGGGAAGACGCACAGGCGGCATTCCCGGCGGCGGAAATTCGCAAGCTGTTCGATATCGTGGGCAACATCGACAAACTGCTGCTGGCCCAGGCGATCCTCATTCTGGTCGTGGGCGGCGTGGCGATTGCCGTATCGATTTACAACTCGATGAGCGAGCGGAAGCGGGAAATCGCCATTTTACGGGCGTTGGGCGCGAGACGGAGCACGATTTTCTCAATTGTGCTACTGGAAGCGGTAACCATCTGCCTGTTTGGCTCGGCATTGGGACTGGTGGGCGGGCATGTGGTTGTCGCCCTGGCGAATGGCGCCCTGTACAAGGCGTCGGGATTCGTGATTCCGGCATTTCACATTCAGCCTTTGGAATGGTATGTTCTGGGAGTTGCTGTTATACTGGGAGCCGCGGCCGGGCTCGGGCCGGCCGTGGGCGCGTATCGCACGGACGTGGCGAAAAACCTGGCTCCCACGAGTTAGAAAGATCGGTTTATGGGCATCGCCATCAGCAAACAACAGGTGAAAACGTTCGGCACGGGAGCGATCGTGCTTGGTCTCGTGCTGCTGCCTGGGCTGGCGAGCTTCGTTCAGCAGCAGATCTTGCAGCGGAAGATGGCGAGACTGAACACGGTGCAAACGGCTGCGGCCTCGGCCCCGGCTCCGTCAGATCCGCTGGACTCGAAGTATACGCGATTGCAGTTCGATACCCTCAAGAGTTGGACGTACATCGAGGGCAAGACGCCGATTCCCGGCTTCATCAAGAAACTGGACGGCCAGAACATCGAGATGGTTGGGTTCATGATGCCGTTGAGCGAGGTGAAGAACATCACGGAATTCATCCTCGTTCCGTCGTTGTGGGGTTGTTGCTACGGCCAGCCGCCGGCGGTCAACCACGTGGTGGTGGTGAAGATGCCGCCGGGGCAAACGACGAAGTTCTACAATGATGTGATTCGCGTGCGCGGGAAGTTCGCCGTGGGCGAGACGAAACAGGACGGCTACACGGTGAGTTTGTACGTGTTGACCCCGGACAAGATCGACGGCCAATGAGTTTGGAAACGAGAGACGTCTTCGTCCCGATAACGGATACGCCGCCGGTGCCGCCGGCGCCGATACAAGCGCTCGGTTGCGAGGGTGGGACCATACCCACACCCACGCGAAGCTGGACCGACTTGGGATCTGGTTTTCGGCGATTTGCGCAGTGCATTGCATGGTGCTGCCGATCATCCTGATTTCGTTCCCTGTGCTGTCGTAGGCGCATTGGAGTCGGCTGATGGATGCGGTGGTGCTGGGTGTCGCGGCGGTTGTCGGGCTGGGTGGCTGCCTTCTCGGAAGGCGTCACCACCAGAGTGCGGAGCCACTGGCGTTGGTGGTGGTGGGTTTCGCGCTGAACACCACGGGACGTTTTGGAGCAAGCGATCTCGGGGCGTGGTTGGCCGGCACGTTGGTCATCTCCGGACCGATGGTGATGGCGTACGGTTTGTGGCGAGATCGCCAGCTGTGCAAGTGCAGGATCCACGGGCGCGTCCACTGACCGATTTCGTCTGCGCGTGCTTCGTTGCGAAGCGCGGTCTATACTTCCTTCCGTGAAGATCGTTGTCGCGCTTGACAAATTCAAGGGAAGCCTGACCGCCCTTCGTGCCTGCGAACTCGTTCGGGACGCGCTTCGTTCCACCGATCCCCGCCTGAATATCGTCGTGAAACCGATGGCGGACGGCGGGGACGGTACGGCTGAAGTTCTTCACGCCACCCTCGGGGGTCAGTGGATCTCGCGCGAGGTGATTGGTCCGCTTCCCGAAATGCGGGTCAACGCGGCGTATCTGTGGTTGGCGGAAGACCGAATAGCGGTCGTCGAGATGGCGCGGGCGAGCGGGCTGGCGTTCTTGAAGACGGACCAGCGCGACCCGCTGCGGGCAACGACGTTCGGGGCCGGCGAGCTGATTGCCGACTCCGTGTGGCGTGGTGCGGGACGGACTCTGATTGGAGTCGGCGGCAGTGCGACCATTGATGGCGGCGTGGGCGCGGCAGTGGCGTTGGGCTGGCGGTTTCTGGATGCGCGAGGGAAACCGGTCGGATTGGGGGGCGGAGAACTGGAGAGGATTACGCGGATTGTCCGGCCCTCCGGGGTTGAACTGCCCGTTATTGAAGTGCTTAGTGACGTCGATAATCCGCTGTGCGGCGAGCACGGCGCGGCGCGTGTGTTCGGACCGCAAAAGGGGGCGACGCCGGAGATGGTGGATCAACTCGACGCCGGGTTGCGTCATCTTGCGGAATTGGTGAAGGCACAACTCGGCAAGGATATCGCCGATGTGCCTGGTGCGGGCGCGGCGGGCGGACTGGGATTCGGCGCACTCGCGTTCATGGACGCGAAGCTGATGCCCGGAGTTGAAGCCGTCGCGGAGGTGATCGGGTTGGATGCTGAACTTTCCGATGCGGATTGGGTCATCACGGGTGAGGGGCGGTTTGATGAACAATCGCTGCACGGAAAAGTAATATCGGGTGTTACCAGGCTCGCACGAAAACACAGGGCAAAAACGGCAGTGATTGCTGGCAGCGTGCGGGTCCCCGAAAGCGTCTGGCGTCGCGAGGGAATCGACATGGCACTGTCCGCGATGGAGCCGGAGATGAAATTGGATGAAGCGATGGCGTCGGCAGAGAACCTTCTGGCAATTTCCGCACGCCAACTGGCTGCCAGGATGTTGACCTAGCCGACTTCTTCCAGCACCCAGTGATTCGGGCGGGCTTCGCGGCGGGACAGCTTCTTTTCCTGCAGCGACGCGCGCGCCTGTTCGGGCGTGGTCCCTTCGGGGGGCCAGATGATACGTGCCGGTTTCTGGGACGGATCGATGGTCGGCACGGCCGACAACAGCGCTTTCGTGTACGGATGAATGGGATGGCTGTAGATGTCCGCGGCGCTGGCTTCCTCGACGATCTTGCCGAAATACATTACCAGGACGCGGTCGCTGATGTGTTCGACGACCGCCAGATCGTGAGCGATGAACAGGTATGTGAGATGAAGTTTCTCCTGAAGCTCCTGCAAGAGGTTGATGATCTGGGCCTGCACACTGACGTCGAGCGCGCTGACAGGTTCGTCACAGACAATGAATCGGGGTTGCACGGCCAGGGCGCGCGCGATGCCGATGCGCTGGCGTTGACCGCCACTGAATTCGTGCGGGTAACGGCGGGCATGATCCGGCGCGAGACCGACGGCGCGCAGCAATTCGGCCACGCGATCGCGTTCCTCGCTTCTGCTCGCGCACAATTTGTGGATGCGCAGCGGCTCGGTCAGGATATTGCCAACGGTCATGCGTGGGTTGAGCGAACCATACGGGTCCTGAAAGATCATCTGCGCCTTGCGGCGGAAGGGCTTCACGTCCGCCCCGGAGAGCTGCGTGATGTCGCGTCCATCGAAGCGGATTTCGCCGTCGGTTGGTTCGATCAAGCGGAGAATTGTCCGCCCGAGGGTGGTTTTCCCGCAACCGCTCTCGCCCACGAGACCGACCGTCTCGCCCTCGTTGATGGCGAAGCTCACGCCATCGACCGCGCGGACCCAACCGACGGGACGCTGCAGCACGCCCGCCCGAATCGGAAAATGCGTTTTGAGATTGTTGACTTCGAGAAGGCTCATGGGAGCGTCCTCTTCAAATCGGGTTTGTCCCAATACGGGCAGCGGACCAGACGCAGGGGCTCGCCTGCGTCGGTCAGAGGCGGTTCGGGATCGAGGGCGCAATCGTTTTGAGCGCGGTCACAGCGTGTGTGGAATTTGCAGCCCGGTGGCAGATTGGCCGCGTTGGGCACGGTGCCGGGAATCGCGTAGAGCCGCTCGGTCCGGGCGCCGAGTTTCGGTATTGAGCGCATCAACGCCGCCGTGTACGGATGTAGCGGCTTTTGCAGGAGCGCGGCGGCGGGCGCGTATTCGACGATGCGGCCGGCGTACATGACCGCGACATTGTCGGCGAGGTCGCCGACGATGCCGAGATTGTGCGTGATGAGCAGGATGCTCATGCCGATCTTCTTCTTCAGGTCTCTCAGCAAATCGAGAATCTGGGCCTGGATGGTCACATCCAGCGCGGTGGTCGGTTCGTCGGCAATGAGCAGCGCTGGATTGCAAGCCAGCGCCATGGCGATCATGACGCGCTGCTGCATCCCGCCGCTGAGCTGGTGCGGATAATCGCGCATCCGTCGTTCGGGATCGGAAATGTTGACCAACTTGAGCAGGCGGGCGACCTCGGTGTCGGTGGCGTCGGCCGGGCGATGGAGTTGGAGGACTTCCTTGATTTGGTAGCCGATGCGGAAGACCGGATTGAGCGACGTGGCCGGTTCCTGAAAGATGTAGGAAATCTTCGCGCCGCGAATGGACCGCAATGTTTCCCGGTCCATCCTGAGTACGTCCTGACCTTCCAGAAGAATTTCGCCGCCTTTGTATTGTCCTGGTGGCGTGGCGACGAGCTTGGCCAACGAGAGCGCCGTGACGCTCTTGCCGCAACCACTTTCGCCGACCAACGCGAGCGTTTCACCACGCTGAATCGCGAAACTCACGCCATCGACAGCGCGAACCTCGCCTTCGTCGGTGAAGAAGCTCACCTGCAGGTTCTTTACATCGAGCAGTACGTTATTGGGACTCATCCCGTTTTCGCCTCCGCGATACGGAGTTTCGGGTCGAGGGCGTCACGCAGGGCGTCGCCGAAGAGGTTGAGGGCGAGGACGAGGAAGAACATGGCCACGGTGGCGCCGGCGAGTTCCCACCAATTGCCGAGCCAGAGGCGTTGTTTGGCGTCGTTGATGATTGTGCCCCAACTGGGTTCGTTGGCGATGCCGATGCCGAGGTAGCTAAGGACGACCTCGGTGAGGATCAGACCCGGAAAGCGCAATGAGAAGTTGATGATCACGAGGTGCGAGACGTTCGGCATGATGTGGCGGAAGATAATCGCGCCGTGTCCAACGCCGAGGGAGCGGGCGGCGAGGACGTATTGGCGTTCCCGGTGCTTGAGGTATTCGCCGCGGATGATGCGGCACAGGCCGACCCAGCCGGTGAACCCCATGCCGACGCAGATCGACAGCAGTCCCGCATCGATGTAGCGGGTCACGGATTGCATGGCGGCACTGCGTTCGACGGCGGCGCGGGTGACATAGGTAATGGACATGATCAGGAGGATATCCGGCACGGAGGCGACGACGGAGAACAGATACACGATGGCGCCATCGAGTTTGCCGCCAAAATAGCCCGCCAGCGCGCCCAATGCGAAGCCGAGCGGGATGACGATGATCGATGTGAGGAGCCCGATTTCGAACGCAATTCGTGTCCCCTGAATCAATTGCTTGAGATTGTCGCGGCCGGCGAAGTTGGTGCCGAGCGGATGCGCCGCGCTGGGGGGCGCGTTGCGGATTTCGTAGTGCGAGATTTTGTAGTCGGGGACGATCCCGCGAATTTTCGCGGTCCAGTAAATCCCCTCGGCGTAGAGCCACGTTGCGGTGTACACGCAAAGAATCGCGAGGCACACCATGGCGAGGCGGTTGTGACGCAACTGTCGCCAGGCGATGGTCCACAATCCCTCCGGCGAAGCGGAAGCGGTGCCGGGGGCGGATTGTTCGAGGGCGGCGCTCATTGGAGACGAATCCTCGGGTCGGCCCATGCGTAAGCGATGTCGGTGAAGGCGTTGAACAGCACGAACAGGACGGAGCCGATGAACGTGGTGGCGAACACGACATCGTCATCGAAATTGAACAGGGCCATGACCGTGAGGCGGCCGAGGCCGGGGATGCCGAAGAAGTTTTCCAGCAGCAAGGCGCCTGTGTAGAGGAAGGGGATTGCGACAATGACGTTTGTGAGGATGGGGATCAGCGCATTACGGAGCACGTGGTGAAAGAGAATGCGACGGGAGGAAACGCCCTTGGCGCGGGCGGTGCGGACGTACTCCTGATACATTTCATCGAGCATGACCGTGCGATAGAAGCGCAGTTCGCCCCCGACGCCGGCGATGGTGCCGACAAGGACGGGCAGGATGAGATAGCGCGGGCTCTCGAAGCCCCAGACCGGGAACAGCCGCCAGACACTGGCCAGCCAGTATTGCGCGAGCATGATATAGACAAGCGAGCTGATGCTCATCCCCATGACGGAGAGCAATACCAGACCATGGTCAATCCACGTATTGCGGTAATAGGCGGCCAGCAGCGCCAGGCCGACGCCGAGGAACAACTCGATCAGGAACAGCGGTGTCGTCACACAAAGAGATGGCCCCATGCCCTCGCGCAACATGGTGCTGACGCGCTCCCTGGTGACGATTGACCGGCCGAAATCGAGGCGGAGAAGGTTGCCACAGAGTTTCGGGAATTGCGCATCGAGCACGTTCCGGGGAAACTCGTGGAAATTCAGAAAGAGCGGCTTGTCGTAACCGCGCTCATGGCTGATCTGGGTGATCTGCGCGGCGGTGGCGTTCTTGCCCGCGATGCGGTACGCGGGATTCCCGCCGATCACGCGAAAAACGACGAAGGTGATCAAAATCACGCCGACGGTGATCGGGATGACCGAAAGCAGGCGGCGGATGATGTAGGCGATCATGACATCAATGCGGGAGGACCCTGTAAAACTTGGCGTTTGGGTACGGAAACGCATGGGGTTTGTAGTTTTGGAACCAGGGTTGGAACAGGCCGTAATTGAGCGGATACGCCACCAACGCCCAGACGCAGTCAGCCATCGTCATGTCGGCCATCTTCTCATACAGAGCCGTACGGTCCGGCGAATCGCTCATCGTCAGAATGCGCTCGTAAAGATGGTCGAATTC
The DNA here is from genome assembly GCA_035501175.1 of Verrucomicrobiia bacterium. Classification (GTDB taxonomy): domain Bacteria; phylum Verrucomicrobiota; class Verrucomicrobiia; order Palsa-1439; family Palsa-1439; genus Palsa-1439. Next base: position 15,925 of record DATJWQ010000003.1, on the reverse strand, counting down.
CGGGTTCTGATAATTGGAGGCATTGATGCCGGGACATTTGTTGGGTCCGTAAAACAGCTGGAGAAAATTCTGTGCATCGGGATAGTCGATGACCCAACCCGCCCAGAAGACCTGGGTTTCGCCGTCATGTTCGCGCCGTATGTATTCGGCGAAACTCAATTGCTGAACAACCAGGTCGACGCCAATTGCGCGCAACGCTCCCTCGAAAAAATCCGACATCTGTCGCGCGTCCGTGCTTCCGGAGCCTGGAACGATCATTGTCAGCCGCAACGGATTGTCCTGCGCGTCGTGGCCTCCCGGATAACCGGCTTCGGCGATTAGTCGTTTCGCGCGTTCGAGATTGTATTCGTAGGGATAGGGCTGATCCGTGTGACCCGCAACTCCCGGCGGAATGGGGGTGTTGGCGGGCGTGTACCGATTGTTGAAAATAACCGCGACGAACGTGTTCACATCGATGGCCGTAGCGAACGCCTGGCGGAGTTTTCTGTGACGCTCGTTGAGGGCCGGATCGGACGAGGCGCCGATGACCGGATCCAGCATATTGAACCCGATGTAGTCGGTGGCCAACTCGGGCGTTTTGTAGAGGCGGATCCCGCGTTTCACCAATTCCGGCGAGAGCGAGAGATCGGGAGTGATCGCCCGTTCGAAATAGTCCTTGTTGATGCCGGAGCTGAAGATGCGGCCCGCCAGAAACATTTGCCATCCCGTGTAGTACTCACGGATGTCGTACTCGACGATGCGGTCAACGAGGGGCAAGGGTTTGCCGGCATCGGCGAGCAGGCCCGCGGCACGGTCGTCGGGCGTTCCCGTGTCGGGGTAGGTTTGGCCGCTGAAAGTCGGGTTGCGCTCGAATTCGATGCGGTAATTCTGCCGCCAGCTCTTGAGCCGGAACGGCCCGGTGCCGACCGGATGCCGGCGGAACTGATCCCCATAGAAATCGACGGCCTCGTGTGGCAGGACGAACGCGTAACACATTGTCAACACATACAACAGTTGCGGGTAGGGTCTGGCCAGTTGAATCCGGAGTGTGTACCTGTCGACCGCCCGAAACCCCGGGATGGGCGCGGAATAATCCGTTGATGCATTGGTGGAGCTCATCTGCTTGACCCAATCATCCGCGCCGAGGACATGACCGGCAAAAATCCAGTCGCCCTCAGATTCAAGGCGAGGATTCAGGACGCGCTTGAAGGAATAGACAAAGTCGTCGGCAACCACTTCCCTCCCCTTCCCGTCAGGGAAGCACGGGTCGTCGATGAAATGAACACCCGGCTTTATTTTGAAGGTGTAGGTGAGACCGTCGGCTGAGATGTCCGGCATGGCTTCCGCCAGGCGCGGGACCGGGTGATAGGGTCGATCGAGGTAGGCGTATTCCAAGAGGCCCTCATAAACCCGTGAGACCTGGGCCGCAGATTCGACATCACCGGCATCCACCGGGTCGAATCCCTTGAAATCACCGCCAACGCCGCACAACGTGTTTCCCTTGTCGGCTGAATCGGACGTAAAGACCGGGCCGCAGGAGACTGCTGTCGCGATAATCGCTCCGGCACTGAGCCAGAGGAGCAATCGCGACAGGGGCATCGTGCCGATCGGCGAACGGTTAGGGCGTCTTGGGCGATGACGGCTGCGAGGCCGGAGCCGTCTGGGCCGGAGTCGGGCCTGCCGGTGCCGGATTCGCGGTGGACGGCGATACGGGGACTGTGCCGGGGGCGGCAGGCGCCATCGGTTGAGTTGCGCCGGGGAATGCGGACTGACCGGATGACGGGCCTGCGGGCGCCGCGGGCATTGTTGCCAGAGAGCGTCGCATCAGGGATCCGCCCGCCCGGGTACGGTGCGAATGCAGGATGGCGAGGATCAGCGTCGTGGCCAGCAAGAGGCTGGCGCACCAAATTGTGAGGCGAACCAGGGCGGTAGTCGTACCTGCGCCAAATACACTTTCGGTCATGCCGCCGCCGAATGCCGCGCCGACGCCCTGCTCGGACGATTTCTGCATCAAGACCAATAGAATTACGAATAGCGCGACCACGACGTGGACGGCCGTCAACAGCCAGATCAAAACATTCATCTCGAGTACCTCAATTCCTTCTGCACAACTTTCTTGCTACAACGCCGCCTTGACTATGTCGGCGAACCCTTTCGCTTCGAGGCTCGCGCCGCCGACCAATGCGCCATCGATATCGGCCTGGCCGAGCAACTCCTTCGCGTTGGCCGGTTTCACGCTGCCGCCGTATTGAATGCGGACTCTCTCTGCAACCGACGAATCAAACATGGCTGCGATCAGCTCGCGAATGAAAGCGTGGACTTCCTGCGCCTGAGCGGGCGTGGCTGTCTTGCCAGTCCCGATCGCCCAAACGGGCTCGTATGCGATGACGGATTCGAGCATAGCATCTTTGGTGAAACCTGCAAGCGCTCCGGCGACATGGTCGCGGACGACGACTTCGGTGTGGCCGGCCTCGCGCTGAGCCAGGGTTTCACCGACGCAAATGATCGGACGCAACCCGTTGGCCAGAGCGGCCTTAGCCCGCTTGTTGACGCCTTCATTTGTTTCGCCAAAGTACTGCCGGCGCTCGCTATGGCCGACAATGGCGTATTGGACGGCAGACTCCTTCAGCATCCCGGGAGAAATCTCGCCCGTGAAAGCACCCTCTTTCTCCCAGTGAATGTTCTGGGAGCCGAGCTTGATCGTCGAGCCTTGCAGCATCGTTGATACAGCGTAAAGCGCTGTAAATGGCGGACAGATAACTACTTCCACCGGTGAATTGTTTATGCCAACGAGTTCTTTTGTCAGGGCGCTGACCAAGGCGAGCGCCTCCGCCGCAGTCTTGTACATCTTCCAATTCCCGGCGATGATTGGTTTGCGGTTTGAGTTCATAGTTTACCTGTCGCTGAGTGCGGCAACTCCGGGCAGCTCTTGACCTTCCAGAAATTCGAGCGACGCGCCGCCGCCCGTACTGACGAACGTGACCTGTTTATCGACGCCGGCTTTCTTCACGGCTTTGGCGCTGTCGCCGCCGCCGATGATAGAGGTGGCACTCTTGTTGCCAGCCACGGCCTTGGCAACCTCGAACGTGCCTTTCGAGAATTCGGGAATCTCGAAAATGCCCATGGGCCCATTCCAGACGATTGTCCTGGCCGAAGCGATCTCCTTGTTGTATCGCTCAATGGTCTGGGGCCCGATATCCACGCCGCACCAGCCGTCCTCGATGCTTGGGCCATCGGTGATGCGCGTCGTCGCGCCGGCTTCGGGCTTTGTGGCTTGGAGATGATCGCCTGGCAGCAGAAACTTCTTTCCTTTTGCCTTTTCCAACAACGACTTTGCCAGATCCAGCTTATCATTCTCGACAAGCGATTTACCGACTCCGAACCCCTGGGTTTTCAGGAACGTATAGGCCATCGCGCCGCCAATGAGAATCGCGTCGGCTTGGGTGAGCAAATTCTCGATGACGGCGATCTTATCGGAGACCTTGGCACCTCCCAAGATGCAGATAAATGGGCGAGCGGGGGAACTTAGTGCCCCTCCCAGGTATTTCAGTTCTTTTTCCATCAGGAACCCGGCCGCACATTTCCCGCCGCGCTTCCTGATGATCCGCGCCGCGCCCTCGGTCGAGGCATGAGCGCGATGGGCGGTGCCGAAGGCGTCATTCACGTACACATCGGCGTTCCTGGCGAGTTTTTCGGCAAAGCCGGCATCGTTCTTCTCTTCCTCGGCGTAAAAGCGGAGGTTTTCCAGCAGGAGAACGTCGCCGGGCTGCATAATCGAGATGGTCTTATCGATCTTTTCGCCGATGCAATCGTCGACGAAGGCGACAGGCCGGCCGAGAATCTCGGCGAGGCGTTGCGCCACGGGACGGAGGCTTTGTTTCGGATCGCGTTTGCCCTTCGGGCGCCCCAGATGGGAACACAGGATGGTCTTGGCTCCGCCTTTGACCAGATAATCGAGGGTCGGCACGGTTGCTTTGATGCGCTTATCGTCGGTAATCGCGCCGTTCTCATCGAGGGGCACATTGTAGTCCACGCGGACCAGCACGCGCTGGTTGCGAAAATCCTTCAGATCGGCAATAGAAAGCTTCGACATCGTTCGTTCCTCCGTAGAAAGCCTCTGACGGGGCGGAAGGAGAGTATCCGATCAAGCCGGTGAGTCAAATCCAAAAGGCGGCGCTGAAAGCGTCGTCGATTTCGCTTTCCCGCCGGGACCGTTTTGAGTATCAGCAAGGAAGTGAGACGGGATGAACACCTTCAGCGTCTTCAGCAACGTGCGGAGCTTTTTCGGCCCTGGAGTGATGCTGGCTGTTGTGGTGGCTTCGTGGCAGCAGACCCTTGGCCAGACGAATAATGCGATGAGCAAGGCCGGGACCATTCGCCAAACGAAAGCGGACCTTCTGGCGGGCTGCTCCGAGGGCGCGGCGTATTCGGGATTTCGACATGGCCAGCATCCGGATCGGGGCAACGGCGCGGCGAATCCCAGTGACGCGGAGATTCTCGACGATCTGAAGATCCTTGCGCGGAATTCCAATTTCGGGCTGATCCGTCTTTACGATGCGCAGACCAATTCCGAAACGGTGCTGCGATTGATCAAGGCGAATGGAATCAAGGTGAAGGTGATGCTCGGCGCGTGGTTGTCGGCGGAGGTTAGTAATCCGCATTGTTCGTGGCTGAAGACGCCGATTCCGCAGGCCGTGCTCGACGCGAACAAAGGCAAGAACGAGGAAGAGATCAAGCGGGCGATTCGCCTGGCGAAGGAGTATCCAGGGATTGTTGTCGCGGTGAATGTCGGCAATGAAGCGTTGGTGGACTGGAACGACCACATGGTGAGCGTGGACTCGGTCATTTCCTACGTGCGTGAAGTGAAGCGGGCGATCCATCAACCCGTGACGGTGGCTGATAATTATGCCTGGTGGGCGAAGAACGGCGAAGCGTTGGCGAAGGAATTGGATTTCGTCACGGTCCACACATATCCCGAATGGGAGGGCGAGGAGATCGATGCGGCGTTGAGTCGGTCCATTGCGGATTTGGAGGCGGTCCATGCCGCGCTTCCCAAGAGCCGGCTGGTGATTGGCGAAGCCGGTTGGGCGACGGTGGCGAGCGAGTTTGGGAAGCGGGCCAGTGAAGCGAACCAGAAGCGCTACGTGGACGAATTGACGGCGTGGGCGAAGCAGCAGAATGTCACGACGTTCATCTTTGAAGCTTTTGATGAAGACTGGAAGGGCGATGCGTCGGACCTGCAAGGGGCGGAGAAGCATTGGGGGTTGTTTACGGTCGATCGAAAGCCAAAGCTGGTGATGCAGCAATTGTATCCGGACGCCATTCCGGCAACGACAAAGGAATAGGGGGGCGAACCGATCGGCTGATGAAAGCGACCATTTCTCTCGAATCCATCCGACAGGCGCGGGAGCGGATTGGCAAATACATTGCGCGGACGCCGTGTGAGTTGTCGGTCGGTTTGAGCGAGATGACCGGCGCGCGTGTGTTTGTGAAGCTGGACAACCAGCAGGCAACGGGCTCGTTCAAGGAGCGGGGCGCGGCCAACAAGCTGTTGCAACTTACCGAGGCCGAGAAGAAGCGCGGCGTGGTCACGCCGAGCGCGGGCAACCACGGGCTCGGCGTGGCGTATCAAGCGAAGAAGTTGGGTATCCCGGCGACGATTGTGATGCCAAAAGGGGCGCCATTGATCAAACAATCCAACGTCAAACGGCTGGGCGCGACCGTGGTGTTGCATGGCGAATCCTATGCCGACGCGTTGAGCAAGGCCCGTGAGATTGAGGAGGAGAAAGGACAGGTCTTCGTCCACGGATTTGATGATGTGGCGGTGATTGAGGGGCAAGGGACGATGGGCCTGGAGATTATCGAGAGCGTGCCGGATGTGGATGCCGTGATTGTGCCCGTGGGCGGCGGGGGACTGATTGCCGGCGTGGGCACGGCGGTGAAGGGCTTGCGCCCGCAGGTAAAGGTGATCGGGGTTGAGCCCGAACGATACGCGTCGATGGTGGCGGCGCTGGCGGCACACGAGCCGGTCACGATTGAGGCGTCGCCGACGATTGCCGATGGGTTGGCGGTGAATCGCGTTGGCGGGAACGCGCTCGATATCGCGGCGCGCGCGATCGATCAGATGGTGACGGTCACCGAGGACGAGATTGCCAAAGCGATTCTGGTGTTGCTGGAGGTGGAGAAGACGGTGGTCGAGGGGGCGGGCGCGGCGCCGTTGGCGGCGATGTTCACGAACAAGATTGATTTGAAGGGCAAGACGGTGGTGCTGACGTTATGCGGCGGCAACATTGATGTGAACATGATGGCCAACATTATCGAGCGCGGGCTCGTGAAAGACGGGCGGTTGGCGTGGCTGCGGACATTTGTGAGCGACAAGCCGGGTCAGCTCGCGGCGATCGGGCGCGTCATTGCCGACGCGGGGGCGAGCGTGAAGGACGTCCGCCACAACCGGGCGTTTGGACGGGTCGAGCCCGGCGGGGTAGAGATTGATTGGATCCTTGAGACCCGCGGCCACGACCATATCGCCGAGCTCGTCACCAAGCTTCGTGAGAAGAAGATCCGCGTGCTGACACTCGAAGACGCGTAGCCGAAATCAGATACCGGCTTTTTTCAGCAGCGAGCGAACACGGTCGTCGAGAGCTTTTTGGTCGGTCGTGAACGAGAAGAGCGCGCTGAGGTTCATCAACGCGTCGAGGCCGACCTTGCCGGAGGCGAGGCGGTCCTTCCACGTTGCATACACCGGAATCTTGCCGTCCTTTGTTGCGGTCTGGATATCGGCGGCGGACCAACGCGGGAGGAAATCGGGGAACCCGGCGTTCTCGAAGTGCGACTGCACATCGTCGGGCTTGAGCGCATCCAGATTCTCCCTGAGGAGATCGTCCACGGCATCCTTGAATTTCTGCGGTACGCTCCAAAGCGTTTCGCCGCCAAACTGGGCGAAGGTGACGCCGGGCGCGAGCGGGACATTGGGATCGTTGGCGACCTGCGAGGTGACTTTGGGCAGCGGCCTGGCGCGATACTCCGCGGCCGCCCTGGTGGGCATGGTATGCACGTCCACGCCGGCGAGAGCGCCGATTTGCTCGCCGGAGCGGATACTGGCGGCGATGAGGTGTGTCTTCGTGCGGCCCGCTTTGCGCAGCGCCAATAATTCGCGTTGGGTGGCGAGCGTGGCTTTTTCGCCGACGTTGCGGCCGTCGCCGAGCTTGTTGTCAGCGACAACGGAATTCAGGCGACCGAGGAAGACGTTGACGAAATTGGGTTCGGTCAGCAGCGCGGCGACGTAATTGTGGCGGGCGGAGAAGCCGAGGGTGAAATTGAGCGGGATGCCCGCGGCGGTGAGTTTTCGGGCGCTGAGATAACCGTCCGGGGTGAGCGGAACCTTCACGATGAACCGCTCCGGGCAGATGGCGTAATAGCGTTTGCCGTAGGCGACGGTGCGCTCGACATCGTTCGAGAGATCGGTGTGCAACTCGACGCTGACATTGGCGTCGAACCTGTCCACGAGCCGCAGGGCATGGTGAGCGTTGAGGATGAAAGCGATTTCGAGAATGAGATCCTGCTCGCTGATTTTGGGGGAGGCTTGCAGGACGATTCGGGCGGCCCTGGCGACGAGATCGTCGTAGATGCCCTTCTGGATTTCCTTGTTGAGGAGCGTGTTGTTGGTGGTCAGCGCGTCGAAGGATGAGTTCCAGAGTTTGGCCGCTTCGTCGATGTCACCGGTGTCGAGCCAGAGCCGGGTGCCGGCGTCGCGCACCTTGCGCCATTCGGGATCGTCCTTGACGGCGATGGCGGGTTTGCCGAACTGATGGTTAAAGCCCTCGCGAACGAACGCCTGCACGCTGGATTCGAGATTCATCATGGCCAATGCCTCCGTGAACGATGGAAAATGTTATGCGATCTACCGCGACACCACAGGATACTTGTCGTCGGAAATTGGGCATCCGTCAAGTCGCGAGGCTACGGCGGAAGATGGGGCGCAGCGACGGTGTGGCAGATCAAAACGGATTCTTGAGTCCCTTGGGGAGCGGGCTCTTCTTCGTGCTGATCTTGATTTTATCCTGGCCCTGAAATGTGCTCGTGCCAACGACCGCGTTGAAGTTCGTAACAACGACCGTGTTTGTGGTGCTGTTTGTGATCACATTGTTTGTGAGATAGAGGGTACCGAGAATATTCTGCACTCCCTCGACAGTCAGCACCTTTACTTCGCCATTCTTGACGGTCCCCAAACTGGAAACGAGCGTATTCACGTCGAATTCAAAGAGAAGATCCGGAACGCCGTCGCGTTTCTTTTTTGGGCAACCTTGCGTATACACGAACGGCGCAGCCACGTCTTCGATTTGGGGTACGGGATTGGTGTTGGCCAGCACGCCATTCAGGGTGACGCTCGCCTGGATGATATTGCTAACGTTCAGAGATGGGGAGCCGACGATGGCGACTTGAAGGACGCCGCCGTCCTTCGTGTTGAGGATATTCGGGCAGTAACCCGGCGCGATATCGACCACGACCTGTGCCGGACCGATGAGAACGACATTAAACCTGCAGGACGCGGAATTGCCTGCGGAGTCGACGGCGATGCAGGTTACCGGTGTGGTGCCCAACTGGAAAATCGAGCCTGATGGCGGGGTACAGGTGACGGTGACGCTGGTGGAACAATTGTCGGTGGCCGTGGGTGTGGGGAAGGTCACGATTGCCGATGTCTGCCCCACATCCAGGGAGTTCGTGATATCAGACTGGCAGGTGATCACCGGCGGGGTGCTGTCCACCACGATAAAGCTGCTGGTGCAAACGGTCGAATTACCGTCCAGATCGGCGACGGTAATTAGCACGGTGTTTGTTCCGACGGTGACGATCGTTCCGTTGGTGGGGGACTGCGTGATGACCAGATCTTCGGAGGGAGAGCAATTATCGGTCGCGAACGTGTTCGCGGTGAAATCGGGGACAACGGCCTGGCAATCATTGGAACCGGTTGAGCTGGTGATTGGAGAGGGGCAGTCGACGATCGTCGGCGGTATGGTGTCGGTCACGAGCGCGCACTGGGAGAATTCGGATGTATTGGAGCTGCTATCGCTGGCGGTCGCGGTGACGAACTGGCCCACGAGATCGAAATTCGTGAAGGCAGCGGCGAAGGTGGCCAGGCCATTCGTGTCGCTAACGACGTCGGTGAACCCGAGGAACGTCTGGCCCTGTCCGAACCCGGACGGATCGCAGGCGAGATCGGAGAAGAACTCGAGGTGGACGGTGTTGCTGGGCGCCGGGGTGGTGATCGAGCCGTCGACGAGCACGCCGGCATTGGAGCAGAGGGCGGCGGTGAGGGTGGGGAAGATCTGGGCGTTATTGGCGCCGTTCACCAATTCGATACCCAGCGCGGCGTTGGTGAAAACTGAGTTTCCAAAGATCGCGTTACTGAGCGCGTTGCTGACCACCGTGACGCCGTTGCTGCCGTTGAACGCGATGACGTTGCCCTGACCGGGGGAGGTCCCGCCGACCACGTTGTCCAATGTCTGCGTAAACGTACCGTCGATGAGGATCCCAGAAAGAACGTTACCGAGGTTGTTGGTGCCGGTCCTGTCCGTGCCGATGAAGTTGCCCTGAACCACATTCACAGTGGGCGGAGGCGTTGGGGAATTGGTGATGACGGCGCCGGCAATATCGATGCCATTGCTGGCGTTCGCCGAGATCACGTTACCGGCTCCGCTGAAGGATCCGCCCACCGTGTTGGCCGAACTCGACACCAGCACTCCGTCTCCACTATTGGAAACGATCGTGCTGCCGACGACCGTGTCGGCGCCTTCGGCGAGAAACACGCCCACGGCGCCGTTGAGGGATACCGTGTCATTGGAGAGGACATTGCCGCCGGTGCCGAGAGCAAGCACACCATCCTGGTTGTTGGATGATATCGAGCTGCTGACGACGCTGTTGGAGCCGCCGCTGATCGACACACCGTTTACGCCGTTGGCGGATATGGCGTTGTTGCTGGAAAAGCTGTTGTTGTTGCCACTGATCGCGATGCCGTTGGCGGCGTTGGATGATACGAGGTTTCCGAGAAAGGAGTTATTGGCGCCAACGACACTCACCGCGTCGGCGGAATTATTCGAAATGACGTTAGCCGAGAACGTGTTGTTGGAGCCGAGGACGAGGATGGCGGTGCCGTTATTGACCAAGAAGTTGTTGGCGAATGAATTTGTGCCGCCGTTGACTACGAATCCGACCGGGGTATTGGTGATCAGGTTTTGGGAAATGGTTACGCCCCCTGCGACGCTGATGCCGGCGGTGGTGAGGTTTTGGACAATCAACCCCTGAGCCGATCCGCCGGCAGAAAAGACCAGCCCGGTTGAAGCCAGGGTGGCTCCGTCCAAGGCAATCAACAGCACGGGGTTATTTGTCGGTGTGGGACTCGATCCCGATTCGCTGAACCCGTTGATGGCGACCGTGTTGGAGATGACATCGAGGTTTCCCGACACCAGCCCGATGGTCTTCACCGTACCGTCGAAAGGCGGGATGGCGAAATTGATGGTGACGGGTGGGGAACTGACGTTGGCATCGATGATGGTTTGACGGAGCGAGCCGGCACCTGAATCGGCGGTGCTGGTCACAGTGAGGATGGTGGCGGCGCGGGCATTGGACTGGCCTGCCACGAGGCAGGCGAGCGTCAGGAGAGCGATCTGCAGCCAGAGGCGGCAGCCGGGTTGGCCCGGGGTTTTCATGGTATTTCGTAATGCCAAGTGTTCACCAAAATCCATTCCGCAACTGACCGATCACATTTCGACAAGATTCTCAGCCGTCATACCGCCGACAAATCACGATCGAGGAAAAGCGCAGGACGATTTGACAGAGGCTCGAGGGCCAGCCGGTTCGTCGCTTCCTCCCAACGCTGCACGCGTCAGGGTCCGGCAGTAACAAATGCGCCGGATATTGTCAAACGAATTTCGGGTAACCGATGGTGAAGGAACGAGCGATATTTGGGCCATTACACCGATCCGCGTGTCACCTGGTTTGTGCGGAGGCGTATTCGAGGTAATTGACCATGAGTTTGCGGGCGACATCGGCGGCGCCGGGTGGTTTGGACAATTGCGGGCAGATGTCGAGGGTGGAGACGATGACTTTTCCGCGGCCGCAGTTCACGATCCCGACGGCGGTGCCGAGTTTGCAGCCCATCGTTTCGTAGCCGCCGGCGACGAATTCCTCACCGTCCATCATCAGGGCATATCGGGCGCGGCCATTTCTCACGACGGCCTGGTAGGGCCAATTCAGGGCGCAATCGACCGGCAGGCCTTTGAACAAGGGGTGGTTCTTCACGAAGTACTGTCCGCCGAGCCAGTTCATGCCGATGCTGAACCGGCCGTTGTATTTGATTTGGGCAAGCGGTTTCAGCGCGTTCATCCATTCATCGGCATAATCGGCGATGATGATCGTCGTGCCGTCTTTGGCGGCTCGGTTCACCACGGCGGACGGATCCAGCGAGAGTTGGTTGGGCGACTGCCACATGAGATTGAGGCGGGCGCTGCCATGATGATTGTAGAACTCGACCCTGATGGGGACGGGTTTGCCGGCGGGCAATTCGATCGTTGCCGAGGCCTGTGTTTGCGTCCCTTCCCATGTATTGATGACGCACCGATCGTCCACGAAGAGGCGCGAACGATCATCGCGACGAGCGCGTTCGAGACGGAACATGTACTGTCCGCCGGCGGGCGGGACCAGTTGTCCCTCCCAGCGAACGCCGTAATCCTCTGTCGCGGCCACGGATGGGTCCGGTGTGGCGCCGCCATCCACTTCAAGATGAACCCCTTTGTCCGCGCCGCGGGCCAGAGGTTCCTGAAAGCTGTCGCCGCGAAAGATCGTCCGGGTAAACCCGCCCCGATGTCCGTCGGCGTCGACGAAATCATTGCCCTCGACAGACTTCAGAAACGCGTGCGGCGGGCGGGCGACCACGAGCCAATCGAGATTCGTCTGCGTGCCGTCGAAGGCCGGCGCGGCTATGCGTAATTGTTGATTCAGAAAATCGCCGACGTCGTGGTCGCCTTCATAGACGGCGCCATTGCCGGTGATGGTCGCGGATTTCCAATCGACCGCGAGGATTTCATCGCGGCCCGAGGCGCGCTGCTTTCCGTTGTCGTCCACGAGAGACGCGGAAATCTTGAGCATCCCCGGCGGGCCGCCGACCGGCACCCGAATGGCCTCGGCCAGCAACTGGCCGTACACGTCGCCGCCGACAAGGGAGACTTTCTTGCGATCGGAGAAGACCTCTTTGCCGGATGGATTGGTCGCCGAGATTTGCAGGATGAACGGCCCGCGCAGATTCTTTTCATCGATCGCGTAGAAATCCACAATAGCGGTGTCGGGCAACTGATAGATCTGGCGACGGACTTTCACGGCGATGTACAGCGGCTGGTTGTAGTGGGCGAGGATGGTCGGGTCGCCCTTGGGATTGCGGAATTCGTCGACGATGCCGGAGTGATTTTCGAACGGCATCGCTTCCCAGCCATTGATCGCGTAGCCGTCATTGAGGTCGCAGATTTGCAGATCCTCGATTTTGCGGCCTTGATGCTCGATGGCCACGTTGCCCATCGCCGTGCACAGGGCGTCGACGGTGGGAAACGAATTGCGGAGGTCTTTCCGGGTCAGGAACTGGTCGAACCTGTCAAACCAAGCGAGATAGATTTCCCCGTCCCATCCCGGGCGGGGGAGATGGCTTAATTCGGATTTGATCCGGCCCAGTTGTGGCGGGGAGGAAACGGCGCCTTCCTCGCCCCAGTAGACAATCTCGTGCGCGTTGGTTGTCCGCATGTAATGATTGTCGGGGCCGGTATAGAACGATTCCCGCCATGTTTCCGGGCCGCCGGCGCGATGAAAGTCGTACCAGCCTTCGTAATGGAGCGCGCCATCGAATGGGCGCATGTGCATTTTTACGAAGGAAGGGGCTTCGCTGCTGCGCGCCCAGCTCGACGCGAACACGATGGTCCGGCTCGGATCGATCTGGTGCGCCGCTTGGATATCATTGCGGAAGTTGGCCTGCAGGGCGTCGTTCGTATTCGCGCCGAAGGAATCCCACTGCTCATTGATCATGTTGAAAATGATGACGGACGGATGACTGCGGTCGCGACGGACGGTGCGCAGGAGTCTTTCGCGAGCGAGCGCCTGGCCGAAAGCCTCCTTGCCACCGGCGACGTAACCGCCCGGTTCCTCGAAGTACAGCAAGCCGAGTTCGTCGGCCTTGTTCATCACGATGGGATTGCCATTGCAGCGGTGGAAATTCAGCATGTTCATGCCGAAGGTTTTGGCGTCGCGAATTTGGCGTTCCGCGAGATCAGGCGAAGGGGAGATCCCGTTGATGGGCCAAAAGCCCCAACTGATGGCGGTGCGCAGCACGATGCGTTTGCCGTTCAGACGGAACAGGGCGTTGGTGCCCTGGCCCTCGGGGGCAAACCAACGAAAGCCGAAGGGTTGAATAGACGCGTCGCCGACGCCGCTTTTGTCGGCGAGTTGAACGGTGCAGTCGTACAGGTTCGGATGATCCAAATCCCACAGCTTCGCGACCGGCACGGAGACGTCCATCGTCACTGTGTTTGTGCCGGGGACGAGCAGGACGGCGGGCAGTTCGCGGCGGAACACCTCGAGGTGGTTCTGTTTTTCGGCGATGTGGACCGAGACATTGCGTTTTGTGGGTGCGGCGGTCGCGTTCTGGATGGTCGCGAGGACACGGATTGCGCGAGGGGCGGGGGTGTTTTGGACGTAGATGTTGTCGATGTAGACCGGCTCGACGGCTTCCAACGTCACGCGGCCGGTGATACCGCCGAACGCGTGGCCGTAGGGCACGTTGTAATCGCCCCATTTGAACTGACGGTAATCCTCCCAGTCCATATTGCCGCCCGGATTGGTGACGCGCACGGCCAACTGGCAGTCCTGGCCTGGTTTCGCGGCGGTGGTGATGTCGGCGGTGAAGGGCGTGTCGCCGACCATGTCGTAGGCGACGAGCTGGCGGTTGACGTACACCTCGGCGCGCAATTTGACGGAATCGAAGTGGAGAAGGAGGCGACGGCCAGCGGCGGATTTCGGGACATGCACGGTACGAAACCACCAGCTCACGCCCTCGAATTTGGAATACAACTTCATCCCATCGGTCTCGTTGGGATCGAGATTGCGGGCGAGATACTCCGCGACGGTCCCGGGGACGGAAACCGGCAGGACATTCGACGCGGAGAATTGGTCCCAGCCGCCAGTGGGAGGATTGCGCGGCACCTGGGCGAGATCGACGGGCGGGGCGAAGAGGACGTCATTCGACCACGATGCGTGTTTGTCCTGCCAGAGCGACCAGCCCGGGCCGGAGAGGTCGATGGTGACGCGGTCGGAGGCTTGCGCCGGGTGGGTTGGCATAGACGCGCCGAGAAGCAGCGGGGTTATCACGATCGACAGTTTGAATACACGCGTCATTTGGTAGTCACGGTTCTTCGCCGCGGAGACAAGAGCGTCCGCTTCCCGATCCGGTGCCGGGCGTGGCGGCGGCGTGTCCCGTTGGAGATCGCGGGAATTGTCCATGGGCTGGCGGGCAAGTCAAGGCAATCGAGCGGGAGGAATGTGCGACTCCGGTTCGATGAAAGCGCCCCTTGACATCGCAGTTCCGATATGCGCACAATGCGCTCCCGTTGATGGACCTCGCGCAGCTCATGCGCCGTCCATCCATCACCCCGTTTGCGGGCCTGCCGTCCACGGCCCGACGCGCCCTGTCTGCGCAAACCCAGGATCACTCGGTGAAGCGCGCCGAGCGAAAACGGAGGCGATCATGCGACACGCGGTGACCACGACAAAGTCCGTCCGGGGCGCTTGGTGGAAACTGGGAATCCTCGCAATCGGGTTGTTGGTCCTCTTTTCCCGTCAGACCACACGCACCTCATCCGCCGCTGCCCGTGGAATTAGGGTCACATCTAAACATTGTAACAATTTGGATTGACAACGTGGAATTAGGGTCACATCTAAACATTGTAACAATTTGGATTGACAATGTCCGCGTCCCTCGTCAGGATGCGGGGCATGGCGCGGCCATTGCGAGTGGATGTGCCGGGCGGTTGGTATCACGTGACGGCTCGGGGCAACGAGCGGAAGGCGATCTTCCGCGATGACCAGGATCGCCGGCGCTTTCTCGCGGGCGTCTCCGAAATGGCCGAGCGCTTTGGCGTCCGCCTCCATGCGTACGTCCTCATGGATAATCACTACCATCTGTTGGTGGAAACCCCGCACGCCAATCTCTCCCCCGCCATGCAATGGCTGGGGGTCAGTTACTCGCTGAGCTTCAACCATCGCCACCATCGCGTCGGCCATCTGTTTCAAGGAAGGTTCACCGCCGTGTTGCTGGAGCCCACCGCCGCCCTGGAGGTCAGCCGCTACGTTCACCTCAATCCGGTGCGTGTGCGGGGGCTGGGTTTGGACAAGGCGGCGCAACAGCGCTCCCGCGGCGGCTGGGTCGAGAAACCCGACTCCGCGCTAATCCGGGAACGAACCGCGCGGCTGCGGCGCTACCGCTGGAGTTCGTACCCGGCGTACTTGGAGCTGGCGGAGAGGCCGGCGGGGCTGACCACCCGCCACGTGCTGGAGATGCTGGGCCGCGGCAGCTGGGCCGACCGGCGCAAGGCGTACCGCCAATTCGTCGAAGCGCCCCTGCGCGACGGCGTGCTGGAAAGCCCGTGGGAGCGGCTACAGGCCGGCGTGCTGCTGGGCAGCGCTGAGTTTGTGCGACGCTGGCGCGCGCGGGCCACCGGCGACGCCCGCGAACAGCCACAATTCAGACGGTTGCAGCCACGGGTCACCTTCGCCGATGTCGTGCGCGCCGTCGAGCGCCTCAAGGCCGAACCCTGGGAACAGTTCCGGGACCGCTACGGCGATTGGGGACGCGACATGGTGCTCTGGGTGGCCCGCCGCCACGGCGGACTGCGCTTGCGCCAGCTGGCGCAAG
>DATJWQ010000002.1:0-6642 GCA_035501175.1 Verrucomicrobiia bacterium | reverse complement strand
TAGGTCGGGTCGGACGAGGCCTCCGATGCCAGCTGGTGGGCGGGCGTGTAGCCCAGGGTAAAGTGCGGCACGCTGCCGGTGCCGGGGACGGTGTCATTGAGGGCCGTGAGATCGCCGGCAGGCGTGTAAACGTATGCCATGTTCCCCCCGCCCTGGAACGTCACGTTCGTCCTTCTTGAGAGCGTGTCGTAGCTGTACGTCGCCAGCGCCGACCCGCCGCCCTCGGTGGCGGAGGTCATGCGGTCGAGGCTGTCATAGGCATAGGTCACGAAGTATCCGTCCGGCCAGGTGAGCTGGGTGCGGTTGCCGTCGAGGTCGAGCACGTAGCCGGTGACCAGCGAACCCGAGATGCCGGGGATGGTGGTGGAGGTCGAGGTCATGCGCCCGGCGCTGTCGTAGCCGTAGGTCAGGTCGTTGTTCTTGGTGCCGCTGCCGTTGAGGAAGTCGTCCAGCTCCTTGACCGCGCCGTTGAGGTAGTAGGCCCAGTCGCTCTCCACGGCGGGAATGGCGCCCACCGCAGGCACGGTTTTCTTCGTCATCCGGTCGATGGCGTCGAAGGTGTAGTTCAGCACCTGACCTGCGCGCGTGGTGCGGGCGGTGATGTTGGAGTCCTTGTCGTAGGCCAGCGTCTCGACGTCGGGATGGGCGGCGGTGGAGTCCGGATAGGTCGTCGCCGTAAGCCGGTTGAAGCCATCATAGCCGAAGCCGGTGAGGTTGCCGTTGGCGTCGGCGACGCTGAGCTTCTCGCTGTCGGCGCCGTAGCTGTAGGTGGCATAGGCCTGCTGCACCGCCGACTGCCAGCCGCGGTATTCCACCAGGGTGTTGCCGGCGAGGTCGTAGAGCATGTGGCTCTGCCGCCCCACCGGATCGGCGTATGCTGCGCTCGTCAGCGACCGGGTCGCTGATTGGTTGTTAGCTTCCTTTCGATAAAACTAGCGAATTGCCGCGACATTGGGGCCGCATCGTTCGCCATCGATCGCGCAATTCCTTCAGCGATACATTTCTCGTCTCCCGACACAAAAGCTGCCGCCAAGAACGAAATGTCTCTTTTTGTTCCTGCCGACGCTGGATGTTCGCGAATAAAGGTCATAACCGCTCGCATAGTTCCGACCTTCGAAAAAAACGGTGGTGCTGCCATCAGGAAATCACCTGCTAATAGCTTCGACTTTTCAGCCACACCTGTAAGTGTGCTAACGCTATAGGAAAAAGGGTTGCGGTCCATACCAAAATCTCGGTTCATGATGTCATAAAGCAGGCGTACCAATATAGGCGACCCCAAATCCGAAGACCTGGACATGACATCATCGCCAAACATTTCGATGAATGCCTCACTGATCAAGCGAGAAACGTCAGGCACAAACACGCATAGACTGGCTTGCGCGACGAGCAAATCTTTTCGTGTAAATGCAATGCTCAGGGCCGTACTAACTCTCGATTGGGACGACGAAATGATCAACCCCTTCCGTTTTCGCCTATACCCGTGAGGTTGCAGTAGATCAGCGATATCGCGATCATAAGCCGCTTCGATCATGCTGATCGAAGACCTATTTTTTCCTGTCATGGAAGCCCTGCACGTCCTTGTCAGTTACAACAGGAATCCCTTGGGCTGAAAGGGATACGTTCGGCTCCAATCCCGCTTCAGCCGCGAGAGGACCAAAGGGTATGGCGGTGCCGTTTTCGATAGCCCTGAATACGATTGCCTGGTTGACGCGCAATCTAGCGTTTCCAGCTTTCACCTCTTTAAAGTAGTATGTGACTCCGATGCCTTGACCTGGCGTTTCTTCTTCCTTGTAGGCCGTAATGTCGAGATTGGTTACGAGGCCTGAAGCGGGATCTCTGTAGTTGACATAAAATACCACAGTGAATCCCAAAGCTTTGAGCGCCGCAGCTTCGCACAATTCCAATGCATAGCCCACGCATTGGTTTTTTCGAATTTGTGGAACTTCTGGGAACTTCTTCTCGATCGGTGGAAAATTAGAAGCAACGATGTCGCCGCTTTTTTGAGTGTCTGTATTCCTGGACTCGGGCGCCGAAGCTCCACCTTTGTCCTCGCTCGGCAGAAAGCCTTCAAGGAAGTTGCATTCGACATAGTTTCCGGAAAGTCGAGAGCCTGTGCTGCATGACGTCAATCCAGTCGGATCCCCTCTATTAACCGGGTCATTGCTCGAATAGGAATAGAGATCTAGATCCGCAGTAGCCTTGAGCCCATCCGTCTGCAGGAAACCCCCGATTGCAGCAGAATAATATCTCGCCCGGTCGTAATAGAGGCCTGTCTCGGGGTCGAGGCGCATGCCGGTGAAGCGGTAGGGGGTGCCGGAGGTGGAGCAGGCGGCGCCGGCGGTGAAGCAGTTGCCGTAGGCGTCGTAGGTGTAGGGGCCCTCGAGCTCGTTGCCGCCGTTGGAGACGATGGCGATGACGCTGCCGTGGTGGTCGGTCTGGAAGTATTTGCGGGCGCCGGTGGAGGCGTTGATGGTGGCGATGGGCTCGTTGATGGCGGGGCCGGGGATGTAGCGCCAGGTGCCGGTGCCCGAGGAACTGTATTCCGCGATCTCGTCGGAGCCGTCGGAGAGGAAGTAGGTCTCGGTGACCCCGGTGCCGGACTTGTGGGTGCGCCTGCCAAGGGGGTCGTAGGCATAGGTGGCCGAGACCGTGCCGCCGCTGGTCTTGCCCGCCGTGATCAGCCGGTTCTCGGGGTCGTAGGCGTAGGACCACGTTCCGTCGCCGGTGAGGTTGCCGTTGCAGTCGTAGGAATATTGCTGGGCATTGCCCTGGCAGTCATGGCCGGAGGCCGAAGCCCCGTTGATGGTCGTGACCTGGTTCAGGCTGTTGGGGGCGGAGTACGTGTCGGTGCCGGTCGAGGCGAGCTGGAGCAGATAGGTGGGATCGGACGAACCCTCGCTGGTCAGCTGATGGGCAGGCGAGTAGCCCAGAGTGTAGACCGGCACCGTGCCGGTGGTGCCGGAGATGCTGTGGGCGAGCGATGTGAGATCGCCCGCCGGGAGTAGGTGTAGGCCATGCCGGCGGCGGGGTAGGCGAGACTGGTCCGCCGCGACAGCGCGTCGTAGCCGTAGGTGGCGATGGTGGTGGTGCCGCTCTCCTTGGCATGGGCATCATCGCGAATGGAACTGAAATCAGCTACATCTACAACAATCAGGTCATCCACAAGACCGACACCACGGACAGCTTTACCTACACGATCTCCGATGGTTACGGTGGGACGGCGACCGCGACCGTAACGGTCCACATCTATGTAGACAGCGGCCAATAGCCGAAGGAACCACCGCCGCCGGGCAACGGTTATTGGCGCGCTTTCCGGCCGCCTGCGATTTTCGAAATATCTCCTGGTCCGCTGAACCGCAAAACAACCATGGCTCAATGGAAAATCCGATCCGTTCGCTGTTCTCCGCAGCCATCTTGCGGCGCCGCGCCTGTTCGATATCGGCAGCAACCAGCTCAGAAGTCTAAGCAGCCGCACGCTCCTGGGCTCGATCGCGACGGGTCGAGTGTCATGTAAGGCTGATCGAATTGATCCATTGCGAACGGCGCCCAATGTTTTTGAATTTCGCTGGGCCGATGTCGTCTGTTGCGCAGCAACACGCTCTCGAAGGCAATTAAGCTGACGGAGCAGGGGTTGCCAAGTCCGCTAGCTGTACCACCTCTCAAACACGCTTCAGCAGCGCGTCGAAAACAGACACAACAGACGGATGCGGAACGATGGGGATCAGGTATCCCGTCGGCTTATTTCTCAGACGTATTTCTTCATCGCTGATAGGATGGCGCGGAATGGATCCGCTATTGGGGGCGTGGCAGCGCCCCGAAAGGTGCGCCGCGTGCCTGTGCATAGACAGCATCGAACACGCTGAGCGAATCAAGATTCGCGACGGCGCCGCTGGAGATCGGATCGTCCAGATAGAGCATCCGGCTGTTCCGTGTTGTGAATTGCGGCCATTGTGGAAGACCAGCGCCATTCGGATCGCCCCTTTTCACGAAGTTGACCCAGTAGCTCGACATCTCATCCGCCAGTTTTCGATCGCCTTCGGTCCAATGCCAAGGATACTGATCCAGATGATCGAACACATACCAAAGCTCAGCATAATGGCTCGGTCCCCAACCGGCATAAACCGAATCCGCCGGAAAAGGGGGCTCATGGGTGAAGTGGTAGTAGTAGACACCGTGGGTGCCCTTCATCGATTCCAGCCGCGCCCAGGCCCAATCGTCCCAGCCGAAGCGAAGATCGCGCTCGAAATCCAGCCGCGCCTTGCGGGCTTCGGTGTCCGTCGAGTGCGGATAGGACGAAAGGAGTTGCGGCGGAAGCTGTCCCCAACGCTTGGCGATACCGGCATCGAAATTCGCGGATGTGACACTGTCCAGATCCGGAATCAGCGAACGCGCTTCATCGGCATTTGAGCCGACAAGAATTGGCACGTCGTTCTGTTCACCGGCCGCGAACACATCGTAGGGCGAGCGCGGCAACATATAAGGATCGATCACCGGATGCGAAATTTCGCCGGCCTTGCCCTTCAGCAAGGCATCCGCCGGCAGCGCACGCATCGCCGCGAGGGTATCCGCGCCAACCGATGCCGCATAGGCCACGCCTTCCTTCTCTGCATTTGGCAGAAGATAGTTCGGCGCCAGTTGCAGTGGTTCGAACATGCCGCCACTCTCGGCGATGGCGCGCTGGAACAATCCTTTGGCGAGCGGCGACGCCATCAATATACTCACCGACGCGGCACCGGCGGATTGGCCCGCGATTGCTACGCGGTGGGGATCGCCGCCAAACGCGCGGATATTTCTTTGAACCCATCGCAGTGCCGCGATCTGATCGAGG
Organism: Verrucomicrobiia bacterium; assembly: GCA_035501175.1. Taxonomy (GTDB): domain Bacteria; phylum Verrucomicrobiota; class Verrucomicrobiia; order Palsa-1439; family Palsa-1439; genus Palsa-1439. The sequence continues at coordinate 1,814 of DATJWQ010000002.1, read as the reverse complement.
AATCCGTAATTGCCAGATGAATGGTGCGGCGACTCCGCCGTCAGTTCCGGAAGCGCCAGAAAGCCAAAAGGTCCGACACGATAACCGAACGTGACGACCACGATTCCCTTACGGGTCAGTTCGTCGCCCCAATAGAGCGGCATCGAGGCGGAGCCGTTGAAGAATCCGCCGCCATAGATCCACACCAGCACCGCGCGCGGCGCTTTCGCGGGTTCGGCGGGCGCCCAGATGTTCAGATAGAGGCAATCCTCGCTGGTTGACGGCGGAGTCTCGCCTGGCATCGATACGCCCGTCTGCATACAGGCTGGCGCAAACCTGTCCGCCACACGGACGCCGGACCAGGGTCGAACGGGCTGCGGAGGGCGCCAGCGCAACGCACCGATCGGCGGCGCGGCGAATGGCACACCTTTATAGACATCCAGACCATTGGCCCGGATCCCACTGACCAGACCACCATCCGTCCGCACGGGCTTTCCCGCGGCAGGCGCCCATGAAACGAAAAGCACCGCCAGAGCCAGACATAACCGCGTCATCACACATCCCTTCACTGTCTGGCAAAGACATGCGGAATCCGCCTCTTCGGGCAAGGCAGGATGATCGCGGTTCACCCCATTTCGGGTTCGGCCCGTCACAAATTCAGTCCGCACTGGACCAGAAGGCTAAGGTTCCCCACATTCCGCACATGACCACCGCTGAACTGACCGGACACTCCCTGCCATCGCTGCGTTCGCTCGCCCTCGGCTTTCTCTATTGGCTGGCCTTCGTGCTGGTGCTCGAGCCGGGGAACGTCATGGGCGCGGGCGGCCATTTGCACCTCACGCAGGAAGCCATACGCATCCTGAGCGCGAGCGCATTGGGAATGGCCGCCACGCCCTTGCTGCTGGCACAGGTCCGGCGCTTTCCCGTCGAAGGGGAACACCGGTGGCGCAACCTTGCGACTCAAGCCGCCGCCAGCGCCTTGGTGGCAGCGGGGCTGATCGCGATCTCCTGTGTTCTCGCCTGCTGGTTTCTTGCTTCGGAGCATCGGCCCCTTGCATTGGCGTTGCGCGAAGAGTTCGAAACCAACTGGAGCGTTGTATTCTTCTCGACCGCCGCCTTCGTCGCCATCGCCCACGCCGTGCGGTTTTTTCACCTTGTTGACAGTGTGAAGCCAGTCGCGCGTTTCCTCACCCGCGTCATCGTCAAAGAGCGTGGGCGCACACTCTTTCTTCCAATCGACGAAGTGCACTGGATCGAGGCCCAGGGAAACTACGTCGCCCTCCACACGAGCGCAGGCATGCACGTCGTGCGCGAAAGCCTGTCGCGCATCGAGCCGCAGCTGGATCCCTCGCGGTTTTCCCGCATTCATCGCAGCGCCATCGTCGCCGTGGATAGTATTCGCGAAATCATGCCCCTGGGTGCGGGGGACGCCCGGCTTCGCCTGACTGACGGCACGGAGCTGAGATTGAGCCGGACATTCCGCAATCGGGTTCGCATGCCCTCAGGCGCCGGTTGACTCAACGCTGATGATCTTTGTGTCCGGCACACAAATAGCGCGCCATTCGATTTAACGGTCGAAATTTTGTTCATTCAGATACAAACGCGATTGAACGCAAAAGTCAGCGCCACCATGGTTTTCCGCATCCCAACACGCTCGGCGCCCGAAGATTTTTCCCGGATCGAACTGTCCACCGCCTAGAGCAAAATCCGACCTGATTGAATCGTATGGGATTCACGGCGGGTGCGAATCGTGATTCAAGCTGCTGGCTGGGCAGGAGGCCAGCAGCGATGGCTCGACCCTATTCCTTGGATTTGCGCGCCCGTGTTGTCGGGGC
>DATJWQ010000001.1:0-26080 GCA_035501175.1 Verrucomicrobiia bacterium | reverse complement strand
CTTCATCGCAAACTCCATCCGCTGATCCATAGGTCGATATTCTTTCCAAGGCATTCCCAAAGCGTACCCGCTTCAGGCTCCTCGTTTAAGTGTTACCTATGTCCTGAACCTACTGTGTTACCGATGTCTTGAACCTGCACCAGGGGGCGAGGATTTTTTTGGGGGGGCGGTGGGGGGCAGGGATTTTGGGGGTTGCGGGGGAAAGTGGATTTTTGAACGAAACGAGGGGGCGGGTTGTCTCATCTTACGTACGTGAGATGGGTGCCCGTGAACATCCACAATGGTGGCTGCGCTTCTCCTAGCCTCACCTGGCCTCACCCAGGACACCACCGTTAGTTTGCGGGCACCCGCCACTTTCTTACAGCTGCCCGCGCGCCTTGTAGAACTGATAGTTCTCCATCACGTCCGCCACATAATCGCGTACAGACGGGTAGGAGATTGCTTGCACGAATTCCTCAGGCGTGGTCTGCTGCGCGTGGGGCAACCATCGCAGCACGTTGGCGTAGCCCGCGTTATATTCCGCCAATGCGAATGGAATTCGCTCCTCCGGGTCCTTCTCCGGCCAACGGCCCATCGCTCTCGCCAAATACCAGGTCCCAGCCTCAATATTCACCTGCGGGTCCCACAGCAAACTGCGCCCGTAATCCCGTCTCTTGACCGCGCGCGCCCATTGCTGCCCTGCCCCATCCGTGACTTGCATCAGCCCGATTTCCCCATGGCTCCCATATACGAACGGATCGAACTTGCTTTCGCGCCGTATCACGGCCTTCACCAGAAACCTGTCAACTCCGTACTTCGACGCCACCTCTTCGATCAGCCGATCAAAGCGTCGCTCCCGATATTCCCACCTCCAGTAAACAAAAGCGCATGACCCAACCGCCCCTAGCACCAACACAAGGGCCAGCCAGTTCCCGAATTCCTCCAGCCTGCTCCCACGACGTCGTCGAGTCATTGCCGCGCAGTATAGCGCAAGCTTCCGAAGATGGGATAATGCAGTTTCAAACGAGATTATTGACTCCTGCATAATACAGTGACCATTTCACCACAGTTCAGCCTGTTTCCAGAAGGCAGTGATCAACCGCGGGCGACGGCGCATTCGGCGGAGCGCTTGGATTGCCCGCAGTGTTAGCTCCCAGCCGTGGTGGGCGCAGAAGTTGGCCAATTCGTGCTGTTTGAGATGGCCCCAGATGTACTCGGTGGGGTTGAGTTCGGGGGCGTAGGCGGGCAGATACTCCAGATGGATTCGTCGGCCCCACGAGCCGACAAACTCGCGCACAACCCGACTGCGGTGAATGCCCGCGCCATCCCAGACGATCGGCAACCGCCCCGGTAGATGCCGCAGCAGGTGGCGCAGAAACTCCACGACCTGCGCGCTACGAATCGCGCCGTCGAAGAGTTGAAAGTAGAAGTTGGCCACCGTCAGACCCGCCATCACCGAGAACGTTTTCCAGTTGAAGTGGTATTGCAGCACCGGGGTCTGTCCCCTGGGAGCCCAGGTGCGCACCCGATGCGGCTGCTGACTCAACCCGCTTTCGTCGATAAAGACGATCAGACGGCCTTCGGCAAGGGCTTTTTTTTAAGGGCCGGCCAGCGGCGGCGTTTCCACTGACGGATCGCCGACTCGTTGCGTTCCAAGGCGCGCCCGACGGGCCGTTGGCAACTCCAGCCCAGTTGTTGCAGGATTCGATACACGTGATCGGGATGGAAGCGTACGCCGCTTTGACGGCGAATCAGCTCCGCCACGCGCGGGGCGGTCCACAACGGCGTGTCGTAGCCCAAGACCTGGGGACCTTGTTGCAGTCCCAGTTCCAAGGCTTGTCGTGCCGCCTCATCCAACCGGGGCCTGCGTCCGGCCCGCTGGTGCTCTAACGCAGCCATCCCGTGCTGCTGCACGCTGGCCGCCCACCGCGACACCGACTGACGATGCACGCCCACACGCCGGGCCACCTCGGCTTGCGACAGGCCGGCCGTCAACAGGTTCAGTGCCCGCAGTCGCCGGGCTTGAAGTTTCGGGAAATCACGTCGCTGTCCTTTGGGAAATGCCATGCCCCTCACCGTAGCAGAAGCCCCGCCCATTGTCACTATATTGTGCAGGTACTAATAATATTCTACTCAGACCTTAAGTAACGGATTCTTGCGCCCTTCTTCCCGTTTCCTCCCCAGCGAGGGGGTCGCGAACCTCTCCGCGCACACACTGCCCAGCAAATGTCCCAGGCCCGCTGTCTTCCTTCCGTCCATCTATCTGAGCGCCATTCACATCAGCACCTTTGCGAGTAATGATGTTTACGATCGCGAACAGCGCGCTGCTGCCGTACAAGACAGAGGCGGGACCTTTGACTACCTCGATGCGGTCAACAGTATCCAACATGTCCGGCGTGCTCTCAAGGACGAAGCCGTCGTAATATTTGTCATTAAGCGGCAGGCCATTGAGAAGAAACAGCACTCGCTCGTTGTAGTCGGTCGGCAGCCCCCCCGTACACCAACATATTCAAAACCCCGGTCATTCGAGACGTAGAATCCCGGCACGCTCGCCAATGCCTCCGCCAGCGTGCGATAGCCGTATTTCTGAATATCGTCGTGGGTGATGATTGTTACGGCTGCGGGCGCCTCCGAAACGGACTGCTCATGTCGGGAAGCCGCGTACACCGGGATGTCCATCAACTGTCGGAGGTTCAGTTCACCCAGATCGTTGGAGGAGACGTTGTCCGCCGAGCCGCTAGCCGGCAGAGCGGTCCCCCAAAGGAACAGGCAAATTCCGGCGAGAGCTATCCTCCATGAGCTCTGGCAGCTATTACTCGTTCGCCAACCAGTCTCGTTATCTTGTCTCTGGCCCACGTATGTCTCGATTCCGTTCGATGACTGGCGCAATACCAGCCACAGTGACAAAAGTTCGGGGCCAGCCGTGACTTCGTGACTGTCACATATTGCGCGACTTCGCCACCTTCACGGCCGTCGATTGCCACAAGCACGGTTCCACGACGCAATCCTCGTGCCGCTGCGCTAATAACAGGTCCCATTTGTCCACCTTTAGGTTGGGGAAACTCTGGTGAACGGAAACGAGGGGGATCATTCTCAGAAGCTGCTTCGGATCGTGCATTTTCGGGCCATGGATGCACATCGAAGGGCCGCTGAGCGTCTTCGCGCACAACAAAACAGAACCACACTCATTGAAACAACATGCCGCGAATTACCTGGAAACCCTAAGTAGCCGCCAACGCGTTCAGGGTCTTTTCCAACTCCACTCGCTTCCCATCAAATTCCTCATCACTCAACCCTGCTGCCACCATCATCGGCTCGCCGATCCGTAACGTCGCTCGCGCAAACGGCAACGGGACCATGAACCGGTCCCAGCTCTTTGCCGTCCACTTCCATGTCGCGTCCCACGACACTGGAATGATCGGCGCCTGAGTCAACTGCGCGAGACTGATCACTCCGTTCTGACACACGTACTTCGGCCCGCGTGGTCCATCCGGCGTGATCCCGGCGTCATACCCCAGATTGACCAGCTCCGTCATCTCCCGTAATGCTTCGCGGCCCCGCCGACTGCTTGAGCCGCGGACGCAAATCAAGCTGAACTTGTCCAACACTCCGGTAAGAAATTCGCCATCCTTGCTCGCGCTCACCAGCACCGCCACCCGGTCGCGCTGCCGCGAATGCCAATGCTTCCGAAACAAGTAGGGCAACAGAAAAATCCGATTATGCCAGAAGGCAAAAATGCAGGACCGCTTCGGCGTGTTCGCCAGCAATCCCGACGGGTCCTCCACCCGCCATCGCAGCGTGCTCCCAATACACGACACCAACACCCTCAATACCCACCCAATCATGCCCCCCAGTATGTCCCGCGCGGATTCCAGCCGTCAAGGGCGCGCTCGAATGTTGTTGACCAATTCCTTGCCACACGATAACGGCATTTCGTGAAGCACAAGTTCATGATGGCCGGCGCCTTCGTCATGGCTCTGCTCACCGTCACCATCATCCGTTACCGGGTGATATGCGAGAAAGCGTTTTACTGGGCGCAGCTCCACAAGTTAAGCCAGCAGGTCCTGGCCCTCGAGAAGACGGGCCAGAACACCCTGTGCGCCCGCCAGATCCTCACCGAGACTGACTGGCTCCTCGATTCCACCCACGACGTTCACCGCGTCGCCGAGCATGTACAGACGCTTCGCGATGTCTTGAAAAATCTCCCAGCCGCGAACGCCGACGACGAACAATCGGAGACCGACGGCAGTTGGGGCGCCTGCTATACGGAATGGTTCTTCAAGCTCGATGCCTCCTTCGACCACATCTCGGAGCTCGACGACAAACATCAAGTGCCGAAATATCCCGTCCGATTTCTCGACTGTATCAATTCTCCCGAGCTGCTCACAAACCACCTCAACGACCTGCTTATCTCCGACCTCGATGCCGACGGCGTTGATCGCGGGCGCGAGTTGAATGAAACCATCGCCGACCTGCTCCGGCTCGTGATTCACCATGAACCGGCAGATTACCCGTTTCATCCGCAGCTCAAACAGGCCTTTCTGGATTTCCTGATGAACAAGGCGCGAAATCCGGAGACCGGCTACTGGGGCCCGTGGTACCGCAAGGGAAACCAAATCGAAAAGACTCTGGGCCTCAGCCTCACGTTCCACATCATCAGCTATCTCAAGGGCGACATCACCGATTGGCCAAAGGTGATCGATACGACCCTCGCCATCAAAGACAAGCTCTACCCGCACGGCTGGCTCACCCGCCACGGCTATTCGAACCACCACAATATGGACGTGGTCGTCCTCTTCCGTTACGGCTGGAAATACGCCGCTCCTGCCCAGCAAGCCATCATTCGCGCCGAATTTCACAAAATGCTCGACTGGTCCCTGAAGAAATCCCTCCAGCCGGATGGATCATTTCTAGTGTACGGAGACGACTCCCAGGAAGATGCCGAGTATTTCGGCACCGCGTTTCTCGCAAGGCTCGGCTACTTCGACCGCGCGAAACGCTTTTGGACAGATGAAAGTTTTCCGGAGGCTCCGAAGGTGAAAGAGCGCATCGCCGCATTCATCCACACCCACCTCAACTCGGGCGGTGAGGGCGGCTCCTATTACAGGGATGCGCTCACTGTGGAGCTTGGCGAGCCTCTGCCGTAAATAGCCGCGAGGGTGGCTGGATTGCTGCGTTCGCGGTTTCTCCTCTGCGAGCCCTGCCCAATTGGGCAGAATCAGTAATTCCTGCTTCCCCTGCCTGTCTCGATATTCTTCGAGATCACGCCGATATCATCACGTGGAATCCACCCTACCGACTTCCAAAACGCAATCCCATCCGCATTCTGGTTGAAGATGAATATGTGACATTTCTGAATGCCGGCACGCTGCAGGGCCGCGAGACACGAGTCCACCAGCCGCCGGCCCACCGCACGTCGACGCCACCGATGGTCCACAGTCAGATGATGGATGTACCCTCGCCTCCCATCATGTCCGGATAACACCGCGCCCACCAGTTCCCCCGCCGCCATCGCAACGAAACTCATCCCCGGGTTGCGCTTCAGGTACACGTCGATGCCTTCCTGGGCATCTGCCTCGCTCAGTCCCACCCCCTCGCTCCGCGTCCAGAGCGCGAACACGCGGTCATACGCCTCCATTGTGAATGGACAAATCTCGACATTCATGGCATCGACATCGAACTCTGTGAGGCGGATTCCAATTAACCCTTCTTCTTCCCGCCCCCGGGCGAATCCTGGAGATCCAGAAACGTCCCTTCCTGTAAGTCCTCATAGGCCCGACGAAGCTGTTCTTGCGTGTTCATGACAATCGGTCCGTACCACGCCACAGGTTCCTTCAATGGCTTGCCCGATACCAGTAAAAACCGTATCCCCTCCTCCCCGGCTTGCACCTCGACCTCGTCGCCGTTGTCGAACAATATCAACGACCGGTTCTCGGCTTCTGTCGGCGGTTTGGTGTCTAACCAACCAACCCCTTCCGTCGGCACCGCCAGCGGCCCCGATGCGTTGCAGAACTTTCCGCTCCCTGCGAATACGTATGCGAACGCATGTCGTGATGTGTCAACGGGCAGCACCTTCCTTCGCCCCGGCGGCACCGACACATCCAGGTAAATCGGGTCCGCCGCGATCCCATCTACAGGTCCCTTCTTCCCCCAGAAACTCCCGCACACCAGTCGCACGTGAGTGCCGTCGTCGTCCGTGATCTGCGGAATCTCCGCAGCCTTCACCTCCTGATAGTGCGGTGCCGTCATCTTCAACGATGACGGCAGGTTCGCCCACAATTGAAACCCATGCATCCGCCCTTCCACGTCGCCCTTCGGCATCTCCTGGTGAATGATTCCCCGCCCCGCGGTCATCCATTGCACGTCTCCCGCCGCAATCACACCCCGATTCCCGATGCTGTCACCATGCTCCACGTTCCCCGCCAATACGTACGTGATCGTCTCGATCCCCCGATGCGGATGCCACGGGAAACCCGCCAGATAGTCCTCGGGTATGTCGTTGCGGAAATCATCCAGCAACAGAAACGGGTCGGTCTCGGTCGTGTTGCCAAAGCCGAACGCGCGACGCAAATGTACCCCTGCACCCTCCATCGTCGGCTTGGCCTTGATCAGTCGTTTGATCGGTCGAAGAGACATGTTGGCCTCCAGGTCTGAATTCCGTTTTCTGCGATCCGCCGCGACCACTATACACCGATTCCGATAATCCGCCACCGCCTGGGGCGTCGGACCAGGATTTGCAGCCGGGAAACCCTTTGCCGACCACCTTCTACTGTCCGTCCTTCAGTCTCACCAGCGCCTTGTTCGCTGCGATCAAGTCCGGTTCGAGCTTCAGCGCCGTCCGATAGTGCCCGATCGCCTCCGTCGTCCGTCCCGCCTTTTCCAACGCCAACCCCAAATTGAATTGCGCCTCGACGTAATCCGGCTCGATCCGCACCGCTTCCTCGCCGTGGGCGATCGCCTCCTCGAACCTGCCCAGTCCCATCAGGGCCACAGCGAGGTCGTTGTGCCCCTCGGCGTAATCCGTTTTGAGCCGGATCGCTTGTTCGTAGTGCGCGACCGCTTCCCGCAAGGAACCCAGTTGAGCCAGGACGTTCCCCAAGTTATTCTGTGCCTCGGCAAAATCGGGTTTGATCTGCAACGCCCGCTCGTATTGCCCGATTGCATCGTCCAGCCGACCCAACTGAACCAGCCCGATCCCAAAGCTGTTGTGCGCCACGGCACATTGCTCAACGCTTGCCAAGAGATTAAACGCCACTGAATACGCCAGCACCAGGCACCAGCTCGAACGGATCATCTTTCGCCGTAATGAGTGACTGGACGCGACCCGCTCCAATCCGAGGATCCCTACGACTGCCACGAACACCAACGCGGGCAGGAACTCCGCTTCATAGCGCAGGTAGGCGTCGGGCAACAACGAAACGCTCACAGCACAAGTTGCAAGCAGCACGCCAGCGCCCATTACGAACCAGCGCAAACTCGACGTTTCTCGCCCTGGCCGACCCCGCCACGCCAGCGGTGCGGCCAGCGCCAGCCCCACCACGGGCGTGTTGATCAACACGCCAAAGGTTCGCTCCACCCACCGATGACCACCATTCACCGGCGGCAATGTTGTCAGGCTGTCCACGAATGGGAATTGTGCGCTCCAGTGGACCGGCGCCAGAAGATAGATCCATGAGTTAAACCACAGATATCGCAGACGGAAGTAGTCACCCGTCACCTGCTGTCGAATGGCCAGCTGGTAGTGCCAACCGAACTCGAAGGGATTATCGAATCTCAATGTGTTGTAGGCCATCAGCCCCACCCCGATGACCCCGATCGGTCCGAGCGCCGCCCACAACGCCCCCCTGACGTTGCGCCGCTCTCGCCACGCTTGTGCCGCCGGCACCAGTAGCACCACGCCTCCGAACAACAACGATGGTCGCGCCCCCACGGCCAGTCCGTAAGCCAGACTCGCTGCCGCCAGCCACCGGCACCTCTGCTCGGGCTTATGCAACGCACACCAAATCGCCGCGAGCGCCAGCATCGTGAACATGTACCCGCAACTGATGGCCACCTCGTAAACTTCGCACCGCGTCAACATCACCGGCGCGCCCGTTGCCAAACCGAGCGCCAGCACGCACCCCGCCACCACACCTGAGCTCACTTCGGCAAAATAACGTCGCCACATCGCGTGGACTAAACCCACGCTGATCAAAAAACCAATACCATCGAAGATGACTGCCGCCTGCCGTTCAAACACGCACCGGCCCGTCGCCGCGACGAACGGCCAGAACAGCATCACGGCGGGCGTGATCCCGAAGTACAGGTAGAGTTGTCCCTTGTAATAACTCAGGTCGTGCAATCGGTAGGGGTAAGCCCGGTAACGGGCATTGGCAACCGGATCGTACGGGTCGGCCAGTTTTCTGAACCCTACGGGCACGTCTTTCTTCAGGCTAAGTTGACCGGTGTGGAAGCCCTGCGCCAACAAATTGTAGTAACTCTCAGCCCCATTCGTGCTCAATGCCTCCCACACGCCCGATTGCACCGCGCCCATGTAAATCACAATTACGATCAGGCACATGAGGCTGAGAACTCCACGCTGCCTCCCAGTGGGCTTTTTCCTCGCCGGAACCGCTACGCCACCATCTGACTTGCCTTCGGTCATCTTTGGAGCCGATCTCGCTTTACGGGTCTATTCGGATGAGTCGGAACAATAGCCCGGAGACTTTGATTCCGCAATTCCTCCCGAGCAGAACTCGAACCGTACGGATGCGATGGCGGGCGGTTCCGCCTCTTGCCTGATCGAGGACAAATCGAATAGAATCGCGGCCAACTCTGAAAGGAGCGTTCGATGAGAATATTCGTCAGCATTGCCCTCTTGGCCGTCGTCGTGACCCCGATCCGCGCCCAGGACGCGCAGAAGCGCCCGCTCGATGTTGCCGATGCCGCCGCCGCATCCACAAACGCGCAGCTGTCCGCAGTCCCGGCGACCTGCTTTGACAGCGCAACGGTTGCCGCCGCGTTCAACAAGGGCCAACCATTGGTCCAGACCCCGGGATACAAGGTCATTGCTGGTCGACGCGAGCTACCCGGCCGCGTGGAAATCCATGTCTACGAAACGGATGTGTTTTACATCGTCGATGGCACGGCGACATTCGTCACCGGCGGCGCGTGCGCCGACGCGAAGATTGTTAGCCCGGGCCAACTTCTCGGCACGACCATCACGGGCGGAGTCACGCACCACCTTAAGAAGGGCGACGTGATCATCATTCCGGCGGGGCTACCCCATCAGTTCACCGAGGTCAGTCATCCCTTCCTCTATTTCATCGTCAAGCCCATCAAAGCCGAATGAACACGAGGAGATGACACCATGCGAAAAGCGTTTGTAAGTGTTGTGACGTTGGTTTGTCTGCTGGCCGGCCCGATCTCGAGCCGATTGGCAGCCCAGGAAACGGTCGGAAGCGGCAAGGTAGTGGGGCTCGATCATTTCTTCAATCATCAGGAGCACGATGGGAAAGCATTCCACTATCTCTGGGAGGACACGGCGAATTCGGGGTACTCGAAGTTTGGCGAGGTCTGGCGACAATACGGTGCGACGCTCACCTCCCTGGAAAAGGCGCCGACCCTGAGCGATCTCCGCAAGTTCTCCGTTTACATTATCGTCAACCCGAACACTCCGGCCAAAGCCGCCGGCGGCAAACCCAACTACATCCAACCCGCCGACATCGACGCGGTCGCCTCATGGGTCAAGGATGGCGGCGTGCTGGCGCTGTTCGCCAACGACAAGAACAATTGTGAGTTCGAACATCTCAACCAGCTCTCCCAGCGGTTCGGGATCACGTTCAATGACGACCTGCGGAATGAGGTGCCCGACAAGAACGATCGGAGCCCGGGAACATTCTCGTCAGCGCTATTTCCGGATCATCCGCTGTTCAAGGATGTGAAAATGATTTACATGAAGGAAATCTGCACGTTGGGGGTGAAGACGCCCGCCAAGCCTCTGTTGATTGCCCCCAGGCAGCACGGCGAGGGCACCGACATCATCATGGCGACTGCGCAATTCGGCAAGGGCCTCGTCTTTGCTGTCGGCGACCCGTGGCTTTACAACGAGTACATCGACGTTACCTCTCCGAACCTGACCATCGAAAACCGCAAGGCGGCAATGAACCTGGCGCAGTGGCTGTTGGCGAGCAGCTCACCGCCTCAAGCAAAGTAAGGCTATCAGACGGCTTGCGGAAAGCGATTACGGCGCCACCCCTTGCGTAACACCGTGATTCTGTGAGACCGAGGCTGGCTCCGCGTTTCGGACGACTTACGAAACTTGCGGTGTGAACTTCCGAGGTCTGCTGCCCTAAAAGGCAATGGGAAAACCGACGACGAAGACTGCAACACCGACCATCGTGACTAGAACGAACGCTTCGGCAGCTGACGGAAGCTCGAAAAACTCCCTAATCATCTCCCACCTGATGCATACGAAATGGTCAACTTTCCGAACCCTGTTACACCCCTTAGAGAGTCCGAAAGTAAGCACAAAAACCTCCCAGAGCCCTTATAATTCTGGGCCTCGCCAGCCCATGGCCTCAGCGGAGGTTCGCCAGGCGGGACTTGAATCAGGCGAGATTAGAGTTACGCAGTCTTGCCGACTTCACCCATTCCAACGGTCTTAACGCTTCCCGTACTCACGCCTGAAACTGCAAATCGTGCAGCCGCTTGTACACCCCACCCCGCGCGAGAAGCTGATCGTGCGACCCTTCCTCCACCACATGCCCCTTATCCAGCACGATGATCCGGTCCGCGTGTTGCACGGTCGATAGCCGATGGGCGATCACGAGCATCGTGTGTTGCTTCCGCCGCTTGCCGTCTCCCCACATCAGGTCATCCAGCGCCGCCTGCACGACCCGCTCGCTCTCCGTGTCCAGCGCGCTCGTCGCTTCATCCAGCAGTAGGATCGGCGGATTCTTCAACACCGCCCGCGCGATCGCCAGACGTTGACGTTGCCCACCCGACAATTTCATCCCCGCCTCCCCGATCACCGTGTCGTACTGCTTGGGCGTCTGCATAATAAAATCATGCGCGTGCGCGCGCTTCGCAGCATCGACGATTTCCTCGCGTGTCGCCCCCGGCTTCCCGTAGGCAATGTTGTTCGCCACGGTGTCGTTGAAGAGAAATGTCTCTTGTGTGACCACCCCGATCTGATTTCGCAACGATTTGAATGTCCCTTCGCGAATGTCCACGCCGTCGATTCTCACTGCGCCGCTCGTCGGATCGTAAAATCGGGGTACCAGGTTGAACAATGTCGTCTTCCCCGCGCCGCTCGATCCCACCACCGCCACCACTGATCCCGCCGGCACCTCGACGTTCACGCACTCCAGTGCCGCGCCGTTCTCGCCATATGAGAAACTCACGTTCTCGAACCGGATGGAACGCTGCAGCGGCTTCAGCTCACGCGCGTGCGGGCGCTCCACTACCGTCGGCTTCGTATCCAGCACCTGGAACACCCGCTGCGCCGCACTGACGCTCTCTTGCAATTGCATCCGTACGGCGCTGAGTTTTTTCACCGGCTCGTACATCAAAAACATGCCCACCGCCATCGCGATTAACGTGCTCGCCGGCATTCCCGTCCGATACGCATACAAAAAGATAAACGCCGCGGCCACGCCGGAAATCATCTCAATAAGCGGTGTCGAGATCGCCTTCGCCCGGATGATCCGCATGCGTTGACTGAAAAAACTCCGGCACAATTTTCGAAAATCTTCCGCCTCGCGCGCCTCCATCCCGAAGGCCTTCACCACCCGCATCCCCACCAGCGCCTCATGCATCACCGACACCAGCGACGCCTGATGTTCCTGCATCGGCCGCGCCGCCCGTCGAATCCTCCTTCCGTACACCGTGATCGGCACCAGGCACAACGGGAACAGCACCAGCGTAACCAGCGTCAGCCTCCAGTCGATCTTCAGCATGCCGGCCAGCACCCCGAGCAGCGTGCACGGCTGCTTGACAATGTCCGCCACGACCACCGTGATCGAGTTTTGCAGCGCGCCGACATCGTTCGTTGCCCGGGAAATCAGCTCACCCGTCTGCGTCTCGGTAAAGTAATCCAGCGACAACGTCTGCAGATGCTCAAAGAAAATTCCGCGCAAGTCGTTCACCACCCGCCCGCCAACCCAGTTCATCAGATATGTCGTGCCGAAATCGCACGTCCCGCGTACGATCATCACCAGCGGCAACAGCCCCGCGTACGCCAACGCTTGGGCCCAACCCATCGTTCCCCCTCCATGCTCGAACACTCCCGCCCACACCACCTTCACCACGCCCAGCACGGCCGCATTGGCGCCGCTGTACGCCACGCCCAGCCCAATGCCCAGCGCCAACCGCGCCTGGTACGGTTTCACGTACCCCAGCAGCCGTCTGTACGCCGGCCAGATTTCGAGTTGTTCCTTCATCCCCGGCCGCGACTATACCATCTGCCCCCGCGTTGATGAAATCGGAATGTTCGAAGACGGACCGAGAAAAGCCCTTGGCTTTGCCTCAATGACCTGCCAACTGGATGAGTCTGGCTTCAACTTGCCTGGCCGGCGAGCCGGCGGACCGACTTAACCAACTCTTCGTCCGCAGCAACATACGCTCCGATGGCGCCATGACCATCCGTAACCACGTTATTCAAGGCCCAATTATCGTCGTCTCTCCCGTTATTATGGACAGCCCAAATATACTCGGGCCCAACAACAAACCACCGTCCCCCGCCTGACGCGTCCTCACCCTGTCCAAGCGGAACAACCTCGCCTTCGGGCTTGTACTTGCCGGCCGGCCGTTGTCCTTCGACGAAGATTCTCTCAAAGATCTTCCGGAGTTGCTCGTACATGAACCGCCGCTGCTGGTTCTGCTGTTCCTCAAGCGCCTCAAGCTGCACGGCCCTGCGTTTGAGTAAGGGCATCGACACAAGGCCAGCAAGCGCCAAGATTCCCACGCTCCCAAAGACGATCCAGTACCAGTTACGCACAAACCATGGTTGCACTGGCGCCGCAACTGTAGGAGGAGTTGATACTTCAGCCGGCGGCGGGGGCGGCGGTGGCGGAGGAGGAGCGGGTTGTTCAACATTCGCAACAACCGGCCTGGGAACCTCGTGCAATTGGGCAACGGCCATACGATAGGCTTGTTCCGCTCTTGGGATTTGAACTTGTTGGACATCGGCAATCTGAGGATCGAGACTTGCCAACATCGCCTGCCCTTGCCCAACCTGTTGTTGATAGAATTGAATTTGGCTGAGCACCGCTGGTTTCTCCGAATTTGGAACGGTCTGATATGCACCGGTGAATTGCTGCCTCGTTTGTACCGGCGCGGAGATGATGCGGCCCGTCGAGTCCCGCCTGATTCCACTGCTGGTCGCCGTCTGATTAATCGGCACTTGGACGTCCTGCAGGGACTGCAGCTTTTGCTGTGCTCCGGCCAAATTCCCCTGCGCCACGCCGAGATTCTCCGTCAGTTTGGCTCTTTGTCGCTGAAAATCAGCTAATCTTGCTTTGAGCGATTCGATGGCTGCCTGCGCCACTTGAACCCGCTTTTCTTTTGCCGTCATCCATTTGCCGGCAAATTTGACCTTGCCATCCGCCACGTTCTGACTCTCCGTCTGGCATAGCTCAATATACTGCCGAACCGCGTTGGCCTTGTCAGAAGCAGGATAGCTGTCGAGGAACTTCTGAAACACGCCGATCCATTGGTTATACCATTCGATGGATTGCTCCTGATTCGGATCAAGTTGAAACTTCGATACTGCTTCGTAATCCGTCCGCTCGGCTACTTCCGCCGTTGTCTCAAGATAAATGCCCTGAATATCCGACCGGGCCACGTCCCGCAGCGACGAAATCGTGTGATTATGGGAATAAGCCCGGATTTGGACCACATCGTTCGTGTCGGAAACAATATCACCCTGCAATACCGCTCCTGACTTGAGAGTAATGATGGATTCTCCGCGCGCCACGAGAAGCGGGCAAATACACACGAGCACTGCCAAGGCAACGTTTCTCATCGCCTTTCTCCTTAGCCTCGACGGGGTGAAACGACCCTCAAGTTGCGCCTCTGTCGGTCCTCAAGGCAAGTCCAAAATCGCCTCCGCAGCCGGTCGAAGTTACAATGCTGTTACGTTCACCTTGATGTCTTGAATGTCTCCCCGGTTCGATTACAATCCCGGCGCATGTGAGGTCCGACCTGCAACGGCAGAGACGGCGGGAAATGTGGACGAAATGACATCAATGGCAGGAGATGCTCTCCATGGCTTTGATCATTGGAGACGCATTGGCAACACGCGCGCAAACCAGCGCAACGAGAACGGACATCGAGAAAGCCCCGCGGTATTTGCCCCTCGATATCTCGCAAATCCGGTACCCGCGCGTTGCGGCATCCATTCAGTAATGCCATCGTCGGCGGCGCCGCAGTCTGGTTCTGCGCGATTCCCCGGAGCAACCTTCCCGTCGATTCACGCCAAAACGCTCGTTTGACACACAGGCACGAGCTTTGTTACAAGAGGTGGTACCGAGTTCTGTTCCAGGGGAAAGTGATCCACTATGGCAAAGGTTGTCCTCGAAAATGTGTCCAAGATGTACCCCGGCGGCGTCAAAGCGGTTGATAACGCCAGCCTCGAAATCAGTGACCAGGAATTTGTCGTGCTCGTCGGTCCGTCGGGCTGCGGCAAGTCCACCACCCTCCGCATGGTCGCCGGTTTGGAAGAAATCTCCAGCGGCACGATCCTCATCGATGGCAAACGCGTCAACGATGTGCCCCCCAAAGACCGCGATATCGCCATGGTCTTCCAGAATTACGCGCTCTACCCACACATGACCGTGTACAAAAACATGGCATTTGGCCTCATGCTCCGCAAATACCCGAAGGCCGAGATCGATCAGCGTGTCCGCGACGCCGCCCAAATCCTTGGCATTACCGACGAACAGCTCCAGCGCAAGCCCAAGGCGCTCTCCGGCGGTCAGCGCCAGCGTGTCGCTGTCGGTCGCGCGATCGTGCGCAAACCGAAAGCCTTTCTCTTTGACGAGCCGCTCTCGAATCTGGACGCCAAGATGCGCGTGCAGATGCGCGCCGAAATTTCCAAGCTCCACGACCGTCTGAAATCCACGATGATCTACGTCACCCACGACCAGGTTGAAGCCATGACCATGGGCGACCGCATCGTTGTCATGAAGGACGGCCTCATCCAGCAGGTCGATGATCCGATCTCCCTCTACAACAATCCCCAAAACATGTTCGTCGCCGGCTTCATCGGATCACCGCCGATGAATTTCTTCAAGGGGACCATCGCCCAGCAGCAGGGCGCACCGTGGTTCGTCGAACAACCCGCCAGCGGCAGCAGCAAGGGTTTCTCTCTGCGGCTGAATGATGACGTGACCGGCAAACTCACGGGCTACATCGGAAAGGCTGTCGTGTTCGGCTCGCGTCCCGAGGACATCAACGAGAAGGCGCACGCCTCGTTCGCCAACCCCGACCAGACCGCCGCCGCCACCGTCGAGGTCGTCGAGCCGATGGGCGCCGAGATTTATCTGTACCTGAACACCGGCAGCCACTCGTTCGTCGCGCGCGTCAACCCGCACCAGAAGGTCGACGTCGGCCAGAAGCTCGATATGGCTTTCGACATGCGCAAAAGCCATTTCTTCGATTCCCAGACCGAACAGGTCATTGTATAATGGTCTGCGGAGCGCGGTGGCTCGTCACGAGTGCGCGCTGTCGTATGGCTGGTGACGTGGCCGCCCGGTCGCCGTGCTCCGAGGAGATGAACACGCATCGCGAAAAGCTGCCCCTTGCCCGCTGGCATATTGCCCTGCGCATCATCGGCGCCATCCTGCTCACCGTCTGCGCCTTCATGGTCGTCCTCGGCTCGACCGTCCTCGCCAACCTGCTTCAAGGCCCGCGGTTCCTCGTCTACTGGACATGGTGCATGTTGCTTACCATCGCCGCCATTAGCATCGCCCTCTGGGACCTGCTCCTTGTCCGACGGATCTCCAAACGCACCCACCGCGAATTGTTCCGCCAGCAATTCATGTCCGCCGGCTTGACGGACAAATCACAGAGCCAACGCGATCAATAGAGATCAGCAGCTCGGATCACTTTACGGGATCGTGGGAGGAGAATCGTGCTTTCAGGTGCGCAAGCAACCGGGCCGTCGTCTCGTTACGCGGATCCAAAGCCAGCGATTGCTCGTAAGCCGCCTGCGCCGCCGCCAGGTCGCCCTGTCGTTCCCGGATTTGACCCAGCACGCCGTAGCTGAGCGCCGGTGCGATATGGGAATCAATATTGCGTTGGCACTGCGCAAGGCCGTCCGCATCGCGTCCCAATTGAAAATAAAGCAACGCCAGATTCGCGTTGCTAACCGGCTCGTTCGGATTGATCTGCCGGGCCTTCTCAAACGCCGCCGCCGCTTGCTCCAACTGGTGCTCCTTCAGGAACTCAAGCCCGTCCCGCACATACCGCGCGCCGCTGTCGTACGCATCGGCATACGCGACGAACTGCCCTCCCTTTTGGCAATCATAGATGTGGTAGCCCGGGAATTGTGCGTCCGCCTCCTTCGTAAAGTGAGTGTCGGCATACCGGGCCAGCAGCGGTACGTATGCATGGTAGTCATGCGTGAACACAACATAATGAACCCGATTCGTCGGGTCGCGCAGTAGTTCCCAGCTTTCACCGCCATTCGGAATCACGTGTCGATCCCGGCTCAGATTCAACAGCATCGGGTCCGTGAACGTGTAGCCGGTAAACAGGATCGTGTCGTCAGCAGAAGTGTGCGACCTTAGCCACCGCGCCGTGTCGCGGGACGGCCAGCCAACGGGCCGGTCTAGCACGGCAGTCGTATAATCGCTCGCGGCCTTTCCCCGGCCTGGATACGGTAACGGCACGCCAAAGAGCGAACCCGCCAACAGCATCGCGAACAACACACCCGCGCAGCACCGGCCCCACATCCCGCGCAACGAACGTACCGCCACCGCAGCAAACAAACACACGCTCGGAATGAGCCACAACATCTCGGCGCGCCCGGCGCGAAACACGGGGGTCACCATGAGATTGACGAATGGCAGCAGCCATACCAGCAGAAGGTTGTTCCTGGCTCGATCTCGTCCCGCGCGTCCGATCACCAGTGCCACGCCGATGGCCGCCACGAACAACAGCGCCTCATAGAACCCCGTCAAATACCGCAGCTCCAGCCACAGCGCGGCCATCGTAAAGCCGAACTTCTCGGTCACCCCCGGCTCGCCGAAAAAACTCAAGGTGCCGCTGTGCCCGTACATCGCGGCAGCCACAATCAGGAGGGGCGCGGCGGCAAGAATCAGAGATCCGTAAAACCATCGACGGGCTTTTCGCTCCTCGAACAAGAACACGCCTGCCGCTGCCATGAATCCCCATCCATAAATCGCTGTCGCCTTCGTCAGGAGAGCTGATGTCATGAAAATTCCCATGACCACGAAATGGCGAGCGGTCCTGGATTCTCGCGCACGCATCATGAACACCAAGGCGCACAAGCCCAGGAACAATGCAATCGTGTCAGGTGTTCCCGTTGCGGAAAAGTAGACATGCAACGGTAACACGGCCGCGAACGCCGCCGCGAGTCGGCCCGCCTTGGAGTCATCGGTAATCCGCGAAATCAACGCTCCCAACGGAAACAACGAAAGCGAGCCGGCAACCATCGGCCACACCCGCAAAGCAAGCTCGTTCGGCCCGAAGACTTTCGCCGTCGCCGATACGAGAAGCGCAAACAACAAATCCGGGCGTGGATAGGAGTTCCGCAGAGGCTCAAACAACAACCGCTCGTTCAGCGCGTACAGCAGCCAGTGGGCTTCGTCGTTGCTGACCAGAAATCCCGTCAGATGATACCCCCGCACTGCCACGGCCAGTCCCAGCAGTCCGAGCCAGATGAGAGTGAGACGCCGTGAGTGGTTCCGGGCGGATTTCATTCGTGGGAATCCGTCTACACCCTACGGAAAGACCACTGGCCTGTAAAGGCCGGTCGCAACGCCCGTTCACCGCCAGATGAAGACGCTGAACACGCTTGCGTAATCGTCCGTCCACAATCGCGCCCGAAGATGCGGCGGAGGACGCTGCCAGCGCGAGTCGTGGCCCAATCGCGCCAGCGTTTCCGGTCGTCGCGCCATCACCATCCATTTCGACGGGATCCTGCCGGTCGTCAACAACTCATCCTCGCCGCCGCCCGATTCGTTCTGGATGAGACACGACAGATCTGCGTTCTGCGCCAGCGCCCCCAGCACGCGCTCGAGCCGAAGATGGCGATTCGAAATGTGGAAAATCAGTACCCCGTCCGGGGACAGCTTGCGCAGGTACAGCGCCACAGCCTCCCCAGTGATCAAGTGCAGCGGAATCGTGTCCGACGTATACGCGTCCAGCACCAACACGCCATACTGCCCGTCCGGCGCCCGCTGCAACGACAGCCGCGCGTCTCCCATCACCACTTTCAGGTCCGCCGGAGAATCATGCAAAAACGTGAAGTACCGCGGGTCCTCCGCGATTTCCTTCACCTCCGGATCAATCTCGTAGAATGTCCACTGCTCGCCACGTTGCGCGTACGCTGCCAGGGATCCGGCTCCCAGGCCGATCACGCCCACGCGTTGCTTCAGCGAGTCATCCAGCGTCGCGAATGCCTGCCCGAACGGGCCTCCCTTCGTGAAATAGGAGAGCGGCTCATCCCGCTGGCGAGGGTCGATATGCTGAATACCGTGAATCGTGTTCCCGTGCGTCAACCAATGGTATTGCCCGCGTGGATCCAGACTGATGCGGTGGATGCCGAAAAAGTTTCGTTCGACAAGCAGTGTGCGGTCCGCATACCCGGGCACGACCGCACACGCGATCAGCACCGCCGCCAACGCCAGCGCGAACCGTAACGACCGCCGCACGAGAAGCAGGCACAATGCGGTCGGCACACCGTAGGTCACCACCATCATAACCGCCACCGACCATGACGTTCCGCCGCGCAAAAGGTGCAGCAGGT
The DNA here is from genome assembly GCA_035501175.1 of Verrucomicrobiia bacterium. Taxonomy (GTDB): domain Bacteria; phylum Verrucomicrobiota; class Verrucomicrobiia; order Palsa-1439; family Palsa-1439; genus Palsa-1439. The sequence continues at coordinate 7,125 of DATJWQ010000001.1, read as the reverse complement.
TTGCCGCGACCAGGCCGATCAGGAGTGGCAATGCGAAATCGAGCACACGCTGACGGCGCGCGACCGGCGCAGATGTCCAATTCGGCATCAGCAGGCAGGCCAGCACCAGCGTCAGCGGATACTCCACAACCGTCGAGAAAATCATCGGCGCCACGATTGCATTGAAGATCCCGCCCAGCACACCGCCGGCCGACAACCACAGATAAAACTCGGTCAGGTATGTCGTGGAGGGACGGTCGTCGGCCAATTCACCGAGGCACGCCATCGATACGATGAACAAACACGTCAGATGCAGCGCAATCAGCCATCCAATCGGGTGTACCACGCGTGCGATCAGCGTGGCCACCACGGCAGCCACGGCGACCGGCAGCGCTCGCGCGATCCAGCGACGCGGCAACAGCCGCCGTCGGGCGAACACGAAGACAAACGCCAGCAGGTAAATCCCCAACGGAATCACCCACAGCAACGGGATCGGCGCGACCTCTGACGTAATGTAGGTCGTCACGCTCAACATGAGACTGCACGGCACAAACGCCAGTATGACCCACCGCCACCGGCGGCGCGGCGTTGGCGGTTCGCTGGAGATCTCAACCCGCGCCGCGCCAGGCGCGAATTCCTTCGCGCCGGACAAGCGCAGTTTGCGAGTGATCCACAATCCGCACACCGCGGTCAGACCGGCCAACAAATCGTAGCCCACCAACCACCACATGCTTTGCTCGCTCAGTCGCAGGTGTGGCTCAATGAACGCCGGGTAAATGACCAGCGCCAGGAGGCTGCCGCAATTGCTTGCCGCATACAGAAAGTACGGGTCGGCCGCCGCGCGGTGTCCGCTCGTCGAGAACCATCGCTGCAACAGCGGACTCGTGGCCGACACAACGAAGAACGGTATGCCGACTGTCATCGCCAGTACCGCCAGCAACCACGGGATCGGGTTGTGCATCGTCGGCGGCGTCCAGTCGTGCGGGATCACCACGGGCATGACCAGAAACGGCACCAATAACATTACCGCGTGCAACATCGCCTGACGGCGGATGCCGAGCCAGCGCGTCGTGAAATGCGCATACGCGTATCCGGCCAAAAGCACGGCCTGGTAAAACGCCATCGCGGTGTTCCACACCGCCGGTGATCCGCCCAGCAACGGCAGCACCATCCGTCCGACCATCGGTTGCACAATGAACAGCAGGGCCGCGCCGATAAAAATGGTTATGCCATAAATGACGAGCATTTGTTCCCCCAAATGCCCATAAACCAGCAGACTTTATGCCGAATTGCGGCTCTGAACCTAATCAATGGCCGTTACGGACTCAGCACAACAAGGTTGCCATCCTTGTCTTGAAGGGGACAAGGCAGCTCCGCGAAGAAGCCCGCGTGGCCGTCTTTGAACGCAACGTTGCCGCCCGCGCGCCCGTGATTGCTGTCGGCGAGCCACTTGCTACCGCGCTCAGTTGTGTCGATGCGGTCCAGCCACAGAATCATGTTTGTCCTGCCGTCATTCCACATCAGATTTGGAACATACGAATAGCTGACATTCCGGGTCGTTAGCTTCGCGTAGTCCATCTGAAACCTTGCTCCGGGACGCATATCACTTGGACAAAAATAGGTTCTTGCCGAAGTGACGAAGTTTGAAAGAAGTCGATAGCTTCCGATTAGCGTTACGTGCTCGTCGACCGGACACCGTCCCTGATACTCATCGGCATACATCGCGAACGCGAGTGTGCAGCAGTGCAGGTTGCTCAAGCAGTTAGCCCGGCGCGCCTTTTCTCGGGCGGCCGGCAAACCACCACAAACCACAGCAAACAAGATCACGAAGATGATTGCCAACGTTATCCACTGCGCTGTCTTCCACGCTCGCCTCGGCGTTGTTGGCTGGTCGGTCACGACGAAACCAGACTATCAGCGCGTTCGGATTCTTTCAATGGCCCATGCAGCGTGCTCGCGTACAAGGGGTTCGGCATCCAGGGATGCTCGCTCCAGGGAAGGTAACACCGATCTGTCGCCCACATTGCCGAGCACAACGCATACGTTACGGAGGAAACCGCGACGTTTGATGCGATAAACCGGGTTGTCGTGGAAGAAATCACAAAACCGCTGTTCGTCCCATGCAAGAAACTCTGCCAGTGGCGGTATCTCGCGACGCTGAAACTCGCGTACCGGAGATAACTTCGCAAATCGGTTCCATGGGCAGACTTCGAGGCAATCATCGCAGCCGAATACGTGGTCGCCAATTAGCGGTCGCAGTTCGGTGGGAATCGAGCCCTTCAGTTCGATCGTCAGATAACTGATGCACAACCGCGCGTCGAGTTGGTACGGCGCGACAATCGCGCGTGTGGGACACACATCGATGCATCGTCGGCATGTTCCGCAGTACTCGCGCTCCGGAGTATCGGATGCAAGATCAAGATTGGTCAACACTTCGCCCAGGAGAATCCAGTTGCCGAGCCGGCGGCTGATGAGATTCGTGTGCTTGCCGATGAATCCGATCCCCGCCCGTTGTGCCAGGTCCCGCTCAAGAATTGGCCCGGTGTCCACATACCAAAGGGACCTCGTTCCCGGCTCGCCGCATTGGTCAATGTCCGCTGCCAGCCGCCTCAGCTTCTCGCCCATCACGTCGTGATAGTCGCGCGTCCCCCACGCGTAGCGAGCAATGCGTCCATTTGCAGGCCGCGTGCACTTACGCGGCGATTCGCTGTAATAATTCAGCCCGACCACCACGAGCGACCGCGCGTCAGCCAGTATTTTGGCGGGATCAACGCGTTTCTCGGCGTTCCTCGCCATGTAGCCCATCTCGCCGTGAAACCCTGATGCAAGCCACTGCCGAAACTGCATCGCGTGTGCGGGCGGTTGCGCGGTAGTGACGCCAACGAGATCGAACCCGAGATCGCAGGCGCGAGCCTTAACCTCAGCCGCCAGCCTGTTGCTTGTAGATGCGGATGAGTTCATTGGCCTGCTGTTCCACGCTCATGGCCGACGTGTCGACGCGCAATGGGATCGCCTTGTACAACGGTTCGCGCACGCGTAACAGCGACTCGACGCGGGCGAGGCGATCTGCATCAGCTTCGAGCAACGGCCGATGCCGCGCATGCTTCGTCCGCTCGTAAGCCACCCGGGCATCCACCCAACAGCACACCACGACTCCCGTGCGCTCGAACTCGCGGAGATTGCCGGCATCCAGCACGATCCCCCCGCCCGTGGCAATCACTTGCCCCATCTTCGCGGACAGTTCGCGCACGAGAGCGCGCTCTTGCTCACGGAAAAACGGTTCGCCCTTCGCCTCAAACACCTGCGAGATGGTTTGCCCGAGACGCACTTCGATGATTGCGTCCATGTCAACGAATGCCATGCCCAGACGCTTCGCCGCAACCTTGCCTGCGTCCGTTTTGCCGCTGCCCATGAATCCGACCAACACCAGATTCTTCACGGGTTTACTGTAGCAGATTCCGCTTCCGGCCTCCAATGGATTGCGGTGTAAAGCAGCCGTGAAGACACGGCTTCAAATCGACCAGATTCGGTGCGGGGATTGTCGGGAACAGTTGAAGCGCCTTCCGCGGGAGAGCGTCCATCTCGCCATCACGTCTCGGCCCTACAATGTCGGGCTCGCTTGCGACGGTCGCGACGACCGGATGTCATACGATAAGGATCTCGCATGGACTCTGCCGGTCTGGTGTGAGCTTTACCGAATCCTCGTCGAGGGCGGTCGGTTCGCTCTCAACATTGCCCCAACCCGCATTAAAGATTTCCGGCCGATTCATTACGACATGGCGCGCCAGCTTCGGCAGCTCGGCTTAATCATGCGGACGGAGATCATCTGGAACAAGCAGACCATGCGCCGCCGCACCGCCTGGGGCTCGTGGAAAAGCCCGCGCAATCCGCACATCATTCCGAGATGGGAATACGTCCTCATCTTCTCCAGGGGCACGTGGACGTTGGAGGGAAACAAGGGTCATCCCGCGCCATTCCCGGAAGAATTGATCTATCGCTTGATCAAATTCTACAGCTATCGCGGCAACGTCGTGCTGGATCCGTTCGGTGGGACGGGAACTGTAGCCGTTGTGGCGAAGAAAACGGGCCGACACTTCATCCATATCGACCTTTCGCGGAAGTTCTGTCAGATTGCAGCGAAGCGGCTGGCGAAACGGCCGGTTTGATCCGTCATTTTCCGTGCAACTGGCGCATCAGCTCGCGAGCGGGCACCTGGCCGGGCGCGACGGGTTGGTCCAGATATCCGTACGTGAGACAGGAGCCGAGCTTTGGGAACTCGACGCGTGTTTGCAGGCCGAGCGGCCCCATGCCCAGCAGGCACAACGGCATCGGACGCTTCTCCGCCAGCAGCGCCCGCAACGTCGCCAGGTCCTCCTCGGTTCTTACGATCGTCGCCACCTTGACCACCGTGCCGTAACGGGACGCCTTGTCGACAATCACTCGCAGCTCCTCCAACGGCGGTGTCCGGTTGAAATCATGGTGGGAGACAATCAATGCCCGTTTGTGCTGACGGGCGAGTTCGGAGACTTGTTCGACGATCGCGCTACGCAATTCAATGTCAGCCGCCGCCAGACGGCTCAGCGCTTCCTGAAATATCGGGAGCCGCAATTCGTCCGGTTGCATCCATTTTCCGCCCTCGGCGGTGAGACGGACCGTTACCACCACCGGCACGCCGCGGGCCTCAATGGCTTGTGCGTGTTTCAGCCAGGTGGGCTCAGTCCCCGGGGAATGACGCGCGTAGGCGCCAATCAAATCGACCCGCACCTCCACCACGTCGCAATCCTGCTCGTTCCGCACGGTCAGCCGCGCCAGCGTGCCCTCTTGCGACACACTGCCGACCACACGAACCGTGTCGCCTATTGTCAGTCTGCCCGGCTCTTTCTGCGGCTCAGTCACGGGGGGCAGATGATAGCGCTTGAAAGCGCAAAGGGGAAGCGATTCCTTGCGGATAGGCAATTTTTTCATTGGCGACCGATGGCAAAGGTTCTAAAGTCGGTTGTGACTGTCGGACAGGTCAACAAACCCATGAATAATGTTTTGAATCAGCTAATCCAGTTGCAGGAACTCAATTTCGCCAAGGAAGAACAAAAGGCTTCCAGTTCGAAAATGCCGCTCGCCCAGTTGGAGAAATCCATCGCGGAAATCCGCGGCCAGTTGCCGCCAGATGTCGCCGCGCGCTATGACCGTCTGCAAAAGCGCTACCCGCTGGCGGTCATTCCGCTGGCGCACGGGAGCTGTTCGCGGTGCGGACTCGCCGTGCCGCCTGCGGTCGTCAATGCGACGAAAGCCGGCGAACAACTGCAGACCTGCCCGCATTGCGGACGATTCCTCTATTTCCCCGACACCGTCGCACGGCAGCCGAAGAAGAAGTACGATGGCGATCGTCCCGTCGAGACCGGCATCGCCCGGTTTTCGGCGGCCAACCTGATGATCCCGCGGTTGGAAGCCTCGACGCGTGAAGGCGTGATCGCCGAACTCTCCAAAGCGCTTGGTGAGGGCGGGTTCGTCGAAGATACGGCGGCGCTGACCGAGTTGGCATTGCGTCGTGAAGCCATCGTGAGCACCGCGGTCGAGCACGGCCTGGCATTTCCGCACGTGCGCGATGTCGAAGGCGGGGGACTGGCGTTCGCTGTCGGAATGAAAGAGAAGGGCATCAAATTCGGCGCCGCGGACGAGCATCTCAGCAAGATTTTCTTTTTCATCGTCATCCCCACGCCGGCGACGGCCTTCTTCCTCCGCCTGCTCGCCGGACTCGTCCGCACTTTCGAGTCGACCGACGCCCGCAAGGAACTCCTCGGCTGTGACAGCGCGGATCAAATGTGGAAGACGCTCGTCAAACTCACCAAAAGCACCGTGCCGTAGCGACGGTTTGATGGCGGGGTAGATTTCTTCGGGCGAAGCCGAGCGACTGTATCAGACAATCCCTGCTCGCCGCAGTTCTTCCACGAGCACTTCTTCGAACTGGTCGAAGCCACCGGTGATTTGGCAGTCATTCACAAACACCGTGTTGTTGAAGCCCCACTCCTCCAGCGTTGCCGGGTCGGATGTGTCGATCTGGGTGAACCGGATCCGATCCTGGCGCGACCTGACGCGCTCCGCCACGCGCTCGTAGAAGTCACAAGCATCACCGCACCACGGACTGAACAACTCTGTGACCGTCACCTTCCCCGCGACATGGATGGGGGTCTTGCGAGGCACGCGCCAGTTGGGAGGTTTGGTGTCCGGGCCGAACGATTTCCAGACCAGCACGCGTGTTCCGCGCCGCTCAACTTCGGCGTAGCCTTGTTTCAAGAGCCAAGCCACCGGCATCCAGTCGGGGAATGTGTTCCCCCAAGCGGCAAGCCCCTTGGCGCCAAGGCGCTTCACATCCGCCTCCGCCTCGGCGAGCAACGCCGTGCCCATTCCAGCACGGCTCATTGGTTTGGTGCAGATCTACAATTCTCATATTCTCGCTTCTCGTGGGGCATCTCAAACCAAGCCTGCAGATTCTTCAATTCTGGCAGTACCCAAAGACGCGATCAGCCACGTGATCTTCGAACCCAAACACAAAAAGCCCGCACTCATTGCTGAATGCGGGCTTTGTGAAATTACCCCGGCAGCGACCTACTCTCGCGCAAGCTATACAGGCACTACCATCGGCCCTGCAGCGTTTCACGTCCGTGTTCGGAATGGGAACGGGTGGGACCACTGCGGCAAGACCACCGGGAAATCTTCGAAGCCGTCGGCGACCGGCGTCTCCTCATCCGCCGAAGCGGCGGGGAGAGCCAACAACCGACAACTTCTCATATCTTATGAAAGAACAGTGTTCTCTGATAATTGCATACAGGAAGCGGGGCCTACAATGGCTGAGGTTTGTTTAAATCACTGACTTTGCCTCTGGCGAGGAAAAGTTTAAGTGATCAAGCCTCACGGCTGATTAGTACCGGTCAGCTCACGCATTACTGCGTTTACACACCCGGCCTATCAACGGGGTAGTCTTCCCCGAGCCTTCAGGGCCTTGCGGCCGTCAGACGTAATCTTGGGAGGCGCTTGGCGCTTAGATGCTTTCAGCGCTTATCGTTTCCGCACACAGCTACCCGGCGCTACTCTTGACAGAATAACCGGAATACTGGAGGTGCGTTGTTCCCGGTCCTCTCGTACTAAGGA